>JAAYKY010000049.1 GCA_012522185.1 Flavobacteriaceae bacterium | reverse complement strand
GATTTAAAACCAGAATCTTGGCTAAAATTACAACACTTACAACCATTCAATATCTCAATAAATTCCTTTTCAACAGGAACATTAACAACCTAAAAATTAATCTCGTTTAATAATGCACTACGGGTTAGGTATAGTAAATACTTCACCTTCATTTCCTTCTAAAACACCGTAAACATTATCTTCTATAACAACCCATTGATGAAAACGAGCTGTTGACATTCCGTCCTTTTTTGTGTAATAATCTACGATTCTTAAATCTTCTTTATTCATAGTCCTAATATTTGTTTCTTTTTGGTTTCAAATTCTTCCGGCGTAATGATGCCTTTTTCTTTCAATTCAGCGAACTTTTGAAGTTCGTCAGCCTGGGATAATTGGGCGGTTTCGGTTTTTGGTTCTTTGAATATTTTCTTTATTTCCTGATAAAGATTTGGAATTGTTTTACTTGATTTCAATTCAATATTACATTCAGTTCCCTGATAATTCACAACCAACGTCATTTCATTGTCTTTTCTGCGCTTTCCGCCCAGCGCTGCACCTGCAAGAAGTCCAATGCCACCGGTAAGAACGCCTCCGACAATTGCGCCGGCAGCTGCTTTACCTGCTGATCTGTACGTTTCCTGATTCAGACCTATTTCAACAATGTCTGATGCAGGAATTGAAAAGTTTTTCCAAGAAAAGCCCATCAATAATCTGATGTTTAATTGTTCCGGTGTAACCTCAATCATAATTGGAGTTTTGTACCTACAAAACGGAAAACCCGAAATGTATTTTTCCATAAAAGAAGGATGTTTCATAATCTAAAGTTTTAATTAGCCCGATTTGGGCAGTTAAATTAATGTTTATTTTTGTTATATGCAATTGACTGACTTTCTGATACTGATAGGCATAATGGCGCTTGGATTAATAATTCGGGAAATACTTTCACGTGGGCGGAATGATCGCTTTTAGAACCACATTCTTCACAACGATTTGATTTTCTTAAATCGTAGAAGGAACCGCAATGATTACACTTTCTCCATATTTCGTGATTATTCAGCATTTTGTCAATAATTAAGATTATTCAGGATTTTGTCAATATTAAACCTTCCAGTTTTCCTGATTTATATAAGTGCTGGCGTACACCATTTGCGTGCCTTCCATCCTTTTCATGGCTTTGTATTTGGGTAGGAAATCAAACATTTGAACCTTTTCAGCATCAGTTCTTTGGTTCCAAAGGCTTTCAGTGTATTTCTTTTTGGATGCCGGATTGTTGTATTCCTTCCAAAATCTTTCAAAAGACAGATCAGCCGGAACCAGCGTTAAGATGCATCCTGGTAATCTCAGGTTTTCATTTAATTTGGCTTCATTGACGGCAGTTCTTAATAAGATTTTAATCCTTTGTTTTCTTGTCAATTCGGCATCTTCCGACACTTGTAGACCACACAAAATCCCGTCTTCATATTCATAATTAACGCTACCTTTTGTGTTTTGGGATGTGAGTATGTATTTGGTTTTCATAGTTGTTTATGTATTTGATTTTTTATTATTTCTGCTACATTACTTTCATAGTGAAAGCCTTGGTAAAAATAACACATCAACTCTTCTGATGTAAGAATTCTCCACAATCCATAGCCATCTTGATACTTAAATTTCAACTTTATATTTTTTTGATTTTCACCGATGGATAATCGCCTTTTATCGATGTATTTCATCACATCATTTTCGATAGCTATTTTGGCTTTTCTATCGTAAAATTTCGAGTTAGTTTCGCGATATAAATTATACTCAATCAGCATACGAATAAGCCCTTTAAATTGCTCTTTAGTTAATTTTAATTCAATTGGATTCATAACGACGGTTCTATAAAATCAAGTGTAAACATTTTGTATTTGAAATCGCCTTCAACGTTTAGCTTCCAAACTTCGATTGATTTTAAGTTTCTTTGGGTGACTTTGTACATCAAATCAGGCGAAAAACTGTTCGTTTTCGGCATAGCTGAAACAGCTTTGTTAAATAATCCTTCAAATTCTCCGGGAGTAGTTACCCAGTCAACCTCTGACAGCTCTCTTACAAGAGTTGCTATCTTCAAGTCATTTGCGTAAGTACCTATTCTATGTTTTGTTATTTTCCACATATTTTTAAATTTTCGGTTTTGTTCCATCAGAAAAAAATCCCACTTCATAGGCCTGCACTTTAAACCCTCGTTTTTCAGATTGAGCCTTGGTTTTCTTGTATTCGGCAAACGTCATTTTCTTCTTGTAAATGACTTCAACCATCATATTTTCATCTGTGATTGTTTTCATTTGAAATTATTTTGTTCCCAGGAGCGGAATCGAACCGTTCCAAAAAACCGTTTGGGAAAGTATAACGGCAGTTTTGCGAAATTTTTCGAGGCTCAAAACTTCGCAAAGCCACTCGTTAGCAGAAATGCTCTTCAACCCCTTTAATGAAATTTTGTAATTTTTCAATTAAGAGTTTATCATCTTCTATCGGCTCATCACCATATATATTTTCAAGAACAGGTAAAATTCTCAAAACTGCCTCATAACCCGTTTTTAAAGCACTTCTGCTAACAGGCAGTTTTGCGTCAGTGGCGGTTAGGTGCTTAATTTGGTCATTTGTGCTATTCATAAATTTGTATTAAAGTGAAACATTTGTGCTATTTATCGCCACCCTTGCTCGTTACAACCCTGTATTACAATCTTCACACAACCCGCCAAAAGTTTTCAATTCTTCCTGGGAAGTAGGCTGTAAACAATCCGGGCATTCCGTCATATCAGACGCCTGGATTTTCTTAGTTTCGTTTAATTTTTCCATAGCTTCGATTTCTTTTAATTCTTTCCGGGCATTCACGCCCATATAACTGTCAAATGTTCTTTTACTGATTTGATACTGGCTTTCAACATACAAGTGGAATATTTCCTTGAAAAATAGCCCCTGCGCTCTATGGTGAAGGGCTATTTCCTGTATGGCCAGGACACGTTTCAAATAATTTTTTCTATTGTATGCCATCCGTTTTGCTATATTTGCCTTGCCGGGGCTTGATGTAGCAATACTTCAGGCTTTTTTTATTAATTGAAACTTGCTTGTGGTAGCCCTGTTTTTTGGTACCATGCTTTTGTCCCTACCTTTTCGGCCGATTTCTTGAAATTGCTTTCCAACGCCCGGAACTGTCTGATCAGATCATCCAGTTCGTCTGAACTGTACCGGTGCAAATCCTTTTTATGGACTGATTTGGTTTTCATCCAATTGTTGAATTCGTCCCAGGTATCCGGTTTTTTAATCCCGGTTCGGGTAGCAATTGTCAAAACTGTACTTCGTTTGTTTCGCATCAGAATTTCAACTTCCGGCGATACGTTTGTTTTAGTTGCTTTCATTTTGAATTAAGCTTAATTGTTCACCTGCTTTGGGTTTCTTTTCCCATATAACAAAGGGTTGGTTACCTCCGAAACGACTTGCCGGATACGCTTTGAATTTGCGTACCGGAATCTTGATATCTGCCATGTACTCTATATCCTGTGCGTACTGGCTTTTAGGTCTGTCATTTTTTGACCAGCAAATGATAATGAATGATTTGCGTGGAAATTCTTTTCTAAGCTGCTTGAACTGATCAGTTGTAAGCCTCATATAATCCAGGCTGTCAATAATCACGCATCTTGGTGATCCTTTTCTTTTCAATCTCAAAATAAGATCGTGCAACGGTTCGCCTTTGGTAAAGAAAACCTGACCGTTCACGTCTTCCATTCCGTTTCTGCGAATGGCGTCCTGAAGGCTTTTTGAAATTCCCTGTTCATACGAGCAATACAGCACTTCCAGCAAGGTATTTAGTCAACTTAACAGCAAACTCTGTTTTACCGTTTCCGCTGGCACCATAGATAACCATCAGAAAGTTCTTTTCCGGTTCGCCAAAGCTTTTCAGCCATTCACCTTCAAAAGGGTAAACGTCAAATGACTTTCCCAAAAATTCATTGATACCGATTTCTCTCATTTTATAGCTTTTAAATTTGCTTCCTGGACGGGATTCGAACCCGTATGCTTCCATTTCTTTCCGTTTCCGGAACGCTCCAGGAAAACCCTAACTAAAATTTATTTAGGGGCGTGGATTTAATCCACTTTAACCAACTTTCTGCCTTTTTCGGCAGGCACATACTTCCAGCCACTTTTCAGGCGTTCAGCTTCAAGCTTTTTGGCTTTGTTCAGCGCTTCCATCGCTCTGTTCCGGATTTGATGTTTATGCTCGTTACTGTTTACTGCTACTTTCTCTTTTGTCATTAGTTCAATCTGTTTTGGAGATTCAACATTTCGGCTTTTATATGGCTCATTACCGCTTTTTCTTCATTGGGAGTTAAGTCATTGGAAGGACAAACCCAATTACCGTCTATGTTTCTATAAAACAGCTTTCCGTTCACTGTATAGCGGTTATCAGAAATCTTTTCGATGTTTACGCTCATAGCTCAGAAAAATTAAGTGAAACGCCTTTCCATTTTTTAGTTTCCGGATCACGCTCATAAATACGGATGTATTTGCTGGTGCCTACAACCGTTAAGCAGTCCTGAAGCTTGTCAAATTCAGCTATTAAAGCTTCATCGCCTATTTTCTTAACCTGACCGCGTGCTTTGGCCAGTAATTTGGCGTCATAATCACCTTTTGTATTTCGCATAAGGATTGAGTCCAAGAGTGCGTACATTCCTTTGTTTCTTTCTTCAAATTTTGCTTTGAAAATGTCTTTAATAGCATTGATGTGCACAATGGCTTCATCTGTGAAATCAAAGCGTTCCTGCTCCTCAACTACTACACGGATAGTGTCGTTTTTCAACTCAAAAGACTTTGCATCTTTTTTAGGTTCTTTTCCGTCAATTTCATACTTCAGATTGTTGAAATTAGTTGCGTGGGTGATACCGTCCTTTTTCAACTTTACCAAATCGTTTTTGTAAAGATGAAAAGTGTTCAATAAGTCTTGAAGGAAATTGTTTTTATCTTTCAGATAGTCATTTTTACGACGTTCAGCCAGTCTGTTTTCTTCAGCTTCTTTAGCTGCCAATAGTTCTTTTAATTCAGCCGCGCTTAGTTCTGATGCCGGCTTTTGTACTGTGTTGTTTACGGTTGCTTCCATTTTTATAATTTTATGCGGTTCTTAAAATAAATTCTTGCTTTATTAATGTGCATTTTACGGATTCAATTAATAGGTTCCCAACGGCTATATCGGGCTGTTTAGACAATTCTTCTTTGACCATAGTAACGGCCATATCTTGGGCTATTTTTGGATTTTTAGCAAAACTTAATCCTGTCATATAAAGGTTTTTATAGCCTTTGCCGGAAACCTTAACTTTTACTTGATACATTTTTTTTGATGCCATTTTTAATATTTTTAATTCAACATAAATTGTCTGATTCCTTCCGTTAGTTTTTTGGTAGCAATGGGACCGGAATAGACTTTCATAATTTTTCCTGCACTATTGCGGAAAATCAAAAGCCGGCGGTTGGGTAAATAGACTGCTTCCATCACATTGGGTATAATTCGTTCAACAATTCAGCATTAACCGGCCGTCCTGATTTTTCGGCTTCTTCTAAGGCAGCCGTACAGATGTTTTTCAAGCTGTCAAAGTCATGCACGCGGCTCATTAACCAATTTTGAGCGGATTTAACGGTAATTCCCAAAGCCTGGCATATTTGCAAAATGTCATCTGAAATATCGCCGTCCAATTTTGTCCAGGTAAATGACCAGCGACGGTTCACCTGGATAAATCCTTGTTTGCGTCGTTGTGCTGTTTTTTCGAGCATTTTCTGTACGTCAATCCCAATTACAGCAACGCCTGCATGACCTTCAAGTTCATCAGCAATGGCTTTGATGGTAGGGATGTTTCCGGCTTTTGAGTTTTCAAACTCATCAATGATCACCAATATATCACCATCCATTTGTCTAATTTTAGCACAAGCGTTTTTTATTAATTTGCCTTTGGTTCCGATGGTATCGGCGCCACACGCAGCAGCAAAATTCACAGCAAATTCCTTTGAGTTTTCAATCCCGGAACATTTGACCAGGATCACGCTTTTTGCGTACTTCCTTTTGAAGATTGTAGATAGGTAAGTTTTACCCATTCCGGTATCGCCGTCAATACCTACACGTTCTTTGTTTGCTTTTGCTTTTTCCAAAGCCAAAATGCCTTGTTTGAAGTTCCAGGTATTGAAGTGCTGCCAATATTCAGGCGTAATTTTTAAGCCAATGGCTCGCGCAATGGCTTCGTAGTATTTGTCTTTTATTTCGGTAGTTCCGATGTGGGTTTTTCCCTGTGCAATCTGATTTACAAAGGCTTTGTCAATACCTGCCAATTCTGCCAATGTTACCTGATTTGCGTTGTTTTCGTTGAAATACCGGGCGATTTCAGCCGGGATTACTTCAGTTTTCTGTTTTTGTGTTAATTTTGCCATAGAAATTTTGGTTTTTGTGTTATACAATTACTGATCTAAGTCCGACCAATCGGAGTCATTGAAGTCGCGTTCAATTCTCTTTTTGGCGGATTTTTTTATGGTTGATACCTCGCGGTTAATCATTTCACGGTTGTAAGTTTCTTTGTTTGATCCCAGCGCCATTTCCGTTTCGTATGGCAGATCATTCCAAATCTCATTCAGGGAATTTTCAAATTCATCTACATATTCAGCCTGCTTTTCTTTTCGACTTAAATGATGACCTAAAGCATATTCATTGCTTTCATCCATTTCGGCATGCGATTGCGATGATTTTGGAGCCGGTGGACAAGACAGAATGAATTTTCCGTCCAACGTGTACAGATCGGCCATTTCTTCCGTCCAAACTACTTTCAGTTTGGCACCGGTAGTATATCCGATTGCTTTGGCAATCATTTCGGTACCGGCACCACCATATTGCGGGATTTCAAATTGATATTTTATTGAGTTATTGTAGCCCGATGTTTTATAAACATCCACAAACCCACGCATATAGGAAATATCTACTTCCGTATGGTTACCAAATAAATATCGAAGCACAACCGGTTCCATTGGACGGCATTCCGGATGTTTGTTTTCAAATCTTTCATTAGGCGAAATTCCATCACGTAGCGGCGTTGCGTTCCAACGCTTGATTAGTTCATGGATTTGGATAAGTGCATCCTCATAAGTAGGTAAATCATCAATGTTCAAATGATCCGGATTAGCTTGCCCCTCGATACCCACACCCCAGGAAGTGGAAAGGAAGTTCTGAATATCCTTTAAACTGCGTTTAAACAAACGGAATTCCGTTTCCGCCGGGTTGGCTTGTGAATTTCCTGCTACAATTGTTCTGACCTTATTAAATGCAAGGTTTAAAAACGTTTTTGCTTCACCTGAAGCAAAAGCGCCGTGGTTATCTGAAACAAATTCAAACATTGTCTGATGATCACAAGTTTCGATAGCCATTTTCACGGCATCGCGTGTCATTTCAAACGTTTCTTTGTGCTGACCTTTCGGGGCGGCTGACCAGCCTACTATTTTACGGCTGGCGATGTCTGAAACCATAATTACGTAAAGTTTCATTGAGCTTAATTGGCCGTTTGACTTTACATATTTATAATTGATCGTTCCGGAACCATCACCAGCAAAAAGTGAATGAGCGTATTTTAATTTTTCGTTGGTTACATACGTTAATACGTTCTTTTTATACCATTCCTGGCCGTGGCGTGCACGTGCCATTTTCACTTCATTGTTGAACCTTCTTACATGGTGGCAAAACGCCCGATAAGAAACTGGTTCCTGACCAAATTCACGTATATCTTCTATATAGTATCGTTCCCACAGCTGGCGTATATATTCCTTTGTGGAACTACCGGGATTCATGTACAATCGAAACATCAAAGCTTCGTGAATATCGAAGTCATAAATCTGACCGGTTTCTTCATCAAATAGCGGGTATTTACCCACGATTTGAGCATTGTTATTTCCATACCTTCCGGAAATAAAGAATTCACGCTGGGCGCTGATACTTTCATAAGCCGGAAAGCTGTCTAATTTGTTTCGTAAATAAGCTGCTGAACTCACTTTGAAACCTTCAAGTTCCAAGGGTGAAATCAGATCACAACAGATTTGATAAAAATCCTGCTTTTTATAGATGCCCAGCTTTTTGAAATTATCATCTTCCAGCTGGCTAATCATCCAACGGCACCAGGCGCGAGCGGTGGCCATTTGTTCGGCTTGTTTTTGGCTAAATCCAACAGCCGTATTATACATATAATGCCGTATGTCTGTATTGTCAATAAGCAAAGACACAGAAGCCGATATTTTGTTTTTCAAAGCTTCATTTGCGGTCATATTCTTAGCACTTAGCAGAGCCTCATACGCTTGTAGAAGCTCATGCCTTGTGCCTAATTTTGACCGGTAAAAAGTCGGTTTACGATCAGGCAAACAATCATAATCGTAATAGAATGTACCGTTAACTTTTCCATAGCGCCAAGAAGCGCCGGTATTCGGCAGAAAATCGCCGTATTTATATCCTTTTTGTATTGTCTTTTTGTATGTTGGGCGTGCCTTCTTTCTAAGATACTCCTCGCTAACCTGGCAAACTTGCAGTAAAAGGCGCTGCGATACCCAAAGAGTATGCTCATCCTTATATTTACGCGTAATTATGTCGTTTACCAGCAACTGCATTATTCCGCGTTTATTTCTTCAATGATTCGATTAAAAAAGTCTTCCAACGAGACTTCAAGTGATGCGTTTACCATAACACTAAGCGTTGATTAGTTTCAGAAATTCCTGGTACTTATCCATGATTACCCTCCCACCCTTTGAAGTTTGGGAACGATCACCGTTAACTACTTTTTTGCAATAAACCGCGCTGTATCCAGTAGCGGCGGCAAGTAAAGTCCATTGATTGAATCGTTTTTTTTCTAAAGTGCTCATGTAAAGAATTTTATTTTACCTTTGTTGCGTTAATCAGATACAAATATACAGAATATTCTGAAACAACAAGAAATAAATGAAAAATAATACAGGTATTTCTGAAAGGATATTGAGAATGATTGATTTTCTGGGTGTTAGCAAAAATGATTTTGCCAATAAATTAGGATACAATCGTTCACAAGCCATCTATGACATTACTTCAGGGAAGTCCAAACCAAGTTTTGATTTCTTTGAAAGGTTGTCTAATTCAGAATATTCTGAAATATTTTCTTTGGATTGGATCATATCCGAAAAAGGCGAAATGCTAAAACGAAATATAAAAAATTTGCCACCCTATGAAACGGTGACAAATACGGTGACATTTTCAGACGAAACCAAAAGTGCAGAAAATGCCACACTTTTAGCAGGCGAATCGGTTTCTAAAACAAAAATGCCCGCCGTTGTAACCGTGGACAAAACAGGCAATGATAACGTTGTACTGGTTCCGGTAAAGGCAGCCGCCGGATATTTAACCGGATATAGTGATCCTACGTTCATTCAAAAGCTTCCTACATATAACTTACCAGGCATTAATCATGGAACGTTCCGTATGTTTCAGGTAAAAGGACATTCCATGTATCCAACGCTTCATGATAAGTCCTATGTAGTAGGGCAATGGATTGAGAATTGGGTAAAAGAGATAAAAGACAATCGTATATACGTCATTGTGGCGCGTTCAGAGACCGATGAAGGTATTTTGGTAAAACGTGTATTAAATAGATTAAAGAAGTACAACAACCTTTATCTAAAATCAGATAACAGGCACGAATACCCGAACGTTACGCTTTCACCACAAGATATAATTGAAGTTTGGGAAGTCAAGATATATTTAGGCTGGGAGCTTCCTGATCCGGCAAATCTATATGACAAGGTTTATGATCTGGAAGCCGAATTGGAACACATAAAACGAACACTAATCGGCAAAAAATTAAAGTGATAATGATTTTGCTTTAATTATCGCCGGCAAAATTTAAACTCATATTAAACTATAATTAAACTAAAACGGCAAAATTCACTCTATTCTTCTATACTTTTGGTTTTGCCCCCCATATTATTATTATATCATTATCGTATTCATAAATAGTTTCTTCTTTTGTCGAAAAGTTTCTGTGAATTTTCTTCTCTAACTTATTCTGTTTGTCATAGAAAAATTCTGCCTTCTCTATTGTATCATTTTTATACATTGTAAAATTTAAAATTGGCTTTTCAAATTGATTGTATAGTTCTATTGAATTGAAATCATCTCCGGAATCTATTAATAAAGATATCAGCTTCTTTTCATCAAAAGTATAATAGTAATCCATAAAAACACTATCTATTGATTCTTCTCCATACACAATATAAGTAGCTGAGGCTATCAATTCATTTTCTACATCAATCCAAAACTGAGAAAACATATCATTGTTCTTTTTTATTTTGGAATAGAACACTTCGTTCCTTTTGTTGTAATAGTTCTCTGTCTCTATGTTTAATTTTAAGTGAGTATTATTCTCATAAATAAGATTCTTTTCATCATCATATTTTAATTTTCTCAAAAGCAAAGTATCTATTATATTTTTCATAGAATCAATTTCTATTACATAAAATGATTGACTTACAGGAATTTTATCTATCTCATATATTTGCTTTTCAAATGAATCATTTTTTTGATTTTTACAACTTGCCAATATGTAAATAAATGAAATAATTAAATAAAATATTTTTGACTTCATAATCTATTTATTAAGTGATGATTTCTGAGAACTTGTATAAATTGATTTTACTTCTAATAGTTGATTTCTTTCAGCAGACATATTAACACTATCTCTTGCGTAACTCTGTTGTAATTTAGCCGTTCCAGCTGTTACTCCAAAAATTTTTCTTCCCATAAAACTTTCTATTTTATTAATTCTTTCTGCATCTCCCAGAACTTCGTGTTTAGTATGATAATCTTTTATTTTTTTTGATAGTTCCCCCCGCTCCCGCGCGATTGTATCGCGTGGGAAGTCGCTCCAACACTCCCGGAAGCTATCAGGACTACCGGAACCACGCTATGGTTAAAAAATAATGCATTTCAAACTTATGAAATATATAATTTCTACTCATTGGGTTTTGGTTTCATTGGAAGGTGTGAATTTAATGGCAATGCTCTTCTCCATCGATTTGTAGGCTTTCCAGCGTGGGCGATATGTATGGGATGTTCAGGCTCAGTCCTCTCAGAATAAATAGAATACCGAGCAAAACCATCAGATAAGGTAAGAATTTCAGAATTTTTTGTCGGGTTTGCAGACTCACCACATTTCCCGCAAGGACGGATGCAAACATGAGCGGAATTGTTCCCAATCCAAAACAAATCATAAATACAGCACCACCGCCGATACTCCCCATGGCCATGGATCCTGTAAGTGCGGCATAGACTGCTCCACATGGAAGAAGTCCGTTCAGAAGTCCGGTGATATAAAGCGAAGAATAGTTTTTTCGTCGGAGGAATTTCCCTAATCCTGATTTGATTTTGTACATAACACGAGCAAAGGAATTCATGCCCAAATTGGCTGCTCCGAGATTTTTGGGAAGTAATGCGAGTAAAATCATGAGAATTCCCACTGTTATGCTGAGTGGATTTTGAAGTCCGGCAAATGAAATACTAAACCCAAGAACTCCTAAAACAGCACCCATAACTGCATAGGTAGAAACTCTCCCGAGTTGATACGTGAGGTTTCTTAAAGTAAAATCCAGTTTATTTTCGGGGTTTAAACCCAATGAAAAAGCAATTGGCCCACACATTCCCACACAATGTAGGCTGGAAGCCAACCCAAGCATCAATGCGATTATTAGGAGGGAGTTTTCCAATTCACTCTTTGTTTATAAAGATAATCTTCTCCATTTTCTTCCCATCGAATGGAGACTTCGTATTCACCATCTTTTAAACGCGTCGCATGCACAAGCTGTTCATTTCTTGAATTTAAATGAAGAGATTCTTTGACGTCCTCTTCACTATTATTGGATCTCAAAAACAAAACCTCTCCGCTCTGAGGTTCTTGATGAAATCGAATCAGGTACCCATTGGCCTGCTGAATTAATTCGGGTTTTTGATCCAGTTCGTTGGCTCTCTTCGCTGCATCGATATCATTCTGGTAATGAATGGTTTTTTCGTAATAATTATCTTCCACCATTTCGCCCATATTTCCGGCAAAAAAGACAAGGGAAGTTATAAAAATCATAAAGCACCCTAAAGCTACCATCACTCCATGCAACCATGTAAATTTAAATTTCTTCATTTTTCTCTAATAAGGGGCTGAAAAGCTCGTTAAATATTCATCCAGTACTTTTCCATCTTCATCTAAGGCTCTCATGATGACCGGTTCTTTGTAGGAACTCAGGTCATCCATAGGGATTTTAACCTCCACGACACCTTGCTGTACATTTCCTTTGGTCAGTACAATTTGGGGTGGGCCGTCTAAAATCCGTATGGATCCGTTTTCATGTGATTCTAATTCAAAGCGAACATTTAAATCGCCATTGGTTTTATTGTAAAGGGTGTATTGATAAACATTTGAAATGTTTTGTCCTTCGATTTTATAATTTCGACCGGGGACGTGTAGGAATTTCACTTCGACATCATTTCGACTAAATAAAAAGGCATTGATGGCTAAAATCATCCCAAGTAAAACCAGTGTATAAGCCAGCATCCGTCCGGTAAATTTAAATTTCTGACCGGTTTCAATGTTTTCTTCAGATGCGTAGCGAATGAGTCCTTTGGGTAAATTAACTTTCTCCATCACTTCGTCGCAGGCATCGATACAAGCGGTACAGTTGACGCATTCCAGCTGAGTTCCGTTTCGGATATCAATTCCAGTTGGGCACACCACTACACATTGTTTACAATCGATACAATCTCCTTTTCCAACTGCTTTTCGGTCCTCTCCTTTTCGGAATTTTGATCTACCAGCTGTTGATTCTCCTCGTTTGAAATCATAGGCAACGATGATTGTCTTTTTATCGATTAGGACACCTTGCAAACGACCATAAGGACAAACCAGCGTACAAACTTGTTCTCTAAACCATGCAAAAATGAAGTAGAACAGACCGGTAAAAATAATCAATCCGACAAATGTGCTCATATGGGTTGCTGGCCCTTCTTTGATAAGATCTATCAAAGCATCTGATCCAATGATATAGGCAAAGAATATATTGGCAATGAAAAATGAAATCAATCCGAAAACCGTCCATTTTAATAGGCGTTTTCTGATTTTTTCTTCGTCCCAATCTTGTTTGGCAAGTTTCATTTGTTTGGGTCGATCGCCTTCGATCCAGTACTCAATTCGTCTAAACACATGCTCCATGAATATCGTTTGTGGGCAAATCCATCCACAGAAAATTCTTCCGTAAACAACGGTAAACAGTACGATGAATACGATTGTGGTAATCATTCCGATTGCCAATAAGAAGAAATCGGAGGTAAAAAAAGGGAATCCAAATATGATGAATTCACCTTTGGGAATATTGAAAAGGAATAATGGATTTCCGTTAGGTAATTTCACAAAGGGTGCTATTACCAGAAATGCCAGTAAAAAATAGGCAACCCAAGTTCTATAAACTGTAAATCTTCCTGAAGGTTTTTTAGGAAACACCCACTGGCGTTTTCCCTTTTTATCCATTGTTCCAATACTGGATCTGAAAGCTTCTTCCTCTGCAGAAAGTTTTTCCAGATCCTGATCTTTGATTTGAGAATCGTTCATTTTATTTTTCTCGATCCCATTTCAAAATCAAAATGGGAATTAGTTATTATTCAGACTATCCTGAGGAGAGTCTGTAGTAACATCCGGAGTTGGTGTCGTGGCAGGGATTTCTGGTTCTGTTGGGCTCATTGGAGCCTCAGATCCTGCTCGTGCCCATTCTTTGATAAAATCACCTTGTGCGGCAGCGGCTCCTTCATTTACACCAATTTCGGCTTGTTCCTGATTTAAATGATATACATACGAAGCAACCTTCTCAATAGCAAGTCCGGTTAGTTCACCTCTTTGGCCAAAGGCTCTCATCTGAGGGTTATTCGGGCTTCCGTTAAAGACTATATCATAAATATTATAGAAAAGGCTGTCTTGCGTTTTACTTATCCAATAGCTATCCGTTAAATTCGGACCAATACCTCCACCACCATCTGCTCTGTGACAAGTTGCACAAATTGTTTCGAAGGTTTGTTTTCCTTCGGCAATTGCTTGTTCATCAAGATATTTATTTGTTGCTTCTGCTATGGTGATGTCATTTTCCTCAATCCATTTATCTACTCTTGCTTGCTCTTTTTCATTGAATTTCTCATATTCTACTTCGGCATGTGCAAAGTCTGTAAAACTATAAGCAAGTACATAAACGACTGCAAATACGGTCGTGAGATAAAACAAAGCAACCCACCATTGCGGTAGTGCATTGTCTAACTCTTTAATTCCGTCAAATCCATGATCTAGAATAATCGCCTCTTCTTCTTCATCTGTTTGGCGATTACGTCCACTTGCAATAAGTCTTTTAAAATAATTTTGCTTGGACAATACTAGATATTTCTCTTTTTCTTGTTCTGAAAGCTTTTTGAACTTTTGACTTTCAATGACCTTATTCAGAGAATCGATAATAAAAATCATGATCAACGAAATAAGCGTAATGACCAATGACACCCAATTTGACATAGTAGCCATGAATTGATTCCAGGCATTAGAGAAAAATCCTAAAATTCCGGGTTTCATATCAAAGTCAACCGGTGTGATCATCATCAAAGCCCCAATTATGAAAATCATAACAGTAGGGATCAAAATATAACCTGGCGTACGTTGTCTCATAGTCTTATGTGTTTTTCTGGTCTAAATCCGTTGGATTTATTTTTCGTTATTTTCGTTTTCATTGTAGAATTCGTCATCATCCAAAGGGCGATTGGCGTCTTCTTCGTAATATTCTTTTGGTCGTTTCCAAATAAAGTATAGCAATCCTAAGAAGAAAACTACAAACAGAAGCAAGGAAATGGTTTGCAAAATGCTTGCATTTTCGTAATTGGTAAATGCATCTTTAAAATACTTTAACATAAATTATTAGTTACCTGCTCCTATAATCGAGGTGGTTTGTGTCTGCTCTGTCGAAATATCTGTACCCAATCTCTGAAGATAAGCAATAAGTGCTGTAATCTCTCGATCCCGCAGCGGCACAAAGTCCTCGCCTTTCTCCTGAGCTTCTCGTTCATATCTTTCTTTCAACATGACGTCTGCATCAAAGATGTTCTTCTCAATAGCCAGAGCTTGTCTGTCCATTGCTACCGTCATACTATCGAAATCTTCTTCTGAATAAGGAACTCCCAGTTTCACTAAGGTTTCCAATTTCGCTTTGGTCAGGCTACGGTCTAATTTATTTGTTATCAACCAAGGATAGCGAGGCATAATGGAGCCTGGTGATGTATCACGTGGATCCCACATATGTTTATAATGCCATGCATCCGGGTTTCTTCCTCCCTGTCTATGCAAGTCTGGTCCGGAACGTTGTGAACCCCAAAGGAAAGGGTGGTGGTAAACGTATTCACCCGGTTTGGAGTATTCTCCATAACGTTTTACTTCATCACGGAATGGACGAATCATCTGCGTATGGCAGGCATTACAGCCTTCTCGTATATATAAATCCCTTCCTTCCAACTCTAACGCTGTATAAGGTGTCACCGAAGCAATCGTAGGCACATTGGATTTAACTACCATCGTAGGAATAATTTCAACTGCTCCTCCGATAGCTACCGCCACGAAAGACAATACTGTCAATAATGTAGGCATTCTTTCTAACCAAGTATGTGCACCTTCACCTTTTTTACGTGCATTACTAATTTTAGGCAACGCAGGTGCTTCTGCTGCTTCATTCGCCACGTAGCTTCCACTTCTAACCGTTTTCCAAACGTTGATAACCATCAACACCGCACCGGCAAGATAAAGAGTTCCACCAAAAGCACGCATCGGATACAACCAATCTTTCAAAATAGTTACAGTCTGAAGGAAGTTACCGTATTTCAAAGTACCGTCTTCGTTAAACTGCTGCCACATCAAACCTTGAGTCCAACCTGCAACATACATCGGAATTACCCAGAAAAGAATACCCAAAGTACCAATCCAGAAGTGTGCATTTGCCATCTTCACAGAAGCCAGCTTCGTATTGAACATTTTAGGGAACAACCAATAAATCATACCGAAAATGATAAACCCGTTCCACCCCAAAGTTCCTACGTGAACGTGTGCCGGAACCCAGTCCGTAAAGTGCCCAATTTTATTTAAAGTTTTCGTTGCCAACATCGGACCTTCAAAGGTCGCCATCCCGTAACAGGTAATAGCTACTACGAAGAATTTCAAAACAGGATCTTCTCTCACTTTATCCCATGCTCCACGAAGTGTCAATAACCCGTTAAGCATACCACCCCAAGATGGAGCAATCAACATAATTGAGAATCCAGTCCCCACTGCCTGAACCCAACCCGGAAGGGAAGTGTATAACAAGTGGTGAGGCCCTGCCCAAATATATATGAAAATCAGAGACCAGAAGTGAATGATCGATAATTTATAGGAGAAAACAGGACGATTCGCCGCTTTCGGCACGAAGTAATACATCAAACCAAGAATTGGTGTTGTCAAAACAAATGCTACAGCATTGTGACCGTACCACCACTGTACCAAAGCATCTTGCACTCCCGCATAAATGGAGTAACTCTTAGCTGCAGTGATGCTCCAAGTTACAGGCAATTCTAGGTTATTGAAAATATGCAACATCGCCACCGCTGTCCATGTACCTAAATAAAACCAAATCGCTACATATAAGTGACGAACTCTTCTTCTGTAAATCGTACGAAGCATATTCGCCCCGAAAATTACCCAAGAAATAGTAATTAAAATATCCAAAGGCCACTCGTGCTCCGCGTATTCTTTAGAAGTATTGAATCCAAGTAGGAAAGTTACCAAAGACAAAAAGATAAACAATTGCCAGCTCCAGAAATGAGTCCAGCTCAGGATATCGCTCCCCATACGGGTTTTCAAAAGTCTTTGCATCGAATAATAAGCCCCGGCAAAGAAACCATTACCTACAAAAGCAAATATGGCAAAAGTGGTATGAATCATCCTTAGACGACCAAAGCCCATCATACCGTTCGTGGCCGCTAACCCATCGATGCTTCCACCAATCCTCGGGTCATCCGATCCAAAAATATAATCCGGTAATTCCGGAAAGAACTTCAATGTTGCAACCAAAACACCAAATGTAAAGGCCATAATAGCCCAAAAAATAGTGGCATAAAGGAAATACTTTACGATTCTGTTATCGTACTTAAACGTTTGCATTTGCATTATGAATCAATTTTGTCTTTTACTTTTTTATCATCCTTGAGCATTCTCACTGCGGGAGATTCATCTTCGTCAAACTGCCCTTTCTTGGCGCCTATCAAAAACAGCACTAAAAATACTGCCGCCAAAGAAACACTTGCCATCACCATCAAAATTACTATTCCCATAGCGCCTACAAATGTACAATAGGAACGTTAAAAATGTGATGATTTTGGTCACAGGGTACGTTCCTATACCTAATTTATACTCATTCTAAATTTCGGAAAATAAATTTCGATGAAATTCGAGTACTTACTGTAGCAAATATAACTACAGAAATCGAACTGATGGGCATCAAAATAGCCGCTACAACGGGTTCTAAATTTCCAGAAATCGCAAATCCCAAACCTACGACATTGTATAAAAAACTAATAGCAAATGCCGTCCAAATTAATTTAATTGACAATCGAGAAAATCGCATAAATTCAGGCAAATAAGAAAAGTACTCTGAATCCAAAATCGCATCGCAAGACGGAGAGAAATTATTGATATCCTCCGAAATCACAATCCCCACATCGCTTTGTTTAAGCGCTCCCGAATCATTTAAACCATCTCCCAACATCAAAACCTCTTTGCCTTCCGATTGAAGCTTCTTTATATACAACAATTTATCTTCTGGAGATTGATTGAAATGATACCGCGTTCCATCCGGGAAAATCCTTTGTAATTTAGATTTCTCCGAATCATTATCACCCGATAAAATCGACAAACCAAAACCTTCCAAATCCACAACAAGACCCTCGAGGCCCTTTCGATAAAGATTTTGAAATTCAAACTTCCCTTTGATTTCCCCAGCAATTGAAATATAAACCTGAGTTTGATTGACAGGACTTTCTTCATTCGCTCCCACAAAAGACTTGGAGCCGATTTTAATTTCCCTTCCCTCCACTTCACCGATTTGACCTTTCCCAAAAACTTCTTGATATTGCTCAACCGAAAACAATTCACTCATCTGAATTTTTTCATATAAAATACGGCTTAATGGATGGTTCGAGTTTTTCAAAACGGATTTCACTGCGATCAAATCTTTTTCTGCCAACTCTCGCCCCGAATAACTCACCTCAGCACTTTGGTTTTCAGTGATTGTTCCTGTTTTATCAAAAACGATTTCATTGGTTTTCGCCATGGATTCAATCACCGAAGTGCTTTTAATATAAAGCTTTTTCTTTCCAAAAATCCGCATGACATTGCCCAAAATAAAGGGCGAAGACAAACCCAAAGCACAAGGACAAGTAATAATCAATATCGCCGTCACCACTTGTAAAATCTGGGAAGAATCACGAAAATACCAGAATAAAGCTGAAGCCAGGGCAATGAACAAAACAGTTATGACAAAATATTTACTGATGCTATTGGTCAATCGGTTCAATCCCGAATCGGATTTTTGAAATGCCTCATGATTCCAAAGTTGCGTCAGATAACTTTGGTTCACATCTTTGATGATTTCTAGTTCGATGACCGAACCGGATTGTTTTCCGCCCGCAAAAATCTTATCACCTGGTTTTTTAGGGATCAATTTGGATTCGCCCGTCACAAAACTATTGTCAATCATGGCTTCTCCTCGAATTAAAATCGCATCCGCCGGAATGATTTCTTCGTTTCGAATCAAAATCCGATCACCCAATTTCAAATCCGAAAGCAAGGAAGGTTCCTCCACTCCGTCTTTGACTTTCACAACGGCTATCGGATAAAAAGATTTATAATCACGATCAAAAGCCAAAGCTTTATAGGTTCGTTGCTGAAACCATTTCCCAATGAGCATGAAAAACGCAAGCGCCGCAATGCTGTCAAAAAAACCTGGACTCAAATCAAAAATTACATCGTAGGTACTTCGTAAAAACAAAACCCAAAAACCAATTGCGATAGGCAAATCAATATTGATGAATTTGTTTTTTAATCCCTGCCATGCGGACTTGAAATAATCCGTCGCTGAGAAAAACATCACCGGGAGCGAAAGCAAAAACATCCCCCATCGAAAGAAATCCTTGTTCCCTTCCAACCAGGCTTCGGGACTATTCTTAGAAAACGGCAAAGTATATTCAGGAAAGGCAAGCAGCATAATGTTCCCAAAACAAAAACCAGCCACTCCAATTTTTAGAATAAGTGTACGATCGTTCGATTTCTGATCTTTGTTTAGGGATTGCAAACTAATCGTCGGTTTATAACCTAATTGGGTCAAAAGCTTGGCAACTTCACTCAGTTTTATTTCTTGATCTTTGAATGAAATCTGAATGTCTTTCTGCGAAAAATGAACCGTCGAATAATTGATAGCCGGATGGATTTCATGCAAACTTTCCAAAAGCCATACACAAGAAGTACAGTGAATCACCGGAATATGAAAACTTACCAGCGTAGTTCCATCGTCAGAAAAATCCACTACTTTTTCAAAGATTTCCGGGGTATCTAAAAACTCAAAATGCCGATTCGCTTTATCATCAGGGCGAATTCCCGCATCACGGTTCATCTCATAGAAATTCTCAAGACCGTTTAGGTTGAGAATCTCGTAAACCGTCTTGCATCCAACGCAACAAAATGACTTCTCATCGAAGTGAATTTCTTCGGTTTCGAGCTTTTGTCCGCAATGAAAACAATTGTCTATCATACTATTTGCAAAATTACTTTCTAATTCGACTGATTTGACGTAAATTTGACGTGATTTAAGTCATTCTTGTATTATGTCAGATATATTAGAGAACGTTACCAATATTTGTACTTTATTTGAAAACCCCGAAGTTCTTCGTCATTTCACAAAAGAAGAACTCGCTGAGCTCAGTCACGAAAAGAAAATCATCTCGTATAAAAAAGGCGAATCGATCATTGAAGAAGGCGCAACTCCGAAGGGAATTTACTACATCGACAAAGGTACAGCAAAAATGTTCAAGCTGGGATTTAACGGCAAAGAGCAGATTTTACGATTTACCAAATCCGGAGATATCATTGGCTATCGTTCTATCTTGTCCAAACAACCCTACGGCGCATCAGCAACGGCAATGGAAGACACCGAGGTTTGTTTTATCCCGGAAAAGTTTTTCCTGAGAGTTCTGGAAGTTCATCCGAAATTGGCATTTGATATTTTGAGAAGGATTTCAGAAGATTTGGGCGAATCTGCTCAAACCATTACTTTCCTGGCACAGAAAACCGTTCGTGAAAGATTGGCCGAAGTTTTGGTTTTACTCGAAAAGAAACTCGGAACCGACAAAGACGGATTCATCAAAATTTCACTTACCCGTGAAGAAATGGCCAACCTCATCGGAACCGCCACGGAGTCGGCAATCCGACTGATTTCTGAATTCAAAACCGATCATTTGATCGAAGTTGAAGGTCGAAAAATAAAAATTCTCGATCATCCGAAACTCGTGAAATTAGGGCATGTGAATTAAGTTCTTATGTCAAAATGGGTTTTCTTTTTACTTTTACTCCCCTTATTTGCCTTTTCTCAAATATCAAATAAGAACAAAATATATTATGCCTATGAAAATCATCCTGAATTTTCATACTTAAAAAACATTGATATCGTAGTCAAAGAAATTTATAATTCTATTAATCTAAATGGATTAAATTTTCAATTCAAATATTTAGAGGAAGATTCACTAAAAACCTCAAATTCAATCATTACAAATTATGAATTGAACACCAAAGTCAAGTTCATTTTTCAAGACGACAATCTATCCTATCTCACTAAAGAGAGGTTTAATAAATTTAGACGTGGATTTTATCAAAATAAAGATTTAATTGTTTTTGTTTTTTTAGACTCCAAAAATACTATAAATAAAAAGCTAAAAAATGTTGATTTTGAGAATTTTAACATTGGGTATTAATGGATAAAAACTTCGTATCAACCACTTATTTTGACCCAATTCAAGAAAGATTTTAAAGTTCTACTTTTACTTCCAAAATCACCAACTAATAAAAACTGAAATCACAGAATTAAATTCTCAGTTCAGTTGGGACATCACAAACAACTCCAGTTATTATTTCAAAAATGACTCGGTAATTTTTAAGCATTTTAACCAAACTCTAATGGATGGTAGATTTTCTTTAGATCCAAAATATGATTCAGAATATTTATTAAACCTGAGTTACAAAATCTTAAGAAAACTCAATATCCATGAGACAAATTAGAATAGGTTAATTAATTTGAATCAAATTCCCGCCAATACAGATTGAGGTAATATTTCCAAAAAAGGAAGTGCATTGTCATAATTTAAGTTTTCATATTCCAAACCAACGTCCTTCAAAGTTTGGTAATAAGCTTTTTGATGTTCAAAATACATCTTTTCACTCTCTAAAAACCAAGCTTTTTCGCCCAGTTTTTCAGCGATAAACCATTTTTCAAGTAATCGTGCCGTTCGACCGTTACCATCCAGCCAAGGATGAATTTTCAAAAAACTCAAATGAATAAAGGAAGCATAATAAAAAACTTCCTCGAAACTTAAATGCGCATCCAACAAAGTCTTGATATCCGCATATAATTTCCTTACTTCTTTTTCCAAACCAAAAGGACTGGCAGTTGTATATTTTAAATTACCAATTTCATCCGGCGCTGAAACCTCTACACTCTGTATCCGAAGCTTGCCACGCCATTGTTCTTCAAGGAAACTCTTACTCAATAAAATATGCACTTCCGAAATATTTCTTGCACTGATGCGATTTTCTTGTGCAAATTCATACGCACTGTACAAATCATCAACCTTAGAAACATTATCTAATTTACCCGATTTTCTATATTGCATATATGACTTCAAATCGGTATCCTCCCCTTCAATCCTGCAACTGTAAACCGAAGAAGATGCCGTATGAAAATCAAATTCCTCCGTCGAGATTTCCGAGTTTCTCAATCGACTGAAAGCAGCAAATACACCACCTGGAAAATCCCGTAAATAAGGATCTAAAAGCTTATCTGAAATTAACTGAAGATTCATTGTCTAAATTTAAACAATTCGATGGAATTTCATCAATCTTGTTCCTCCTCAAAATATTCAAACAAAAAAACATTATACGGGAAACGAGTAATGTGGATTTTTCTCACTTCTTCATAAATCGTTTTTCGCAATTCGACCATATTTTCCTTTTCGGTTGCCGAAATAAACAAAGTCGGATTTCCACTTTTGGCCATCCAAGTACGTTTCCATTCTTCCAAAGAAATATTTTCACGACGAACTTCGGTCAAATCATCCTCGTCCTTTTTGATGTAGGAAAAATTATCAATCTTATTGAAAACCAAAACCGTAGGCTTATCCTTACTTCCGATTTCATTTAGAATTTCATTGACCGAATGAATGTGATCTTCGAAACTCGGATGCGAAATATCCACTACGTGCACCAATAAATCCGCTTCGCGAACTTCATCCAAAGTAGATTTAAAAGACTCCACTAATTGCGTCGGCAACTTTCGGATGAACCCAACCGTGTCGGTCAATAAAAAAGGAAGATTTCCGATGACCACTTTCCGAACCGTTGTGTCGAGCGTCGCAAATAATTTGTCTTCCGCAAAAACTTCCGATTTGCTCAAAACGTTCATCAGTGTAGATTTCCCAACGTTTGTGTAACCAACCAAAGCCGCACGCACAAGCGCACCTCGATTGCTTCTTTGGGTCGCCATCTGTTTGTCAATCGCCTTTAATTTATCTTTGAGCAAAGTAATCCGGTCACGAATGATTCGTCGGTCGGTTTCGATTTCGGTTTCACCCGGACCGCGCATCCCGATTCCTCCTCGCTGACGCTCCAAATGCGTCCACATTCGGGTCAGTCGAGGCAATAGGTATTCGTATTGCGCCAATTCTACTTGGGTTCTCGCATAAGAAGTTTGGGCGCGTTGCGCAAAAATATCAAGGATTAACTGCGTTCGATCGATGATTTTCCGTTCGACTGCTTTTTCAATGTTCTTTAACTGGGAAGGAGTTAGTTCGTCATCAAAAACCACAGTATCAATCTCATTTTCTTCCACAAACTGTATGATTTCTTCTAATTTACCTGAACCCACGAAGTATTTCGGATCGGGTTTGTCCATTTTCTGGGTAAAACGCTTTGCCACTTCAGCTCCCGCCGTATAGGCAAGAAACTCAAGTTCATCCATGTATTCTTCCAGTTTATCTTCGGGTTGTTCACGTGTAATCAATCCTACGAGAACAACTTTTTCATAGTATGCTTCTTTCTTTTCTAACATATAGTTGTACAAATATAATTCAACTCAACTGAAAGATAGAATTGAATTTGAGATTTGAATGCCAACAGAAATTACGCCAAATTATTTCTTCATAAATTTTCTTGTATAAACTTTTCCGTTCACATCCTTGAAAATCGCCACATAAACACCTTTGGGCAAAGTTTGAATGTAAATGCTTCCCGAATTCGACAGATTTTCTTTGTGAATAAGTTTTCGAGCCGAAACATCTACGATATCCAATGAATGAATTTTTGAATTTAGATTTCCAAAACGATAAACCAATTGGTTATTTTGTACTGTTAAATTCAAATCAACGGCATTGAATTCCTTGATTCCCATCGTGCTGGTTTTGGCAAGTTCGATGATAAATTCAAGGCCTAATTTGGCAAACTTAGCCGCATGCGAAGCATCATTTCCCATATTGGCATAAGTGTCTTGAGGCGAGTGATAATACGGATTGTACTCATCTTCCGAAGCTTCAAACGGATAAACCGCCATAAATCCAAAATCGCTCCAGGCCGCATGATCGCTACAAGCATAACCGCATTCTGAGTGTTGATAAGTCAAGGCATGAACTCCCGATGAATTATAATGTTCCAAAAGTTCAACCACAAATAAATTCAATTCCGGACTTACATAATTCGGGTCGCTCACCAGAAAAACATCGTCTTGAGAACCATGGTAATTGACCATATCCAAATTCATCATTCCCAGCACATTTTTATTTTCCCACATATAGGTTTCAGCAATATCGGCCGCACCCATCAATCCGATTTCCTCGGCCGCAAATGCCATAATCTGAACTGTTTTCAACGGTCGAAAATCATTGGCCAATAGCACATACAATACTTCTGTAATCGTAGCTACACCCGAAGCATTATCATCTGCACCCGGTGCATTGTCCGGATTCCAATAATCTCCACTGTCCAAATGCGCACCCAAAATAGCGACTTCATTATTGTCTTCAACACCCGGAAATGTGAAAATCACCGATTTCTGATCGGTAAAATTGTGCTCATAAAACTCGACACTCACATCGGTCCGTCCCGCATCATTTGCCATGGTTTGCCAAATTTCTTTTAAATCATTGGCTGCCTGAATTCCTTGTGGTTTATCGTGAAACCGAGTTCCATAATTCTCCAATAAAATAATCAGATCACCAATTCTTTCCGCTTCCACGATCGATAAAGCTTCCTGAACATATGCATCCTCTGTTATGGTAAAATCCAAAACCGATTTATTCACCGAAGGAAATTTATAAAGCGACTCAATCGCCGAAATCTCATCTTTTCTAATGATAAATCCAGGGCCACGACTTCCTCTGTTTTCCAATGTCAACCCATGATTTAAGTTCAAATAAACGGCTGACAAACCTTCATGAGTTTCTAAAACCTGTATATCTTGAGAGCTCTGCGCTTTTATTTTATCGGCCAATTGGTTTTCCATCGTGGCATACCTCCAAACCGGACTTTGCGCCCAAACACCCATCGGAAAAACTGCTAAAAGCAGTAGAATTGTGAATTTATTTCTCATTATAAATAACTAAAGGGAGTAAAAATAGAATAATTTGAATGAATTTTCACGTTAAATAAAATAAGGATGCAATAATTTTGTCTATTTTTAGGACTTAAATTCAAAAAAGACATGAAAAAAGTATTGACAATTTTAAGTTTAGCCGGACTGATGGCGTTTTCTCAAGCTCAAGTGACAACGCCCGCTGCCAGTGCGCCAACTGAAATGGAAATAACAGTGGGTCTGACCAAAATTGAACTCGAATATTCAAGACCCAACAAAAATGACCGAGAGATTTTTGGCAATCTGGTTCCTTATGGAAAAATTTGGAGAACAGGTGCCAACAAAAACACAACCATCTCATTTTCTGACGATGTAATCATCGATGGACAAACTTTGAAAGCTGGTAAATATGCCATTTACACAAAACCGGAAAAGGAGAGTTGGGAAATTTATTTCTATACCGACACCGAAAACTGGGGAAATCCGGAGAAATGGGAGGAATCAAAAATCGCCGCCAAAACCACAGCTAAAGCCAATAAAATTCCTTTGGACGTGGAAACTTTTTCAATTTCAATCGATGAACTGACACATGATTCAGCCAAATTGAATTTCCTGTGGGACAATATTTATGTGGAAACAAAAATCGAAGTTCCAACCGATAAAAAAGTGATGGCATCTATCGCAGAAACTATGAAAGGAAATCCGACGCCTCAGGATTATTTGGCCGCCGCTAATTATTATTACACAACCGGAAAGGACATTCAGCAAGCCAAAAAATGGATTGATGAAGGAATGAAAGACAACAAAGAACCAAGATTCTGGCAATTGCGACAGCAATCCTTGATTTACGCAAAAGCTGGCGATATCAAAGGAGCGATTTCATTGGCTCAAAAATCTTTGGACGCGGCCAAACAAGCTGGAAACGAAGATTACATCAAAATGAACCAGGACTCTATCAAAGAATGGTCGAAAAAATAAGTTGAATTAAAATATCGAAAAAGGTGGCTTCTATCCCCAAATGTCGGATAGCCACCTTTTTATTTTCTAATCCTTTGAATGAATTCCGAAATCTTTTCTATCGGATTTTTCGCGATGAATTTCACAAATGCCGATCCGATGATCGCTCCTTTTGCATAGACGGTTGCCGATTCAAAAGTTTCCTTATTACTGATTCCAAATCCAACGATTTGCGGATTTTTCAAGTTCATTTCATGAATTCTTTTGAAATAATCCAATTCTTCGCTTCCAAACGAATTCCTTGCGCCGGTCACACTCGCCGAACTCACCATATAAATAAATCCATCCGAAAGACTGTCGATGTAACGGATTCTTTCTTCGCTCGTTTGAGGCGTAATCAGAAAGACATTGGTCAAATTATATTTCTTAAAAATGGATTGGTAATTTTCATGATAAACGTCCACCGGCAAATCGGGAATGATCAAACCATCGATGCCTATTTCGGCAGATTTTGCACAAAATTCTTCCACTCCATATTGTAAAATCGGATTGAAATAACCCATAATTATCAACGGAATGGAAACGGTTTTTCGGATGTCTTTCAATTGTTCAAACAAAATTTCTGTCGTCATTCCGTTTTCAAGTGCTTTTGTGGAACTCGCCTGAATGGTCGGACCATCGGCCAAAGGATCGCTAAACGGCAATCCGATTTCAATCATATCCACACCCGATTTTTCGAGTGCTTCAATGATGGATTGGGTGTCATTCAACTCCGAAAATCCAGCCGTGAAATAAATAGATAGTATTTTTTTGTTTTCTGCTAATTTTTGTTGAATTCGATTCATTTTTAATTCGTTTGTCGAAACTCGAACTTCGAATTTCGTAATTCTTATATGGCAAAATATTTAATATAGGTACTCAAATCCTTATCTCCCCGACCGGAAAGATTAATGACCACAATTTCTTCCGGACTGAAGTTTTTCTTTTCTAAAGCTGCAAATGCATGAGCGCTCTCAATCGCCGGAATGATGCCTTCCATTTGGGTTAATTGAATTCCGGCTTGCATGGCTTCATCGTCCGTGACCGATAAAAATTCGGCTCTTCCGCTTTCACACAGATGCGCATGCATCGGTCCGACTCCCGGATAATCCAGTCCCGCCGAAATCGAATAAGGTTCCGTGATTTGTCCGTCTTCGGTTTGCATCAACAGTGTTTTGCTTCCATGGATAATTCCTTCCCGACCCAAAACGGAAGTCGCCGCCGTTTCGCCCGAATGAATGCCTTTTCCTGCTGCCTCTACCGCAATTAAATTCACTTTTTCTTCGTCCAGAAAATGATAAAATGCGCCGGCAGCATTGCTTCCACCACCTACACAGGCAATCACATAATCCGGATTTTCTTTGCCTTCGGCTTCTTTTAACTGGGATTTTATTTCTTCCGAAATCACCGACTGAAATCTCGCCACCATATCGGGATAAGGATGCGGACCTACCACCGAACCGATGATGTAATATGTATCCACCGGATTATTTATCCAATCGCGAATGGCTTCGTTTGTGGCGTCTTTCAGCGTTCTGCTTCCCGATTTTGCCGGAATTACGGTTGCGCCCAACATTTTCATTCGGGCGACATTTGGCGCTTGTCGCGCGATGTCAATTTCGCCCATATAAACAATGCATTCCAAGCCCATCAAAGCACAGGCAGTCGCCGTCGCAACCCCGTGCTGTCCGGCTCCGGTTTCTGCAATGATGCGTTTCTTCCCCAACTTTTTGGCGAGAATAATTTGTCCAAGTGTATTGTTGATTTTATGCGCTCCGGTGTGGCATAAATCTTCCCGTTTCAAATAAATTTTGGTTCCGTATTTTTCCGATAATCTTTGTGCGAAATACAGAGGCGTTGGCCGTCCCACATAGTCTTTCAACAATTTCTGAAATTCTTTTTGAAAAGGCTCCGATTCGATTATTTCCAAATAAACCGATTTCAGTTCTTCCACATTCGGATATAACATTTCAGGAATGAAAGCTCCGCCAAATTTGCCGTAATATCCTTTTTTATCTACTTGATAATTCATTTCAATAGTTTTAATTTTTGATAAAATTTCTTTACCAATTCCACGTTTTTCAAACCCGGCTGAGTTTCAAACCGACTGTTGATGTCAACGGTTTGGATTTGGGGAATTTCTTTTTGTATTTCAACAATACGTGGAATATCCTCCTCCGAAATTCCTCCGCTCAAAATGATTTCTTTCTCTGAATTGTAATTTTTTAAAATTTCCCAATTGAATTTCACACCGTTTCCACCATAATTTTTTCCTTTTGTGTCCAATAAAAAAGCATCGACCACTTCATAATTTTCTAATTCTCCAAAATCGAATTCTTCATTGATTGCAAAAGCTTTCCAGATTTTAATTTCAGGATTTAATTGTTTCAATTTTTCACAATCTTTAGGTGTTTCATCCCCGTGCAACTGAACAATATCCAATTGAAATTCCTGAATTTTTTGGGTAATTTTTTCCGGACTTTCATTTACAAAAACCCCCACTTTTTGAACTTGCGGGGAAACTTCAATCGCTTTTTCCTCAAATAACCGCGCCGATTTCTCATAAAAGATAAAACCTAAAAAATCGGGTTTTAAGTCCGAAATGGATTTTATATTTTCAGGATATTTCATCCCACAAACTTTGAGTTTCATCGGTTTAAGTTTTGAATGAATTCATTAGCAGATTTTCCTGCATTTTCCGTTTTCATGAAATTTTCGCCAACCAAAAATCCCTGATAACCAAATGATTGCAACTCCCTAATCGAATCAGGATTACTAATTCCACTTTCAGAAACTTTTAAAAATTCATCGGGAATATGCGGAGCCAGATTTTTACTATTGTCCAAGTTCACTTCAAAAGTTTTGAGGTCGCGGTTATTGACACCGATTAAATCCAGACTGGCCATAATCGATTTTTCCAATTCTTCGAGATCATGAACCTCCAGCAAAACTTCCAATCCCAGACTCTTCGCGAATTTTGAAAGCTTTTCGATTTCATTCCGACTCAAAACAGCCGCAATCAGCAAAATCAAGTCGGCTCCGAAAGCTTTGGCTTCCAAAATCTGAAATTCGTCCACGATGAATTCTTTTCTGAGCAATGGCAAATCACAACTAGCCCGCGCCAATAACAAGTCCTCTAAAGAACCGCCAAAATATTTGATATCGGTCAAAACCGACATTCCACAAACGCCAGCTTTTTCGTAGCCTTTGGCAACATCGCCCACATTGGCGGATTGATTGATTTGGGATTTGGAAGGCGAACGTCTTTTAAATTCGGCTATAATTCCGGTAGAAGAATTTTTCAGTTTTTCTTTTAATGAAATCGTTTCCCGCTGAAATAAAACGGAATTCTCCAATTGCGAAGCCGGAATAATTGATTTTTTCAATTCAACTTCCTTTTTTTTATCGGTAATTATTTTATCTAAAATGTTCAATTTTATAATTTTTAACCACAAAGTGCACAATGATTTTCACAATGGACACTAAGTTCAATTTCTACTCAGTTTAATTAATTTATTCAAAGATTTTTCGGCATTTCCATTCAGCAAATTCTCTTTTGCTAGTTCGAATCCATCTTTCACCGGAATATTTTTAACCATAGAAATGGCGATTCCTGCATTGGCTGCAACTACATTGTTTTGGGCTTCGGTTCCTTTGCCTGATATAATTTGTCGAAAAATCCGCGAAGCATTTTCCAAAGATTTGCCACCGAAAATTTCTTCCTCCTGAATTTTTGAAATGCCCAATTCCGGAGCAGAAAAAATCCCTGTTTTTTCATTCGTAATGAATTTACAATCCGCCGTCAGAGAGACTTCATCATGTCCGGACAGCGAATGCAGAATCGTATAATTCTTATCACCTTTTTGATACAGATAACCATACATACGCATCAATTCCAAATCAAAAACCCCAACCAATTGATGTTTGGGAAAGGCCGGATTGATCATCGGACCCAACATATTGAAAAAGGTTTTCAGCCCCAATTCCTTTCGGACGGGCGCGACATTTTTCATGGTCGGATGAAACAAAGGCGCATGCAAAAAACAAATTCCGGCTTCATTTAGACTTCGCTTCAAAAAATCATCATCGGAACTGAATTTCACACCCAAAGATTCCAACACATTACTGCTTCCGCTCACCGAGGAAACGCCATAATTTCCATGTTTTGTAACCGGAATTCCGGCACCGGCGACGACAAAAGACGCCAACGTGGAAATATTGAAAGTATTTTTTCCGTCACCACCCGTTCCACATAAATCGATGGTTTCAATATCTCCCAAATCCACTTTTTTACAGAGTTCGAGCAGCGCATTTCGAAACCCTTCCAATTCGACAATCGTAATCGGACGCATCATAAATACCGTGAGCAAAACCGCAATGGAACCCGGATTGTATTTTCCTTCGGAAATATCCACCAAAAGATTTCGGGCTTCTTCTTTGCTCAATTGTTCGTAGTGTGTTAGTCTTTGTATTATGCTTTTCATGGCGTTTGATTTGTTGGCGAATCGGGTCAGGTTTCTCTGAGGGAGTTGTAATATTTTAAAGTTTCACCCAGTTTTCAATTATCTTTTTTCCATTGGGTGTCAAGATGCTTTCAGGGTGAAATTGAACGCCGCGCACATCATAATTTCTGTGGCGAAGCGCCATAATTTGTCCGTTTTCATCTACCGATGTGATTTCCAATTCATCCGGAAAATTTTCACGGGAAACAACCCAGGAATGATATCTTCCGATTTCAAAATGACTCGGAATGTTCTGAAATAAAGGTTCGTCGGATACTTTGACGATAGAAAAAGTAGCGACGCCATGAAATACATCATCCAGATTTTCCAGTTTTCCGCCAAATACTTCGCCGATGGCTTGTTGGCCAAGACAAACACCCAAAATGCTCTTGGTCGGAGCTAATTCTCTGATGATTTCCATCATTTTACCGGCTTCGGATGGTATTCCCGGGCCGGGCGACAGTAAAATTTTATCAAAACTTTCCACTTCTGAAAGTTCAATCTGATTGTTGCGACGCACCGTTACTTCACAGTCAAATTCCTCTAAATAATGCACCAAATTGTACACAAAAGAGTCGTAATTGTCAATGACTAATATTTTTTTCATGAATTTTATATTTGTTCTGCTAATTCCAAAGCTTTGTTTAAAGCGCCCAATTTGTTATAAACTTCCTGCAATTCATTTTCCGGAACACTTCCAGAAACCACTCCTGCTCCCGCCTGATAATACAAATGATGATTTTTACTTACAAACGAACGGATGATAATCGCATGGTTAAAGCTTCCGTCAAATCCCATAAAACCAATGGCGCCACCATAGAAATCACGATTGACATTTTCGTATTTTTCCAAAAGCGACATGGCTTTGTATTTGGGAGCGCCGCTCAAAGTTCCGGCCGGAAAATTATCGGCAACGACCTGAAACGGATGGATTTCTTTTTGGATTTCACCTGTCACTTTACTCACCAGATGAATCACATGTGAGAAATATTGAACCTCCCGAAACACCTCCACCCGAACATTCCGTGCATTTCGACTTAAATCATTTCGCGCCAGATCCACCAGCATCACATGTTCCGATTTTTCCTTTTGGTCATTGCTTAATTTTTTAGCCAAAACCGCATCCTCCTCATCATTTCCGGTTCTTTTAACCGTTCCGGCAATCGGATGTATTTCTACTATTCTATTATTGATTACCAACTGAGCTTCAGGTGAACTTCCGAATATTTTAAAATCACCATAATCAAAATAAAACAAATAAGGCGAAGGATTTACACTCCGCAATGTGCGGTAAACATTGAATTCATCACCCGAAAACTTCTGAATGAACCGTTTGGAAGGTACAATCTGAAATACGTCACCCCGCTGACAATGGTCTTTGCATTTCTGCACCAGTTCCTTATATTCCTCATCAGAAATATTGGTTTGAGGTGTTCCCTGTTTTTTGAATTCAAATTCCGCAAAAGATTTGACTTTCAACAAACTTGAAATTTCATCCAAATTGTCTGAACCGTCTGTACTATGACTGAAAACATAGGCTTCATTGTTGAAATGATTGATGGCGATAATGTTTCGGTAAACGGCATAATACAAATCGGGAATTTGCAAATCTCCATCCTTTTTTTTGATTTTTAAATCTTCAAAATAGCGTACCGCATCATAGCTCATGTAACCAAATAATCCGTTTTGGATGAATTTCTCCGAACTTGGATTGGCTTCAAAATTAGAAGCAAAACCCTGAATTTCAGCCACTAAATTCACCGAATCATTCAAAGAAACTCGTTCTGTCTTCCCATCGGGAAATTCTTTGAGCAATTCTTCATTCTGCACTTTTATGGAAGCCATCGGTTGAAAACAAATATAGCTGAATGCATTCTCATTGGCATGATAATCAGAACTTTCCAACAAAATGGAGTGAGGAAATTTGTCGCGCAATCTGAGATAGACCGATACCGGCGTGATGGTATCAGCCAGAAATTTTCGTGATTTGGTATGTAATTTATATTTCATTTTTAAAGTTTCAGAATTTCGGATACAAAAAAAGCCCGTCGTGAAGACGGGCCTTTGATTTTATTCCAAGAGGTATAGCTTCACTACTTTCGAAGTTGCGAAGTCCACCACCAATTGTTATTTAATTCTAAATTTTTCATGTTTTGATTTTTCAAATTTAGAAATTGATTTTGAATTTGCCAATTTTTATTTTCCTATTTCTTCCAATTCATCTAATTCGTTATCCGGTTTGTTCCAAATCGTCTGAATGAAAACCGCAATCAAAATCACCAAAGCACATCCAAACAAATTCAACCATAAATACGGCATCCAGTCAAATTTCCATCCGATGATCACAATAATTTGCGTAATGATCGCCGCAATGAATACCGAATTTCCTCGGACAAAACGGAAGAAAAATGCCAGCAGAAAAATCCCCAAAACATTCCCGTAAAATATCGATCCGATGATGTTTACCAACTGAATTAAATTGTCAAACAAATCCGCAACGCAGGCAAATAAAATCGCCAGCACACCCCACATAAGCGTAAACCATTTCGAAGCTTTCAGATAATGCCCGTCCGTTTCTCCGTCATTGTTGCGTTTGTACAAATCCATGGTTGTGGTGGTTGCCAAAGCATTTAATTCTGAAGCCGTAGAAGACATCGCCGCGCACAATGCCATGGCCAGCAACAAGCCGATAATGCCTTTCGGGAGATGATTCAGGATGAAATGAATGAAAACATAGTCTTTATCGTTGGTTTCAACCGTGGAATCGGCTTGGGAAATGATTTGACGTGCTTCTTCGCGCAATTCTTTGTCTTTGTTTTCAGCAGAAATAATGGCTTTTTTCAAAGCTATTTTTTCAGTTTCTTCCGCACTTACATAATTAAAAATCAAATCTTTTTTCGCTTCGAAATTCTTTGAATTCTCATTTTCCAATTCTGAATATTGCTCAAAATAGGTTGAATTTTCAATGGATTTCTGAGCCACCGGATTAAAATTCAAGGGAGAAGGATTGAATTGATAAAACACAAAAACCATCACGCCCACGAGCAAAATGAAAAACTGCATCGGCACTTTGAGAAATCCGTTCATGATCATTCCCATCTGACTTTGCTTCACCGATTTTCCGCTCAGATAGCGCTGAACCTGACTTTGATCCGTTCCGAAATAACTCAGTGAAAGGAAAGTTCCGCCTATGATTCCGCTCCAAATCGTGTATCGGTTATCAAAATCAAATGAAAAATCCAGAATGTCCATTTTACCGCTTGCGCCCGCAATTTCCAAGGCATTGGAGAAATTAATTCCATCGGGAAGCGAATAAACCAAAATGACAAATGCCACCGCCATTCCGCCCATCATAATCGACATTTGCTGTTTCTGGGTGACATTTACCGCTTTGGTTCCGCCCGAAACAGTATAAATAATGACCAACGAACCGATGATGATGTTCAACCAAGTCAGATCCCAACCCAAAACTGCAGACAAAATTATCGAAGGCGCAAAAATGGTAATTCCAGCCGATAAACCTCTTTGAATTAAAAACAAAGAAGCCGTTAAAGTTCTGGTTTTCAGATCAAAACGACTTTCCAAAAATTCGTAAGCCGTATAAACATTTAATTTATGATACAAAGGAATGAAAACCAGACAGATGATGACCATCGCAATCGGCAATCCGAAGTAAAATTGTACAAAACCCATCCCGTCGTGAAAGGCTTGTCCGGGTGTGGAAAGAAAGGTGATCGCACTGGCCTGAGTCGCCATTACGGACAATCCCACGGTAAACCAATTTGAGTCATTTCCTTTCAGAAAATCCTGCACACTGCTTTGACCACGCGTCTTCCAAACACCGTAAACCACGATGAACAACATCGAACCAATCAATATAATCCAGTCAATTCCGTGCATCAGCTAAAAATTTTCATCAGAATGTAAAACACGAGAATGTATCCGGCATTGGCGAGCAAAACCCAGGTGTAGGATTCGCGCCAGGACTTTTTAATGAGTGTTTCTTTTTCTTTCATTTTATTATTTTTAATAACGGATGTCATTCAGAGCAAAGCGTAGCGGAGCGAAGAATCTATTATTCATTTTATTTCCCTAAAGATAAAATATTTGCCAACAATCGATAAGCGCCCGGTACGCCTTCCGGCAATTCGCGGAAGAAACTCAATCCGGTGTAAACATAATAGCCCTTTCCGTATTTCGCCACGAGCAAACTGCCTTTCATCGGTGCTTCGCCTTTGTCGTGCATCGATAAAATAGGCGTAAATTCTTTGCTCCAGTTGTCGGGAAAATACAATCCTCTTTCCTGCACCCAACCTTCGAAATCTTTCGAAGTAATTTTGTTCGGAACATTCAAAACCGGATGATTTTTATCCAAAAACTTCACTTCCGAATTTTCATCGGTCACACGATCGCGCGAGAGTGTCAATGGAAACGGTGCAACTTCCTCTGTCAAAACATCTCGCGAAGTATTGTACTGAACTACTAAATTTCCACCGTTTTTCACATACTCAAACAAGATTTTATTTTTGAATTTTAATTCCGGAATTACGTTAAATGCACGAATTCCCAAAACAACGGCATCCAATCTATCCAAGTTTTCGGCCGTAATATTTTGAGGCGAAATGATTTCCACTTGATATCCTATTTGACGTAGATTTTCAGGAACGGAGTCGCCTGCGCCCATGATGTATCCGATTTTTTCACCTTTCTTCTCGATGTCTATTTTGACCAATTTGGCCGATCCGGGCAATAAAACTTTCTGTTCAGGAATATGATCGTAATTGATTTCAATCAATTGATTTTCATAAGTTCCAATCCCAACTTTCAGTTGTGGGATTAATTCTCCTTCGGACTGATTTTTCGGTGGATTAACTTCAAACCAAAAGGTTTTCTCTTCTCCTTTTGCATTCAAAATTACTTCCTGATTTTCAGGTGAAATCTTCCAACCATCCGGTGCTTTCAAACTTAAATTTCCATTTAAATTCTCAACAAATGATTTTATTTTCACCGGAATTCGCTGCGTATTTTCATTACCAAAAATCAAAACTTTTTCTTCGACATTGACCGAAACTTCAGGCAAAACCACAAAAGGTTTATAGGTTTCGCCTTTTGCCGGATCATTGTATTTATAAACTACCGGTTTTTCGAGATGAAAATCCTGTCCCAAAATATTTAAGTTGAACAAAACGCTGTATGGTGGCGGCGCTTCCGGCAATCCAATCAATTTCTCATCGCTCACTTTGTACATTCCCAAACTTCCTTTTTCTTCGAGCCAATAAGGCGAAGTCGGTTTCAAAAAGGCGGAACTGACCAAAGTTCTATCGGAATGATAAGCTTGATTGGGTTTTAAATCTTTATTTAGTTTTTCGAGTTGAATTTCATTTAATTTGATCGAAAGATCACTTCGGTTAATCGCTTCAATTTTCACATCGGCATTCCTACCAACCGTCGTATAAGGTTCTTTGGCAACCGCTTCCAAAAATAATCCAGAGCAATGGTAAATGATGTTTTTTATTTCTTCTAATTTAATTTTTCGCCAATGTTTGTCTTCCAATTTTAAAATCAATTGGTAGGCTTTTATGAGTTCAGGAACGGATTTGGACGGATTTGTAAAATCAAATTCCTTTTCAACTTTTGATAAAATCTCTCCGATTGCCTTTCCGCCTTTTACACGGTTCCAACTGGTATCAATTCCTTCAAACACATTATTTTGAGGTTTTCCTCCCTTTATGGGTTCCAAATATTCCATTGCGCTTCCGCGAACCGCCGTCGCTCCAAATCCTTGTGAACTGTGTTGGCTTCGGCTTTTGGCTGCAATTTCGGAATTGCTCAATCCCAAAGTGGGATAATAAGACCCGATGTCCATTACAAAAAGATTGGTTTTATCGGCCTTTTCAAATTTCTCCTGACTTCCATAGAAAAACCAGGATTGGTTCCAGAAAAGCCTTTTAGGTTGCCAGGTCGAAAACTTTTTTAATTGTTCCGGAAAGGCTGATGAATTTGCGGCCAAATCAAAGGCTTCCACGCTCAACATCGCAGATGCGGTATGGTGTCCGTGCGTGGTTCCGGGTGTGCGATGGTCAAATCGGTTGATGATGACATCGGGTTGAAATTTGCGGATGACATACACCAAATCGCTTAAAACTTCTTCTTTGTCCCAGATTTCGAAAGTTTCATCCGGATGTTTGGAATAACCAAAATCGTTGGCACGAGAAAAATATTGAATTCCACCGTCGATTTTCCGCGCTTGAACTAGTTCCTGCGTACGAATTACACCTAAGAGCTCCCGCAATTCCGATCCGATTAAATTTTGTCCGCCATCACCGCGCGTCAGGGAAATATAGGCCGTTTGGGCGTGAACATCATTGGCAAAATAGGAAATCAAATGGGTGTTTTCATCGTCGGGATGCGCTGCTACATACAAAACCGAACCGAGGAAATTCAGTTTTTGGATGGATTCGTAAATCTCGGCAGAACTTGGTTTTTTAGGTGCCTGAGCAAAATTAAATTGGGACAATAAAAAAATGAGTGCAATAAAATATTGTTTATGCATTTTGTGGTTCGTTATTTTTTTTTAAAAGCTAAAATTAATGAAATTAAAATTTTCACCACAAGGAAAAATCAAAAAGACTTGTAAAGACCTGTCAGGTTTCAAAAACCTGACAGGTCTCAACTCTCCCATTCCTCATAAAACCTCTCCAAAAATTCTTCTAAAAATTGATGACGTTCTTCGGCGATTTTCTTTGCTGAATTAGTATTCATCAAACCTTTTAATTTGAGAAGTTTGTCGTAGAAATGTTGAATGGAAGTTTCTTCTGGGTTTTCGGGATTGTAGATTTCTCGCTGTTTGCTTCCGCCATAGGCAAAAGTCCGGGCGAGTCCGATGGCGCCCAAAGCATCCAATCGGTCAGCGTCCTGAACGATTTTGGCTTCCAAACTTGTGGGGGCATTTCCTTTGCTGAAGGAAACCTGGGAAACAATTTCGATGATTTTGGAAATCGTTTCTTTGGGAAGATTTAATTCGAATAAAAATTCGGAAATTAATTCTTCCGATTTATCCATTCCGTCGTGTAATTTATAATCACCTACATCATGAAGCCAAGCCGCCAATTCGACTAAAAATAAATCGGCATTTTCTTCTGAAGCAATTTTTCGAGCTGTTTTCACCACGCGTTGAATGTGGTAAAAATCGTGTCCGGTGGTTTCGCCGGTAAATCCTTTTTTGATATAGTTTCCGGCTGCGATTAGAATTTCTTGTTTGTTCATCTGACAAAAATAGTTGCTGTTGATTGAAGAAAAAAGCCCGAATTAGTTCGGGCTTAGATTTATTTTTTAATCCACTTCAAATTCTTCCTTTGATTATCAACTATGAGTTGTACAACATATGTTCCTGGCGGAAGATGAGATAAATTATAGGTTCTCAAGGATTTGGATACAGTATCTTTTTGAGTAAATACATTTCGGCCGTTTAAATCAAAGATATTTATCTTGAAATCAGAAACTTCTTCTTTTAATTGGATATTCAGAATTCCGGAAGAAGGATTTGGGTAAACTGAAATGGGGTTTTGAGTCATGTCTTCGGTTCCCATGATAATTTCTTCAACTAATAACCCGTCCCTTGTGTTATTTCCTTTGTAACCATTCCAAAGAATTTTACTTTCATCATAAGGGACGTTCAAATTATAAGAACTGATGAAAAGAGAGTCAGTTGAAGCTCCGAAATTGAGCGTATAGGAATTGAGCGAAATATCCATCATTCCGTCATTATCAATATCCCCCACAACCGCTCCGTTCAGATAGGTAAACCCTCTCGGGCGTAACGGAAATCCATCAATTTCCCCTGAACCATCCACAGAATAAGCATGAAGATATCCATAACCTTCGGAATCTGTAATATTACTTCCAAAAATTATTTCCATCACTCCATCATTGTTAATATCTGCGACTGTAATCACTCCTTCATTGCCTCCTATTTTATTAATAGGAAAGTTGGCGAGATCACTTCCATCGGGCGACATTCCATAAATGGTAGGGAGCGAATTTCCTTCAGAAAAATTCGGGTTGCCAACAAAAATTTCATAGACTTCATCTCCGTCCAAATCGACTACAGTTGGTGGTGCATAGGTCCAATTTCCAATCGCATACGGCCATCCGTCTGCATAAGTTCCATCATTATTCATGACGTAGTATGCCGAAGCATCTCCGTGGTTGGCTCCTACGATTTCCAGTTCGTCATCTCCATCCAAATCCACTAAAACGGGAGATTGGTAGGAATAAGCAACTGAAGGATCGTAAACTGGGAATCCGGACAATATTGTTCCGTCGGGTTGGATGGCAAAAATTCCGGTATTGTATCCTGCGACAATAACTTCCTTTATTCCATCATTATTTATGTCACCGACAGACGGAGTGAAACAAGACACGGAACCAATATCATAAGGCCAATTGGCGTTCAATTCGGTTCCATCCAATTTAAAAACATGGATATATGCAGAAGTTCCGCTGATTCTTTCCGCCGTGATGATTTCCATAATCCCATCATCGTCCAAATCAGCAAGCGCAGGCGCATTTGAAATAAGCGTGGAGTGCGTTCTTGGCCAACCATCCAAGGCATTTCCCTGATGATCAAGAACGTAAGTTCCATTTGTTAAAGTTGAAAACCCGAAATTGAAAACGATTTCCAAGTCACCGTCTCCATCCATGTCAGCAACGGCCGGCGGATAAAGAATGGGACCTTCGACGTCTACTTCAAATAGAATTGATCCATCACCTTTGATAGCATAAAATTTCTGGTCGATTCCAATTAGAAGTTCATCCACTCCATCATTATCCAAATCGGCCAATGTCAGTCCTCTGGTATTTTTTGAATACTGAAATGCAGGAGCTTCAAAGGTCATAAATGGATCCGGGGAAATCTCATTTGGATACAAGAGCACTTCCGGTGCCTGAATTTCTTCTACTGAAAATTCTCCGTTTTCGTTTACCTTTGCCATCATAAAAGAGGCTTGGGCGGAAACAAATCCAATTAACGTTAAGTTGGTAATGAACGTAAAGATTTTCTTCATAATGATTGTTTTAATTTCTTAAAGTTAGGAAATAATCATTTTTCAAAAGACATATTCCGCACATAATTAATTATTCACCAATTAATTGCCCGATATTTGAATATTTATTTTAAATTTGCACCCTCAAAAATGTAATTTAACCGGGACAGAGTTCCCACAATACATATAAAATGGCAACAAAAATCAGATTGCAAAGACACGGTAGAAAAGGAAAAGCTTTCTTTCACATCGTTATCGCGGACTCGAGAGCGAAAAGAGACGGACGTTTCATCGAGAAAATCGGAACTTACAACCCTGTGACTAACCCTGCACAAATCGAGTTGGATTTGGACAGAGCTGTTCATTGGTTGCAAGTAGGTGCAGAGCCTACCAACACAGCGAGAAACATTCTTTCTTACAAAGGTGCTTTGATGAAAAAACACTTATTGGGCGGTGTAGCAAAAGGTGCTTTCAGCGAAGAAGAAGCAGAAAAGAGATTTGAAGCTTGGTTGGAAGAAAGAGCCAATGCGGTTCAGGCGAAAAAAGATGGTTTGGCACAAGCAAAAGCGGAAGCTAAATCGGCTGCTTTGGAGGCTGAAAAGAAAAAATCAGAAGCTCGTATAGCAGTGGAAGAAGAAGCTCCTGCTGAAGAAGTGGAAGCAACTGAAGAAAACGCTGAAGTTGCAGCAGAAGAAACGACTGAAGAAGTTGTTGCTGAAACAGAAGCTACTGAAGAGCCGGCTGCTGAAGCAAGTTCTGAAGAAGAAAAAACAGAAGAATAATTCAATTCGTCTGATGCAGAAAGAAGATTGTTATTACTTAGGTAAAATCACCAAACTTCATGGTTTCAAAGGAAACTTAATCCTGCATCTTGATACAGACGAACCAGAATTATACCAAAATATGGAATCAGTATTCGTAGAAACAAACGGAATGCTGGTTCCATTTTTTTTGGAATTCATTCAACCCCACTCCGGCGGAAAAATGTTGGTGAAATTTGAAGATGTTTCACCCGATGAAGCAGAAAAGCTCATCAATAAAAATCTTTACTTACCACTTGAAACCCTTCCTGAGTTGGAAGGCACCGATTTTTATTACCACGAAATCATCGGATTTACGATTTACGACCAAACGAACACCGAAATTGGTGTGATCAAAAATGTAAACGATACGACGGCTCAGGCTTTATTTGAAGTCGAAATCAACGGAAAGGAAATCCTTATTCCCATTGTAGATGAATGGATTTTGGAAGTAAACCGCGAGCACAAAGCGATTTTAGTGAAGGTCCCCGAAGGTTTGATTGAGTTGTATCTCTAACCCACGAATTCACTCGTGGGGATCGAAATTCATTGAGGGTATTTTTACGAAATGGTTTCAACCATTTTCAATTTTATGCAACTCTATATAATCATTTAGTTCTTGTTGAAAATCTTTTCTTTGATGATGTTCTTTTTGATTTTGGATATAGTTGAAAACTTTAGATTTCACTGATTCACTCACTGAAAATGCGGCATACCCGACCTGCCAAGAAAACTTTTCCGATATAAGATTTTGACCATTCACAAAGTGTGAGCTACTTCCTTTTATCTGTTTCAGAATTTCTGCGATTGACTTTTTGGAATTCAATAAAAATAAACAATGAACGTGATCTGTCCAGCCATTTATGATCAAGAGTGGGCATTCTAATTCTTGAAATTCATTTTTCATCATTGGATAAAGCTTCGCTTCAAGCGAATCCGAAATTAAGGGCATTCTGTTTTTGGTCGACCAAATGGCGTGAATCCATACTTTATTGAAAGAATGTGACATAGATTGTTGGTTTTGTATGTGAAAATTACAAAAAAAACCATTAAAATGGTTTCAACAATTTGTTTCCCACGAATGAATTCTTATCACCCACGAATGAATTCGTGGGCTTAATCTTTATCTACGCCGCCGCTGTACATCTCGTCTCTTTTTTCTCTGTAAACCTTGACTTTCTCATTGAATTTTTCTTTTGAAATGAGTTTTCCATTTGATGGCCTTAGCTTTTGGCTATCAGAAATAACTTCAACCTCAACGGCTATAAAAGCTCTGACTGACTCTTTATCATCAACATTTACTCTGGATTCTATCTCCAAAATTAATCCCGGCAATCCCCAAAATTGATCTGGCCCGGTATTAAATTTTAATTGAGGCGAAAACCAAGCAGTTACCATAGCGTTTTTATTAGTTGTCATTGCCTTTCGAACGGGAAATCCTAAAATTGTTTTAGCTTCTCGAGTTAATTCCCAATTAAATTGCGTCAAAGAGTCTTGAACTAAATAATTTTCATTGCCAATTTTATCAGATTGAAGCGAAAAAAGCTCTTTTGTGTTTTTATAAATAGCGGATTTGGGTAAATCTATTATTCTATTTCCTGAAAGATTTTGGGAATTATTAATCTTTTCAATGCTAGAATAATCCGATTCTTCATTAGCAACAATTAAATGAAAGGTTCTTCCTGAAATTTCAATTCCGAGTTCTCTCAACACCTCGAGGTCACTTACTTCCTCATACGTAACTTTCAATTTTTCCTGCCCAAACAAAAAAGTTCCAAATAAAATTGAAATCCACAAAAAAAGCAGTCGATTTTTCATAAATCTATGTTTAAGATAATTAAAATTAAATTAAGTCCTAGTTCAAAATACTTTGTACCCAATACTTCCTACAATTATAGTTAAAAAAACCTAAATTTGCACTTCTATTCAGCATCACAATGGAAGAAGAAAAAAAACCACTCAATTTTATTGAACAAATTATAGAAGAAGATTTAGCCAAAGATTATTCTCGAGAAAATCTCCGTTTCCGCTTTCCGCCTGAACCCAATGGTTATCTGCACATTGGTCACGCCAAAGCGATTTGCATCAACTTCGGATTAGGCGAAAAATACGGTGCGCCCGTCAATCTGCGTTTTGACGACACCAATCCCGCCAAAGAGGAACAGGAATTTGTGGATTCCATCCGCGAAGATGTAAAATGGCTTGGATTTCAATGGGACGAAGAGAGATTTGCTTCGGATTATTTCGAAACCCTTTACAATTGGGCCATTCAAATGATCAAAGATGGAAAAGCTTATGTCGATGATCAACCATCTGAAGTGATCAATGAACAGCGGAAAACACCTTTCGAACCCGGAATTGAATCGCCTTGCAGACAACGTTCTGTAGAAGAAAATTTGGAATTGTTCGAAAAAATGAAAAACGGTGAATTCCCGGAAGGTTCCCACGTTTTGCGTGCAAAAGTCGATATGGCTTCGCCCAATATGAATATGCGCGACCCGGTGATGTACCGTGTTTTGCACAAAGAACACCATAGAACGGGTGACAAATGGAAAATCTATCCGATGTATGATTGGGCACACGGCGAATCGGATTATGTCGAAGGAATTTCTCATTCGCTTTGTTCGCTCGAATTTGAAAACCACCGTCCTTTGTACGAATGGTATTTGGAGCAGGTGGAAATACCTGAACATCCTTTTAAACCCAAACAAAGAGAATTCGCCCGTGGAAACGTCAGCTATATGATTACGTCCAAACGCAAACTGAAATTATTGGTGGACGAAGGTGTTGTAACCGGTTGGGATGACCCGCGAATGCCGACGATTTCCGGTTTGAGAAGAAGAGGTTATACGCCCGAATCCATTCGTGAATTTTGGGACAAAGCCGGGGTTGCAAAACGTGACAATCTGATCGATATTTCTCTTTTGGAATTCAGCATTCGTGACCATCTAAATAAAATTGCTCCGCGTGTTTTTGCCGTAATTAATCCAGTAAAACTCGTCATCGAAAATTATCCCGAAGGAAAAGTTGAAAATTTAACCGTTGAAAATAATCCGGAGGATGAGTCGGCGGGAATGAGAGAGGTTCCATTTACGCGAGAACTTTACATCGAGCGTGATGATTTCATGGAAGAAGCACCTAAGAAGTTCTTCCGTCTATCCATCGGAAATGAAGTTCGACTGAAAGGAGCTTACATCGTGAAAGCCACACGAGTTGAGAAAGATGACAATGGAAATATCACCACGATTTTTGCGGAATATGATCCGGAGTCCAAATCAGGCTCAGGTTCTGAAGCCAGTATGCGAAAGGTAAAAGGAACTTTGCATTGGGTTTCGGCAACGGAGAACATTCCGATTGAAGTTCGATTGTACGACCGATTGTTTACAGTGGAATCTCCGGACGAAGCCGGCGACGGTGACTTCTTGCAATTCGTAAATCCCGATTCGATGAAAGTCGTTCAGGGTTTTGCGGAACCTTCGTTGAAAAATGCCCAACCGGAAGATAAATTCCAATTTCAGCGAATCGGATATTTTGCAATGGATCGGGATTCCACCGACGAAAAATGGGTTTTCAACCGAACGGTAGGATTGCGCGATACTTGGGCGAAAGAACAGAAAAAATAAGACGCAACTCCATTTCGGGCGTCTGATCTTTTCATTTGCTTTCCAGCTTTAATTGCTTATTTTATGAGGAATGTTCAGGCACAAGGGTAAATACAGAACGCTGAAGCATAATCTTCGGATTGCTTCGCTTTTGTCATTTGTGGCGGGAATGGTGAACATCATAGGTTTCCTTGCGATTCATCAGCTCACCACAAATGTCACCGGGCATTTTGCGTTTTTTGTGGATGAAGTTTACAGCTTAAACACTTGGCGCGGACTGGTTTATTTTCTCTTTGTCGTTTTCTTTTTTTTGGGTTCTTTCACCTCCGGAATCCTCATTGAATATATGAACCGAAAAAACGAGCGCTATATTTTCATCATTCCGGTTATTTTAGAAGCACTGGTTTTATTATTCACGGGAATTTTCGGTGAAATCATGCTGGAAAGATCCATTACCTACGTCGCTTATAGTTTATTGTTTGCCATGGGATTACAAAATGCGTTGGTGACGATGATTTCCAATTCGGTCGTCAGAACCACTCACCTGACTGGATTATTTACAGATTTAGGAATTGAAATCGCGCAATTGTTTTTCTACAAAGGTTTCCGTCAAAAAACAAAATTACAGGCTTCGATTAAACTAAGAGCCACTATCATCCTATTTTTCTTTTTGGGTGGAACTTTGAGTTCGCTGACTTATTCTTATTTCGGACTGAAACTTCTTATTGTATCGGCATTCATTTTATTTATCGGATTGATTTACGACCAGATGAGAGTCCGATTGAAAATGGTTCAAAGAAGATTTCAACAAAAAATCCGATGAAAGCTCACCGGATTTTCTAATTATTTTTTGAATTGATTTAATTCATTGCAGAAAGCAAAGACTGAAATTCCGGCACAGTTCCGGGCTGAACACTCACACTGAATTCATCATCCCCTGAAACCGTCACATCCAAAACTCCAAAATGCAAAGCACCTTCTACCAAAGAAATAGCTACTAATTTACCTTGAGCTCCTGTGGGAACAGTTCCTGTAAAGGTTGAAATGGCATCGCCCTGAACTGAAGTCAAAGCGGCAACCGTTGTAAATTCATTCATCGTAAAAAATACTTCGGTTTGTGAAAAATCAGAAGAATTAGGCACTCTTACTGAAAATTGTGTGGCTTGTCCGTCAGGAATTTGAAGCGGGGAGGCTGCGTGATTCCAACCGTTTGAAACAGTTGCGATGGTAAATTCTCCGCTTACACCTGCCCCTGCATTATAAGTTACTTCCGAGCTTCCGGCTCCCCACGAAACAATTTGCGAACCCGATGGTGCGGATTGATTGGTTCCTGTATAATGTTGCATATCGTTCTCGTATCCAGAGGCATTGGTTCGATAAGGCAATACCGCCTGAACTCCGTTCAGCGCTAGAGTAGCACCGTTTGCATCTTTTATTTGAAGCCAAAGAACTCCTCCCGAAACCAATGGACTTTGACCTGCAAAAGTCTGTACATTGTGTCGAATCATATCGCCTCGTTTAAAAATTTCAAGCATTGAAACCGAAAAGGGAGGGGTTGCTTCTCCACCACCGGGAAGGGTCAATGAGTTTGCAGGGATAATTAATTTGGTGCCTTGAGTTCCCTGAATTATATTTTCAATGGTAGGATCCGATATACTCAATCCTACCGTATCATTTAACGTTAAGGTATCGTGTAACTGCTGAAGGTTTTGAAAATCATGCACTACTGGAAATCCTGCAAACAACTCTTCATCGTGTGTACACTGATAAAAACTAACCATGGAAACAATCAAAACAACTGCCATGGCTATTGGGTTCATCTTTTTCATATTAAAAATTCCTATTTTATTATAATTTGACGTTTAACTCAATCTTGGGTTGCGTTCAAACTTCTGAATGTCTGAAACAATCCACAAGGTGATCATTTATTATACCTGTTGCTTGCAAATGTGCATAAACTACTGTACTTCCTACAAATTTAAATCCTCTTTTTTTCAAATCTTTACTCAGTTTGTCCGACAATTCAGATGTAGCCGGAATCTCTTTCAAGGTTTTTCTTTTCTCATTTATAGGTTTGTGATTGACAAATCCCCAAATGTAATCTGTAAAAGAACCGAATTCTTCCTGAACTTTCATAAAAGCCTGGGCATTACTTACAGTTGCCCGTATTTTCAAACGGTTTCGGATGATTCCTTCGTCTTTTAATAACGATTGAATCTTCTCTTCATTGTACAAAGCAATTTTTTTGTAGTCAAAATTATCCAAAGCCTTTCTGAAATTTTCCCGTTTTCGCAAAATCGTAATCCAACTCAGCCCTGCCTGAAAGGTTTCCAGAATGAGAAATTCAAATTGTCGTGCATCGTCCCGTACGGGAACTCCCCATTCCTCATCGTGGTATTTCACGTAGATTTCTTCTTTACCTTCCCAGCCACAGCCTGATTTATTCATAAAAATTTTATTGGACTAATTTAACTTATTTAAACAAAAAAACCGCATCTTTTGATGCGGTCTTATCTATTTCTTCAACAAATTAATAACTATAAATTTCTCTGTCGGAAAAATGAAATCCAGCTTCGATGATTGCGTTTTCATCACTATCCGAACCATGAACTGCGTTGGCATCAATCGATTCAGCGTATTTATTACGGATCGTTCCTTCCGCTGCTTCTTTGGGATTGGTAGCACCAATCAGCGTTCGGAAATCCTCAATCGCATTGTCTTTTTCCAAAACCGCTGCAACAATAGGACCTGAAATCATGAAATCCACCAAATCTTTGAAAAAAGGACGTTCTTTGTGAACTGCATAAAACATTTCGGCATCTCTTCTTGAAAGCTGAGTTAGTTTCATGGCTTTGATTTTAAAACCGGCATGGGTGATATCTGCCAAAATATTTCCGATGTGTCCGTTTTTTACGGCATCGGGCTTAATCATCGTGAGTGTAATCTTTCCTGACATTTATTTTAATTTTGAGCGGCAAAAATAGTCAGAATTTTGGAGAAGGCGAAAGACTTCCGCGTGAAAAGAATGTTAATCTCTGTAAATCAAGGAAACAAATCTCGAATTCACGAATTCGGCTTCATTTTTAAATTTGAATACCGATTCGGTTTTCTGATTTTTAATTTGAACCACTTCCACATAAACCGGTTTTCTCGTTGCCGAATCAAATAGGTTGTAAATATAAATTTCAAAAAAATCTTCGTCCAGATAACCGTCCGTCACCAAAATCTTATCCTTTAGACGGTATTTTTCCATCAGTGTTTTATAGGGCTCCGAGGACCCTACTTCTCCCAGAGTCAGAAATTTACCCAAAAAAAGGCTTTGATTTTCTTTTACTTCATAAATCTTCAAATCTTTGTTTTGGAACAAACGAACTTCGTAGCGAAGGTTTTCATTTTCAGGTAAAAGTGTAAACAAAACTATTTCATCGACCGGATAATCCGGCAAAGCCGACTCGACATATTTGGATTCCACTTGAAAACTAAGTGGCAATTGGAATAGTAAATTAACGGCTTCACCGTTTTTAAGTTTTGCCGGGCGAATGGGCGGCACTTCGCTGGAGATTTTCTCCAAAGCAATCATAGCCGCTTCCGCCAAAATGGGGTTGCTTCCTTCCAATTCCTCGAGACCTATTAGAATTCCTTCGCGCGATATAACGAACTGAAGAACAGCATGAGCCTCATCAATTCCGCTTTTTGAAAGTGTTTCATCGATATCACTGAGTTGATTTATCAATCGATAGGAAATTTGTTCAGAAAAGCAATCAGAAAGTTTCTTTTTGGACGATGTTTTAATTTTTCCACAACCAGGAAAAACAGCCATTTCCGCAATTTGATTCATCTGATACAATTGCTGTTCCTGAGCCTGACCCAAGCAAGCCAAAAGAATAATAAGTAGATATGTAAATAATTGTTTCAAAATCAGATTTATACAAATCTAAGTAGATTCCTTAAATCCATCGATTTATCTCAGAAAAAATTCAGAATATTTTGAACTCATATAGAAATCATAATAACTCATTTTCTCCAGCAAAACTTCTTCTCCTTCTTTTAATTGATAAATATAGACATTGGAAGGATCTTCTTCCTTGTTGTAGAATGTATAAAGAATTTCGTCCTTCATTCCTTCTGTAATCAGGATTTTTTTATTGTTCTGAAAAATGGATCGATAAGGTTCGGTGATTGCAATTTCATCCATCGTCGCAAAGTTTCCAAGAAAAATACTTGGGTTGGGACGCACTTCATAAACGGAGAAATTATGAAGTTTGGATGCCCGAATTTCGTATCGGATTTCACCATCGGTCAAAGTCGCCAAAACCACTTCGTCCCATTCATATTCCGGCTCATCGGGCTCATCCGTAGTTTCATTCAATTCAATTCTATACTTTACCGGAAGCTGAAAAACCAGATTAACCGGCGAACCGTCTTCAAGCGTCGCCGGACGAATGGGCTGAATTTCTGCCGCAATTTCTTCAATAGCTTTTGACGAAGCTGCAGCCAACTCTGGCATCCCACCTTCCAAAGCCTTTATTTGGATCAATTTGCCATTTTTATCTACCACAAACTGAATTCTTGCAATTGCCTCCTCCTTGTTTAATCTTTCCATTTCCTCGGAGAAATCCCATAGTTTCCCAATCAACAATTCACTGATTCTTTGTTGAAAGCATCTGACAAGTGCCGTCTTTTCAGTTTCCGATTCGCAACCTGGAAAAACGGCCATTTCCTTTACTTCTCTTGCCGTGAAATTGGCTGAATCGCTTTTGGATTGGCTGATTTCAGGCTTTTCGACTTGAGCAAATGCAAACGAAAACGGGAGAACTAAAAATAAAGCGAATAATATTTTTCTCATTCAATTAGATTTAATTATTATCTGAATTATAATTTCAGATAAGGTGAATTTTAAATTTACTAAAATAATTATTCTTCACCCTTTTTAGATTTATTTTATTTGAACAAATTCTAACAAAAAAATAGAGAATTGCGATTTCATAATTCGTTTTGTGCAGTTGAGCCCAGAAATCATCTAAAATGAATCTACTTCTACAAATTCACTTGAAATACCATGTTGACCTATGTATAACACAGCGTTTTCTGGGCTATAACTGTAAATCTGTGTCAGTCCATTATAGATTGAGTTTATTCCAGAAATTTCATTTTCTTGGTAAGGAATGATTTGCTCTCCTTCCAAATTGTACAAAGCAAATTTCCCTTCTTTTTTCGAAAGGATATGACGACCGTATTTAAAGGAATAATCTGCACCCGGTGCTATTTCAAATAAATACTCTTTTTTCATAACGTTAAACAATCCTTCACTTCTGTTTTTCATCTTATCGCGCTGTACAACATGTACAAATTTACCATTGTCAGCTTTGAGTATTTCGCTAAATTCAACAGGCAACAAAATAGAAAAGTCCTTTCCAAACAAACCCTGCAATCCATCTTTCTGAACGAGAAAATATTGATTGTTTTCGGTAATAGTATGGTCAACGGGCATTCGTTCACCTGAGCCCATGTATCTTCGTTCTTTCTCTCTTGTAGCAATCTGGGTATCCACTCTGTCAAATTCCACAGGAATTAAAATCTCTCCATTGAAATCTATGATTCCGTATTTTTTGCCCTTGGTCGCTCGAATCAAAGGGTCAAGATCTAATTTGGAGCCGACTTGATAGGTGATGAAATTCAAGTTATCATACTCAAAGGGGATGATCGTTTTACCCGACAAATCAATCATTCCTTTTTTACCTCCTTTGTATGTCAGAATTCGATTTTTGGAATGAAAGGCATACTTTTCAAATTCAAAATCTGATAATTGCTTTAAATCTTCATCGAAATACGCAATTTTCGAATCTTTGGTGAGAAAATAAATTCCATTGGATTCTTCAATTTTTTCGAAATCTTTTTTCAATGCTACACCAATTGTATCATACAATGCAAAGTTATCCTTTGTATAGTTCCCTGCAATAAAACGTTGAAACCGATCGATGATTACATATCCATATTCAATGGGAATGAGAACTTTCTTGGTTTCTAAATTGACAACGCCCTGTTGGTATTTCCCATCTATTTGTGCTTCCACAACGCCAAATTTCCCCCATTTCCTGATGACATTTCCATAAGGATTTTCATCGGTATATGTTTTTGCTTTGGGAGTAGGCGAACTTTGAGTTGAATTGCGGATTTGTTCTTTGGATTCTTCGGGTTTAGAAATTTCATTGCCTTGGATATTCAAATATTTATCGCCTGATTCCGATTTTGCTACAAAAAATTGAACTTTTTCAAACTTTTCACTTAAACGTTTACCATAAGTTATAAAAAAATACTCCATCGGAATTACCTCTTTTCCAGTATTTTTAAGCACGCCCGCTTTTTCATGAATCTGAACAATGTAATGATCTGGATAATAATTCACGCCCAAAACAGCATCTTTTTGCAATCCCCAAATTCGATCGTATTTAGCTTCCGTTATTTCCTTTCCTGTATGGTCTAAAATACCCAATTTTCCCTTTTTTACATACACCGCATAGATCAGCAAAGGATTGACATTAACCGTATCAAAGTTGGAAACGGCGTCATACCCTTTGGATTTCAGCAATTTTTCGTATTGGGATTTGGACAATTCTCCTTCCGAATTGATTTTAAATGGCTTTTGAGCAATTGATTGTCCGAAGGTTAGAATAATTGTAAAGAGTATAAAATATAATTTCATGTATTGATTTTGCTTAATGATTGATAAATTTATTGGGAAGTTTCAACTTCAGATAATTCAATTGTCAAAGGTAAAGTGTAATAAAGAGGAGCGCAATAATTCCCTTCGTATTTAGCAGGAATAATTCCTATAATTTCATTCGAGACTTCATTGAGTTTTTGAACTAAAATATTTTCAAATTGAGTGTGAAATTTATTGACCAAATTCAATTTCATACTTCCATTTTGGGTTATGTAAATCCTAACCTTGTTTTGATAATAACTCAAACTATCAGAAATCTCACCAACACCATATTTTTTATCTAATTTTTCAGCAATCAACTGACTAATTTTTCTTCCGAAACAGCTATTCAAAGAATCATTATTTTCTTTGAAAGACTCACAGCCCGGAAAAATAGGAGAAGCTTTCGGATGAGGACCTGTAGCATATTTAGGTCGCTTAGGGTCTATACAAGGTTGGTCCTGAGTGAATAAAGTGATTGGAAATAATAATGAAATAAAATGAAGTTTAAGTTTCATTTAGTTGATCTATGATTTAAATATTATTCTCGATTTCGAATGTACTTTACCGGAAGTTGAAACACTAAATCCACTTTTTCACCATCAATTTGCGCTGGTTCAAATTGAATTTTAGAATTTAAATTCTCCAAAGCCTCTGCGCAAAAAGCTGAAAGTTCTTTTGAACCGAAATCATACGTTTTTATGTCTTTAATTTCACCTTCTTTACTTAATACAAAGAAAATTTTAATTGTACTTTCACTTAATTGAAGGCCATCAGCTATTTTATCAAATTCAGAAAATTTTTGAGAAATCTTATTCCTAAACTCATCTGCTAAGCATAATTGCAATTCACTTTTATTATTTTCATCTACAGATTTACATTCTTTCAGAATTGCCATTTTCTCCACTTCTCTTGGTGTATATCTGCCGGAATGTGGTTTTTTGTCAAGGCTTTTAGGGACTTCAGTTCCCCATACTTCTCTCTCTTGCGTATATGCAAACAGCGAGGCAATTAAACATAATATTGTAAGTAAATTTTTCATTTTTAATTCAACATTTTTAATTTAAAATAATTACTCCAAATCCTTATTAAAAAACGCACCTCGATTTTCCATTCTTTCCTGGCTTTGTGTAATAATCAGCCAGGCAACCGAAACCAGATTTCGCAATTCGGAAAGTTGAGGCGATAGCAAATTCATTTTATAGATTTCTTTGACCGAACGGTAAATTTCTTCTTCCTGCCATTTGGCCAATTCCAGTCTTTCGTTGGAACGCACGATAGAAACCAGATCACTCATCATAATTTGAAGTTGTTTTTTCAGGTAATTCAGCAAAACCATTTCTTTGGTCACGCCCAAACCTTCGTCATCCCATTCGGGCACCAAATTTATTTTCTCCAAATGAAAATTATTTTTTTCGACCAATTCTACGGTTTTAAGTGCAGCACGGTGTCCGAAAACCATGGCTTCCAACAAGGAATTCGATGCCAGACGATTCGCGCCATGCAATCCGGTATTGGTACATTCGCCCACCGCAAACATATTTTTGATGCTCGATTGGCCGTCCAAATCCACATCGATTCCGCCGCAGAGATAATGCGCCGCCGGCACCACCGGAATTAAATCCCGGAACATATCAAATCCTTCTTCCTGACATTTTTCGTAAATATTCGGGAAGTGTTCCAGAAATTTTTCTTTGTCTAGATGACGACAATCCAGACAGACATAATCATCACCGCGCAATTTCATTTCATTGTCAATCGCACGAGCCACAATGTCGCGTGAAGCCAATTCTTCTCGTTCATCGTATTTATGCATAAAAGGATTTCCGTCACGGGTCAATAATTTGGCTCCGAAACCTCTGACCGCTTCAGAAATCAGAAATAATTGCCCTGAAATACTGCTGTACAAAGCCGTCGGATGAAACTGAATGAATTCCATATGTGAAATTTTCGCTTTCGCCCGATGCGCCAGTCCGATTCCATCCCCGGTTGCAATCACCGGATTGGTCGTGTTCTTATAAACATGACCGCAACCTCCCGTCGCCATCAAAGTAATTTTGGAAGTAATTCTTTTGATTTTTTCCGATTTCAAATCCAGCACATAAGCGCCGTAACAATTCAGCTTATCACGGTCGAATTCTTCGCCGGGAATATGGTGTTCGGTAATCAGGTCAATGACGTAATGATGGGTAAGCAATTCAATATTGGGTGTTTTCTCGACCACCGCCAACAAGGCCCGTTCGATTTCATATCCGGTTATGTCTTTGTGATGCACCACACGGTTTTCCGTATGTCCGCCTTCTCGTCCCAAATCATAAGTTCCGACGTCGCTTTTGTCGAATTGCGCACCCCAGGAAACGATTTCACGGAAACGTTGCGGCCCTTCTTTTACCACAATTTCCACAGCTTCTCTTTTGCAAAGTCCATCGCCGGCACGTAGTGTATCTTCGATGTGTTTGTCGAAACTGTCGTTTTCAAAATCGGTTACGACGGCTACACCGCCTTGAGCGTATTTGGTATTGGATTCTTCGCCGTTGGCTTTTGTAACAATTGTGATACGGGTTTCGGGTAATTTTTGGGCAACTTTTATCGCATACGACAACCCGGAAATACCCGAGCCGATTACTAAAACATCTGTGGTCAGCATTTATTCTGAATTATTTTGCAATATAAGTTAATTTGCTTTTCGAACGATCTCTGTTGGTTAACTAATTCAGAAAATTAAAATATAAGCTAAGCCGTTAAATTAAAAACTTTGTCAAAGCTATTTCTAGATGAAAGAGTTTTGACAAAGTTATATTTTGATGAATTTTATCCTTCTTTTATGGCATTTTTAATGGCTTCTTCCAATTCTTCCGCCAATTCGGGATTGTCCTTCAATACTTCTTTCACGGCATCACGACCCTGCCCCAATCGGCTTTCGTTGTAGCTGTACCAAGAACCGCTTTTCTGAACAATTCCTTTTTCCACACCTACATCCAGAATTTCTCCGACTTTGGAAATCCCTTCCCCAAACATGATATCAAATTCAGCTTGACGGAACGGAGGCGCTACTTTGTTTTTCACAACTTTTACTCGAACGTGGTTTCCGCTTGCTTCGTCTCCAGTTTTGATTTGAGAAACACGTCGAATGTCCAAACGAACCGAAGCATAGAACTTCAATGCATTTCCACCCGTAGTGGTTTCCGGATTCCCGAACATGATCCCAATCTTCTCACGTAATTGATTAATAAATATACAAGTACATTTGGTTTTATTAATTGTCGCTGTCAACTTCCTCAATGCCTGCGACATCAAACGTGCTTGCAATCCCATTTTGGAGTCACCCATTTCGCCTTCGATTTCAGCTTTTGGCGTCAGAGCTGCTACAGAGTCAATGACAATAATATCAATAGCACCTGAACGAATTAAATTATCTGCAATTTCCAATGCTTGTTCCCCGTTGTCGGGTTGTGATATGATTAAGTTTTCTACATCTACTCCGAGTTTTTCTGCATAGAATCGGTCAAAGGCGTGTTCAGCATCGATGAATGCAGCGATTCCGCCTGCTTTTTGTGCTTCTGCAATGGCGTGTAAAGTCAAAGTTGTTTTACCGGAAGATTCGGGTCCGTAAATTTCAATCACACGCCCGCGCGGATATCCGCCAATCCCCAAGGCAATGTCCAATCCGAGTGAACCGGAAGGAATGACACCAATTCCATCTTCCACTGCGCTGTCGCCCATTCGCATCACCGTTCCTTTTCCATAGGTTTTGTCCATTTTGTCCAAAACCAATTGCAATGCTTTCTTTTTATTGTCTAAATCGCTCATTTCTGTATTTTTTTATTAAATATGCTATTTCCTATTGTTAGGTATCCAAAATTAAGGTTTAATAATGACAAAATACGTCGCGGAAAAATTATTTATTCACAAATTAATTCATTCGATTTCAAGAATTTGATTTGCATGTTCTTTGGTTTTCACTTTTTCGATTACGTTCTCAATCAAACCTTTTTCATTGATGATGAAAGTCGTACGATGAATCCCATCAAATTCTCTTCCCATGAATTTTTTAGGTCCCCAAACGCCAAAAGCCTCGATGATTTTCCGTTCTTCGTCGGCAATGAGCGGGTAATTCAGGTCATTTTTTGTCGCGAAGTTTTTCTGTCTTCGGACGGAATCTGCACTCACCCCGATGATTTCATATCCTTTCGATTTTAAGGCGTCTTCATTGTCACGCAAATCGCAGGCCTGAGCGGTGCAACCAGGCGTACTGGCTTTCGGATAAAAGAAAACCACGTATTTTTTCCCTTTGTAATCCGATGATTTAATCGGGTTTCCGTCCTGATCGACCCCTTCAAATTCCGGGGCTTTGTCTCCTTTTTTCAGCATTTTTCTTTTCATTAAATTAAATGATAAATATAGTTTAAATTTGCTAAACCTCACAAGCCCTAACAGGGTTATAAACCCTGTTAGGGCTATAAAATTCAATTATGAGTTACTTTAAATTTTGCCCGAATTGCGCTTCCCAAAATATCGAATTTATCAATCACCGAAGGTTTGAATGTTTTGATTGCGGAATGGTTTATTTTCAAAATGTCGCTGCAGCCGTCGCGGTCATCATCGAAAAAGACGGTAAAATCTTGTTTACCGTGAGAAATCGAGAACCAAAAATGGACATGCTCGATCTCCCCGGCGGATTTACCGATCCCGACGAAACCTCGGAAGAAACTTGTGCCCGAGAACTGAAAGAAGAACTAAATTTGGATATTTCTCCAGCTCATTTCAAATATTTTAAATCACAGCCCAATGATTATCTCTACAAAGGAATTCCCTATAAAACCGAAGATTTTGTTTTCACAGCCCGGCTTCCCGAAAATGTAAATTTCAATCTGGAAGAAAGCGAGATTTCAGAAATAAGATGGATTAAAAAAGAAGAAATTCATTTAAACGAAATTGGGTTTGATTCCTTGAGAAAAGCTGTTGCCGATTATTTGAGGTCTTAGGTTTCTCGAAGTTCGAAGTTCGAGTTTCGATTCTCGTTATAAAGGAATAATTTTTGTTAACTTCAAATCATGAAAAATTTAGCTTTCGTTTTTATCGGGTTTTTGATTTTTTCCTGCAGCACCCAAACGGTCGCCGTGGATTACGACCGCAATCAGGATTTCTCGCAGTTGAAAGATTTCCGATATGAATTGGTGGAAAATTCAATGAGCGAACTGGATATCAACCGCATTCAGAATGCCATTAATCAGGAATTGAGTTTAAAAGGAATGACTTTTAACGAAAATTCGGCAGTAAAAATTAAAATCGTACCCGAAGAATACATTTCCGAAACCCGCGATTCCAATGTCGGAATTGGTGTGGGCGGCGGGAGCTATGGTTTCGGAACTTCAGTTGGGATGAGCATTCCGATTAATTCCGAAAAACTCAATCAGCAATATTTGGTTTCTATTTTTAATGCAGAAAATCAATTGGTTTGGGACGGTCGATTGGACATCCAAATGCCGGCCAATGCAAGCCCTTCGACCGTTGATGCCAACGTTCTGAAAGGCGTTCAGAAACTTTTTAAGAAATATCCGCCGGTCAAATAGTGGACGAGTGATTCAGTGGATGAGTGATTGAGTAAAATAAAATGTCATTCGGAAAGTTCAGAATGACATTTTTTCTTAATGATAATGTGATTTAGCTATTGAGCGAAGCTTGATACAAATTCATTTTTTCATTGTACCGAGCCATTTCGGCATTGTATTTACCCATTTCCCGATTGTACTTTTCCATTTCGACATTGTATTTTCGCATTTCCTCGTCGTATTGACCCATCAACAACCTACGTTCTTTTGAGTCAAAAGGTAACTTCGAAGCTTCACTTCGAATTTTCGTCGCTTTGTTTCTGATCTCCATGGCCTTGTTTCTAAATTGAAAGGCTTCATCTCTCCATTCCAGTGCTTTGTTTCGAAACTCAAATGCCTCATTTCTTAAATTTATGGCTTGTGGATTGTTGAATTTCTCAACGGTTTTCTTAATTTCTTCTTGTTTGTTTTTCCACTCAGGCGAGTTAAAATATTCTTCAAGTTCCGCTGCGCTTTTTTCTATTTTTTCAACCTGAGCTTTCCATTCTGGGGAATTGTAATAATCTTCTATTCTTTTTGCATTTGCTTCTATTCCTTCGATGTATTTCTTCCACTCTGGCGAATTGTAATATTCCGCTACTCTTTTGGCATTTTTTTCAATTTCCTCAATGTACTTTTTCCATTCCGGCGAATTGTAATACGCATCCATATCAGCGGCGTTTTTTTCTATTTTTTCAATTTGAGCTTTCCATTCCGGGGAATTAAAGTATTCTGTATCGATATTTATATTCCCAAAACCTTCACTGATCTTCAAACCCAAATCGGCGGTATTCAATCCCATTTTTACGATTTCGTCTAATTTAAAATCATCAAAATTCATTTGAAAATCTTCTCCGTTAAATTCAAAAGCAATTTGCTTTTTAGTTGGAATGGGCTGAACTTTCATTTTTTGTTCGGGCGACATCTGCGCATAGACCTCGCTCATGAGTTCTTTATCCAATTTCGAAGTATCGATTTTTTTGATTTTATTTCCATTTTCGTCTTTCTCTTTTACTGTCGCTTTGCGAATTTGTTTTTTATATTCACGAAACAATTCTTTGGAAACACCTTTTCCAGGTTCAATCTGAGCGGAAACTTTTTCGCTGAAAACCAACATTACGGCTACCAATAGTGGAATGCTGAAAAATTTAATTGCGATGGTTTTGATTTTGGATGTTTGTTTTGTCATCATAATCAATCTTTTTTTGGTTACTAAATAATTAAAGGAACTCGACAGGCTCGTTTGAGATTTCACCGGAATTTTTTCCAGCAAAAGTTGCTGATAAGCCAGCGTGTCAAAATCATGGTTCAAGACTTCTTCATCGGCCAGAAATTCATGATTGGTTCGAATGGATTTTCGATAGATGTACAAAAAGGGATTGAACCAGAAAAAAATCAGAAGAAACTCTATGAAAACCACATCCCAGCTGTGTTTTTGACGAATATGTGCCAATTCGTGATAGAAAATTTCGGAACGTAAATTTTCATTTTCCACCTCTTGTTTCGAAGCAAATAAATAATGAAAAAAACTAAATGGAGAAACATTCCGATTGATTTTCACCAACGTAAATCCTTCTTTTTGAACTTTTTCATTTTCTTTCGCCAAACGATTGATCTTCCAAAGGTTTAGAACAAATCGAACCAAAAACGCCAAGCTGATGAGCACTCCGATTGCGCCCAAAATTTCAATCCAACTAAAAGTCGGAATTGTTTTCGGCGTTTCGACTAGGTTTTCTATGGGAACCGAAGCGAGATGAACCCTTGAGTTTTCGGGAATTTCATGAATTCGGCTTTGTTGAATAAGCGGAATGAATTCTTGAAAATTCGGAGTGTAAAATTCTCTTATTCCCAATTCCATAAAGGGAATGCTAAAGGAGAGCACCAAGGTTGCCAAAAGATAAAAACGGTTGAACCGGAACATTTTTTCTCTTTGCAATACAAAATGATAAAATCCGATGAACACGGCCGAACAACAGATTATTTTAAAAATAAGTTCCATTATTTTTTACGTTTTTGGATTTCACTGTCCACAATTTTTTTCAAATCTTCTAACTCCTTCTCCGACAAATCTGCCGACGAAGTAAAAAAGGACGCGAACTGCAAAGGCGAATTCCCAAAGAAATTTTTGATCAATCCTTTCATCTGTCGCGAAAAATAATCCTCTTTCTTAACCAGCGGAAAATACCTTCTGGAATTCCCAAAGATTTCATAATCCACAAAACCCTTTTCCTGAATTCGCTTTAGCAAAGTCGCCACTGTCGTCGTTGCGGGCTTGGGTTCGCGATAAGCCTCAATGATGTCTTTCATGAAAGGCTTCCCTTCATTCCAGATGATTTCCATCAATTCTTCTTCCTTTTTAGATAAACTCACTTCTATTTCTTTAGAGTTAACTCTACAAATGTAGAATATAAATTTAATTGAACAAATATTTCGTCAATAAAAATAGATTTTACGAGGGTAATTTCTTTTCCGGTTGGTCGATTAATCCCTATTTTTACGCTTGTAATTAGCTTTATTATCCTATTTTAACGGAAAATCCAAAATACATTATTCTTCCTTATTTATTTGTTCTAAATTTATGAAGTTCTTCTCCGAATTATATCGAAATTCACTAACGCAATGGTTTTCCATGGCTGCGAGCCCCCTATTCGAACCAACATAAACATCTGTAAAACAACCATCTGGTTTTTGATTTCTAAAAAAAACCGACCAATACATCTCGCCATCTTCATCTTCACTTATTGAAAACCCATCTCCATTTATTATGTCATAAGGATTTAGATGCGCCCATCCATCTTCCTCCTTATATTCTTTTCCAGATTTAAGCATTTGCAGTTGGTAAGTAATTGTGGTTTGATTTATTCTCATGACTGTCAAATAAACAGATGAGTCACCATCCTCTTTTGCGTAATACAATGTGTCTCCAAGGAAAGGATAGTACGGAAATTCCATTGTTTCTCTATTATCGACAATAATCTTGTCTTCAATTAGCTCAAAAGATCGGTAAGTTGTAAGGTCTTTTAAGTTTTTAATAAATTCTGGTGCATATTGCGAGGAATCATGAATCGCTATATTGGGCATTTCTGAATCTATTCTCATGTCGATGCTGTCTTCTCCAATTGTATCCATTATGGACAAATCTTTCTCTTCAAAATCCCGAATTTGAATGGACTTCAAATAGGGATTTTCACTGCCTTTAAAATAAGTTATTTCGATTTGAAGTGATTTATATTGGTAAAAAACATCGCTCATTCGATGATACTCTTCGCCGTTCCCAATCCGATTTTCCACTTCACTTTTGGTCATATTCCAATTCAATCCATAGGGCAATTTTCCTGTGAAAGCTTCATACCAACTACTGTAATTTGGAGCCAGAAGAAATATAGATGCTATTTTTTCATCATTTGCTTTGTAAACGATTTCTACACCTGAGGCAAAATACTGAAGATGTCTGATGTCTTGGAAAGATTCCGTTTCTGGAATGCCTAAAGAACTTGTGAAGTCAAAAGATTCTTTTCCAAACACTTCTTTTCCAATCAGGTTATACAGCGGATTGTCGGTTTTTATATCAAATACTCCCCAATTAGAACCTTTTAATGAGTGAAAAGAAAAAGGTTCTTCTTGCGAAAATCCTTGAAACGCTATTAGGATTAGTGTGATAATTAATAATTTTTTTTTCATTTTATCAACTTATTTTTAGGACGATACGTGCGGACGGCTTGATAGTGATTTTTTAAGGCTTTGCGAAGGAACGGAATTGAAAGACAGAGGTTTCAATTTAGCACAAACATAAGCAAAACCATTTTTCTATTTATTAGTTTATAGTTTAAAAGCCAATAAAAATGGTTTTGCGGATTAAATGCACAAACTTTGTATTTTGTACTTAACCCATCTTTTACCGATCTGATTTTAGCGGTAGTTTTTATTTTTTGAAGTAGATTTTATTTGCTAAATTTTCTAAGTCTGCTGTATCCGTATTGCACAAAATGATTAAAATCTTGTCGAAATCTGCATTTGTAATGATTTCAGAATTAAAACCATCAATACTTCCACTTCTTCGGTACACTGATTTGGGTTCGTCATAATAAAATCCAATCGTTGGAATTCCTGAAAGCCAATCTATAAATTCGTCCGTTTGGGGTTTCAGTAAGAATTGATATTTGGTTTCTTCTGAAATCAAGTCGTTATTCTTTAGGGCAAATAAAAATTTATGCAAATCCTGAAGTGTCGAATAAATCGCACCGGCACCATAATAATTTGAGATGTATCTGCTATCGTTAAAAAGAGAATCATCTTTTTCGCCTTCGCCAAACGAATAGTTGTGATAGCCATACGCCAGATTTTTGATGACCTCAGACTCATCTACAAAACCAGTATCATTTAAATTCAATGGACGAAAAATTATGTCTTCCAAAGCCATTGAAAATTTCTTGCCCGTAGAATTTTCAATCAGTTTGGAAAGCAAAACAAAATCCACATTATTATAATTAAAGACAACTTCTTCTTCCGATTTGTTGACAAAGTTTTGAATGTATTCATCCAGACTAAATTTTTCTGAAACCGCTTTGAGAGGTTCGTTTGCTAAACCCGAGTGATGGATTAGCAGATCCTGAATTTGAATGTTTTTAGAATTTTCAGGAAGATCAGCTATGTATTTATCTATGCTATGGTTAAAGTCTAATTTTCCTTTTTCCATCATTTGTAAAATAGCAATCGAAGTAAAAAGTTTGCTAATCGAAGCTATTGGAAAACGGGTTTCATCATTTATTTCAACTTCAAATTGGATGTTCGAAAATCCTTTGTGGAATTGAAAAACTTCTCCATTATCACTCCATAAAACGCTTCCATTGAAACGTCCCTTTTCAAATTCCTCCTGAAGAATTTCCTCAATCGGATTTTGACCAAATAAAGCTTGAAGAAAAGTTAAAAAAGTAAAACAAAAAAGTTTTTTCATTGAGATTTGATTTCAAAAAAAGACGGTGAAAATTTGAAATTGTTACAGTTCTAAAAAACCCAAAAGCCCTAACAGGGTTTGAAACCCTGTTAGGGCTGAGCCAATGTTAAGAATTGTATTTCCAATGTTAAGTTTTCAGTTTCGGCTTGTTTCAATGTAAACTTAATGTTAATTTTACATTAATTAAATGTAATTAAATTATTAACATTAAAATATAACAAGATGAAAATTAACATATTAGCTTTCACTTTAATCCTTATTTCAGGTTTCGCATTCGGTCAAAATAAAATGGAAAAATGCAATAAACTGGAACAAACTGAACAAAAACTTTGTAAAGACAATGTGATTACACACATCATTTCAGACTATGTGGAATATCCACAAACAGCAAAAGAAAACTTCAACGAAGGAACGGTTTACGTTCGTTTCGCAACCGATGAAAACCAAAATCTGAAATCACTTCGTGTTTTGGGCGAGTCCGATGAAAACTTGGCTGCAGCTGCACAAAAAGCGATTGAAAAATTTGCCGATGCAGAAGGGAAAATGATGCTGGCACAAAGTGAAGTGTACAGAATTCCGGTGAAATTTGAGTTGGAGTAAGCCTCCCCTAACCCCTCCGAAGGAGGGGAATATTTCAGTTGGAGGAAATTTCTTCCTCTTTTGTTTGTGGCAATAAAACACGGAGTTTTTCCATAGCCCTTTCCACCGATTTCACTTCCTCAAAACGAAGCATCAAAGTATTTTCTTCGTCTTTTCCTTTGGCCGGTTTTTCTTTAAAAGTCGCCAATCTCGGATTTTGGTGCAACGTAGAAATGATATTTTGGAATTTAGAAGACTGAAAATAATCGGATTGGGGTTTGCTGATGAAATACGCCAGCATCACGCCTTTTTTCAAAACAATTCGTTCAAAACCTAATTCCTTTGCCATCCATTTCAGTCGCATACTTTCCAGCAAATTGGAAACTTCTTTGGGATATTCCCCAAATCGGTCTATCAAATTATTTTCAAACTGATTCAGCGCAATGGCATCTTCAATTCCAGCCAATTCGTTGTAAAGTGACAGACGTTCTTCTACATTGTTGACATAATCATCCGGAATTAAAATCTGCAAATCGGTATCAATCTGAATATCTGAAACATAAACTTTATCGTCCGGATTTTGTTCTTCAAATAAATCTTTGAAGTCGGTTTCTTTTAATTCTTCAATCGCTTCATTCAGAATTTTCTGATAGGTATCAAATCCGATTTCCGATATAAACCCGGACTGTTCAGCGCCTAACATATTTCCGGCGCCGCGGATCTCCAAATCCTTCATCGCTATGTTAAATCCTGAACCCAAATCGGAGAATTGCTCAATGGCCTGCAAACGTTTTCGGGCTTCATTGGTCAGTGCCGAAACAGGCGGCGAAATCAGATAGCAAAAAGCTTTTCGGTTGCTTCGTCCGACACGTCCACGCATTTGGTGCAAATCGGCCAATCCGAAATTCTGCGCATCGCCAATCAGAATGGTATTCGCATTCGGAACGTCCAATCCGTTTTCCACAATCGTGGTAGAAACCAAAACATCAAACTTTCCTTCCATAAAATCCAGAATGACTTTTTCGAGTTCATCGCCTTTCATCTGTCCATGACCAGTCGCAATTTTCGCATCGGGAACCAATCTTTGAACCATTCCGGCGATTTCTTTTAAGGTTTCAATCCGATTGTGAATAAAGAAAACCTGTCCGCCACGTTGTAATTCATAGAAAACCGCATCGCGAATTTGCTCTTCGTTAAATCCAATTAATTCTGTTTCAATCGGTTGACGGTTTGGTGGCGGTGTTTTGATAATCGATAAATCACGGGCCGCCATCAGTGAAAACTGCAAAGTTCTCGGAATCGGCGTCGCCGTCAAAGTCAGCGTATCCACATTGGAGCGAAGCGTCTTCAATTTATCCTTCACACCCACTCCGAATTTATGTTCTTCATCAACAATTAACAATCCTAAATCTTTGTATTTCACATCTTTATTGACCAATTGATGCGTACCGATGATGATATCAATCTTGCCTTCGGCTAATTTTTCAAGTATCTCTTTTTTCTGTTTTGCCGATTTAAACCGGTTCAAATAAGCCACATTGACCGGCATATCTTTCAGTCGTTCCGAAAAAGTTTTGAAATGCTGAAACGCCAGAATAGTCGTAGGAACCAGAACCGCGGTTTGTTTCCCATCGGCAGCGGCTTTGAACGCCGCCCGAATGGCTACTTCGGTTTTCCCAAATCCAACATCCCCACAAACCAATCGATCCATCGAACGCTCACTTTCCATATCGGTCTTTACATCATTGGTCGCTTTCAACTGATCGGGCGTATCTTCATAAATAAACGAAGCTTCTAATTCGTTTTGCAAATAACTGTCCGGCGAAAACTGAAAACCCTTTTGTGCTCGACGTTTCGCATATAATTTAATCAAATCAAAAGCCACTTCTTTGACCTTTGTTTTGGTCTTATTTTTTAAATTTTTCCAAGCTGGCGAACCTAATTTATTGATTTTTGGTTCGACTCCGTCCTTTCCGGTAAATTTTGCGATTTTATGCAGCGAATGAATACTCACGTACAAAATATCATTATCGCGATACACCAATTTAATCGCTTCCTGTTTGCTTCCCTGCACATCAATTTTCACCAATCCTGCAAATTTCCCGACTCCGTGATCGATGTGCGTCACATAATCCCCGATCTGCAACGAAGTCAGTTCCTTGAGTGTAATCGCTTCCTTTTTGGCAAAGGAATTCCGAAGATTAAATTTATGGTAACGCTCAAAAATCTGATGGTCGGTGAAACAAGTGATTTTCAAATCATCATCGACAAAACCCTGATGAACCGAACCGATGACCGGAACGAATTTGACTTCTTTATCGATGTCTTCAAAAATATCCTGGAAACGCTGAACTTGCTTTTCACCCGAACAAAACAGATAATTCGTATAACCTTCTTCGGTTTTTGAATTAAATTCTTCAGCCAACAAATCAAATTGTTTGTTAAACGATGGCTGAGGTTTTTGGTTGATTTTAAATTCAATTGAATCGTCAAAATAAGGCGACATAGAAAATTCAATCACCGGAAATCTCTTCAATCCCGATTTGAATTCAATTTCATCGAGAAATAATTCTTTGGGCGAAGCATGTTTGATTTCGCCGGAAAGTTTTTGGAAAGATTCGGCTGCCAGATTGAAATTCCGATAAATCGCCGACTGAATGATGTTCAGGTTTCTGGCTACCACAATGGTTTTCTCAGAAATGTATTCCAAAAAACTTTCACGCGATTCGGATGTGAATTTGTTTTCCAAATTGGGTACAACCGTGAAATTTTTGACTTTTTCGACCGATAATTGGGTTTCGATGTCAAAACTGCGAATGGTTTCCACCTCATCACCAAAAAGCGAAATCCGAAATGGTCTCTCTTCGGAAAAGGAAAAAACATCGACAATTCCTCCGCGAATGGAGAATTCGCCCGGCTCCGATACAAAATCCACCCGATGGAATTCATAAGAAAATAAAACTTCATTCAAGAAATCGATATCCAAAGAATCTCCCACCGAAACTTTCATCGTGTTCTTACTCAAAACCTTTCGGGTAACGACTTTTTCAAATAAACCTTCGGAATAAGTTACCACAATCCTCGGTTTTTTGGCGCCGTTCAAGGAATTTAGAACTTCAGTTCGCAAAACCACATTGGCATTGTTGGTTTCCTCGATTTCATAGGGTCGCCGATAAGAATCGGGAAGAAAAAGAACCTCTTCTTTTGAAAAAATCGTTTCGAGTTCGTTTAAAATATAAGCTGCTTCTTCTTTGTCATCCAAAATCAGCAAAACAGGGTTGCCGGATTGTTGCATAATTTGGCTTGTTAAAAAAGAAATCGACGAACCGACTTGTCCGTTTACATGAATCTTTGACTGATTGTTTTTTTGAATTTGGGCAATGAAATTCTGTACGAAATCGGAAGATTCGTATCTTTTCACAACATCATGAATGGTTTTTGTTTCCAAAACTTTTGCAAAGGTAAGATTTTGAATTTGGTTTTTAATACTTCAAAACCAAGTTTTATTCTGATTTAGGTTCGATTTCAAACTCAATGGAACCACCGATGGATTGCGGCTGGCTTTCATCGTCATCGTATGGGAAAGTTGGAAGTTTCACTTCTTTGATAAGAATAGTGGTATCACCAGAAATTTTCTCGAGCTTCAAATTGACATAGGCCTGAGTAGCTTTTAGCGGCATTTCCCGCGAGATGCGAAGCATTTTCACATCGATTTTCTGCTCACCACTATCGGTCAGCTCTTTATTGATGTTCAAGCTTTCGCTCACCATTTGATAAGACTTCCCGTCCATCACCATTTTTTCATTGACCATCACCTGAAAGTGACAACCTTTTGCCGTCAGTGAAATTTCGTATTTATCTTCCAAATCGGAATTCTTCACAAAAGAAAGAATAAAAAATCCAGCCAAAATCACCATTAAAAACCTTTGCATACCCAAAATATTCTCTGATTAAAACTTCCTCTCTTTGAACTCACCGAGCGAAATTAGAAAATACTTTCTGAAAATGGATTTAAGAATTCTAAAAGGTTTGTTAAATTAGTTTTTAAACCCGATTTTCTTCCGGTCTTTTTGGTTTTGAGTTTCCTGATTTTCTTTGAGTAAAAATTGAAAAAAGTGCCTTTTTGATAGACACTTATCGGACGACAGCCTCTGCCAATCGCTCCAATTTTGTGGTGTTAGAAATCATTAAAAGTATTTGTTATGAACATCGACAGAATGGAATTTATCGCATGGATGGAACGTATCATGGAGCGTTTCGATATTTTGAAAGAATACGTCCTAAACATCAAGAAAGAACGGCACAGCATAGACGGCGAGGAATTACTGGACAACCAAGACCTGCTCCTTATGCTGAAAATCAGCCACCGTTCCCTGCAACGATACCGCTCCAAGGGCAAATTACCGTATTACACCATTAGCGGAAAGCTGTACTACAAACCATCGGTAAGGAATTTAGAAGCGAAAGCTTCCTGCAAAAAAGCGGTTGGAAAAGTAAAATGGGGGCGTTTCAATAAGCGCATCGTGAACGATGTAAAAGTAACAGACCACCACGGTCTGCTGATTACCGAGAAAATCCCGTCCGGATTAACAGCGCACGAAAATGTGATCTATGATATGATTGCGCACCGCCTGTGCTTTACACTGACTCAGGTCTATTGTCCGCAATGGAAAATGCCGGAAAAGAAGTGGACAACGAGGACGAACGGAAAGCCCTAAAAGACATCGGTATCGGTACACCTGCCACAAGAGCATCCATTATAGAAACGCTTTTTAAGAGGGATTACATTCGGCGTGAAAAGAAAACCCTAATCCCTACCCATAAGGGATTGCAGGTTTACGGGGCTGTAAAGGACAAAAAGATTGCCGATATAGCCATGACCGCCGAATGGGAAATGGCATTGCAGAAAATTGAGAACAACGAGGCAGATGCAGATGCTTTTCACCGTGAAATGGAAACCTATGCCACTTCCATTACACGTGAACTTTTGGACATGAGAATTCCCAAAGAAAAACAACCCGAACTGACCTGTCCCAAATGCAAGAGACATCGATTATTGATATGGAATAAGGTTGTAAAATGCCCAAATGAGGGATGCGGTTGGCTTCAATTCCGCACCGTGTGCGGAATACCGTTGAGCCTTACCGATATAGAAAGCCTTGTGACCAAAGGAAAGACCAACCTTATTAAAGGCATGAAAAGTAATTCGGGCAATAAATTCAATGCCTATATCGTCCTGAATGATAAAGCCGAAACCTCTTTTGAGTTTGACAACAGGCAACCAAAACGCAAATAAAAGTAAATGTTTCTGAACGGCATACAGCGTGAGGGATAGAAGCGACATCCTTTTGCGGTACTCGCAGATCCGCAAAAGATACAGCGGATAGCCCGACCCGTCTGCATTTTTTCGATAGCATGGGCATGGTGGAAAAATGCGGACGGTGGCACGCCCAAACCCTACTTTTACTATTTACTATTTGTCATTTTTTTGCACTTGATCATATAAAAAGGATAATTCTCAATGACTGTTTCCGTCTGTACAAGACCATACTTTCTAAATTCTTTCAGAATTGATTTCTCATCATAAAAAAACATTCTCACTCCTCCAAATTGCTCATACCTGTCTTTGCTGATTAATTTTCCCATACCGTAAGTTGAGGCCTCTTTCGTGATGGCTGTAAAAATCATGTAACCACCCTCAGTTAACTGATTGTGACAATCCTCAATAAACTTTGCTCTTTCATATTCATCCAACAAATGAATCAGCGCGTGGCAGAAAATACCATCGTAACGTATACTATCGAAAGGCATCTGTGCTACTGATCCGTGATAAATTTTGAGCGTATTGCCATGGTGTTTTGCGGCCAGTTCAATAGCTTTCTTGGAGATTTCAATACCGGTCACTTCCATTCCTTTGCTTAGGAAAGGCTCCGCATTTCGACCATAGCCAATTCCGGGTATTAGTATTTTTTGAAACTCCATTTTGGCAAATGCTTTAGCGGATAAAACAGCAGTGGTTGTGGGTTGCAATCCCCACATTTCCTGCTTGCTTTTAAATGCTTCTTCCCAAAATTCCATAATCTATAAAAAGTGTTCGTCCGTTAGTGCCTTATTGACCATTGCCCCGGTCATATTTCCGGCTGACACAGCATTGGCTACTGATCGCATCATAGCCGTATTATCGCCACATGCATACACTCCTTCGACTGTTGTTTGGTAGAAACCATCTACTTTGATGTGACCAAAATCGGTCAACTCGCATCCCAAAGACACAGGAAGATCACAGTGCTGTTCAAATGGCACTACCGCATAAAGAGCCTCAAAATTATGCTGGCTTCCATCTTTAAATAGAACGGCTTTAATATTTCCGTTTTCGTGAATAATTTCATTTACCTCGTTTTCAATAACTGAAATCTGATGCTTAGCTAACAGATTAAATTGCTCGTTAGTGAAGTCAGCCTTACCGTTAGTGATTATCGTGAGTTCATGGGTGAGGTTGCGGATCATCGGTGACAAATGAAAAGCTCGCTCTCCATTTGCCAAAAGTCCTGTTTTCATGCTGCGCACTTCGTATCCGTGGCAATAAGGGCAATGGATGACGGATATACCCCAACATTCCGAAAAACCTCCAATATCCGGCATAATATCTTTTATCCCTGTAGCAAAAACCAGTTTCTTTGCTGTAAACTTTTCACCACTATCCGTAACCACTTCAAAACCTTTTTCCGTTTTTGTTCCGCTAACGACAAGTGCATTATAAAATTTTACCGTTTCATAGTTCAATACCTGAGCCTTGCCTTTAGCTGCGATAACGCCGGGCTTCTCTCCGTCCTGTGTTATGAAATTATGAGAATGTGGTGTTTGTTTATTACAAGGAGAGCCGCTATCGATGATTAATACGTTTCTTAATGAACGTCCTAATGACATAGCCGCCGATAAACCTGCGTAACTTCCGCCTACAATGATGACGTCAAATGTTGATTGTTGTTCCATAGTTTTATTTTTTGTGAATGAAAGAAAAGGAAATAAGAAGATTCCTGCGACTGACAACCCACCTAGTGAGATAAATTCAGATCTCGTTAATAGTCCTAAATCCTTTGAATTAGTTTTTAAATTTTTATCCATCGAGTGATTTTTTATCGGATTCTACTGAAGCTGATCGTTCCTTATTTGAACCGTTTTGAGGGCCTTTAAAGAATATGCATAGCAAGAGTGCTGTCATAATAACGACACCTACCCACATCGCTTGTTGCCAACCTGACACAAAAGATTCCCTTGCAAAACGCACCAATACTTCCTCCTTATTTCCCATACTTGGAGCTATTGCCTGTGCGTGTGCGAGTCCTTCTTTGGCAGTAGCAATTACATCATCGGAAAAATCTTGCAGTTTTGTTGCCACCGACCTACTATATCCAGCAGTTACCAATGGTCCCAGTAATGCTACTCCCAATGCTGTTCCTAATTCTCTCGTAATATCGTTCAAAGCAGAAGCGACACCTTGCCGGTCAACAGGTAAAGAAGATGTGATGGCTTCTGTAGCAGGTCTCATGGAGAAACCCATACCCAAGCCCATAATGATTAAACCTGGTAACACGGATAGGTATCCTGTCTCAACAGAAACGAATATAGCCATCAACATCGACCCGATACTTCCTAATGTTATACCCAAAGCCATCGTGTATTTACTACCTATTCGAAGGGCCAACTTAGGAGCCAGACCCGAGCTGATCATCATCAAGATTGCCATTGGCATCATGCCCAATGTTGAACGCAGACCGGACCATCCCAATACTCCTTGAAAAAATGGGAATAGTACAATGAACAGACCTGCCTGAACGCCAAATACCGTAAGTAGCGAGACAGATCCACTTGTGAGTCCTCTTTCTCTGAACAACCTGATATCCAGCAAGGGTGCATTATGTTTTATTTCCCACAGTATAAATCCAACAACATCCGTTATTCCCATAATCAAACTTACCAAGACCAATGGGCGCATCCCATCCCAATGTAGGTGCTTCGTGTAAGGCATAGATGATACCTACAGTAGCTAATATGGAAAGTAGTGACCCTACAAAATCAAATCGGTCGCTGCTTTTTTCCACTGAATTAGGCACGAAACTTATCCTTCAGCTTTTACGCAAGAAATTATTCTTTATTAGCTGTTTGACCAAATAGTTGTTTTCTGTGCTCTTTGCCCCATTTTGATAAATTTTCTATCATTTCATGTAATTTTTGGCCGTGAGATGTCAAAGAGTACGCTACTGCTATTGGCTGAATATCTAAGACTGTTCTTTTCACAATCATATTTGTTTCCAGGTCTTTCAATTCCTTACTCAGCATCTTATTGGAAATCCCATTAACGTCACGCAATATTTCTGAAAATCGACGGGAAGGATGATAACACAAGCTGGCAATAATTGAAATTTTCCATCTTCCGCTCAATAAATCCATAGCATCGTGAACAGCTACTATCTCTTTTTTACACTCTTCTCTAAAATTATTTTCCATGATTATTCACTTAGTTACCCAAAAGTAACAATTACTTTTTGGAATTAAGTAACTAAAATAAACAATGGTTTTCTAATTTTGGAATTTCTTATGTTGAATTAAATCAAACATTATAAAAATGGTCACAAACAAAGTCTTATTAAAAACAGCCAATGAAGCACTTGAGAAAGGAGATATAGATGGGTTCTTATCTTTTTGCACAGATGACACAGAATGGGTGTTCATCGGAGAAAAAACTTTAAAAGGGAAAGAGGCTGTTAAACAGTATTTAGAAGAAGCTTATACAGAAACAACACAGTTCACAATTGAACGAATGATAGAGGAAGATGACTTTGTTGTGCAGGTGGGTGAAATTAGTTTTGAGAATAAGAATGGTGAAGTTGAATCTTATCTCGCTTCCGATATATGGAGATTTGAAAACGGAAAAATGGCTGAGTTAAAAGCTTTTGTCTTAAAGAATGAGAAGTAAAATTTAAAATTTTAAAACAACAAGAATATGACACTTTTAGATAATTTAAAATGGCGTTATGCCACAAAGAAAATGAACGGGCAGTCTATCCCAGAGGATAAATTGGCTTATATATTAGAAGCTGCACGGCTTGCCCCATCTTCGTCAGGATTACAGCAATATAAAGTGATTGTAATCTCTGATCGGGCCTTGCTGGAAAAGATTAAACCGATAGCCTATGGCCAAGAGCAAATAACCGATTGTTCTCATTTACTAATATGGATAGCTTGGGATGGATATAGTGATGAGCGTATTTCTAATGTATTTAATGAGATGATGGACTTACGTAACTTGCCGCATGATACAATGGATGCATATCGTCAAAAAGTTTTAGAACTTTACGAACATGAAGGCAAAGAATGGCAGGCACACCATGCGGCAAAACAAAGTTATATTTCATTTGGGATGGCAATAGCTGCCGCCGCTGAGCAGAAGGTAGACGCGACACCTATGGAAGGTTTTGATTCCGAAAAGCTGGACGAACTTCTGAGACTTAGAGAGATTGGTTACAAAAGCACGGTAATACTTCCTTTGGGTTATCGAGATGCTGATAATGACTGGCTGATAAATATGAAGAAATACCGTAAATCTAAAGAGCAGTTTGTGCTTGAAATGAGTGTCGAGGATGCTGCGGATATTAATGTAAGCGAAAAATTTAACCTAAATGACTTAGCAACTAAATGATGCACTGTTCGATTACAGGTTTTATCACATCTTCATAGATAAAGCAATACATTGACGTTACCTGTTTTTTAGGCAGTTAAACATCCGTTTTAGGGGAGTTATGTCTAATAAAAAAAGGTATGCTTTTAAAATGGAGAAAATAATTTTATTTGAATATTAAACTATCCCATCTCGCTATCGATTGATACTAACTATTGCTAGAAGTAGTTTTCAAACTTGTAGGTAGAGATGGGTAGTATTTTGTTCTAAGCACTCTTTGCAACAAAGAATAATTACTGTAACTCCGTCACAATAATTTCATTTCCATCCAAATCGAAACAATGAAAAAAGCAATATTCTGGAGTTTTAATAACATCAGTTTTAAACCTCACGTTGTTCTTTTTAAGTCGCTCATAGAGAGTTTCTAATTCTTCTGTATAAATCACCATTGTAGGTTGTTCGGCGGTTTGATTACCTACACGTTCTCTTTGCTTTTTTGTATCAGCTTTTAAGAACCAAATACCTAAAGAATCAGATGGTTCGCTTCCAATATGAAGGAATCGTTGTCCTACATCTGTAGTTACATCAAAAAATCGCGTAAAGCCAAAGTTTTTTTCATAGAAATTGGCTGATTTCTCATAATCCTCTACCAGGAGAACTATTCTACCTAAATAATTTCTCATAAAAATAAAAATTAAAAAATTAATAAGATTTCGAAAACCTACAGTAAGGAATACTGTAAGATTGCTTTATCATAAAGCCTTTGATAGGCATATTCATTTTTGGGTTCAATCCAGTTGTACTCAATAAGACGCCATTCTTCAGTGAATGAGTCTAATTTCAGTAGTCGAATATATTCAATTCCACATATGACAAAATCCTCCCAAAACTGAAGCAAATAACCTCCATTTTCAAGATGATATTTACTCGCTTCGTTATAGTTTTTAAACCATTTATGGATTAAGCCAATCCCATTACTCCTAAAAAGCAAATCGTTTTTTACGATATGAAGTTTTAAATCTTCCCAGCGGCTATAACCGTATTCTGAGGCAATAAGATGATAGATATCTTTTAGACGAATCTCTTTTATAGAGTTTTTAATTTCAGAAGCAGTTAAATCTTGGAAGATTGGCTGATTGGAATATTCTTTTATCGAACTTTCACTGCTCGATTTAAAGTTTTTTAGTAGTAACTTGGCTTCAACTTTTAGTTGTTTGAGCCTTATTGGGCGTAATTCTTTCATAATATCCTTTTAGTTGCCATTACTCACATTTGGCGGATTTATGAAAAATTTGCATACCGAAAAAAAAGGTGACGTTGTCTTTTGTGAGTACAGGCATCCTTTTATTACCTAAGGCAAACTTAGAAATAAAATTTTAATATTCAAGCAATTAACAGCAATTTTTTATGATGCAACAAGATCAGCACTAGAAACTTGGACATTATACAAATGGATTTCCAATTACTCAATCCCTTGAACAATTCTTTTTCTGTGTTGATAACCCCATTTTTCCATAGCAGACAGGACTTCGCTTAACGTTCCACTATAAGGTGTCAATTCATACTGCACCGTAACAGGTTTGGTATCGCAGACTTTTCGGCTGACCAATCCGTTCATTTCCAATTCTTGCAATTCTTTCGACAAAATACGAGGGGAAATTCCTGCTTCTCTCGACAATTCATTAAACCCTTTTTTACCGCTTCGTAAAACCGAAATCAGGATTAACTTCCATTTACCGCCTACTATATCAAGTGTATCACGTATTGCCAAATTAGCTTTTGCACAACTTTCTATCGTATGTTCTTTCATATACTATTCTTTTTGTAAGTACTATCCTTTTTGTAACAGATAACAAATGTATAGTGTTTATCCCGAACTTTGCTGAAGAATAATAAAATATTAAAAATTATGTCACAAAAAGCAATCAAAATTACGGGATGGGGAATGACCATCGTTTTAGCACTTGTGTTTACAATGAGTGCTTTTATGAAACTCACGCAAAACGAAACGGCCTTGGAACAAGCTTCTTCTATTGGCCTTGATGCTTCCACGTATCAGTTTATTGGGGTTATTGAAATCATCTCGCTGATACTCTTCATTATTCCAAGAACTGGAGTTTTGGGAGCAATGCTGTTAGTAGCCTATTTGGGCGGAGCTATCGCCACACATTTGCAACATCAACAACCGATAGCAATGGCGGTTATTTTCCAGACGCTACTTTGGATTACGGCGTTTATTCGTTTCCCCGAACTGAAGCAAAGGATTTTTCAAACTAATAAAGCACAACAATGATGATACGCAGAAATATTTCAAAAATAACCCAAAACCATTGGCATAATGGTTTTTTGGGAACAGGACATCGTGCAATGGCGGTATTGGACGGTGTACCTTACAAAGACAGCGACCCTTTTATTTTGTTTATGGACGACAGCCTGAACCTTCCTGGTGGGGAACCCGTAGGAGGAGCACATCCAAACGCTGGGTTTGAAACCTTAAGCTTGGTTTTGGAAGGCAATGAAAGAGATTGGAAAACGGGAAGTTTTGAACTAATGACCGCCGGAAAAGGCATTATCCACACCGAAGAAATCACTTCCAAACAAAAACTTCGTATGCTGCAAGTGTGGTTGGTACTACCGCCCGAAAAGCGATACGCTCAACCTTTCTTACAAAGAATGCTATTGGAAGACGTACCCAAAATTAAAACCGATACATACGAAATTCGTGTGTATAGCGGAAGCAGTAACGGATTGACTTCGCCATTAAAAAACCATACGCCATTTACTTTGGTGGACTTTAGGTTAGAAGAAAAAGCTGTGGTAACACAAGAAATTCCATCGCACTATAATGGTTTGGTATATGTATTAAAAGGCAGTGTTAAAGCAGGCGACAAAATCATCAAAGCCGAACAGGCAGGTTGGCTTGAAAAAATCACAGAAAATGGTGAGAGCGAATTACATTTTGAAGCATTGGTAAACGATACACATTTTGTGTTGTATGCAGGACAACCGCATAATGTTCCTGTGGTTCATCACGGACCTTTTGTAGCAGACACAATGGAAGACATCGCACAGATGTACAGAGATTTTCGTCAGGGAAAATTTCCGCATTTGAACGATTTGCCAAGCATTCAGAAAATATCCTATACTTCACAAATAAGTAATTGAAAACAATGTTTAGTGTTTTAAAGTTACTTTGTCGCGCTGGATTGAGCAATTTCCTAAAAGAACGGGAAAGGGCGTGAATTGCGCAAAACCGCCTGATAGGCAAAGGTCACTATAGCGGCTGAATATATCAGGCGGTGCATCCTGCGCAAGGATATGACCCTAATTTGTCCTAGGTTTGGAGGACACGAAGGAGGTCATTGCACCCCAATCAAACTGAACCCTTTTTTAAAATGGCTTTTCCATTGGAAAGAAAAGTAACTGTGTCGTGATTTTGACACAGTTACTTGTGCTTGGTTACTAGTTTTCTAAAATCAAACGTTCCAGTTTTACTTTACTTTTGAGTGTACCAAAGAAAACGATAGCCTCATCTCCTTTTATCTCGGATATCGTTCCGACCGCCGATTGTCCCGTTAAACGAACTGTATCGCCAACTTGTATGTTATTTTTTTCCTGAACAATATCATCAGTCACAACGTGAACTGGCTCGATAACGGGTTTTGATTTACCTAAACCGTTTTCCACTTCCTTTCGCTTATTTTCCCAGTACAGTTTGTCTTTCGCAATGGATTGGAGAAATTTATCCATATTAATAAATTCTTCACCTATTCTACCGGAAGCGTCAGCGATAATACTCTCGTCTAAACCTATTCTTCGGGCTACTTCAATTGCAAAAGAACTTCCCGGATTTCCTATCGAAAGTTTGTACATTGGGCGGTTATTTTCGGAATCGTACAGCATCGCACCATTGATTACGCCCTCTGTTTTATAGGCGAAATGCTTTAGATTTTGGAAATGTGTCGTAATCAATCCAAAGCTTTTTTTGTTATTGAAACGCTCCAAAAGTGTTTCTGCAATTGCGCCTCCGATTTGAGGCTCTGTTCCACCTCCAAACTCATCAATCAAAAGAAGCGTTTTGTCATCATTATGATCTACAAAAAACTTCATATTGGTTAAATGCGAAGTATAGGTACTCAAACTATTCTCCATACTTTGCCCGTCGCCTATATCCATGAATATATTCTGGAAGACACCTGCTTTGGAACCCTCATCTACTGGAATTAACAATCCGCACTGTAGCATATATTGTAATAAAGCTACCGTTTTCAAGCAAAGTGATTTTCCTCCGGCATTAACTCCCGATACGATTAAAATCCTATCTTTTTCAGTCAGAAAAATATCCAGTGGATGTGCGTGTAGTTTTTGTTGTCGCAGTGCAATGTCCAATAATGGATGTACAGCATTAGTCCATTCAATATTCTGTCTGTTCTCCAATACGGGCTTTATAGCTTTGATACGTATGGAAAAAGATGCTTTTGCCTGAATAAAATCAATAGTTCCGAGGAAGTCGTATGATTTTAGAATTTCATCCACTTCGGGTCTGATTAAATTCGTAAACTCTGTCAATATTCGGGCAATCTCTTTTCGTTCATCATTTTGCAATTCCCTCAAGCGATTAGATGCCTCGACTACCGCCTCGGGTTCTATAAAGAATGTTTTTCCACTGCCAGAGCTGTCACGAACGACCCCTTTGATTTTTCTTTTGTTGGTAGCCGTCACCGGGATTAGATAATGCCCACCTCTCATATCGGCTTGGACATCTCTGCCTACGATACCCTGTGCTTGTGCCGTACGAAGTGCGGCAGCCATAGCTTTGGTAATATCTTTTTCCGCATCGATTTTATTTTTTCTGATGGTGTTTAGCAACTTGGAGGCATTGTCTTTTATCTGTCCAGACTTATCCAAGATTGAATTTGCCTTTTCGATGATTGATGGAAATGTCTTTATTTCATCTGCCAGTTTTTTGAGTTCAGGGTATTTTATCTTACCGGGTTGGTTTCTCGATTCGTCATTCAAAAATTCAACAATCCGAACAATAGTTTCCAGCGAATCGGATAATTGAGGGATTTCCTTTTCAGATAGCCAAAAAGAATTGTCTCCTTCAACCTGTTTAAGGGCATCACGGATATCAATAAAGTGTTCCGAAGGGAAACTTTCTTTGTTGTTTATGATTTGAGAAAACTCATGGGTTTGTGTTAACCAACGTTCGATTGTTTCGAAATCAGTTGAAAAACGCATAGCGTTTACCTTGTCGATGCCTAAGGGGCTTAGACACTTCTCTTTAATATACTCACGTACAGCGTCGAAATCTATTTTATGTTCAAAATTTTCCGGATAAATATTCATCTCAAAATATGTTTAATAGCAAGTAATCAGACTATTGGATCTGAATACCAACTGTTTTTAAAAAATGTAAAAGGATTAATTTGAGATTGCCCATACCGCATCCTGATACTGTGAATTTTGAGATACGGAATTAAAATAATCTTGTATCTACAACAGCATCTGGGTTTCTCTAAGAATGGAGAAACGAAATGGCGATATGGTATTTATGCGGAAAGAAAAAACATACTTATGTAATTCTAATTATGTGCAAATATAAGCTTATTTTTAGGATTTTACACCTTGTGTTGCGTTAAATGACTATTTCGTCCTTGTATTAAACCGATGCACTCTATATCCCAACATTCCTGCATGGAGATCAATTGAAATATGAAGGGCAATAACAATCCAGATGTTTTGTGTGAGGTAGTAAACTAAGCTAAACACCAAACCCAGAATAAATGCTCCTACTAAGTTTTTCATTCCCGTATCAATATGAGTTATAGCGAAAATGACGTTGCAAAGCTTTTGGACGGTTTTCTACCGCTGATAATTTTTACAACTGCTTATGCCCAATATGCTTTAGAAGGCTATCGTGTAAATGCTATAGATTATTTGGTAAAACCCATTTTTCCTGACGATTTTCATCGCTCCATCCAAAAAGCTAAGAATTATTTTGGTCTTATAGAGGTCAACGCTTTATCGCCAATAACCCAAGAGCTGATAATTAAAAGCCAATGCTCACAGCATTGGCGGCATATGAAGACGAAACTTTCAACTTTGCACAAACTCCGCTCTTTTGCCGAACTGCTTGTTAGCTATCGTAGTTTTTATTCGGAGATTATTAAATAATACTTGTCCAAGTCTCTTAGAATAAATTGACTTTTCAAGGAGTTTTCATTGTAATGAATTTCTTTCTCAATATATGCATTTAGTTTTTCTGCATTCTGAAAGATTTCAGTTAGGTTGTCAACTCTAAAGAATAGTATTAAACCATTTCCAACTTCTTTTTCTGGATTCAGCATTGTTGGATGTTCGTGATCTCCCCATTGATGCAAACAAAGGATCACCACATTTTCGCTGGTCAAAATTTCAAAAGTTTCTCCGCCGTGTTCACTTTTGCAGTTAAATAATTTTTGATAAAATTTTGAGCTTTTTTGTACGTCTTTTACTGCAATAATAGGTTCTGTTCTTACCATACTTTTATGAAATGTCGCTTATTGAAATTATTTTGTTGTTTTTAAATGTGAAAATGGTTTTTCCTTTCAGCTCCAGTTTTTGTCCTTTTTTAAGTCCATTTGGAAAATCTATTCCTAAAACTGCAAAATAATCAATTTCAATTTCTGTTTTATCTTCCGTGTGTTTTATTGAAGTTATTTTTTGTTGCCTCTTTTCAAAATATAGTTTGGATTTCTCAGCTTGATCTTTAAACTCATTAATTCCATTTAAAGTCAAATTGATCTCTCCGTTTTGTATGTTTTGGAATATGATTTCATTGTCCAAATCAAGAAGCATTTTTTCAACATCAAATTTATTGTAACCTTCTATATAGTTCTGGATGATATTTTCTCGATTTTCGCTCATAAGTTCATTTTTAGCACTCGCTTTCATACAATGATAGCTAACGTCCACCCATTACCAATACGATATTAGCGATTAGTTGTTATTTTCGTTATCTTTTCGAACGCATTGCTTTCACTTTTCTCAAATTTGTGTCGGAGATAAACTTTTCGTATTTCTTCGTTTCCATTCCATAGATAGCAATTTTTCCGTTACTGTCGCAATGGATACCAAAACCATAGTTTTTAGATAAAGGCGATGTTCTTAAACAGGGTTGTCCCTTTGAGAAAAATTGTTCTCTTGCCTGTTTAAATTCTTCTTTAGTCAAATCATTTTTGGTGGCAAATACCTGAAATAATATATCGTCAGATGTGTATTTATATGGGTTTTTTACAATCAGTTCATATTGCATTTCGGCAACAGTCTTCTTGCCTTTAGCCGGAGGTTTTGTTCCGCAGTTTGCTTTCGTGTCTTCTGCTACTTCGATAAAAGTGTCAAAATAATTGGTAGTATAGACTTTCATTATACGCTCCGTTTTAAACCAGTCTTTTCATATTAATCATATTATCACTTGGCTTTCTTTCCCAATCCTGAAAATTAGCCTCAGCAATTATCGGTCTTAGAATTTTACTCGCTTCGAATGCCGACTCTGTATTTTGCCAAAGTGAGAACATAATGATTCTGTCGTTTTCTTCATCAAGTAAAGCACCAGAATCTATGTGTCCTTCGCAAGTTTGGGCCATAGCGTGCACCTTTCTCGCTACATCAAGTATGCTTTCTTGATGTTCTTTTTTTGGATAATGGATGCCTAAAGTTATATGTTTCATTTCGTAGTTGTTTGTTTATAATGACGGCAAACTGCAAAGAGCTTTACTAAGGAGCGGATTAGAAAATAGAAACTTTCAATTTTGCATAAACATAGCAAACCCATTTTTTTATTTGCTAATTTACATTTTTCAGCAATACCCAAAAATAGCTGAAAAATTTTTCAGGCCATTACAAGGATGAATTATCTTTAAGCTTATTAATGAAAGTCGTATGAAATGTCTCCACCTAATTGCGTTAAACAAGATACAATTGGAGATATTTTAAATCCGCCCGATACTGGTTAAGGAATGGCTTACCAAGATTTGATATAAGAGGTGTCGCTCAATCTTTTGATAACCCTTTTTCCTGTGCTTGTTTGGTGTAAAAATGAGACACCTCCACTTACACCGTATAAGTCAATTCTATTTAATATTTCAGCTTCCAGCCCCAACCACATCGCATTGAATATGCTCAATGTATCTCCGTGGGAAACAATGATGATATTTTTGTCATCATTGCTGATGATTTCGTTGTAGAAAGGTAGTAGTCTTTGCCAAACATCATATCTGGATTCTGCATCGCCAAAACATTTATCGTAAATTGTTATTTCCTCATTTTCGATGTTTTCTTTTAGCCATTGTACAGATTTTCCGTTTGCTTTACCCAAACTCCTTTCTTTTAAAGCATCTGTTATCCGAGGTTGTATATCCAACTTTTCTCCAATGATTTCGGCAGTTTCTTTTGCTCTTTTAAGAGAGGATGTAAAGAGCGAAAATTCATTATTTTTAATCTCCAATTGTAGATTACAGGCTATATTTTCTGCTTGCTCAATTCCTTTTTCAGATAGTTCCCAGTCTGTCCATGAACCAATCATTCCATTAGTATGATGAATTGATTCGGGATGTTGGATGGTGATTATATTTTTCAATACGGTCATTTTGTTTTATAGTCTCTATGCAAAGTTTGGTGACAGTTTGGCGTCCGCACCGGGCGGAGAACATTCTTAACCAAAAAATACGTAGGCGTTTTGTGCTAATTTAAAGAAAAACATAACACGAAATATATTATAATATGAAAACACTCAATGTTAGATTGTAACTAATCCTGCTGTGTCAAATGCTGTAAATTGGGGTCGTTCTTAATCCGCTCCATTTCGCTTTCCACAATCTGCAAAACGTCCGTTTTGACTTGCTTCATATTGTCATTGCCGTGTTCATCGGTAAAGGTTATACACCTAAAGATTAAATAACCCAAAAGGAACGAACAATGATGAGATACATTTTTGCCGTGGTGCTTGCCCTGCTAAGCATGACGGCAGTACAGTCACAGCGTATGCTCCCCAAACAAAAGGGTTTGGAAATAAACGCAGGTATGTTGTCCAAAGAAATAAGCGACAATTACTATCTGAATTTGACGGTGTACAGCATCGAACTCGGAGACTAAATTCCGCCATCGCTCTTACCTATCAGAATAACAATAAGTTGCAGAGAAAAAAATAAAGAGACAAGTCTTCCTTTTTTAGACCTGTCCCTAGAGGTGGAGCTGGCGGGATTCGAACCCGCGTCCAAACAAGCAACCTATGAGCTTTCTACATGTTTAGTTTGTCATTGATTTTCGATTGCAGACCGAAAACAAACACCCTATCTGCAACTTAGTTCCTTAAATTTCGGCAGAATTCCGGAACTCCCTTCTGCCTATCCTCACATTTCTGTGCCTCTTGATCAAACGCCGTAAGGAAAGGCCTTTGAGAGACATTTAGCTTCCCTACCTTGTAGAGATGCGCCAAGACTTACTATAATTCAGTCAATTAGGCAGCTAAAGCGTAATTGTTGTTGCCAGTTAAAAATGTGAAGTGTCTGATTTACGTGGGTACACAACATTCCACGACATGCTTACTTCATCCATTGACCTTGCTGTCAAAACCAGTCAGCCCCATAATTTCAAAAAACGAATCCGAAATTTCTCAGAAATTATCGGGAGGCAAAAGTACAAATTAAATGCCAATCCCAAATACTGCCATAATGGCTATTTTTTTGGCTGTGCCCCCGTTGCCATTCAAAAAACGAAAATAATTTACAATTTTACCGCAACGAGGTCGGGCTCTCGCCACTCGCTTTTCTATTTCTTGCCTTCGAGAACCTCAGGCAACAAATAAAAAGAGCTCAAACAAATGTCTCCATCCCTCACAGAAATCACAACTATTTTACCGAACCCGCGGTTCTCCTCTTAATATCAAATCTCACAGAAATCACAACTATTTTACCGAACCTGCGGTTCTCCTCTTAATATCAAATTCATAATATCAAATCTCACAGAAATCCAATTCAATTTTTTGTAAAGAAAAACTCCGAAAGAGTGATAACTGTCTGCCGACAGGTAGATATTTCTAACCCACGGTTTCAACCGTGGGCTTTAAAATCTGATATCTAAGCATACAATAGGTAAAACATATTCCCTATTTTTGTTACCTAAAATCAAAAAATGGGCATTCTGATTTCATCTCTGACCAAAAGCTACGGCAACCAAAAAGCATTGGACTCCGTCTCATTCTCCATAAAAAAAGGAGAAGTCGTCGGACTTTTAGGTCCCAATGGTGCCGGAAAATCAACCTTGATGAAAAGCGTGACCGGAGCCATCCTTCCCGATTCAGGCGAAATCAAAATCGATGAGTTTTCAGTTCTGAACCAACCCATCGAAACCAAAAAAAGAATTGGGTTTTTGCCTGAAAACAATCCTTTGTACTACGAAATGTATGTGCGCGAATATTTAAAATTCGTAGCCGATATCCGTACGGAAAAGAAAGAACGCATAGAAGAGGTAATTGAAAAAGTCGGATTAACTCCCGAAAGTCATAAGAAAATCGGACAATTGTCCAAAGGATTCAAACAACGCGTCGGGTTGGCTCAAGCCATTTTATCCAATCCCGAAATCTTAATTTTGGATGAACCAACCAATGGATTAGACCCCAATCAAATTTTGGAAATCCGGGAAGTTATTCGCGAAATTGGAAAGAGCAAAACGGTCATTCTTTCAACTCACATTATGCAAGAAGTAGAAGCTTTGTGTTCACGTGTCATTCTATTAAATAAGGGAGAAGTTGTTTCAGATGGTCCCATTGAAGAATTCAAAGGCCAATACAAAAGTTTGGAAGATGCTTTTCATCAGTTAACGGTTTGATTAATTTCGAAATACGATTCTCGAAATACATAAAAAAACACCTTCTGAGTAAATTTTAAATAATTTCACCCCAAACCATTGCCATTTTCGCTCCAAAACTTTGACCATATTTTTGCGCAATGAAAATAACTTTGTCAAACTTGGTGAGTTCAAATTTCCAAATCAGACAATTAGAATTATCTTTGCACGAAATTTTTTTCGAATTACAGAAATATGAAACGACTGAAAGGCTTGCCAATTGGTCTCTAAACAAAAAAACTTTAGCAAATGAAACGACCGAAAGGAGTTCCATTTGACTTATAAAAATCAAATAAAACTATTACAAATGAAATGTGGAATTGTCGGCTTACCGAATGTAGGAAAATCAACGCTTTTTAACTGTTTATCGAACGCAAAAGCGCAATCTGCCAACTATCCTTTCTGTACCATCGAACCCAATGTAGGAACGGTTTCCGTGCCAGATCCCCGACTTTATAAATTGGAGGAATTGGTAAAACCCGAACGGGTTTTGCCTGCAGTGGTGGAAATTGTGGACATCGCCGGTTTGGTGAAAGGCGCAAGCAAAGGAGAAGGTTTGGGGAACCAATTCTTGGCCAACATACGCGAGTGTAACGCGATTATCCATGTTTTACGTTGTTTTGACAATGACAACATCACCCATGTGGACGGTTCCATCAATCCCGTTCGCGACAAAGAAACCATCGATACTGAGTTGCAATTGAAAGATTTGGATACGGTTGAAAAACGAATCGAAAAATCCAAAAAAGCGGCAAGAGTAGGTGATAAAAAAGAAATTGCCATTTTAGAAGTATTGACGGCTGCGAAAGAACATTTGGAACAAGGTAAAAACCTTCGCGAAATGGATTTGACCGACGAGGAAAAAGAAATCCTCAATGAAATTCATCCGATTACACTAAAACCCGTTCTTTATCTCTGCAACGTGGACGAAGCCGCTGTAAAAAACGGAAACGAACATGTGGATGCCGTAAAAGAAGCCGTTAAAAATGAACAAGCCGAAGTTTTGGTTTTAGCTGCCCAAATCGAATCCGATATTATGGAATTGGAAACCTATGAAGAACGACAAATTTTCTTGGAAGAATTGGGCTTGGAAGAACCCGGTGTCAACCGTTTGATTCGTTCGGCTTATGATTTATTAAAATTGCAAACTTACTTCACAGCAGGTGTAAAAGAAGTACGCGCTTGGACCATTAAGAAAGGTTTTACCGCACCTCAAGCAGCCGGAGTGATTCACACCGATTTTGAAAAAGGATTCATCCGTGCGGAAGTAATTAAATACGAAGATTTCATCACCTATGGTTCGGAAGCAAAATGCCGTGAAGCCGGAAAATTAGGCGTGGAAGGAAAGAATTACATTGTACAGGACGGCGATATCATGCACTTCCTTTTCAATGTTTAGAAACAATCAAATAGAGAAGCTTCTGAAGTTGTTATTTCTTTTAATGACAATTGTTTCAGTTACACTACTATTGTTTGGATTTCTTTTCACTGTAACCATGCACAGTTATATAATTGATTTTGGGTATTTAAAGTACTTTTTTTCAACCTTTACTCCTCTAATATTGGTTTCAATCTATTCATTTTTAGCATATAAAGGTTTAAAACAAAGGAAAAAATTTGGAAACATCATGGGTTTTTCGACAATTATTCCCTTGATTATTTTCTATGTTTCTGAACTATTTAAATACTCACACCCTTATATTTATAGATGGGACTCGCCTGACAACTTAATTCCAATTATTTTTTTAACTGTCTTTTTATTAATGCTTTTTGGATTGCTTAAGGTAAGTAGACTCAAGCTTTATAAGTTTTTAGATTATGCCTACCTAATGAGCTTATCATTGGTGTTATTTATCACACTAACTTATAAATCAACTATTTAACCCTCAATTCGACGAAGTAAATCAATCGCTTTTTCCAAAGTTTCCTCTTTTTTGGCGAAACAAAAACGAACCAGTTTCTGATCAGGCGAATTTTCATAAAAAGCCGAAACCGGAACCACGGTTACTTTGTATTTTTCCGTCAAGAATTTAGAGAATTCGACGTCGTTATCGTTGGAAATCTCCGAATAATCACCCAAAAGGAAATAAGTGCCTTTGGGCTTTAAAAACTTGAATTTCGTCTGACTTAATCCATCCATAAAAAAGTCGCGCTTCTGTTGAAAAAAAGCTGACAAACTCAGGTATTCTTCTTTACGTTTCAGGAATTCTGCAATCGCATACTGAATGGGCGTATTCACACAAAAGGCATTGAACTGATGCACTTTACGAAATTCTTTGGTCAAAATCTCGGGCGCCAATACATATCCGATTTTCCAACCGGTGATATGGTAAAGTTTCCCGAAGGAAGCCGTCAGAAAACTTCTTTCTTTCAACTCAGGAAATTGACTGATGCTGAGGTGCTGAATTCCATCGAAAACAATGTGCTCATACACTTCATCACTCAAAATCAGAATATCCGTGTTTTGAACAATTTGAATTAATTCTCTGAAATCATTTTCCATCAAAACCGAAGTCGCGGGATTGTTCGGATTGTTGAGAACGATCATTCTGGTTTTATCGGAAATCAAATTTCGGACTTCCTGCCAATCGATTTGAAAATCGGGAGATTTTAGCTGAACGGCTTTCAGAATTCCACCAAACAATTCAATGGAAGGCCGATAAATATCATAAGCTGGTTCAAAAATGATGACTTCGTCGCCCGGATTTATCACGGAAGCAATCGCCGAGAAAATCGCTTCGGAACCGCCGGCCGTAACGGTTACTTCTTTTTCGGGATGATAAACCGAACCGTATAAATCTTCAGTTTTT
>JAAYKY010000048.1 GCA_012522185.1 Flavobacteriaceae bacterium | reverse complement strand
CTTATTCCATAGATACTCCATAGATACTCCCAGTATACTCCCAGTCAACCCCCAGTATACTCCCAGTCAGAAAACCCCAAAAAACCATGACATACATGCATTTAAACGCCATAATAGGACAAAAACGCCATATTGCACAAAAAGCCGATACCCCAAAACGGCGAAATTTAAGCATCGATTTTTCAGCCTCAAAAACAGCTAAAATCCAGGCCTCATTTTAACTTAAAAATACGGAAATTTACCTCCGAAATTCGGACCGATATAGAGAGAAAATTACCACCCTAACTTCTAACCCATCAAAATATTACAAAAAGAAAAACAGTACAAACCAATATCTGTACTGTTTAATATCTTTTTGTTTAATCCTGTATCATTTTTCAGGACAGTAGGAGATTTGTTCTATCCCGAAAATTCACCCATTGCGATGAATTTGTCCTGACGCTGCTTTTTCAATTCAGCTCCGGGAAGTTTGGATAATTCATCATAAGATTTCAAAATCTGATTTTTCAGGTTTTCAGCGGCTGTAGCCGGATCATAATGCGCGCCACCCAATGGTTCTTTGATAATTCCATCGATGATCTTCAGTTCAAGCATATCGTTGGGCGTCATTTTCATCTGACTTGCCACTTGTTCTTTATAATCCCAGGAACGCCACAAAATAGCCGAACAGTTTTCAGGGGAAATCACTGAATACCAAGTGTTTTCCATCATAAAAACTTTGTTTCCCACGCCAATTCCCAGAGCACCACCCGAAGCCCCTTCGCCAATTACAATGCTGATGACCGGAACCGTCAGGTTCATCATTTCGAAAATATTTCGGGCGATGGCTTCACCTTGTCCGCGCTCTTCCGCTTCCAGTCCGGGATAAGCGCCCGGCGTGTCCATCAAAGTAATGATCGGCATATTGAATTTTTCAGCCAGTTTCATCAGTCGCAATGCCTTTCTATATCCTTCCGGATTGGGCATTCCAAAACGTCTGTACTGTCTTTCTTTGGTGTTTTTTCCTTTTTGTTGACCGATGATCATAAACGGAATTCCATTGATTTTTCCCATTCCGCCGACCATGGCCTTATCGTCACCAAAATTACGGTCGCCGTGCAATTCCAAAAAAGTATTATCAGTAATCTGATAAATATAATCCAATGAATAGGGGCGGGAAGGATGCCGCGAAAGTTGAACTTTCTGCCAAGGCGTTAAGTTCGAATATATCTTCTTTTTGGAGTCTTCAATCGCAACTTCAATCTGTTTACAGGCCTGCTTTACATCTACACCATTTTCTTCGCCCACCACCTTGCAACTTTCCAATTGTTCCTGCAATTCTTTTATCGGCTGCTCAAATTCTAAATATTCCATAATTCTTTTGTCTCTTAGGAAAAACAAATATACTAAGTCTTAAATAATATTTAAGGAATTATAAAATGAATTAAATTTGAAACAAATTATATACAATGAAATTTCTTAATCTTTTAATGATAAGTCTTTGTTTTTCAGCTTTCTCTTTTGCTCAAACTCAAAATCCCGATTTTGACCAAGCACTTGCCGACTCTTTGGAAGATTACAAAAAAAACCTTAGATGAATACGTACATTGCTTTGCTTCGCGGAATTAATGTGAGCGGTCATAAAATCATCAAAATGGCCGAACTGAAAAAGATGTTTGAAAACCTCGGATTTCAAAACGTCAGAACTTATATTCAAAGTGGAAATCTGGTTTTTGAAACGAATGAAACAGCTATTCCAAAACTTGAAAAATCAATTCGCAAAGCAATCGAAAATACCTTCGGATTTGACGTTCACATTCAAATTCTCATTCCCGATGAAATTCATAAGGCATTGGAAATGAGTCCATTTCTGAGAGATAACTCGCTCGATATCAAACAGCATTATTTTGTATTCCTGAATGAAATTCCCTCCGAAGAAAATTGGAATATATTGAAAAATATGGAATTGAAAGGCGAGCAAATGGCGCTGGCTGACAAAATTCTATTTGTTTACTACGCAAATGGAGCAGGCAAGTCCAAACTCACGACCAATTTGATTGAATCCAAACTCAAAGTAGCGGCAACCGCTCGCAATCTGAATACGACTAAAAAGTTGCTGGAAATCGCTTCGGATTAAATTATCCTTTCGGCATATTTTTACCCATCGCTTGCATCATCTGACGACCGCCGGGCGATTGCATGAACTTCATCATTTTGCCCATTTCAGAGAATTGTTTCAGCAATTGGTTTACTTCCTGAACCGAAGTCCCTGAACCAGATGCAATTCTCCTTTTACGGCTTGCGTCAATGATATTCGGATTTTTTCGCTCTTTCGGCGTCATCGAATGGATGATGGCTTCCACACCTTTGAAGGCATCATCATCGATATCCACATCTTTCAAAGCCTTTCCTGCACCAGGAATCATACCCATCAAATCTTTCATGTTACCCATGCGTTTGATTTGCTGGATCTGCTTCAAAAAGTCTTCAAAATCAAATGCATTTTTGGCGATTTTCTTTTGTAAACGTTTGGCTTCTTCCTCGTCAAATTGTTCTTGCGCACGTTCCACCAAAGAAACCACGTCACCCATCCCCAAAATACGGTCCGCCATACGTTCTGGATAGAAAATATCCAAAGCCTCCATTTTTTCACCGGTAGAAATAAATTTAATCGGTTTATCCACCACCGTTCGGATCGTCAAAGCCGCTCCACCTCGCGTATCACCGTCCAATTTGGTCAATACGACACCGTTGTAATCCAACACATCGTTGAAAGCTTTGGCCGTATTCACAGCATCCTGACCGGTCATTGAATCCACGACGAATAAAGTTTCAGTGGGCTTTACAGTTTGATGTACTTGACGAATTTCGTTCATCATTGCTTCATCAATCGCCAAACGTCCTGCGGTGTCAATGATGATTACATTGTGTCGGCCTTCTTTGGCTTTTTGCAATGCATTTTGTGCAATCTGAACCGGATTTTTATTCTCTTCTTCGGCATAAACCGGAACATGGATCTGCTCTCCCAAAACTTTCAGCTGATCAATCGCCGCCGGACGATAAACGTCGCCCGCTACCAAAATAGGATTTTTACCTTTCTTGGTTTTTAGGTAATTGGCGAGCTTTCCGGAGAAAGTCGTTTTACCCGAACCTTGCAATCCGGCAATCAGAATTATCGTAGGATTTTCAGAAATATTTAATTCAGAACTTTCGCCACCCATCAATTTTGCCAATTCGTCGTGAACGATTTTTACCATCAATTGATTGGGATTCAGCGAAGTCAATACATTTTGCCCAAGTGCTTTTTCTTTTACTTTATCGGTAAAATCCTTGGCTACTTTGTAACTCACGTCGGCATCAACCAAAGCGCGACGCACTTCTTTGATGGTTTCTGCTACGTTGATTTCGGTAATTTGACCTTTACCTTTGAGCGTATGTAGTGCTTTGTCTAATTTATCCTGTAAACTCTGAAACATTTTCTAATTATTTTGGGATTGCAAAGATAATATTTTTTGATGGGATGAAATGAAAAGGAAGAGCCGAATCATTGAAAGCTTTCGACTTCCATCAAATTGATTAAAACCAAAGGGAAACTTATAAATTCCCCTGAATATCAACTTGAAGTTTGAGCAAGGCATCATTGGAAGGCGCGTTTTCTGAAATGGATTTCGTAATGATGTATTCCTGAAGTTGTGAAGCCGTAGCATCCTCACCCAAATCTTCCATGCATTGACGAATGAAATTTTGAGTGGCATTTTTAGCCGAATAAATCAATTTCCAACTATCGGGATTCACATAAATCTGTTGGCTCAAATTATGTTCCCATTCACTTTGAACCGCCTGAATCAGAATTCCTTCATAATTCTTAGCCGTAGATTGCGGACTGAAACGACGCGTAAGACTTGTGGGTTTAATTCTTTCCAGAAACAAAGCCATGCGCTCATATGCCGAAAGACGTTGGGGAATGATTTCTGAATTATTTATTTTTCGAACTTCGATTTCTCGTCTCAAGCTTTCGCTTTTCAAGAATTTATCAATTAAACCATAAGAAATTGCCGCGACTAAAATTCCGGGTAACAAAGCGATGATTACGGTCCACAAAGTATTTGAATCCATTTTTATAATTTAGTTCGCACAAAGATAAAAATCATTTTAAATTCCTGTTGAAAAATCGGGTTACAGTTTTTATCCTGCCGTTAAATTCCTTAATTTTGCGGAAATTCCGAATTATGCAAAACAATATGAGCCCCAAAGAAATCGTACTTGAAAAAATCAAAGAAAAAGGAGGATGGGTCAATACCCACGCACATTTGGATCGTGCGTATTCACTCACCCAAGAAACTTTTTCCTATACCAATTCCTATCTAAAAGAAAAATGGCACTTGGTGGACGATATGAAAAGAAATTCAAGTGTTGATGATATTTATGCACGTATGGAACGAGCAATCAATCACTTCCTAGAACAAGGAGCTCAAGCCGTGGGAACCTTTATCGATGTGGACGATGTGATTGAAGATCGTAGTATGATTGCAGCTCAACGATTGAAAGATAATTATGGAAAAGATATCGAAATCCGTTTCGCAAACCAAGTTCTGAAAGGAGTTATCGATCCGGTTGCCCGTCAGTGGTTTGATTTATCAGTGGATTTTGTGGATATCATCGGTGGACTTCCTGCCAAAGATTTTGGACGCGAAGACGAACATCTGGACATTCTCCTAAGTACCGCTAAGGAAAAAGGAAAACTAGTTCACGTACACGTGGATCAGTTCAATACAGACGAAGAAAAAGAAACCGAACAATTGGCACGCAAAACCATCGAACATGGAATGCAAGGAAAAGTAACGGCAGTTCACTCGATTTCCGTGGCAGCCCATCCTAAAAAATACCGCATGGAATTGTATGATTTGATCAAAGAAGCCGATATGCACATCATTTCTTGTCCTACGGCTTGGATTGACCACAACCGAACCGAAAGATTGGCGCCGAGCCATAACTCAATGACACCGGTGGATGAAATGGTTCCAGCCGGAATTTGTGTGGCTTTCGGTACCGATAACATCAACGATATTTACAAACCTTTCTCCGACGGTGATTTGTGGACAGAACTTCGGGTGATGCTCGAAGCTTGCCACTTCTACGATGTAGAGGAACTAGCCAATATTGCAACCGTGAACGGTTTGAAAGTTCTCGGAATCGAGAAATAAATAAAATGAGAAATATTCCGATGATAGAGGCAGATTATTCTGTCTCTATTTGGTTTAAATATAGATATTATGATTCTAAATGTTCAGAATGAAACTTCCAAACTGGAAGCAGTTGTCTTGGGAATTGCAGATTCCATGGGACCCGCGCCGACTTTGGAAGAAACTTATGACTCAAAATCCTACGAAAGCGTTAAGCTGAACCAATACCCCAAACAGGAAGATGTAATTTATGAGATGAGCCAATTTGAAAAAGTCCTGAAAAAACACGGGGTTCAGGTATTTCGCCCATGGGTTCTGGAGGATTGTAACCAAGTCTTTGCACGCGACGTGGGAATGGCCATCGACGATAAATTCATCATTGCCAACATCATTCCTGACCGTGCCGATGAACAAGAAGCTTACGAACGTATCATAAGTTCTATCGCCAAAGACAAAGTGGTGCATGTACCGGAAAATGTACATGTAGAAGGTGGCGATGTGATTTTGTGGAACGAATTTATGTTTGTGGGATGCTACAAACAAACCGATTATAAAAATTATAAAACGGCGCGAACCAATTTTGAAGCGGTTCAGTTTTTCAAAGATTTATTTCCCAATAAATGGGTAATCGATATGGAACTTCTGAAAGATGATTTTGACCCTTACAAAGGAATTCTTCATTTGGATTGTACTTTCCAGCCTGTCGGACACAACAAAGCGATTATTTACAAAGACGGATTTTTAAATCCCATGCATTATGATATCCTGATTTCACTTTTCGGGCGTGACAATGTTTTCGAAGTAACCCAAGAAGAAATGTATTGGATGTGTCCAAATGTTTTTTCAATTTCGCCCGAGGTAGTGGTTTCAGAGAAAAATTTCACAAGACTGAACAACCATATGCGAGAAGTTTGGGGAATGACCGTAGAGGAAATTCCTTACCGAAACGTTTCCCGAATGGGCGGACTTTTGAGATGTTCAACTTTGCCTTTAATTAGAGAGTAAAGAATATGGAAAAACTGATTGAAAAGTATTCTAAATGGTTTCTTGAACAAAAACCAATCAAAATATTTTTACTCTGTATGTTATTGGGTTTGCCATTTTATTTATGGATGTTTTCAATAGTTTATCAACTTGATATAAAGCAAAATAATAAAAGAAACAAATGGAAAGAATTCTTATTGTATTTTTCCACTTTCTATCCTTTATTTTATGTTTTTATATTCATTTTGTTTATGATAAATATTTTATTTTCAAACGACGCTAATTCAATTTTTAGCATCATATTACCATTCCATTTTTTAGCGATGCTTTGTTCATTGATTTTAATGATTATGTGTGCAAAAAGCTACACAAAATTTGAGAAATCAAATCAAATCAATACTTCTGGGGCCTTTGTAAATTTTATTCTAATTGCTTATTACATAGTAGGAATTTGGATATTTCAACCAAAGCTGAATAATTATATAGAAATGATAAAATCTAAAAACTGAAAATTTAATTTTGCTTATTGCTAATGCCTTTAGTCTAAAATAAATATCTAGTTCAAAACATATATCATCCATCACCCAACACCCATCAAAATTATGAAACAATACACAAACACAATATTAATGATCGAACCGGTAGATTTCCGGTTCAATGAAGAAACGGCCGTTAACAATTATTTCCAGAATAAATCGGAAGAAACGGCTGAAACCATTCAGGAAAAAGCATTGAGCGAATTCCAAAATATGGTTTCCAAACTGCGTGAACATGGCGTGAACGTCATTGTTCTTCAGGATACACCCGATCCGCATACGCCGGATTCCATTTTTCCCAACAACTGGATTTCGTTTCATGAAAATAAAATGATTGCGCTTTATCCGATGTTTGCACAAAATCGCCGTCAGGAAAGGAGGGAAGACGATGTTTTGGATTTATTAGCCGAAAAAGGTTTCGAAGCCGAAGAAATCATGGATTATACCGATGCCGAGTCAGATGAAATCTTTTTGGAAGGAACCGGAAGCATCATCCTCGACCGTGAACATAAAATCGCCTATGCAGCGGTTTCACCAAGAACCGACGAAGAATTATTTCTTGAGTTTTGCGAAGATTTTGAATACACACCTATACTTTTTGAAGCCAATCAAACAGTGAATGGTGAAAGAATGCAGATTTACCATACCAATGTGATGATGTGCGTGGCAGACGAATATGCGGTCATCTGCCTAGATTCCATTGATGATAAAGCTGAGAAGAAATTTGTGGCCGATACGCTGGTGGAAACCGGAAAAGAAATCATAGATATCACCGAAGAACAGATGCACAAATTTGCCGGAAATATGTTGCAAGTAGGAGGAATGGGCACATCAAAATATTTGGTGATGTCGCAAACGGCTTTTGATTCCCTTACGAAATACCAAATCGAAGCCATTGAAAAATACAATCCGATTATTACGGTGGACATCAATACCATTGAAACTTTAGGCGGTGGGAGTGCACGTTGCATGATGGCAGAGGTTTTCTTGCCGAAAAATTAGATGGTCACTTCGAGAACCTCAGTAACCAAATGCTGCAATCTTTGACTGACATTTAGGAACCTTGTCAAGGTTAATCTTCACTTCGAAAATAACCTTGACAAGGCTATTTTCTTTTAATTTGAATTTTAAGTAGTTGTTCAGTTTTAAACGAAACGAACTTCGAATTACGAACTTCGAATTACGAATTTATTTCCTTCCAAAGTAAATCTTTCAGCTCCTGCAAACCTTGTTGGGCAACTGCCGAAATATACAAATGGGGAATATCTTTTGGTAGGAGTTCCGAAATCGCTGCTTTCAGTTCATCGTCCAGCATATCACTTTTGGAAATGGCCAAAATCCGACGTTTATCGAGCAACTCGGGATTGAACTTTTTCAGTTCATTTATCAGAATTTCATATTCTTTCGCATGATCTGCCGCATCTGCCGGAATGAGAAACAATAGAACCGAATTCCTTTCGATATGGCGCAAAAACCGGTGTCCCAAACCTTTTCCTTCGGCAGCGCCCTCGATGATTCCGGGGATATCGGCCATCACAAAAGACTGATGATTTCGGTAATTGACAATTCCCAGATTGGGGGTCAATGTAGTAAAGGCATAATCTCCGATTTTGGGTTTGGCAGCGGAAACCACCGAGAGTAAAGTGGATTTTCCAGCATTTGGAAATCCAACCAAACCGACATCGGCCAGAATTTTCAGCTCCAATATCACAGGCATTTCTTCGCCTGGCAATCCAGGTTGAGCATAGCGAGGTGTTTGGCGTGTAGCCGAACGGAAATGCCAATTTCCCAATCCACCTTTTCCACCCCGAAGTAAAATCACTTCCTGATCGTTTTCGGTAATTTCGCCCAGAAAGTTGCCTTCCTCATCTTTTGCAATCGTCCCAATCGGCACTTCGATGATAATGTCTTTTCCATCGGCACCGGTAGAACGGGAAGAACCGCCGTTTCCGCCATTTTCTGCTTTCAAATGCCGGGTATAGCGAAGAGGCAAAAGCGTCCATTGATTGTTATTGCCTTTCATGATGATATGACCACCACGTCCACCATCACCTCCATCGGGACCGCCTTTGTCGATGTATTTTTCACGGTGTAGATGCGCCGAACCGGCACCACCATGACCACTTTTACAAAATATTTTGATGTAATCTACGAAGTTTGATTGCAAAGTCTTTGTTTTTGGCAAAATTACGTCAAATTTTTTGAGTGGAATTAATTTGATACGCGAGTGCATTAATAAAATCTTAGAAAATTTCAGCAATGGAAATTCTCAAATAATTCCCGAAATTAGCCCGTATGAAAATACTGCATACTGCCGACTGGCATTTGGGAAAACGACTGGACAGCTTTTCCCGAATGGAAGAACAAAAAAAAGTAATGAGTGAAATCTGTGAAATCGCCGACAGAGAAAACGTGGATTTGGTAATCGTAGCCGGTGATTTATTTGATGTTTTTAATCCGTCCACAGAAGCGATAGAACTTCTATACAAAACTCTCAAAAGACTCGCTAAAAATGGCGAACGTCCTGTCATTGCCATTGCCGGAAATCATGACTCACCCGATCGAATCGACGCACCCGACCCGCTGGCACGTGAATGTGGCATCATTATGATCGGATATCCAAATGCACAAATAAACCTTTTTTCTTTGCCTGGTTTTGAAGTGAAAAAATCTTCTCCAGGATTTTTGGAAATTAATTTAAATAAATATAATTATCCAGTTCGAATTCTGCATACACCTTATGCCAATGAAATTCGGCTGAAAGAATATCTGGGAGCGGAAAATAAAGAAATCCGATTGAATGAGATTTTAAAAGAAAACTGGAAGAAAATTGCCAATGAATTTTGTGATGAACAAGGTGTAAATCTCTTGACGGCACATCTTTTTATCATGAAAAAAGGGGGTAAAATCCCCGAAGAACCCGAGGGTGAAAAGCCCATAAAAATAGGAAATGCAGACCTGATTTATTCGGAAATCATACCACATCAAATTCAATACACCGCATTGGGGCATTTGCACGCTTGTCGGAATATGGGTTCGGAAGAAAAACCTGTGGTTTATGCATCATCGCCTTTGGCCTACAGTTTTTCAGAAGCCGGACAGCAAAAATATGTGGTTCTGATTGAAGCCGAACCCGGCCGAAAAGTGACTATGGAGAAAATCTCGCTGAAAGAAGGAAAAGAACTCCTTCGAAAAACCTTTACGGAGGTTGATGAAGCAGTAAATTGGTTAGAGAAAAACCAAAATTCATTGGTAGAATTGACCTTGGAAACTGTTGAGTTTATGACCGCAGAAGAAAGAAGAAAAATCTACCAAGCACATCCGGGAATAGTTCATTTAATTCCGAAATTGAGCAAAGAAATGGAAACCGATGCCGAAGTCAAGGAAATTGATTTATCACTCGATGTACGTCTTTTATTTAAAGATTATTTCAAATCAAAACATAATCAGGAACCGAACCAAGAAATCTTAGAATTATTTAACGAAATCCTTTCTGAAAATGATACCCATTAAACTTACGATCGAAGGAATTTATTCGTATCAAAAACCTCAAACCATCGATTTTACCCGTTTGACCGATGCCGGATTATTTGGGATTTTTGGAGCAGTTGGCAGTGGGAAATCCTCCATTTTGGAAGCTATTTCTTTTGCTTTGTATGGAGAGACAGAACGATTAAATGCCCGAGACAGCCGAGCCTACAACATGATGAACCTCAAGTCCAATCGGGCTTATATCGAATTTGATTTTCTCAATCATGAAAATAAAATCTTTCGAATCAGTCGTGAATTTCGAAGAAATTCCAAAAAGTTTGAAGATGTAAAGTCAAGTTCGACTGTGTTTTATGAAAAATCAGCAGAAGAATGGAAGCCATTGGACCACACAAATGCAGAAATTCTTTTGGGATTGACCTACGATAACTTCAAACGTTCCATCATCATTCCGCAAGGTCAGTTCAAAGAATTCTTGGAGTTAAAGCCTACAGAAAGAACGACAATGTTGATGGAAATTTTTAAACTTCATAAGTTCGATTTGGCTTTTAGAACCAAAAATTTAAGCGACAAAAACAAAACAGAATTGGATTTGCTTTTGGGAAAACTGAGCGGATTTGAAGAAGTTTCAGCAGAAAACTTGGAAGAATTAGATAAAAAGCTAAAAGAAGAACTAGAAATACTCAGAATTACCAAAGAAAAACATGAGAAATTAGCGGAAGATTTTAAGCAAATTCAGGTATTGAGAGAAGAGTTTAAGTCGCTTCAGAAAAATCTCGAAAGATTGGAATTATTTAAAAAGCAGAAAGAAAGGATTGAATCGAAAAAACTTCAGTTAAAAAAATACGAAGAGACGCATCAAGCATTCTCTAATTTGTTGAAAGATAAAGAAACCTATGAAAATGAAATTCATAGGAAGTCGGAAGATTTGGCAATGGCTCGGAAAAAATCGGATGAATTAGAAGTTAAACAGAAAGAAACCGAAGTTAAAATTCGTGAATTAAGTCCAGAATTCGAAAATTTAGAAAAACGAAAAGAGAAAGAAAATGACTTTGGAATTCTGATTAAACTAAAAGATTTAGAGGCAAATATTTCCAATGCAAAAAGTCGATTAGCAAAAGGAAAAAAAGTAGTTGAACAAAAAAAGAAAGAAGAAAATAAACTGAAAGAAAGTCAAAACATGATTAAAAAATCCATCGAAGATTTTAAAAAATCCCGAATGGATGCGGAGTTTTTGATGAATATTTCGGCTTGGTATCAGAAAAAAGAAAGTCTTCAAATTGATTCAAATAAAAAGCAAAAAGCTTTGCAAGAATTTCAGGAGAAAATCAAATCTTTGGATGCGGAATTGAAAACTTTGAAAATAAAACCAGAAACTTATTTGTCTGATATTGAGTTGGAAAGGAATAATTCTGAGGCGCTTAAAACCCAAATTCATGAAAGGGAAGCACAATTGAAAGTTCAGCAAAAATTGGGTGAATTTGCGCATACTTTAGTTGATGGGCAGCCGTGTTTACTTTGTGGTTCTATGGAGCATCCGAGAGTTTATGAAGGCGAAGATATTTCGGCGGAATTTGAAAGGATTAAGTCAGAATTGAAAGCGATTGAAGAAAATCTAAAGCAATTGACTGATAAGGAAAATCAAATTGATAGAATTTTAAATACCCGAAAGATTTATCAAGATCAGATTTCTCAAGAACTTACTGAAAATGAGGATTTAAATAAACAAATTTTGGAACATAAATCCAGTTTCATCTGGAATGAATTTGATCCGGAAAACATTGAATTATTTGAAGAGAAACGTAAAATTTCAGTGGAAACTGAAAGAAAAATAAAAGAAAAAGAAAAAGAGCTTGAAGCCCTTGAATTGAAGTTAAATACGCTTGAAAATCAGCTGGAAACTTATGAAAGAGAACTCAATAAACTCGAGAATGAAGAAGTTAGGTTGGGGGCTGAATACAATTCTCAAAAATCCCATTTGAAGCAATTAGAACCGGAAGAATTCACTGAATTTGATGGTTCGAAATTGAATGAATTTCATCAGAAAATAAAACTTGAAAATCAAAGAATTGAAAAGGAGTACCGATCGGCCGAAAAAGATCTTCAGGATTTAAAAATTGAAATAGCAACGGCTATAACTAAAGCGCAATCCATTCAAATTCAAATAAATGAAACAGTTGAAAAGTTGAAAGTTAAAAGTGTTCAAATTTCAGAAAACATTGTTTTGCATAAGTTCAATTCAGTCGATGAGGTGTATGAAATTTTGAATTTGAATTTAAATCCGGCAAATATTCGCCGAGAAATTGAAGATTTTGAAGTGGCGTATAAAACTTTGCAGAATAAAATTGAAGAACAAAATGAAAAATTAAAGCATTTTGAACCCAATGATGAAGTTTTTGAAGCTAAAAAACATGAATTTGAGGCTTCAACAAAGGAATTGGATGAGATCAATAAAAAAAGCATTCAGACAGAAACTGAGTTCAACCGACTCCAGAAATCTTTTGAAGAAAAGCGCGAATTATTGGATTTACAAGAAAAGCTTCTAAAGCGTGCCGATAACCTTGAAATTTTGAGGAATTTGTTCATGAGGCAAGGGTTTGTGCAATATGTTTCTGGCATTTATTTACGTCAGCTATGTGACAATGCAAACATTCGTTTTCACCGGATGACCCGAAATCAATTGAGTTTGCAGGTTAATGAAAAGCTGGAGTTTGAAATTGTGGATTACTTGAACGAAGGTCGATCACGAAGTGTTAAAACGCTTTCTGGAGGGCAATCCTTTCAGGTTTCACTGAGTTTGGCACTTGCATTGGCAGAGAATGTTCAGAATTTTATACGTTCAGATAAAAACTTCTTTTTCATCGATGAGGGATTTGGTACCCAAGATTCGGATTCGGTAAACATTGTTTTTGAAACCTTGTTACAACTCCAAAAGGAAAACCGAATTGTGGGAATTATTTCTCACGTAGAAGAGCTGAAGGAAAAAATGCCTGTGGCACTTCAGGTAATAAAAGACGAAGAAAAAGGAAGTTGGATTGAGTTTGTTTAAAGTTCCTCTTTCAAAAATTTGCCTGTAATGCTTTTTGGGTTTTTTACGATTTCTTCGGGCGTTCCTTGTGCTACTATTTTACCGCCTTTTTCGCCTCCGTCCGGACCGATGTCGATGATGTGATCGGCCAGTTTGATGACGTCTAGATTATGTTCGATAATGATGACTGTATTGCCGTGATTGACAATGGTATTGATAACTTCCATCAAAACTCGGATGTCTTCAAAATGCAGTCCGGTAGTGGGTTCGTCGAGAATGTAAATGGTTTTTCCAGTTTGACGTTTGCTCAGTTCCGAAGCGAGCTTTACACGCTGCGCTTCACCACCGGAAAGGGTAGTGGATTGTTGTCCGAGCGTTATATAACCCAATCCTACATCCTGTAAAGTCTTGACGCTTCGGTAAATTTTAGGAATTGGCTCAAAGAATTCTACGGCTTCATTGACCGTCATATCGAGTACGTCGGCAATGGATTTTCCTTTGTAGCGAACTTCCAGGGTTTCGCGGTTAAATCTTTTGCCATTACAGGTTTCGCATGGAACATAAACGTCGGGAAGGAAGTTCATTTCGATGACTTTCAACCCTGCTCCCTGACAAGTTTCACAGCGACCACCTTTCACGTTAAAAGAGAAACGGCCGGGTTTGTATCCACGAATTTTGGCTTCGGGCAATTGGGTGAAAAGATTTCGGATATCCGAAAATAAATTGGTATAAGTTGCCGGATTGGAACGGGGCGTTCGCCCAATCGGTGACTGATCCACTTCGATGACTTTGTCGAGATTTTCCAGTCCTTCTATCTTTTTATACGGCATGGGCTGAAGTTCAGACCGATAAAAATGTTTGCTTAAAATCGGATAAAGCGTTTCAGTAATAAGTGTTGATTTTCCACTTCCTGAAACACCCGTTACCACTATCAATTTCCCCAAAGGAATTTCAAGATTGACATTTTTTAAATTATTTCCGGTCGCACCACTCAGCTTGATGGACTTGCCGTTGCCTTCTCTTCGTTTTTCAGGAATTTCAATTTTTAAATCCCCATTTAAATAATCCGAAGTGAGGGTATGGGCTTTTGAAATATCTTTCGGTTCGCCTTGCCAAACGATTTTTCCGCCACGGCGACCTGCTTTTGGACCTATGTCAATTACATAATCAGATTCCAAAATCATGTCTTTATCGTGTTCTACCACCAAAACCGAATTTCCGATGTCACGAAGTTTTTTCAAAGAATCAATCAATTTAATATTGTCGCGCTGATGCAAACCAATCGATGGTTCGTCCAGAATGTATAAAACATTGACGAGTTGGGAACCAATTTGAGTTGCCAAGCGAATTCGCTGTGCTTCACCACCGGAAAGGGATTTGGAAGGACGATCAAGCGAGAGATAATTGAGTCCGACATCCAGCAAAAAGCTCAATCGGGTTTGAATTTCTTTTAAAATTTCTTCGGCAATGATTTGTTGCTTTTTGTCTAACTTTTTATCCAAGGTATGAATCCAGTTCAATAAAAATTGCAAATCAAAATGAGCAACTTCTGCAATCGGTTTATTGTCGATTTTAAAATGAAGGGATTCTTTGTTTAATCGGTAGCCCCCACATTCATTGCATACTACGTTTTTAGAAAATTTTCTCGCTACACTCCAAGAAGAAGGGTGTTCCTTGTCTTCCATTAGTGCTTCTAAATAGGGCATAAGCCCTTCGAAGTCAATTTTGTAAACTTTACTAACATCAGCGAATTTGAGTTGAACATCCACCGATTCACTCAGTCCATAAAGGATATCCTGAATGAGTTCTTTTTTTAATTTTTTATAAGGTGTATCAATTGATTCACCATGTTTGGCATAAATGGATTCGATTTGTTTGCGAATTCGTCCGGTGTTTTTTAACTCCTCGAGCGGAGCGATCATTCCACTTTTAAGATTCCGATTGGGATCGGGAAAAATTTTGTCTATATCTACAACTTTTAGTTCGCCTAAACCATTGCATTTCGGACAAGCGCCTTTGGGAGAATTAAAAGAAAAAGTATTGGGCTCGGGAGTCGGATAAGAAATTCCGGTAGAAGGACACATCAGATTTCGGCTATAATAACGAGCTTCATTGGTCCCATAATCCAAAACCATCATCACATTGTCTCCTTGTTGCATGGCAGTGTCAATGGAACTCAGAAGTCTTTCATCAGAAATCTTGTCGTTTAATTTTAATTTATCGATTATAAGTTCTATGTCATGGGATTTGTAGCGATCGAGTTTCATTCCAGGTGTTATTTCCCGGATTTCTCCATTTACTCGAACTTCCATATATCCTTTTTTGGCCAATTGCGTAAACAGTTCCCGATAATGCCCTTTTCTCATTCGAACCAAAGGAGAAAGCAAGGCTATTTTTTCATCTCGAAACTTTTCTTTGATGAGGTCTTTGATCTGATCATCGGTATAACTGACCATTTTTTCACCGGTATTATAGGAATAAGCAGTAGATGCCCGGGCGTATAATAACCTGAGGAAATCATAAATTTCGGTAATGGTGCCAACGGTGGAGCGAGGACTTTTGGAAGTGGTTTTTTGCTCAATGGCAATTACAGGCGAAAGTCCATCAATCTTATCAACATCCGGTCGTTCCAAACCACCAAGGAATTGCCTGGCATAAGCCGAAAAGGTTTCGATGTATCGTCTTTGTCCCTCCGCATAAATGGTATCAAAAGCGAGAGAAGATTTCCCACTTCCGCTCAAACCTGTGATAACTACCAATTTTTCTCTTGGGATTTTTACGTCGATGTCCTTGAGATTATGTTCTCTGGCTCCGTAAACTTCTATGAAATCATTCATTCTTTCGCTCAAAATCAAGCCGCAAATTTACGTCTTTTAATGCCAAAAAAAAAGTGTTCCGAAGAACACTTGGTATTGTTATTTCTGAATGGGGATATAAATTTTTGTTAAGAAATCATCTTCATTTTCAATGGATTCCGGGTCGTTTTGGTATTCTTCCCAATAAGAATTCGAGAGTTTGATTTTATGCTCGTGTGCGTATTGTTTCATCAAATCAATTGTAAAAGGGATTTTCTCATAACTTCCTTTGTGAATGCAAACTAAAGTTTCTTCAGAGGGAAGAGCTTTGAGTTCCATACCTTCGCCCAATTGCACTGATTCGGTAATTGGGTAACCACAATAAAATCGGGCTTTGCCTGCTGCAATGTCTTTAAATTCATAAAATGAAATGGGTTTGCCAATTTTACTCGGAGCGATTTTTAAATAATCGGTTAGATAACTAAAAAGTAATCCAAATGTTTCCGCTGTAGCCGTTTGGATTTCGTCCTCATCCAGTGAAGTTTCATTCATCACAGTAATGAGCTTCATGCCTTCAAACATTTCTCTTTTGACATCTCCTGGAAGTAGAGATTCAGCTTGTTCAGGAGTCAGGGCAGAGTTCGTCAGGTTGGACTCGAGAACTTCCAATCCTCTTTGCATTTTTTCGTTTAGATTTTTGGAAGTGAAATAACTAAAGTACCGCGAAAAATAGCCTATATTATCGCTTTCTATGAGCCATTTTATTTTTGTTTTGCTTGGAGTTTCGGAAATAAACTCGACTTTCATTATGGCATTTTCCCCGATTTTTAATCCATTTAAATTATAATGAATGCTTTTATTGGTTTCAGATCTCTGAATGGTTAAATCTCCTTTGGATTGGACGGAGCTCCATTTGTATCCGGCGCCTTGACCTCTATAGGGAGCGAAAAATTCCTGAGTGATAAGGGAATCTGCCGATGTCCAAGGATCCCATTCTGAATATTCTTTCAGATTATTAAATTCTTCAAAAATAATTCCAGTCGGAAATTCGAGTTCTTTTTCTATTTCAGCTGTGAGTTTTTTGGGGAGAAATACGGGAACCAAAAGGATTGCCAATGCAAGCAAAATTAGAATTTGGGTAAATCTTCTCATATCAAATTAGTTTTTTTGAAGTTACAAAAATATTAATTTCAAATCTTAATCTCCAATAATTGATTTTGTGTTATATTTGATTCTTAACCAAATATTTTTTTAAAAGGATGGATATTTCAAATTTACTACAGGGAGCAATGGGGCAACAGATGGTTGACGGCGTTGTGAATAGACTGGGAATAGAGAGTGATCAGGCTAAACTTGCTATATCAGCAGCTGTACCCTTATTGATCACTGCTCTAAATAAAAACGCAAATAGTGGAGATGCTAATAATATTGCAAATGCTTTGGATAAAGACCACGACGGGAGTATTCTCAACAATCTTAGTGGATTTTTAACCGGAGGAAATTTATCAGAAGGCATGGGGATTTTAAGCCATGTTTTGGGAAATCGTCAAGGTCAAGTGGAGAATGCGATTGGTAAAACCTCTGGATTGAATGCCAGTCAAATTTCTCAAATCCTTGCTATTGTAGCACCCATTGTGATGGGTTATCTTGGAAAAGAAAAGAAAGAACAGGGCTTAGACGCTTCAGGACTTTCATCTTTGTTGGGTGGCCTGGTGGGCGGAGCTGCTAAAACCAATCAAAGAGAAATGAGTACAATTGAGAAATTGCTTGATCAAAACGGAGATGGAAACGCCATGGATGATGTGATGAATATCGGGAGTAAACTTTTGGGAGGGTTATTTAGAAAGAAATAATATTTTAGATAAAATTATAAAAAAGGGGAAGATTTTTTGAAATCTTCCCCTTTTTTTTTCAATTCTTGAAAAGAACCAAATTCTTTTTCAAGATACCACTCCTAATTACTGATAATGTTTTTGAAAAATTTAAAATATTTTGAACCGTTTCGGGCTTTGGTGATAATTGTTCACCGATAAAATAGTAGTTTTGCTTCATATATAAATAATTTAGATTTATATACTTAACGCAAAATTTAATAAGATTATTGTGAAAATAAAAGGTTCAATAAAGTTAAACTATTGTTAAAGTTAAATTGTGTTCATCTATTAACTTTCGCATATTTATCAATGCATACCGCATCCTTCCTAATGCCGTGTTGATACTGACATCTGTTTCTTCTGCGATTTCCTTAAAGCTTAATCCTTTAAAAATTCGCAGATTTAGTACTTCTTTTTGATCTTCAGGTAGAAATTCAATGATCGAACGGAGGTCGTGATCGATTTGGCTTTTGATAATCTTGGTTTCTGAGCAATCTTCTGGATCGGCCAAGAAATCAAAAATACTGAAATCCTCATTGACAAAAGTTTCTCCTATAATAGGCATTCTCGCTTTTGATCGAAAATGATCAATGGTCAGATTATGGGCAATTCTCATAATCCACGGTAAAAATTTACCTTCCTCACTATACTTTCCTTCCTTCAGTGTAAGGATGACTTTGACAAAAGTATCTTGGAAAATATCTTCAGCTATATTCTTGTCTAAAACTTTGGAAAATATAAAGCCAAAAACTTTGTTCTTGTATCGTTCGATTAGTTCTGCTAAGGCAGATTCGTCCCCTTTCAGGAATGAATCCACTAATTTAGAATCATCAGTTAATTCCATATTCATCTTCTTTGTCCTTCAAATGTTTAAAAAAGAATAGAATATTTACCTATAAGCAGATTGTTTTTAAAGTTTATTAAGAACAAAGATATAAATTTTTCTTAAAGTATGATTAATTTCATAAAAAAAGCTGCTTTTTTACCAAGCAGCTTTCTGTTTTCTAAATTATATAGTTGGTAATTAGATTTTTGCAGCGTGAATCAACATATCTGCTAATTTGTGGGAATATCCCATTTCATTGTCGTACCAAGATACTAATTTAACGAAAGTAGGAGACAGCATGATTCCGGCTTCTTTGTCAAAAATTGAAGTTCGGGTATCGCCTACGAAATCTTGGGAAACAACCATATCCTCTGTATAACCCAAAATTCCTTTCAACTCTCCTTCGGAAGCTTTTTGCATAACGGCGCAAATTTCTTCGTAAGTAGTTGGTTTTTCGAGGCGAACCGTCAAGTCCACCACAGATACGTCAGCGTTGGGAACACGGAAGGCCATACCGGTCAGTTTACCGTTAAGTTCAGGGATTACTTTTCCAACTGCTTTTGCGGCTCCGGTAGAAGATGGGATAATGTTCAATAAAGCAGAGCGCCCCCCTCTCCAATCTTTTACAGAAGAGCCATCTACTGTTCTTTGAGTTGCGGTTGTCGCATGAACCGTGGTCATCAATCCTTCTTTGATCCCGAAATTATCATGCACAACTTTGGCTAAAGGCGCCAAACAGTTGGTTGTACAAGATGCATTTGATAAAATCTGAACATCAGGAGTTAATTCATGGTGATTTACACCCATTACAAACATAGGAGTATCGTCTTTGGAGGGAGCTGACAAAATTACCTTTTTGGCTCCCGCATTTATATGTGCCATTGCTGTTTCTTTGGTTAAAAACCTTCCGGTACATTCTACGATGTATTCAGCACCTGCTTCGCTCCAATTGATATTGTTCGGATCTCTTTCGGCTGAGATTCTGATTTTCTTTCCATTTACAACCAGATCTTTACCTTCAGCTTTTACTTCCCCTTTGAATCTTCCATGAACCGAATCGTATTTAATCATATAGGCCATGTATTCTGCATCAATTAAGTCATTGATGGCAACCACTTCTACATTTTCTTTTTCAAGAAGGGCTCCGAATACCAGGCTTCCAATTCTTCCAAAACCGTTAATTCCTACTTTGATTGTTGACATTTTTTTGATTTTAAAGTTATTATACTGCTAAAATTTTAGCTATTTTTATTAATTCCTGATCTATTTCATTGTGTTTTTTAATGGCATCTTGAATGGGCGTAAATACAATCCGGTTGGAACGTAGTCCTGCCATTAAATCCGTTTTCCCATCGATAAGTGCTTCCACTGCGGCAACGCCCAGACGGCTGGCGAGAACGCGATCCATGCAAGTCGGATTCCCTCCTCTTTGTATATGGCCCAAAACCGTGACTCTCACATCGTAACCAGGAAATCTTTTCTCAGTAGCCTTGGCAAGTTCAAAAACATTGCCCAATTCTTCGCCTTCTGCAACCACTACGATACTTGAATTTTTTCCCGATTGTTCAGATTTCTGAAGTGTTTCAAACAATTCTGTCAGACTATCGTTTTCTTCAGGAATCAAAATATCCTGAGCTCCGGAAGCAATTCCACTACTCAATGCGATGAATCCGGCATCCCGTCCCATAACTTCTACAAAAAACACACGGTTGTGAGAAGTGGCCGAATCCCGAATTCGGTCGATGGCTTCAATGGCTGTATTGAGCGCAGTATCGTATCCGATGGTGTAATCTGTTCCAAAAATATCATTATCGATGGTTCCGGGGATTCCGATGAAAGGAAGTCCAAATTCTTCGTGAAAAACGGTGGCACCGGTAAAAGAACCGTCACCGCCAATTACTACCAAACCTTCAATCCCATTGTTCTGAAGGTTTTTAAATGCTTTTTCACGTCCTTCCTTGGTTCGGAATTCTTTGGAACGAGCAGTTTGTAAAAAGGTACCTCCACGGTTGATGATGTGTTTTACGGATCGTGCACCGAGTTCGGACATTTGATTCTGAATCAGGCCTTCATATCCCATTCTTACTCCCACACATTTAATTTGATAATAGGCACAGGCTCTTACAACGGCTCTTATGGCAGCGTTCATTCCGGGAGAGTCTCCTCCCGAAGTTAAAACACCAATTTTTTTCAGTGAAGCTTCAGGCACGTTTTAATAAATTAAGAAATGCAAATATAAAGCTTTGAGAACTGAATTGGAAACAAAATCAAAGAAAGTTAAACCTAATAAAATTCACGGATTCTTTCCAACCTCCCGGTTCTGAAATCTTTTTCCAATATAACTTCAATGTATAAATCTTCCCGGGTTTTATGAGGATTGAATTCTGTTTTTAAATCCAAATCAAAAGCTCCTCCCGCAGAGTTCCAAATAAAAGCATTCATGCCACCACGTAATTCCTTTATGATGTCAAAAGAAGTTTTACCGGTCTCACGATGAATGAGTTTAATGAGAATTTGACCTCTCGATAATGATAAATCCCGAAGTTTTTCCTCAAATTCATCGGCCAAAGCTTTCTGTCGGTTCTTGATGTATTTTTTTCGCTCGCGATTGTTTGTGAAGTATTGAGAGGTGTCTTGTATGGAATTGTATTCATCTACTGCTACTTTTACATAAGGCCAAACATCACGTACACGTTTTCTGAGCCAGATATAATATTTCTTCTCCAATTCCGTTTCTAAATGTAGATACATCAATTCGGCATTGTCCAATTCAATGGTGTCGAAAATAGCAAGTTCCTCAGGAGTAACAGAATTCATTTCTGCAATTTCTTGCTGCTGTGTTTCGTTTTTCTCTTCTTGTCCAAACAAAGTAGTTCCCAAAAAAACAAGAATCAGTATTAGTAGTTTCCCATACATACACCTGCCTTAGCAAAAATTGTTCCTAAATCATTACATTTGTGTAAAAATAAGGATTATGCCAAAAACTGAATTGATAAATAAGAAATCTTTGAAGTTTCTTGAAAAATATCTGAACACAACATCTCCAACAGGTCATGAAGCAGAAGGTCAAAAAGAATGGATTAAATACATTGAGCCTTATGTAGATGAAATCCGTTCAGATAATTATGGAACGGCCTATGGGATTCTAAACCCCGATGCTAAATACAAAGTAGTTTTGGAAGCACATGCAGACGAAATTTCATGGTATGTAAATTATATTTCACCCGAAGGAATGATTTATGTAATTCGAAATGGAGGTTCGGATGCAGTGATTGCTCCGTCTAAACGGGTGAATATTCACACCAAAAAGGGAATTGTAAAAGGAGTTTTTGGATGGCCGGCAGTTCACGTAAGAACTCCTGACAAAGACGAAACGCCGAAAATCGATACGATTTGGATAGATTGTGGAGTGAGTTCGAGAGAAGAAGTAGAAAAATTAGGAGTACACGTAGGATGTGTTATTACTTATCCCGATGAATTCATGGTTTTGAACGAGAATTATTATGTATGTCGGGCATTGGACAATCGGGTAGGTGGTTTCATGATTGCAGAGGTTGCTCGATTGATCCATGAAAACAAAGACAAATTTGATTTTGGAATTTATTTTACAAATTCAGTTCAGGAAGAAGTCGGACTACGTGGAGCAGAGATGATTACGAAAACCATTCAACCGGATGTAGCCATCGTAACCGATGTGACGCATGATACTACAACGCCCAAAATGAATAAGATGAAAGATGGAGAAGTGAAATGTGGCGGTGGTCCCGTTGTGACCTATGCGCCAGCGGTTCAAAATAATTTGAGAGAATTAATCCTTGAAACAGCTGAGAAGAAAAAGATTCCTTTTCAAAGAGCTGCGAGTAGCCGAGTGACCGGAACTGATACAGATGCTTTTGCCTATAGCAACGGCGGAGTTCCATCGGCTTTGATTTCTTTGCCTTTGCGTTATATGCATACTACAGTTGAAATGGTGCATAAAGACGATGTCGAAAATACCATCAAACTAATGTACGAAAGCGTGAAAAAAATTAAGAACAATCAAAGTTTCAAATACTTCTAAAATAAAGAAGCCGTCTCACAACCGAGGCGGTTTTTTTATATAAATAATGGATTGATTATTAGGTGATTAATATAGAATTCACTATATTTAACTACTTAATTGTCAGCGAAATGAACTATAGAATT
>JAAYKY010000047.1 GCA_012522185.1 Flavobacteriaceae bacterium | reverse complement strand
ACTACATTATTGACGATTCTTACAGGATGATCCGATGGAATTAACTCTTCTATGGAAGGTGGAAATAACCAGTTTTGAGATTGATTATATTCTTTAATTCTATAACTCATTGTGCTGATAATTAGATGGTTAAATATAGTGATTTTTGCATTAACATCCTAATTATCAACCTTTTATTTGCTGAAATTGAACAAAAAAACCGCCTCGGTTGAGACGGCTTCTTTTTATACAGTTCCTTCCTGATAAAGCTTTGTTAAACCCGGTTTCAACTCCCAACTAATTCTTAACTTTGCATTTATTTTCAAGCCATTATGCAATTCAAAATCCATTCGGAATTTCAACCGAGAACGTTATTATTATGAAAATTCATTGTTTAATACTTTATATTTTAATCTTCCCTATTTTATCCTATTCACAAGAACTTCTTGAAGATAATCCAAATTGGTCAAAATATTCAAAAGTGATTGAAGTCAATCCTGAGTTTAAAGATTCAAAAAGCGTATATATCTTGGAAGATGGAAAGGTAATCAAGACTCAAAACTTTATAAAAGATTCTTTAGTTTATTCTGAAACCTACATTTATGACAAGCAGAACAATGTAGAAATGATTATCAAGGATCTAAGGAAGGATACTATCAAATTATATAATCAATATCCATTCGGTGATTTATTAGAATATGATAAAGATTTTTACTACAGCTATAATAAAAACGGAAAATTAGTCTCTAAATGGAAAGAAGGATTTCTCCCTTCAATAAGCTATTCATATAATGAAACTGAACTAATAGATCAGATTGTCTCAATAGAATTGACAAGTCATGGTTTTCTACAGAGAACAACATCCTTTTTAAAATATAATAAATGTAATAATGTTATTGAGTCCAAGTCAGTAAAAGAAAAAACCCAGTCCATTTCTCAAAAAAATGAACCCGATTTAGACAATGCTAAAATCTCCCAATACGTTTATAAATACAACAACCGAGATTGTATCTGGACTAAAAAATACTTAGTTGAAAACGGCAAGAAAGAATTAATTTCTACTCGAAAATTGATAAAACCAAAATAACCTCTTAAAACTTTTCAGGTTTTTAAAACCTGTCAGGTTTGCGTAACTTTGCATTTATTTTCAAGCCATTATGCCATTCAAAATCCATTCGGAATTTCAACCCACCGGCGATCAGCCCAAAGCCATCGAAACTTTGTCCAAAGGAATTATTTCCGGAGACAAATACCAGACGCTTTTGGGTGTGACCGGCTCGGGAAAAACCTTTACGATTGCAAATGTGGTGGAAGAAACCCAGCGGCCGACTTTGGTTTTGGCGCACAACAAAACTTTGGCGGCTCAATTGTATATGGAATTCAAAGAATTTTTCCCCGAAAATGCGGTGGAATATTTCGTTTCCTATTACGATTATTATCAACCGGAAGCCTATATTCCCTCCTCGGGATTGTACATAGAAAAGGATTTGTCCATCAATGAAGAAATCGAAAAACTGCGATTGAGTACTTCCTCTTCCCTCCTTTCGGGTCGACGCGATGTGCTGGTGGTAGCTTCTGTTTCCTGTTTGTACGGGATAGGAAATCCGACTGAATTTCATAAAAACATCATCGCCATTCAAACCGGTGAAACCATTTCCCGAACGAAATTCTTACAAAAACTCGTGAGTTCGCTTTATTCGCGTTCCGAAGTAGATTTTCAACGTGGAAATTTCCGTGTTCGTGGTGATGTGACCGATATTTTTCCGGCTTATTCGGATCAAGGAATTCGGGTTCATTTCTTTGGAGATGAAATCGAAGAAATCGAAACATTTGATCCAGCGAGCGGACGCAAAATCAATTCCTTGGACAAAATCAATATTTATCCGGCCAATTTATTCGTGACTTCTCCCGAAACGCTAAACGGCGCAATCAAAAACATTCAGATTGACATGGGAAAACAAGTTTCCTATTTTCAAGAAATAGGAAAACATCTGGAAGCAAAAAGGCTACAGGAAAGAACCGAATTTGACGTGGAAATGATGAAGGAACTCGGCTATTGTTCGGGGATTGAGAATTATTCCCGCTACCTCGACGGTCGTTTGCCCGGGACGCGTCCTTTCTGTTTGCTGGATTATTTCCCACAAGATTATCTGATGGTAATCGACGAATCACACGTAACCATTCCGCAGGTTCACGCGATGTACGGCGGAGACCGGAGTCGTAAAGAAAATCTGGTCGAATACGGATTTCGATTGCCGGCTGCGATGGACAATCGTCCGCTGAAATTTGAAGAATTCGAAGCCATGCAAAATCAGGTGATTTATGTTTCGGCGACGCCAGCGAATTATGAACTGGAAAAATCGGAAGGCGTGGTAGTCGAACAAATCATTCGTCCAACCGGACTGCTCGATCCCATCATTGAAGTTCGTCCGTCCCTGAACCAGATGGATGATTTGATGGAAGAAATTCAAAAACGTGCGGAAGAAGACGAAAGAGTTTTGGTAACGACTTTAACCAAAAGAATGGCGGAAGAATTGACCAAATACCTGACGAAATTTGGTGTTCGAACAAGGTACATTCATTCCGATGTGGATACTTTGGAGCGGGTTCAAATCATGCAGGATTTACGCGCCGGATTGTTTGATGTTTTGGTCGGCGTAAACCTTTTGCGGGAAGGACTGGATTTGCCGGAAGTCTCGTTGGTAGCGATTTTGGATGCGGACAAGGAAGGATTTTTAAGAAACCATCGTTCGCTTACCCAAACTTCGGGACGTGCGGCTCGAAATATCAACGGACGAGTGATCATGTATGCAGACAAAATCACAAACAGTATGCAAATGACCATTGATGAAACCGAACGCCGACGTGAAATTCAAATGAAATACAATGCGGACAATAATTTGACACCGCAACCTTTGAATAAGAAAATAAATGCCATCAATACTTCTGCAGAAAGATTTGAGCTAAATCCTTACGAACGAAAAACCATTTCCACGATTGCGGCGGATGAACGGGCGGAATTTGGAAGTCTTTCGGCTGAGGATTTGTCCAAAAAAATCGACGAACTTCAGAAAAAAATGGAAAAAGCAGCGAAAAACCTGGACTTTATCGAAGCTGCTAAATTCCGTGATATGATCAAAGAATTACAAGAAGTTCAGAATTGATTGAACCATTAAGATTTATTCATTGAACTTATTAAGAACGGTTAACCTGTCAATCGACAGGCAGAAGTTCAACAAGCTGGTTCAGTTTTCTTAAAATTAATAAAATCAATTGCATTATAATTAAAAACTGAAGTTTTAACTTTTGTGAATGCCCGAAACGATGGACATTTGCAACTTCAAAAAATTCAAATGAATAAGGGATTGATAGCGCTTGCTTTTGGCGGAATGGCGATTGGAATGACGGAATTTACGATGATGGGAATTCTCCCCGACATCGCAAAAGACTTGGAAATTGAAATTCCAAAAGCAGCTCATCTTATTGCACTTTATGCTTTGGGCGTGGTTGTGGGCGCTCCAACTTTGGTTTTATTTTCAGGGAAATATCCGCCCAAAACCGTTTTGATGGTTTTGATGTTGGTCTTTTTTGTTTTCAACGCTTTGTTTGCCATTGCGCCCGGATTTTTTCTTTTGGAAGTTTCAAGGTTTGCTTCGGGATTACCACACGGCGCTTTCTTCGGCGTGGGTTCTGTGGTCGCCACCAATCTCGCCAAAAAAGGAAAAGAAGCCCAAGCAATTGCCACCATGTTTACCGGAATGACGCTTGCCAATTTGATTGGCGTTCCGCTGGGAACTTACATAGGACATCATTATTCCTGGCGAATTACCTACGGAATCATCGCATTTCTCGGACTTGTTACCTTTGCGGCTCTTTGGCTATGGCTTCCGGTCATAAAAAGTTCCAACCGAAATCTATTCGGACAACTTAAGTATTTCAAAAAAGGACGTTCTTGGCTTTTGATTGCGATTATTTCCATCGGGACGGGCGGTCTCTTTGCTTGGATTAGTTACATTGCACCGATGGTTACCAATGTTTCGGGATTGCCCGAAGGCAGAGTTCCTGTCATTATGGTTTTGGTCGGATTGGGAATGGTCATCGGGAATTTATTGGGCGGCAAATTGGCCGATGCGGTCAATCCGACCAAAGCGACCATCATTTGTTTTTCCTCGATGGCGATTTGTCTTGTCGCGGTTCATTTCACGGCGGAGATTGAATGGATGGCTTATGTGATGGCCTTTATAACGGGTGTGATTTCATTTTCGGCCGGTTCACCGATTCAGATGATGCTCATCCGTGATGCCAAAGGCGCAGAAACTTTTGCCGCGTCGGCCGGACAAGCGAGTTTCAATATGGGAAATACGCTGGGTGCTTATTTCGGAGGAATTCCGATTACGATGGGATTTGCTTACGATACCCCGGTTTTGGTCGGTGTGGGAATGGCGGCAATTGGCGTGATGTTGACGGTTGCTTTTTTAAGAACTCAGAGGAAGTAAAAAACCTCCAAAATTTCTTTTGGAGGTTTATACAATATACTTTATACAATTTTACATTATACAACTACATCAAAGCATCGTCGTCGGACAAACGAATTCTGTTTTCGGAAAAACTTCGGATGTTTTAATTTTTCCAAATCCGCCTTCCACATTGATTAAATTTTTATACCCTTTTGATTTGGCGATCGAAGCAAAAATCACCGAACGATATCCACCTGCACAATGCACAAACCAAGTTTTATCGGCATCGGCTTCATGCAGGTTTTTGTGAATATAATCCACCGGAAGGTTTTTGGCCGAAACGATGTGTTCGCTTTCAAATTCTCCCGCGCGACGCACGTCGAGAATGTCCATTTCGGGATTGGATTGATATTGATTTTCGAATTCATTTATGTCAATGCTTTCCATGGTATCGATCGGATTTCCGGCATTTTTCCAAGCCTCAAAACTTCCGTTCAAATAACCCAAAACATTGTCGTAACCGATTCTTGAAAGTCTTGTGATCACTTCTTCTTCTCTTCCCGGTTCGGCAATAAAAATGATTTTCTGGTTGATGTCTTCAATTACGGTTCCCACCCATGGTGCAAAATCACCTTGTACCCCGATGAAATAGGAATTCGGGACAAATCCTTTTACGAAATCATTTTGATGGCGCGTATCCAAAACCAAAACGTCAGATTCGTTTGATAAAGTTTCAAATTCATCTACCGAAAGTGGTTTCAGGTTCTTCTTCAAAACTTCATTAAATCCAGTAAATTCTTTTCGGTTCATCACGGCATTATTCGGAAAATAAGCCGGCGATGGTGTCAATCCGGTGGTGAGTTCTTTGATAAATTCCTCTTTGGTTAACTCAGGATTAAGTGCATAATTTACTTTCTTCTGATTCCCCAAAGTGTCGGAAGTTTCTTTGCTCATATTTTTCCCACAAGCTGAACCGGCACCATGCCCCGGATAAACGATGATATCGTCTGCCAACGGCATGATTTTATTTCGAAGTGAGTCAAACATATGACCCGCCAATTTATCCTGCGTCAAGTCTGAAAATACGCGTTGTGCCAAATCGGGACGACCTACATCACCGATGAACAAAGTATCTCCGGAAAACAGCGCCACTTCTTTTCCGTTTTCGTCACGAAGCAAAAAACAAGAAGACTCCATGGTATGCCCGGGCGTGTGCAATAATTCGAATGAAATTTTCCCAACTTTGAAAATTTCGCCATCTTTTCCTTGATGGAAATCAAAATCGGCTTCAGAAGTCGGTCCGTAAACGATGGTTGCACCGGATTTTTTCGCCAAATCCAAATGACCTGAAACAAAATCAGCATGAAAATGGGTTTCAAAAATATATTTGATTTTCGCACCGTTTTTTTCAGCGATTTCCAAGTAATGATCGGTTTCGCGCAAAGGGTCAATCACAGCTGCTTCGCCCTCACTTTCAATATAGTAAGTAGCCTGCGCTAGACATTTGGTATAAATTTGTTCGATTTTCATTTTGAAACTATTTGAAGTTCAAATTTACGGAATTGCTTTGGTTTAAAATCCAGAACTGATAAGTTTCAGTTTTATAGGGATTTAGAAAAGTTTAGAGTTATGAAAGACAAAATTTTCATTTAAGCTTCCAAAATTTCAGTCAATGAATGATTTAAGAATTCAGATAAAACTCCATGAAGAAAATAAAAACCGCCATTAAAATCACGAAATAAGCAAATACTTTTTTCAGTCGTTCGCTGTTGACACGTTTGGTTAAAATCCCTCCGAGAACAATTCCTACAAAGGAAATCGCCACGAAAACAAAGAGGAAATTCCAGTCGATTTCCATATAGAAAAAGTCGCCGAGAAAAAATCCGACCAGACAATTCAGACAAACGATGACCAATGAAGTCCCGATGGCTTCTTTGATCGGTAATTTGGCAATTAACATCAAAGCCGGCACAATCAAAAACCCGCCTCCCGCACCAATTAATCCCATAAAAATTCCCAGAAAAAATCCTTCGGTAAGCATCAAAGGATGAAACTGAAAACTCTGGTTTTCGATTTCCGATAAATTGACTTTGGTTTTATGAAGCATCGTATAAGCCGCCAAAAGCATCAACATTCCAAATAATCCAAAAACGAGCATTCGCCGTGTGAATTCAAAGTCGGAAATATGAAACAGAACTTCGGGCAAAACCGGCATCAGAATTCTGCGCACCAGCAAAACGCCGATGATCGCCGGAATTCCGAAAATCCAAACCGATTTGAAATTGACCAATCGGTTGTAAAGAGATTGGGAAGCACCAAAAAGAGCAGTCACTCCCACGATGAAAAGCGAATAAGCCGTTGCCGTTTTTTCGTCGTAACTAAAGAGGTAAGCCAAAATAGGAATGGAGAGAATGGAGCCGCCGCTACCGGTCAGTCCCATCACGAGACCAATGAACAAAGCGCCGATGTATCCGATGATCTCAATCCCGCTCATACTTCGTCCATTTGCATTGAAAGTTCGAGCCAGCGCATTTCTTTTTCGTCAATCTGCGCAATGATTTTTTCCAATTCCTGACTGACTTTCTGAATCATTTCGAAATCCAGATCGGGTTCGGAAAGTTGATTTGTCAGTTCTTCTTTTAATTTTTGAAGCTTTGGAATTTCGGTTTCCAATTCCTCAAATTCTCTTTTCTCCTTGAAGCTTAATTTTCTGGCATTGGATTTAATTTCTTCCTGAACTTTTTCTTTGGGTCTCTCCTGAATTTTTTTCTGTTCTTCCAATTCTTTTTGCAAAAGGAAATATTCGGTATAATTCCCAATGAACCAATTGATTTTACCTTCGCCTTCAAAAACCATCATTTCGTCCACCACTTTGTCCATAAAATATCGGTCGTGACTGACGATGAGCAGACAACCCTGAAAATCATTCAGGAAATTTTCCAAAACCGTCAGCGTCGGCAAATCCAAGTCATTGGTTGGTTCGTCCAGAATGAGGAAATTCGGATTTTGAAAAAGCACGGACAGCAATTGCAAACGTTTTTTCTCGCCACCGCTGAGTTTTGCAATCGGCGTGTATTGCTGTTCAGCACTGAAAAGAAACATTTCCATAAACTGCGAGGCCGAAATTTGTTTTCCATTGGAAAGTGGGAATGACTCCGCCAATTCTTTCACAAAATCAATGGCACGAAGATCTTCCTTGAATTTAATTCCATCTTGTTTGAAATGTCCGATTTTCAAAGTTTCACCGATTTCGATAATTCCCGAGTCAATCGGTTCTTCTCCTTCGATGATTTTCAAGAAAGTAGTTTTTCCGACACCGTTTTTTCCGATGATCCCGATTTTATTGCCGCGTCCAAAGAAATGTGAAAAATTATCCAGAATAATTTTATCGCCAAATCGTTTGGAAACTTCTTTCATTTCGATGATTTTCTTTCCCAATCGCGTCATCTGCATATCGAGTTGGACTTCGCTTTTATCGATTTTCTGATGCGCTTTGTCTTTGGTTTCGTAAAAATCACCGATGCGACTTTTGGATTTGGTCGTTCGTGCTTTGGGTTGGCGTCGCATCCATTCCAACTCTTTTCGATACAAATTTTTGGCTTTATCGATTTCGGCCGTTTGGTTTTCAATCCGGATGGCTTTATTCGTCACATAGGTTTCATAATCTCCGTTGTGGACATAGGTTTGTCCACCTTCCAGTTCGATGATTTTCGTACAAATCGCATCCAGAAAATAGCGATCGTGCGTCACCAACATCATTGTTTTGTTTTCTTTGTTGAGGAAGAATTCGAGCCATTCGACCATTTCAATATCGAGATGATTGGTCGGTTCGTCCAAAATCAAAAGCAAATGTCCGGACTCCAGACTTATATCAATTAGAAATTTAGCCAGTGAAATTCTTTTGCGCTGTCCACCGGAAAGTTGTCCGATTTTCTGGTTCAGGAAATCGATTTTCAGTTTGGATAAAATTTCCTGAATGATCGACTCCACATTCCAAGCATCGAGCTGGTTCATCTGTTCCATCAAATCCATCATTTTCGGATCCGAAGGATTATTCTGCATCAGGTCTTCGTATTTTCGAATGACGTCGAGGATGGTATTGGAATGATTAAAAATATAATCGCCGGCAATCTGACGGTCATCAAAATCATCAGATTGTTCAAAAAGCAAAACTTTCACGTCTTTGTTGAATAAAATTTCGCCCGTATCCGAAGTTTCTTTTCCGGCTAGAATTTTCAAAAGCGTTGATTTTCCACTTCCGTTTTTGGCTACAAGTGCTATTTGGTCGCCTTCGTTTACGTGAAAACTGACGTTGCTGAACAGCGTCCTGACCCCATAGGATTTGGAAAGATTGTTTGCTGAAAGATAGTTCATTTGTGTGTTGTCAGATACAAATATAAGGGAAAACTTTGGATGGAATTTTTGGTTCGGGTGAATTTATTTGAAGTTAAATTGATGAGAAATTGAAATTTTACTTTGTGTTTAATTGACTGTTTTTAATTAAATTAGTTCTATCAATCATAATTCTTATGAAAACATTTACAGGTTTTGGTTTGCTCTTGTTCCGGATTTTTATGGGTGGAAGAATTTTTATCGGTGTTTGGGACAATGTGGTAAATTCAGAGAAAATGGCCGAATTCGCTCAGTTTCTGTCAAGTTACAATGTTCCTTATCCGACTTTGGCTGCACCACTTTCGGTTTATGCGCAATTGATTTGCGGATTATTGATCATTTTGGGTCTTCAAACAAGATTTGTGGCATTTTTGATGATGATTAATTTTCTGGTTGCTTTTTTTGTTGTGGATATTCACTTAAGTTTGGAACAAATGACGCCCGCGCTGGCGATGCTTTTCGGGAGCTTCCTTCTGATTTTTGAAGGTCCCGGGAAATTCAGTTTGGATGCGGTTTTTGATAAAAATGAAGATTAAAAAATAAATAAAATATGAATGCTTGGCTCGATTCTTTGGAAAGTTTGACCGACAAAAATTTTCTCAAAAAATTTGAAGAAATTTATTATTTGGGAAGTACCAAACCCGTCGATGAAAATTCGCTGAAAAACACGATTTCCGATGGGAAATTAAAAGAATTTTTAATTAAAAACGAAGCCGATGGAAACGAAGATTTACTCGATTTCTTTTTGCTTGTCAATGAAGAAACTCAGGATTTAATCGTGATTTACAGTCCTTTTGATTTGTTGGACGACGAAAGGATTTATCTGAATTATGAAAAGATTGAAGAAGATTTGAGTTCGCTTCCCGATATTGATGTGGTGAAATAATCTGAACCTCTTCAGGAAAAAATTCAATCAATCAAAACTTTCATTCGGAATTTAATCTCAAAAAAATTACGGATTTTTGCCTTTCTTGAACAATTTGCATAAATGATTCTTTGTATTGCCGAAAAGCCAAGTGTAGCGAGAGATATTGCCAAAGTTCTGGGTGCGACAACCGCCAGGAACGGATATATGGAAGGAAATGGGTATTGCGTGACCTGGACTTTCGGGCATCTTTGCACGCTCAAAGAACCCCACGATTACAATCCGAATTTAAAGTATTGGGATTTGCGAAACCTTCCCATCATTCCAAGGAAATTCGGCATCAAACTCATTCCCAACAAAGGTGTAGAAAAGCAGTTTGAGGTAATTGAAAAACTGGTGCAGCAATGCGATGAAGTCATCAATTGCGGGGATGCAGGACAAGAAGGAGAGGTAATTCAGCGTTGGGTTTTGCAAAAAGCAAGATGTGAAAAACCGATGAAACGCCTTTGGATTTCTTCGCTGACGGAAGATGCGATCAAAGAAGGATTTGCGAATTTAAAAGAGGCCGAAGCTTATCATAATTTGTATCTGGCGGGAAATGCACGTGCGATTGGCGACTGGCTTTTGGGGATTAATGCCACGCGATTATTTACCAAAAAATTTGGTGGCGGAAAAGCAGTTCTTTCCATCGGTCGGGTTCAAACGCCGACTTTGGCGATGATCGTGCAACGTCAAAAGGAAATAAACGCATTCCAATCGGCTGATTATTGGGAACTTAAAACCAAATACAAGGAAGTTATTTTCAACGCTACCATTGACCGATTGACTTCTCAAGAACGTGCCGAAAAAGGTTTGAAATATTTGAAACAACATCCTTTTGAAATTATTTCATTTGAAATCAAAGAAGGAAAAGAAAAGAATCCAAGGTTGTTTGACTTAACGGCTTTGCAGGTGGAAGCCAATAAAAAATACGGTTATTCGGCAGAAAACACCTTGAAATACGTTCAGAGTTTGTACGAAAAAAAACACGTGACTTATCCGCGTGTCGATACCACTTATTTATCGGAAAATTTACATCCAAAAATGCATGGAATTCTTGCTTCGATGCGGTTTTATCAGGATTTAATTGCGCCGCTTTTGGGCAAACCCATTCCGAAATCCAAATCGGTTTTTGACGATACAAAAGTGACGGATCACCACGCGATTATTCCCACGGAAATTCCTCCAAGTTCGAATTTAATGAAGGAAGAAAAGTTTGTGTATGATTTAATTGCGCGCAGGTTTATTTCGGTTTTTTATCCGGACTGTAAAATTTCCAATACCGTTGTGGAAGGACAAGTCGGGACGATTCCTTTCCGGGCAACGGGAAAGCAGATTCTCGAACCTGGTTGGCGGGAAGTTTATGCCAAGGACAAAAAAGACGATTCGGAAACCAATAAAGACGAGGAACAAACCATTCCTGAATTTGTGGCGGGCGAATCAGGTCCGCACGAACCTTTTGTTCATCAAGGCAAAACCACGCCACCCAAACCTTATACCGAAGCGACTTTGCTTCGGGCAATGGAAACGGCAGGAAAACAAGTGGAAGATGAAGAATTGCGTGAATTATTGAAAAACAATGGAATTGGAAGGCCTTCGACACGTGCCAATATCATCGAAACTTTGTTCAAACGAAATTACATCGAAAAGAAGCGAAAAAATTTATTTGCGACTTCCGTCGGAATGGAATTAATCGATACGATTGAAGATGAAGTATTGAAAAGTCCGGAGCTGACCGGAGAATGGGAATTGAAACTTCGGAAAATCGAAAAAGGCGAATACGAAGCCCTTCAATTCAAAGAAGAATTGACTCAAATGGTCCGTGATTTGACCCAAAAGGTAATTCGAGGTCAGCACAAAACCATCGAAATCAAAGAACCGGAACCCGAAACGAAAAAAGATCTAAAACCCCGAACCAAAAAAGAAATCAATTGGGAAGAAACCGATTGTCCAAAATGTAAAAATTCAAAGTTAATCAAAGGAAAAACCGCGGTGGGTTGCCAGAATTTCCAAGGTTGCGGATTCAAAACTTCCTTCGAGATTTTTGGTAAAAAACTGACCGAAAAACAAATTATGGATTTGGTTTCAAAAGGAAAAACATCAAAGCTGAAAGGTTTTAAATCGCATCCGGAAAATTTGGAAGAAGGGATTTTGGTGTTGAGTGAAAATTTAGAAATTGAATTGAAATAATTGATTATTAAGCATTAAGACTCTTAATGTTAAAAGGATTTATTTTTATAAAAAAAAACGCTCCCTTTCGGAAGCGTTTTCGAGTATAACAAACTGAAATTATTCAGTCGGCTTATTATTATTACCCTTTGGCCTGTCCGTTCTTTCCGGTTTTGGCAACAAGGCTTTTCTTGAAAGTTTCATTTTTTTCTTGTCGTCGTAACCTAAGAATTTCACATCGATTTTATCGCCCAAATTCAGGGATTCTTCCACCGTGTTTAATCTTCGGTGTTCGATTTCTGAAATGTGAACCAAACCTTCCACACCTTTTGAAATTTCCACAAAAGCACCGAACGGCTTGATGGATTTCACTACGGCATTGTAGGTTGCGCCCAATTCAGGAACGAAAGCAATTTGTTTGATTCGTTCAATGGCCGCATTGATTTTTTCCTGATCTACACCTGCAATTTCCACTCTTCCAAATTCTTCCGTTTCTTCGATTGCGATAACTGTGTCGGTCTCTTTTTGTAATTCCTGAATGATTTTCCCACCCGGTCCGATTACGGCACCGATGAATTCTTTCGGAATTTCAACTACAATCAATTTCGGTGCATTTGGTTTCAATTCCGGACGTGGTTCAGAAATCGCTTTCATCATTTCACCCAAAATATGCAAACGTCCTTCTCTTGCTTGTTCCAAAGCTTGTTCCATGATGTCCATGGTCAATCCTTGAATTTTAATATCCATTTGACAAGCTGTAATGCCTTTTTGGGTTCCGGTTACTTTGAAATCCATATCTCCCAAATGGTCTTCGTCACCCAAAATATCGGATAGAACGGTAAATTTCCCGGATTTTTCATCGGTAATCAATCCCATTGCGATTCCAGAAACCGGTGCTTTGATTGGCACTCCACCGTCCATCAACGCCAAAGTTCCGGCACAAACCGTCGCCATAGAGGAGGATCCATTGGATTCCAAAATATCGGAAACGATACGTACCGTATAAGGATAATCTTCCGGCAAAGTATAAGTCAAGGCTCTTTGCGCTAAGTTCCCATGCCCTACTTCACGACGAGAAGTTCCACGAAGTGGTCTTGCTTCTCCGGTTGAAAACGGTGGGAAATTATAATGTAAAAAGAATTTTTCATCGTATTGTGAAATCACGCTGTCCACCATATTGGCATCTTTGGAAGAACCCAAAGTCAATGCGGTAAGTGATTGTGTTTCACCACGTGTAAAGACTGCGGAACCATGTGATCCTGGCAAATAATCCACTTCGCACCAGATAGGTCTGATTTCTTTTGGATTACGTCCGTCCAAACGAACATTTTCGTTCAAGATCATCTGACGCATAGCTTCTTTTTCCACATCGTGGTAATAAACTTTTGCAAATGGCGTCACGCGTTCCAATTCTTCCGGATTGTCGATGTATTGCGCAAGGAATTCTTCCAAAACAGCTTTGAATTTTTCTTTTCGCTCATCTTTTCCGGCAGGTGATTTGGCTACTTCATAGACTTTGTCATAACATTCTTTCCATACTTTTTCACGGATTTCTTCGTCATGAACTTCGTGTGAATATTCTCTTTTCGGCAAAGATTTCCCGACTTTTTCGGCCAATCTTTCTTGTGCTTCGATTTGTTTTTTGATTTCTTCGTGTGCAAATGAAATCGCTTCCAACATTTCTTTTTCGGAAATTTCTTTCATTTCACCTTCTACCATCACGATAGAAGATTTGGTTGCACCGACCATAATGTCCAAATCACAGATTTCTAAATCTTTGTAATTTGGATTAACTCTCAATTCTCCATCAATTCGGACTACGCGTACTTCTGACATTGGCCCGTTAAAAGGAATATCGGTAACGGCGATGGCTGCAGAAGCGGCCAGACCAGCTAAATCGTCCGGAATGGATTTTCCGTCATAGGAAATAAGTGAAATCATCACTTGAACTTCTGCGTGGAAGTCTTCCGGGAAAAGCGGACGCAAAACGCGGTCCACCAATCGCATCGTCAGGATTTCCTGATCAGAGGGACGAGCTTCTCTTCTAAAAAAGTTTCCGGGAATTTTACCTCCTGCATAAAATTTTTCTCGGTAATCTACGGTAAGTGGAAGGAAATCTACTCCTTCATTTGCTTCTTTGTTGGCTACAACGGTCGCTAAAAGCATCGTTCCGCCCATTTTTACGACAACGGAACCATCGGCCTGTTTGGCCAGCTTTCCCGTTTCAATCGTGATTTCCCGGCCGTCTGCCAGGACAATCGTTTCTGTGATTGCTTGTGGAATCATTCGTCTAATAATTTTAATTCGTCTTGGTGAAACCGTCTGTTTCACCGGGTATTTATAGTCTTTCTATAATTTCAAGTTCAAAGTTTAAAGTTCTAGGTTTAAAAAAAATCTTAAAAAGCCTTAAGCTTTAAAACAAAAAAAGGCAATCTTGCAATTGCCTTTTTTATAGTGTGGTTTGAATGATTATTTACGCAGACCAAGTTCGGCGATGATCGCACGATATCTTTCAATGTCTTTGCTTTTCAAATAATCTAGCAAACTTTTTCTTTTACCTACCAATCTCACCAATGCTTTTTCAGTGTTGAAATCTTTTTGATTTGCTTTCAAGTGTCCTGTCAAGTGATTGATTCTAAAAGTAAATAAGGCGATTTGGCCTTCGGCAGAACCGGTATCTGTTGCAGATTTACCGTGTTTTGCGAAAATTTCTTGTTTTTTTTCTGTTGTCAAATACATTCCAATATTGTTTTAAATGATTATTATGTATGCGGGTGCAAATGTACAATTATTTGGGAAAGTAGAAAAACTTTGTTTGATTTCTTATTAAATTCTGGAACTACTATTTTTTTTTAAGCGCATGAATAAATTAATTTTACTATGTAGCTTCGGGCTACTTGGAAGTTTTGCTTAAAATAGGTGAGCTTCCACCATGTTTTTTTAAACAAAGCCCCAATAGAATTTGGCAATTCAGTTTATCGGGAAGAAATTTGACCAATAATAAATTTTTCGAAGAAATTTTTGTTTCCGATTATTACACCTCCAGTTCTCATCAAAGTTTAAACCGCGCATTTGTTTTGGCCGAAATGAGCTTTAATTTTTAATTGGATTGAAGTTAAACAATCCTACTTCAATTCAAATTTCTATTGGGTTCAGATCAATTAAGCGCATAGGAAGTGGTAAAGCCAAACATTCCGCGTTCTTTAATTAATTCTGCCACTTCTGCCGGCACATTTTTCTCCCATCCTTCTTCTCCTTTCACGATTTGTTCTAGGATTTTTCGGGAATAAATATCCAAATAGGTCGGATTATAGTTTTCTATGTCCCGAATTCTCTGATTGAATTTAAAGAATTTATAGAGTTCCTTCAGATTTTCATTGACTTTTAGATTGTCTGCAGTGAGGAGTTCATTGTTTTCTTTGTTGAAATAAGGGTACAAATAAACCACGACATTTTTCTTGAACAATTTCCCGAATGCCTCCATAATTCCACCTGGAAGGTTTTCATAATAATTGGGATTAAACACTTCGAGAAGGTTGTTCACTCCCATTCCCAATCCTATTTTGGTTGCATTTTTGGTGAATTCGGTAAAATAATGGACGAGTTTATAATATTCAGAAAAGTTGGAAATAATAACGTTATAGCCCAAACTTCCGATGATATCGGCTCGATCCAGAAAGTCTCTTTCATCGATTTCCCCATCGGTTGAAAGGTTGCTCAGGGTAATTTCGAAGAGGATTTCGGTATCTTCCTCATTGACATCTTCCTGATCCATAAACATATCCAAACTCGACTGAAGCATATCCAGATTGACATGGGTTACCGGTCGGAAACTCCCACGGGTTGCAAAAATATTTTTCTTGTACAAAATGGCTGCTGGCAGGAAGTTCTTTCCATTTGGTCCAAAAATAACGGCATCGGTCATACCGTTTTTCACCAACTGGAGGCTCATCAAGCGATTGTCCACATACGCAAACCGCGGACCGCTAAAGTTGACCATATCGATTTCCACCTGATCATTATCGAGTCCATCATAGAGAGATCTCAGCAATCTACGTGGATTGTCGTTGTAAAAATAAGCACCATAAATGAGGTTGACCCCAATCACTCCCAATGTTTCTTGCTGAAGTTGTGCGCTATTTTCTTTAAATCTTACGTGAAAAATAATTTCGTTGTATTCGGTTTGGCTTGGATCTGTTTTGAAGCGGATTCCGACCCATCCATGACCTTTGTATGTTTTCGTAAAATCGATGGTCGTTACGGTGTTGGCATAGGTAAAAAAAAGTTTGTCTTTGTGCGTATCTTGATTTAGTCTTTGTTCGATCAATCGCATTTCATGGTCGAGCATTTTCTTTAATCTTTCTTCGGTCACATACCTTCCGTCTTCTTCTTTTCCATAAATCGCATCGGAGAAATCCTTATCGTAAGCACTCATGGCTTTTGCCAAAGTTCCGGAAGCACCACCGGCACGGTAAAAAAAACGTACTGTTTCCTGTCCTGCGCCTATTTCCGCAAAGGTTCCATAGATGTGTGGGTGTAGGTTAATTTCCAAAGCTTTTTGTTTGGCAGACAGAACCTGATCAAAACTCATATCCTCTTTTTTATTTTTGGTGTAAATTTACCAAAATTAAACCGAATTCGATGCTTAAAATTCAGTTTTTGGGAACAGGGACTTCGCAAGGGATTCCTGTAATTGGAAGCGATCATCCGGTCAATTTTTCGACCAACCCAAAGGACAAACGATTGCGGTCTTCTGTTTTGCTTACTAAAAATGGCCAAAATCTGGTTATTGACTGCGGCCCCGACTTTCGTCAACAAATCTTACGCGCCAATCTAAGAACTCTGGAAGGAATTGTTTTTACACACGAACACAATGATCATGTTTTGGGGATTGATGATACGCGTTCTTTGAGTCATTTCGCAGGGAAGCCTATGGATATTTATGCTGGCGAAAGAACTTTAAACGAAATAAAAAACCGGTTTCCTTATGCTTTTGCCGAAGAAAAATATCCGGGCGCACCGAGTTTCAACGAACATTTAATCAATAATCAAAGTTTTAACATTGCTGGATTTCATATTGAACCCTTGAAGGTTCTACATGGAAATCTTCCGATTTTGGGTTTTTTGGTCGATGAGAAATTTGCCTACATCACAGATGCAAGTCATTTGCCTGAGGAGACTTTAGAAAAAATAAAAGACATAGATGTGCTGGTTTTGAATGCTTTGAGAATTAACGAAAAGCATCATTCGCATTTTACATTGGAGGAAGCTTTGGTAGTAGCTGATCAGGTAGGAGCTAAAAACGCTTATTTTACGCACATTTCTGTGACGATGGGTTTTCATGATGAAGTTCAAAAAACTTTACCAAAAAACCGATTTCTTTCCTATGATGGATTAGAAATTGAAATTTAATTTGGAAATAAATATAAAAACGTTCTATATTTGCCGTCCGTTTAGCAGGCCCGAGTGGCGGAACTGGTAGACGCGCTGGATTCAAAATCCTGTGTCAGCAATGACGTGCCGGTTCGATTCCGGCCTCGGGTACAGAAAGCCTTGATAAAATTATCAAGGCTTTTCTTTTTTACTCCATTCTCAAGATTTCAAATTCTTGGTTAAATAGATTAATTCCCGCAACATCCTGGTTTTAAATTTTGAATTTTGACTAAATTGCAGCAGAATTTTATTATGCGGATTTCAGCTATTCTTTTTGTATTTTTAATGATTATCATTTCCTGTGCTCGCCAAGGAACCCCTTCTGGCGGACCAAGAGATACGGAACCTCCAAAATTCTTGGGAGCAAATCCCGATACGCTCTCGCTAAATGTATCAACGGATTTGAAGGAAATTAAAATTGATTTTGATGAATACCTCATCCTGAAAGATCACACCCAAAACATTGTGGTCTCCCCTCCCTTTGCCGGTTCTGTGACTTATTCACCAATCGGCACTCCCAATAAATCGGTGCGAATCAAACTAAGCGAACCTCTGGAAGAAAACACAACCTACAACATCAATTTTGGGAATTCTATTCAGGATAATAATGAAGGAAATAAGTTGTCGTATTTTCAATATGTTTTTTCGACCGGAGATTATATTGATTCTTTGGAAATCACTGGAAATGCAAGCGTAACGGGAATGAGAACTCGGCCGGAAAATTTATTGGTGGCACTTTTCAAAGTAGATTCCACCTATAACGACAGCCTTGTAATGCGTCAAAAACCTTTTTATGTTTCCCGACTGGACAGTGCTGGACTATTTAAACTGAATTATTTGCGTTCCGGAACCTATCAAATGGTTGCTTTTGATGATAAAATCCAAAATATGCAGTTTGACGTGGGGCAAGAAGCATTTGGATTCATAGAGGAACCCATTAATTTATCAGAAAACCAATCGATAGACATTCAATTATTTCAGCAAAACCCGCCTTATAAAGTAGGAATTTCGGAACAAAAAGACTACGGTCATCTTGTTTTTCGATTCGATGGTCAACCTGAAAGCGTGGAAATTCAGCCTTTGGATTTTGAATTCAGGACATCCCAAATTTCGCATGAACCCAAAAGTGATTCTTTGGACTTTTGGTTCAATCCGGCAGTGGATTCCATACATGAAACTTCCAGAAGAATTAATTTTTTGGTTAAAAACCAGGACATTTCGGACACAGTTTCATTGGTTTATTCGAATTCCATTCAGCACAAATTAACTTTGGATCGAAAAACCAAATTGGATTATGCTCCAAGTCGTAAGGTGCAATTCGCCGCCAATTATCCGATTGTTGATTTGGATTCTTCTTATGTAAAGGTTGTCAAAGATACTTTGGAGCTTCCTATTCGATTGATTGCTGATGCCAAAAACCCTAAGCTTTTCACTTTGGATTTTCCGATTGAATTGGCTTCGCGGTATCAGATTGAAATTTACCCAAATGCAATTACCGATTTTTTTGGAAAAACCAATGACAGCATTCAATTTGAAATTCGAACTCAAACACGCAATGATTTTGGAAATTTAAAATTATCTCTTCAAAACTCGCCCAAGCATCCATTCTGGATTCAGCTTTTGAATGATAAAGATGAGGTTTTGGAGGAGCGTTACACAAGAGATTCTGAGTTTGAATACGATCACCTTCCGGCCGGAAATTATTATTTCAAGCTTTTGGTCGATGAAAATGAAAATGGTGCTTGGGACACTGGTGATTTTTTCCAAAAACGACAGCCTGAAAAACTGTATATTTATCCCTCTCTGATCAATGTAAGGGTTCTATGGGATTTTGAAGAGACTTGGGTCATCCCTATGGATTCAACAGAAGAAGATTTGGATTCAGATGAATCCGATTTTACTCCCAATGAAAAATCCTCTCCCGATGTGGAAGAGGATTTGCCTTGATATTTTTATTTCTGATTATTCTACGGTTACAGATTTGGCCAAGTTGCGTGGTTGATCCACGTTTCTACCGAGTTTCACTGCGATATAATACGACAACAACTGCATTGGGATCGCTGCCAAAATTGGGCTGAATTCCTCTGAAGAATTTGGGATTTCAATCACATGATCTGCAATTCTCCTGACTTCATTGTCGCCTTTGTTAACCACTGCGATGATTTGTCCTTTTCTCGCTTTGATTTCTTGTGCATTGCTCACTACTTTTTCGTAATGACCGGTTTTGGTTGCAATAATCACCACTGGCATATTTTCGTCAATCAATGCAATCGGTCCGTGTTTCATTTCCGCTGCTGGATAACCTTCTGCATGGATATAGGAAATTTCTTTCAATTTCAAAGCCCCTTCCAATGCCGACGGGAAATTATAACCTCTTCCCAGATAAAGCGCATTGGGTGCGTCTTTGTAGATTTCGGAAATTTCGATTACTTTTTCGGCTGTAGAATCCAGGGTTTCTTGTACCAGTTCGGGAATTCCGTCCAGTTCACTAATCAATGCATTGAATCTTTCATTGCTCAAGTTTCCATTGTGTTTTCCTAACTTGATGGCAATCAAAGATAGAATGGTGAGCTGAGCTGTGAAGGCTTTGGTAGATGCCACTCCGATTTCTGGTCCGGCGTGCGTATAGGATCCTGCGTCTGTGATTCTCGCGATGGACGACCCCACTACGTTGTTGATTCCATAGATGAAAGCACCTTTTTCTTTGGCGAGTTTCAATGCCGCAAGTGTATCTGCCGTTTCACCGGATTGGGAAATAGCGATTACGATGTCTTTTTTATTGATTATCGGATTTCGGTATCGGAACTCCGAAGCATATTCAACTTCTACCGGAATTCTTGCCAAATCTTCAATCAAATATTCGGCAATCAATCCAGCATGATAAGAAGTTCCACAAGCTACAATGATGATCCGTTTAGCATTGAGGAATCGTTCTTGATGATCCCAAATTCCGGCCATTTTGATGATTCCATCTTCTACCAACAATCGTCCTCGCATCGTATCTCGTATGGATTTGGGTTGTTCATAGATTTCTTTCAACATGAAATGCTCAAAACCACCTTTTTCGATTTCTTCGAGATTGATTTGTAATTCCTGAACTGCTGGGGTTACTTTTAAATTATCTTTGATTTTTCGGATGTCCACGTCTTGACCCGATGAAATGATCGCCATTTCACCATCGTCCAGATAAACTGCTTCTTTTGTAAATTGAAGAAAAGGCGAAGCATCGGAAGCGATGAAAAATTCATTTTCACCAATTCCAATTGCCAATGGGCTTCCAAGTCTTCCCACTACGATTTCATTGGGGTTGTCTTTTTCCAAAACAGCAATTGCATAGGCACCGATTACTTCGTTCAGTGCATATCGAACTGCTTCAGCCAACGTTAGATTTTCAGAGTTTTTGATGTATTGGATCAAATTAACCAAAACTTCTGTATCTGTTTCGCTATGAAATTCAAATCCTTTCTGAATTAATTGGGTTTTAATGGTGTCGTAATTTTCTATAATTCCATTGTGCACCAAAACGATATTGCCATCGTTTGATAAATGAGGATGAGAGTTTACATCATTGGGTGCACCGTGAGTAGCCCAACGTGTGTGTCCTACACCGATTTTCGAACCATTGTTCAGGGATTTGGACTTCTCTTCCAAGTCCGACACCTTCCCTTTGGTTTTCACCAAACCGAAATCATTGTTATCAATGACAACCAATCCGGCACTGTCGTAGCCTCTGTATTCCAGCCTTCTCAATCCATTGATAATAATCGGATAGGCCTCTCTATGTCCTAGGTAACCAACAATTCCACACATAGTTCTTTCGAGTTATTTTTTTGTGTAATAAATTTTTAATCGCAACTTTTTGTCTTCCTCTTCCGAATTATTTCCATGAAGCACGACTCTGTAAGGATTGAAGGCTCTGTTGTTGTAAAACGGATTGGTATCGCTTACGACTGTTGAATAAGCATTATTGGGACTAAGTAAGAAATTTCCCATACTCAAAATCACAGACCCGTCTTCGTAAACTTCGTTTCTTTCTACGATACTTTTGACGTAATCTGTAATTCGAATGGTGTACGTTTTTGGGTTGTCCGAATAATCATATTGAGGATTAAACTGAACAGCCAAAGGATAGCTATTAAAGAATTCCGAAACATCGGTAAAATTGATGTTTTTCCAATTATTTCCATCCTTGTATTGATTCCAAGCAAAAAGGAAAGGAGGTGTTTTCAAATTATAACTATCGTCAATGTGCAGATTTAGTTCCGCACCTACAATTGCCCAATCGTTATTTAAGACGTTGTTTCTAATTTCGCTTAACTGCTCTTGGTTCAATTTAATAACTGCTTTTGTTCCGTCCATTCCTGCCAGATAAATTCTTGAGTCACCTGTGGTCGTATTGGGGTTGGTATAAGCATTTACAAACTGAGAACTTCGGTTTGCGTGTTCAAATTGACTTAATTGGACATTGTATCCTCCGCCCCAAAACGAACTAAAGTTTAAGGCAAAGGTATCATCTAAATGCGTATCATCACCTTCTTCTGGGTTATCATAATGATAATACATCGTCAAATTAAAATGAGGAGAAGTTGGATTGAAATTAAAAATAAATCCTTGATTCTCTTGTACACTTAATTCAATTCCTCGGAAAAAATTTCGAATAAACGCAGAGTTATCATTCAGATCCGATGAGTTTTGGTTGTCGATAAATTTCTGTTTGAAATAATCTTTGTCCAACTTTACTTGAATCGCAACAGGAGGCGCGTCGCCGGATGCATTTTTCTTTTTGACCTGATGCGTCGTTATTTTATTTTTGATTTCTGTCACGCCCAAAACATTTGGAAAAACTTCGATTTCGTTGATATTGGGACATCCTTGACAAGATGCTATCGCTGGATTGGAATAATAAGTTGAATCCATGGAATACAAATATTGGGCTACTTCTCTGACCTGTAGATTCATCGTAGCATTGGTCTGTCCATAAATGGAATCCAGCTTATAAGTTCGACTGATTCGAATCGTGGCTGTATCAGTCGGGGTTTCGTTTTCACCCAAATAAAGATAAGTTGTATCGATTTCGATATCCGCCTCTTTATTTTGATAGAATACAGGGATCGAAAGGATTACCGAATCCATTTCGGCATTTGCACCAAAATTCGGATTGAACTGATTTAATCTAGCTTGGGTGATGAATTTTGCTTTTGTTCTTCCGAAAACCGGTTCTTCAAAGACACCCAAAGATGCACTTTGAAGTACAAATTCGTCGGATCGTATCGAGTCGTTGTTGGTGTTATAAGAAACCACATCTACATAGGTGACATCAGCTATTGAGCCGTTGTCAATGAGTCCGCTTCCTACATCTGAGATATCATCTTCGCACGAAAAAACCGTGAAAGCCGTTGCACACAGAAGGATTGCTGCAACCTGATTGAAAAATCTTTTCATCAATTGTTTTATAAGTTCTCATTCATTAACTCTTCGGCGTAGAAAATATTGTACGCTTCGCTGATCCCTTCTTCTGGACAGAACTCCATGACAGGGATATTTTCTGACTGTAGATAGTCATTTATAGTTTCTGAAATGAATTCCTCGCCTTTTACGGCAGCATCTGCATATTTTAGGGCAGTAAGATTCATCGCTTCGAAATTTGGTTTTTCAAGAAAACTTGAAATCTCACCTTTGATTCCATCGAATGCAAGTTTTCCTGAAATCTCTTTGTCTAACTCACCTTCAAATGGATTATCAAACAAAGAAACTACGATTTTTGCTTCATTGAAAAAGGAGTCTTCTGCATAGTATTCTTTCAAATAAGCAGGCACCATACCAGACATCCAACCCAATACATGAACTACATCAGGTTTCCAATTTAACTTTTTAACCGTTTCCAAAACTCCTTTTGCAAAGAAAATTGCGCGCTCGTCGTTGTCATCAAAAAGATTTCCATCTTTATCAAAATAAACCGCTTTCCTTTTGAAATACTCCTCATTATCTATGAAATACACCTGAAGTCTTTCTCCAGGAATAGAAGCCACCTTAATAATCAAAGGCTGATCCATGTCGTTGATAATCAAATTCATCCCAGAAAGCCGAATTACTTCGTGCAACTGGTGTCTTCTTTCGTTTATCACCCCAAATCTCGGCATAAAAATCCTTACATCCGCACCATTATCACTCATGGCTTTCGGAATACGTAAAGACTGAAGCGACATCGGAGTTTCAGGAAAATAAGGAACCATCTCTGTAGTTACATACAAAATGCGTTTTCCATCCATATCCAAATTCATTAAATTCTTGAAATAGTGCACAAAGATACGAATTTTCTACGAGATTTGCCTCACTTATATTACTTTTGCCCTGTTTTTGATTAATTTAACACCGATTAATGATTCTTTTAAGAAAGCCGGAAGAAGTTCAGAATCTGATAACTGAATTAAAGAGTTCACATAAATCCATTGGTTTCGTCCCGACGATGGGTGCCTTGCATTCAGGGCATATTTCTCTGGTCAACCAATCCACTTCTGAAAATGACTTTACACTTGTGAGCATTTTTGTAAACCCTACTCAATTCAACAATCCGGAGGATTTAAAGAAATACCCAAGAACCGAAAAACAGGACGCCGCACTTTTGGAAACCGCCGGAGTCGATGCCGTATTTCTTCCTTCCGCCGAATCCCTTTACCCCAACGGAGAGGACTCCGAGCATTTTGATTTCAATGGTTTGGAAAATCAAATGGAAGGAAAGTTTAGATCGGGGCATTTCGACGGAGTCGCTACCATCGTTCAAAAGTTTTTCAAATTGATTCAACCCGACAAGGCTTATTTCGGTGAGAAAGATTTTCAACAATTGAGAATCATACAAGAACTCGTGAAACAACATAATTTATCGGTGGAAATTGTTCCTGTCGAAATCAAACGCGAATCCGACGGTTTGGCCATGAGCTCAAGAAACATGCGCCTTTCCCCTGAAATGCGTAATGAGTCCACAGAAATTTATCGAATTCTCACTGCCGCTAAATCCTTTCTGAAATTCAATTCTATTCAAAAAACCAAAGAATTTGTAAAAAAAGAATTCGCTAAAACCAATTTGAAATTAGAGTATTTTGAAATTGCTGACGAAACCAGTCTTTTGCCTATTTCCGAATTAAAAGAAAACCAAAAAATCAGAGGATTTATCGCTGCTTTTGCCGAAGACATCCGACTGATTGACAATATGTCTTTAAATTAAATTTCAATTTCCCAAAACTGTTTACCTTTGTACCTGTTATGATGATAGAAATTGTACGTTCTAAAATTCACCGTGTAAAAATCACCGGTGCAGAATTAAATTACATAGGTAGTATCACCATCGATGAAGAATTGTTGGATGCTGCCCAAATGATTGTTGGAGAAAAAGTTCAAATTGTAAACCTCCAGAACGGGGAAAGATTTGAAACTTATACCATAGCCGGGAAAAGAGGTGCGGGAGAAATCACGCTCAATGGACCGGCGGCTCGTAAAGTTCAGGTTGGGGATACGATTATTATCATCGCCTATGCCCTTGCCAGTATAGAAGAAGCACGGAACTTTAAACCCACTATCTTGTTTCCTAACGAAGAGACCAATCGACTCAACTAATGAAGCCTCGCATCGGCCCGTTTATTTTCAGCCTTATCGCAGCGCTCCTTGCTGTAGTTTTCATCTGGCTGACATTGAAGCAAACCGATTTTGAAGTTTTAAAATCCGCCGCGGGAAGAGCCAATTACTTTTGGTTTGTGCTCTCCATGGCAATCAGCATATTATCCTACTGGCTTCGCGCCGCTCGATGGAAACTTTTACTCGGCCCAATCGGATACGACATAAAGGTAAAAAGTGCATTTTGGGCGATTTCTCTAGGGTACTTCGCCAACCTCACCATCCCCAGAAGTGGCGAAATCGCAAGAGCTACTTCTCTATACAAAATGGAGAAAGTGCCTGCCGACAAATCCATCGGAACCATCGTCTTGGAAAGGGTAATCGATCTTATTTTTTTGGGATTATTTTTTGTCCTGACACTTCTTTTCAATGCCGAAACGCTGATTTCTTTTTTCTCATTTTCAAATAAACCTGAATTTGGGAAATATGGAATCGCACTCGGAATTCTGGTTTTAATCTTCTTTGTATTTCTGACTTTCCGTAAGTCATTGAAAGGCTTTTCGCTCTATCAGAAAATTGAAATTTTCATAAAAGGAATTTGGGAAGGCTTCAAATCCATCCTTCATTTAAAGGAAAGATTTCTCTTTGTATTATATTCTTTCGGAATTTGGATTTCCTATTTTCTGATGACTTATCTTGTCATTTTTGCATTTCCTGAAACCTCAGATTTCGGAATGGACGAAGGGTTTTTCCTCATCGTTTCGGGCGCATTGGGCATGATACTACCTGCCGTCGGCGGACTGGGCTATCCGTATGTGATGAGCATCGCATTTGCAGCCATTTATATCACTCAAGGACAAACCGCCGAAGAGGGGCGAATCGTTGGTAATTATTTTGGATTGATGCTTTATTTCGCACAAGTAATTTCGATGTTGATTTTTGGTTTTTTAGCGATTTTTTACATCGGAAAATCCAACCCTAAAACGATCCCATAAAAATCATCAGAAAGAGGCTAAACATAAGCTGAAGCAATAAACTCACTAAAATAATTCGATAGACTTTTATCCATTTATTTCGAAATAAAAACACGAGAAGGGATAGGAAAACCGCAACAAAGGGATAAAATCTAAAAAATGAAATAAACTCTCTTTCACCCGGGAAAATACTTCCACTCGTATTGATATCCCAAACAGAACTGAAGTTTTGAGCCAAAATCAAACTGATGCCAAACGGCAAAATCAAACTCAATGTCAATGCCATGATGCTCCACAAACACCCGGTCGAATGAATTGGATTTTGATTTTCTCTAGTATGAATTTCTGAATTTTTCAAGAGATTAATTTCCGATTCAACTGGACAATAATACTAATTTTAGCTGAATGATGAGTTGAACAGATGCAAAATTCAAGGATTTTGAATCGGAACAAATTTCTTTAATTACCTTTGAATTTGAAATAATCCTGAATTTTTTATGGCCAAAGTCAAAACTAGTTTTTATTGTCAAAATTGCGGAACTCAATACAGTCAATGGATGGGTCAATGCAAAGCTTGTGGCGAATGGAACACAATTGCCGAGGAAGTAATCGACAAAGGAGAGGAAAAAAAACCTTGGAAATCCATCGAGTCCAAAAAGCCAAGCATTCAAAATATAAAAGAAGTATCCGAACTAGGTGAAACACGTATCGACACACTCAACGAAGAGTTAAATCGAGTTTTAGGTGGTGGGATCGTCAATGGTTCTGTGGTTTTGGTCGGTGGCGAACCCGGTGTTGGAAAGTCCACTTTGATGTTGCAAGTCGCACTTCATATGAAAGAGGTAAAAACACTTTATGTTTCAGGAGAAGAATCAGCTTCGCAAATTAAATTAAGAGCCGAACGGATCGGAATTCAAACCGATCAATGTTATATATTAACCGAAACAAATACCCAAAAAATATTTAAACACGCGCAAGAAATCCAACCCCAATTAATCGTGGTGGATTCCGTCCAAACTTTGCACACACAATATGTGGAAAGCTCTCCGGGAAGCATCTCACAAATCCGTGAAACCACTTCGGAATTGATAAAATACGCCAAAGAAACCAATACTCCTGTGATTCTCATCGGACACATTACCAAAGAAGGTGTGATTGCTGGGCCAAAAATATTGGAACATATGGTTGATGTGGTTTTGCAATTTGAGGGCGATCGAAATCATATTTACCGGTTGCTTCGTGCCCAAAAGAACCGTTTTGGCTCCACAGCTGAATTAGGGATTTATGAAATGATGGGCAGTGGACTTCGTGAAGTAAAAAATCCTTCCGAAGTTTTAATTTCCAAAAAGGATGAACCTCTGAGCGGAAATGCCATCGCAGCGACTTTGGAAGGTGTTAGACCGATGTTGATTGAAATCCAAGCCTTGGTCAGTTCGGCAGTTTATGGCACTCCTCAGCGTTCCGCCACGGGATTTGACATCAAACGACTCAATATGCTACTCGCCGTCCTGGAAAAACGCGCCGGGTTTCAATTAGGGGCCAAAGATGTATTTTTAAATATCACAGGTGGAATTCGTGTCGATGATCCTGCTACCGATTTGGCGGTGATTTGTGCAATTTTGTCTTCTAACATGGATGTGACTCTGCCAGATAATTGTTTGTTTGCGGGCGAAGTAGGATTGAGCGGTGAAATCCGAGCCGTCAATCGGGTCGAACAAAGAATTATAGAAGCCGAAAAGTTGGGCTATGATGTTATTTTCATTTCGAAGTACAATAAAATCAAAACAAACGACTTTCAAATTCGTGTAGAGACCGTTTCAAAAGTAAATGATCTGATCAAGTTATTGTTTTGATTTCCAACTGATTTTCATTATATTAATAGGTCAATTAGTTATCAGAATTTAAAAATAAAATATGCGATTTCATACAAGAAAATGGGTAAAACCCGAAGATTTAAATGCGAATAAAACTTTGTTTGGCGGTAGATTATTGGCTTGGATTGATGAGGAAGCCGCGCTTTATTCGATCATTCAACTCGAAAACAAACACGTGGTGACCAAATACATTTCAGAAATCAATTTCATGGCTTCGGCACGCGAGGGTGATGTAGTGGAAATCGGGATGGACGTTGTGAAGTTTGGGAAATCCTCATTGGTATTGAGATGTGAAGTTCGTAATAAAATGACGCATGAAACCATTGTCACGGTGGACAATATCACGATGGTCAATCTGGACGAAAACGGTCGTCCCAAAGCTCATAATAAATCACAAATCGAATACGTTGAGGATCGTTTAAAACGAAATAAAAAGATTTAATTCATAATTACTCCCAGATGAATTGCTTTTTTAATCAATTCGGCATTGGTGTTTACATTTAGTTTGAGAAAAATATTTTTCTTATGACTTTCGACTGTGTAATAACTCAAAAATAGTTTTTCAGCGATTTGTTCTGAGGACAATCCATTTCCGATTTCGACGACAATTTCCTTTTCTCTTTTGGACAATACGACGCCTTTTGGCAAGGAAGTGTAGCTGCTTTTGGGCTTTTTTTTGAGAATGGTTTTGATGGCCTTGAGAATGGTTGTTCCCGAGGATTCTTTCAGCAAATAACCATCGATGTCTTCATCGTTGATTAAATCGGTTCGGTACATACTCAGAACCATAATTTTGACTTTAGGAAACTGTTCACGTAAGTTTTGAATGAATTCAGCTCCGTTCATATCGGGCATAGCCACATCGGTAATGATCAAATCCACAGGGTCATCCATCATGATTTCCAAGGCTTCCCTGGCGCTGTTTCTGGAGAAAACCACTTCGTAGTTTTCCACCGATTTCAATAAATTTTCTAGACCATCCAAAATTAATTGATGATCATCTACAATTCCAATTCTAAATATTTTTGGTTCCATCCTCCGGAATTTCTATTATAAATGTTGCACCTCTGCCGAGCATTGCGTCAATGTAAACTTGACCGTTCAATGATTCGACTCGTTTGTAAATGTTGTTTATTCCCATGCCATTTTGAGTAGCTTGTACATCAAATCCCTTTCCGTCGTCTTCCACAATGATGCGGTAATGGGTATCAAATGTACAATCGATAGCTATGTTCTCGGCCTCGGCATATTTTAGGCAGTTGGATAGAATTTCTTGTAGGGTTCGATAGATAAAATGTTTGGCAGTTCCTTCTATTTGTTCAAATTTATTTTCAGGATACATATTCAGGTGAATTTCACCTGTGAAATAAAATTTATAATCTTTTACTAATTTTTTAATTAGATGTACAAAGTTTAACTGATCTATTTTATTTTCATTTAATTCATGGGATATCACCCTGATTTCTCTTGTTGTTTCCTGTAGTTGTTTGATGCATTCTTCCAATTCTGGATCTTGAAGATTAGTGGTATTTATCTGATCAATTTTGATTTTTATGGCCGAAAGTCTTCCTCCCACTCCGTCATGTAATTCTCTTGCAATCCGGTTTCTTTCCATTTTTTGTCCTTCGATGAGATTCTTTGCTTTGATGGCTTCTTTTTCTTTTTCGAAAATTAATTTATCCTGCTTGGTTATCGTTTGCTGGTATTTCATTCGTTGACGATAAAAAAACGCGAGCAACATGAGCGGGATTATGACTGAAACTGCACCAATGGCAATCAATCTTTTGTGTCCTTGCTGAATTTCTTTTTGTTTGTTTAAAAGTTGGATTTGGTTGTTTTTCCTTTCCACATCAAACCGCGTTTGAGCATCATGGAATTGTTTGTTTTTTTCGATACTGAATATACTGTCTTGTAAAGTATATTGTTCTTTTTGAAATGAGAAAGCTTCTTTGTGATTTCCTAATTTCGCATGAACTTTTGCCAAGTTCTCGTAGAGTTCAATGGCATAAGCATTTTTATATCCCTTCTTGAGCAAATCATATGCAAAGTTATAACTTTCCAACGCTTTTGGATAATTTTTTTCAACTTGTTCATAATAATTCCCCATATAAAAGTAACTGAAAAATTCCGCTTCAGGATTTTGGATAACCTTACTCAGATTCATGGATTCGTTCAGATACTGAAAGGCCTTTGTATAGTCATGGGTTGATTGGAAATTTAAATAAGTAGCAACCAGATTTATTTGTGCCATAATCTGACCGTAATAATTATGGGTTTCTCGGTGAATTTCAAGGGCTTTGTTTAGGAAATATTCGGTACTATCTTTATTGGTTTTCATATAAGAAACCGCAAGGTTGTTGTAAACCACTGCAAGGTTGAGGCTCTCACCACTTTGCTCTCCTATTTGTTTTGCTTGATGATAATATCTTCTTGCGCTGATGGTATCTTCCTGCAAAATATACAAATCGGCAATATTGGAAAGTACCGCAATTGTATTGTCACTTAATTCTTCTTTTTCTTCTGAAATTTTTAGTGAATTATGGTAATTTTCCAAGGCTTTACGAAAGTCATTTTGGACGGAATAAACCTGGCCGATTTGATTATAAGATTTACTCAGAATATTTGAATTCCCTACTTTTTCTGAGAACTGAACGGCTTGATATAAATAACCTTGGGCGGTATCATACTCTTGTTTCAGATAGTAACAATACCCGATTCCATAGTAAATTCGAGAATCCCAGTTTAAGTTTTTTTCTTCTTTGTTTATATCTTTAGCGCGCAGAATGTAAATGAGAGCAGAGTCAGGATTTGACTCTACGATGGTTCGGTATTTTTGATAATTCCTTTCAATTTGACCCGCCCTATCTTGCGAAAGAAGGGAAATCATAAAAAACATTGAGAAGAAAACAATTGCAAATTTCATTCTGGAAGTAAAAATACCAAAATCTTGGTAGTATGATTAATTTTATTCTAAATAAATTTGTAGTATTATGAAACAGGTAGTCTTTTTATTTTTATTTTCGTTTGCTGTAGGCTTTACATATGCGCAGCAAAACAATGGAATTCGCATTGGGAACGGTAACAGTGGTAAAAACTTTAATCCAAGTGTCTTCACCGAAAGTCCCAATCAGTTGGAAATTTCGACTTCAGATGAGTTGATTTCCGGTGTAGAAATCTATGACGAATCCAATGAGCTTATCGTTGCATCGGACATGGTGTCAACGGATGAAGCTTCCGTGGACATCAACGGGCTTCAACAAGGTGTTTATTTCGTTGCTATCATTTCGGAAAGTGGTCAGGTTCAATATAATACATTTTTTAAACAATAATCAACGGCTAAGTTTTAATTGTCACTAATTTGAATAACATTATCGGATTATTACAGACAGATGAGGTATTGAACTTTAAGTTTAGATAATAGTTTCTCCGACTCCTAGGAGAGATGAGGTTGTTAAGGATTGGTAGTACTAATCATCTTAGTACGGAAAGCAAGGGAAACCCTTGCTTTTTTTATTTCTTTTTGTACAATATCGGATTCAGATCCTCATCATTGTACATTTTCATCTGTTTGTACACTTTCATATACTTATTACCCGAAGCAATGTCTTGGATCAAATCTTCAATCGCTGTTGAAAGATCCTGATGTTGCTCCAACAATACATTCAATTTGGATTGACATAGCGCTTTATGTTCTTCGCTTGCATCAGTCCGATTGGCTTCTTCACGCATATGATAAACTTTCAGGGAAAGAATAGAGAATCGGTCAATGGCCCATGCCGGACTTTCCGTATTGATCTTCGCATCAGGCTTCACTTCTACATCCGAGTATTTCTGCAAAAACCAACTATCGATGTACTCTACCATATCGGTTCTTTCCTGATTGGATTTATCGATCCATCTTTTGATTTCCAAGGCTCGAATCGGATCAATTTCCGGGTCACGAATGATGTCCTCCAAATGCCATTGAACCGTATCGATCCAATTTTTTTTGTACAATAAATGTTCGATTAAATCCTGCTCTGAATAAGGGTTTTGAATCGAAGCATAGACATCATTTGACACATGATAATCATCGATACTACGGTTAAATATTTCCCAAGCTTTTTCTGTAAATTTCATTTTGATAATTATAAAAGAAAAATTGAGTACAGTAAATTCTCTGTACTTTAAATCATTAGATTAATTAAAATCAGGAAGGATTTTCGTTTTTATTTTCGGAATCGTTGTTGCTCTTTTTTGGATCTTCCTCCTTTGTTGCATCTTTAAATTCCTTAATCCCTGAACCCAATCCTCTCATTAATTCCGGAATTTTTCTTCCTCCAAACAACAATAAAATCACTAAGACCACGATGGCAATCTGCCATGCGCTGGGTGGTGCTAAAAATAGGGTTGAAAAAATCATCTTTAAACTTTTGACAAATTTACGTAAAAATTAATTAGACCTTAACCAGGATTCCGGATTTTGTTTCGCTGCACCATTTCGGACTTGGAAGTTCAAAATCGTATCTCCATTATCATCGGTATAAATTCGACCTATGTCTTGACCTCTGCTCACTTTGTCTCCCTTTTTCACCGAAACAAAGGAGAGGTTTCCATAGAGTGTATAAAAGGTTCCGTGACGCACCAAAACAGTACGATTTCCTCCCGGAATGGAAATGATGGAGCTTACCTCACCATCAAATACAACTTTGGCCATTGAGCCTCGATTCGTTGCAATATCAACTCCATCATTGTTTGTTTCGATGTTCAAAATCGGGTGTCGATTGACTCCAAATTTACCAACAATCTGACCACGCGTCACAGGCCATGGCAGTTTCCCACGGTTAGATGCAAACTCACTCGCCAGTTCCACGCTACTCGATCGGTCGGTAAACTTCGGTTCGGGCGTCGGGTCCGGACGTGGGTTTTCTACGGGTTTTGGCTTTTCCACTTCTTTTACCACGACTTCCTCGATGGGTTTATTTGCGGCGGCGGCTTCTCGTTCGGCTGCTTCTTTGGCAATTCTCGCTGCTTCTTCTGCCGCTTCAAATTTAGAAATTTCAAGGCGAGCGGTCGATGCAAATTGTCCTTGGGGGAAATTACTCAAATAGCTTTGGTAAGCCTGTTTGGAATGCGTACTTCTTGCCGTTTGCCATCCGCGATTATCGGCTTCCAATTGTTGAATGTTTTTACGAGCTGATGCCGAATAATCCCCACTGGGCCATTCGTTCAAATAAGCCTGAAAAGCTGCAATGGTATTGAGCTTCGCTGCATTGTCCCAGGCGCTTTTGTCTTTCTCTGCCCGAATTTTGGCCAATCGAATTTCTTCTTCGATGATACTGTTGATCTCCGCATCAATCGTTCGTTGCTCTTGTTGTTTGGCTGCGATTTGTTGTGAAATAACGCCCGCATTTTTCTTGAAATCTTCGATGACTTTTTGCTTCGCTACTTTTTCACCTTCTAACTCTTCTTTTACCACCGATTGTTGCGCCAAAACGGCCTCTTTCTCTTTTTTGGATTTTTCTCGGGATTCCTTTTCCTTTTCGATTGCCTTGGTTTTGGCTATGATTTCATCGGCTTTGCCTAATTGGTATTCAGAATACCTCTGAAGGTATTTAATACGGCGAAAAGCCTGCCCCAAACTTTCGGAAGAAAGAACAAAAAGAAGTTTATTTTCGATGGATTTATTTTTGTAAGCTTTGACAAGGATGTCTTTGTATTCTTTTCTCAACTCCACCAACTCTCTACTCAACTTATTTATTTCCAATTGAGTTAAATAGATTTCGTCTTCTAAATAACGTTTCTCTCGGTTAAGCCCGCTCACAAGTTTGGTTTGTGCTGTAATTTTGCTTTCTAAGTTTTTTATATAAAGCAAAGAGGTTTTGGACTCGCTTTGGTTTCTTTGCAAATCCCGGTTCAGCTCTGCAATATCTTTCTTTAATGCAGTGTTTTGTTTCTGTAATCGCTCTTTTTGCTCTTTTAATTCCTGCTCGGTAATTTGAGCAGTTGCCAATCCCGCTAACAGTAAACTACATAAAACAGTGAAAAACAATAGTTTTCTCATTTCAGCAAATTGTTGGGTTTGTATCCAGAAGGAATTTCAAATGGCGTCGGGCTTTCCTCGAACGTAAAATTATTGTATTCCAATTCTACTTTTTGTGTTTTCTTGTCTTTTACCAAAACTTTAACGTTTTTAGGAAAGTACTGAGTTCCGAACTTTTGCCAACCTCCATAATTTATTTCCAATTCCATTCCCGAACTTGGATCTTTCAAAACAGCTCCAGAAAGTCTGAAATCTGAACCCAATGTATAAGTTTGAATGTACTTTCCAGCTTTGGGTCTTCGCTCTAATTCCTCATTGTCCTTGTAATGCAAAAGGTATTGATTTCCGACTACTTCCGAACGAAAATCCGTAGGTTTCATATCGATGAAAATTTGTCCAAGTAAAAGGTTTTGTAGCTTTTCATAATCGATAAAATCGACTTTCAATAAATCATTAAAATAGGAAAAATCCCCATCGATATAGGTTCTTTCTACTCTTTCAAAGGCCTGAAACCCATCGGGCGTAATCAGAGCTCGGGCAGCATTGATCCCAAATTTAGAAACATTGACCCAAATTTTTTGACCGTCCCGAATGTAAATTTTCCCATTCAGACTTACAGAATTATTATCTATATCGGCATTAATTCTCGAATTTATAGTCAAGTGTACAAACTTTGGTTTCTGCGCCATTGCACTTTTTACAATGGCAGATGTTTTCATTTCTTCAGCTGTCGAAGTTGCAGTACCTCTCTGGGTAGTACAAGCCGATAAAGCGAAAATAAAAAATCCGAGAATCAGGTATTTTAGTTTAATAAATTTCACTAATCTTTGTTTTTAAAGTCCAGAACCGAATAATCACCAAGACTGATATTTCTGGAGACTCCGTAGTATTCAGCATGATTTCCAATCATAGATCCCGTGAGATTTCCATGATCGATTACACAGTTTTCCTGAATTAAACTATTGTCAATATTGCTGTTTACAACTTTTGTACCGTTGCCCAGCGAAACAAATGGCCCGATTTTGGAATTTTCAATCACTACGTTTTCACCGATAAAACAAGGTTTTATGATAAGTGAATTGGTGATTTTGGCTGAATCAGGAATTTTTTCAAATTCTTCTTTTTCAAATCCGAGAATTTTGCCATTGGTCTGAACCGTAACTGCTTTGTTTCCGCAATCCATCCATTCGTCCACCGGCCCCAATGTAAACTTCTTTCCTTTGGCACGCATATTTTCCAGGGCATCGGTTAATTGGTATTCGCCTCCATTTCCACGGATGTCATTTTCCATGATGTGGCGAATTTCTTCGCGTAGGTTTTCTCCGTCTTTGAAGAAATAAATCCCGATGATCGCCAAATCTGAAACAAATTCTTTGGGCTTCTCCACGAAATCTTCAATCACACCGTAAGCGTCCAATTTCACCACGCCAAAAGCACTTGGATCTTCTACTTTCTTTACCCAAACCACTCCGTCTGAACTCGTGTCCAAATGAAAATTGGCACGAAATAAAGTATCCGCAAAAGCCACTACAACTGGCCCTGACAAAGAATCCTTCGCCATCCAAATAGCATGAGCGGTTCCCAATGGTTCATCCTGATGATAAATACTTCCTTTGGCGCCTAAAGTTTCGGCAATTCCCAAAAGTTGCTCTTCAACTTCTACTCCGAAATCCCCAATGATGAAGGCAATCTCTTCGACTTTCTGATCCGAAAGTTTGGTGATATCTTCGGCTAATCTTTGTACAATTGGTTTCCCTCCGATTGGAATTAATGGTTTTGGTACTGTCAAAGTATGAGGTCTCAATCGAGAACCTCTTCCGGCCATAGGTATGATGATTTTCATTTCTTTCGTTGTTTATTTTTTTAAGTTTTATGCTATTTTCCTGTACTTCCAAATCCGCCTTCTCCTCTTTGGGTTTCTCCCAAAGTTTCCACTTCTACCCATTCGGCTGTTTCGTGCTTTGCAATCACAAGTTGCGCAATTCTCTCGCCTTTATTTACGGTGAATTCTTCATTTGATAAATTCACCAAAATGACTCCGATTTCTCCTCGATAATCCGCATCAATGGTTCCAGGCGAATTCAAAACGCTGATTCCATGTTTCAGTGCCAAACCACTTCGTGGCCGAACTTGGGCTTCATATCCGGCAGGAAGTTCGATGAACAATCCGGTGGGAACGAGTTTTCGTTCCAATGATTTTAAGACCAATGGTTCATTTAGATTTGCGCAAAGATCCATTCCGGCGGAAAGCCCGGTTTTATATTCCGGAAGCAGATGTTCCGATTTGTTGATTATTTTGATTTTCATACGCTTTTATCCTTTTTCTTTTTAAGAGAATTTCAGGATTTTATTTTTCAGTCAGAGTTTCATCTGATTTCCACTATACTTCAAACTCTTTTTCTCGATAAAAATTGCAATTGCAATGTAAATTATTGCACAAAGATTTCCTATCCAGAAATTATTATCCAAAAAATAATATCCCAAAAGTCCCAACACAACACTTAAAACCATATAAAACAATATTTTACGTGTTTTATATGGAATCTTATAGGATTTCTGTCCCCAAAAATAGGAAATTACCATCATAGTCCCGTAAGCTGCCAAAGTGGCCCATGCTGAAGCCATAAATCCTATAATCGGTATCAATACTAAATTGAGTAAAATGGTCAATCCAGCACCAATCCAAGAAACCACCGTTCCCACATAGGTTTTATCGGTTACTTTGTACCAGGTCGATAAATTATAATAAATTCCAAAGAAATAATTGGCTATCACAATAATCGGTACAATCGGCATTGCGACCCAATAAGCTTCGTCTCGAATCATCAATTCTTTGATCCACGAAAGATTTCCCAATAAAGCTACGACAGCAAAACCGCAGAAAATCACGAAATACTGCATGATATCGGCATAAGTTTTTCGTGCGTCTTCATCTTGAGCTTTTTTGAAAAAGAAGGGTTCTACTCCCATCCGATAGGCTGTGACCATCAAAATCATCAGCGTCGCAATTTTATAACATCCTGCATAAGCCCCTGCGTCAGCTTCATTTATCATTCCTCTCAAAATCAATTTGTCTAGATTTTCATTGGTCGTAAAAGCCAATCCGGCCAACATCACCGGAAAAGCGTACCGGAACATTTTCCTAAACAACTCACGATTGAAATAGAACCGAACTTGTCGAATGATGGGCAATAGCAATAATACACCCGAAAAAGCTGCAATCACATTGGCTACAAATGGATAAGACACTTTCTCTTTCAGACCTATATTTTGTAGAAATGTTTCCGGAATCAAATAGAAAAATGCCAGAATAATCAGGGTTTGAAAAACGCCTTGGAACACCTTTATGGCTGAATATTTGATCGGTTTATTGGTGAAACGCAGATAAGCAAAAGGGACCATGCAAATCGCATCAAAAAATGCAATCCAAGCAAAGTATTTTAAATATTCGGGGTACTCTTGGTATTCAAAGAAATTCGCAATAGGAATATTGAAAACATACATCCCTAACAGAAACGCCAAGGCATTGGCAAAAACAAACCAAAACGATGTATGAAAGACCTTCCCCGATAAGTTCTTATCGGCCGAATACCGAAAATAGGCAGTTTCAAATCCACAAGTCAAAACAATATTGACAAAGGCCACCAATGCATAAAGTTGAGCAATTTTGGAAAATTCCTCGGCATTGATTTTATCTGTATAAAGAGGAACAAGCGCAAAATTAATCAATCTTGGCAGAATGGATCCTACTCCGTAAATAACCGTTTCACTAAAAAGTCTCCTGTACACTCAGAATTATTTCTTTATCGCAAAATTCAGCTTTCTTTTTGAATTGGAAAAATTTGAAGGAAACTTAGAGCTTGTTTAAATTTATTTCGAATTCAAAACCAAAGATAAAAAACTATTTACCCTGTCTCGGTCAATTTTTATTAATTTTGACCCCAAGCAAAAACAAAAATCAAATCATGTCCAAACCAAAAGTAGGATTAGTCGGAGGCGGAAGCTGGGCTACGGCCATTGCTAAAATGCTCTGTAAAAACCATGAAATCATCAATTGGTGGGTAAGAAATGATGGTACTAAAGATTATATTGAAATAAATAAACACAATCCCAATTACCTAAGTTCGGTAGAATTCAATCCAGAACAACTCCAACTCACAACAGACATCAATGAGCTGGTTGAAAAATCGGACTGGATCATCCTTGCCGTTCCATCGATCCATCTCGAAGCTTGTCTGAAAGATCTTAAAGCTCCTTTGGACGACAAATTCGTTGTTTCGGCCATCAAAGGAATTGTCCCCGGACATTTGAAAATTGTGGGAGAATTCATGAATGAACAATTTCAGGTTTCCTATGATAATTTCGGGGTGATTACCGGCCCTTGTCATGCCGAAGAAGTCGCACTGGAACGCCTTTCTTACCTGACCATTGCCGCACAAGATCCCGAAAAAGCCAAAATGGCAGCTGAAGGCCTCGCCTGTAGTTTCATCAAAACAAAAGTTTCCAAAGACATTTTCGGGACGGAATACGCAGCTGTGCTTAAAAATATTTATGCCATCGCAGCCGGAATTGGTCATTCACTCGGGTATGGCGATAATTTCCAAGCGGTGCTAATGAGCAATGCCACACGTGAAATGAACCGGATCACCCAACATATTTCGCCTATCAAAAGAGATGTAAAAGAATCGGCTTATTTGGGCGATTTACTTGTAACGGGCTATTCCAATTTCTCCCGAAACCGAATGTTTGGAAGTATGATCGGGAAAGGTTATACCGTGAAATCGGCCATTGTGGAAATGAATATGGTCGCCGAAGGATATTATGCCACCAAAAGTGTTTATCAGCTCAAAAAAGTTCTGGAAGTAAAAGCACCTATTCTGGCAGCTGTCCATAAAATCCTTTACGACGGAAAACAACCGGCCAAAGTTTTTGCAAGACTGGCCAATAAACTGAATTAAAATAAAATAGATGAAATTCACTCCTCAAATCGTAGCCGGACTTACCATAATTATCCTCGGACTTGTGCTTGTCGTTGCCGGATTTATCCTAAAACTAAACGAATATTCCGACGGATGGATCACCGGAAACAACCTGATTATCATTGGGATGTTTGTAGAATTGATCGGGATTTTTCTGGCGGCCTCCATTCTCAATAAAAATCTAAGGAAATAATGCTACGCAGGGATTTCATCTCCAAAATAATCGAGCAAATGCTCAATGCCATTGCTCGTTTAATGAAAATCGACAATGAAAAAGAAACCGAAAAATTTCTGGGCGTATACGATGAAATTCTGAAAACTTATTATGATTTGCATTCCGATGAGATGGACAATCTCTTATTGCCCGATGAGAAGCGCGATGCCATGCTCCTGGATGAAAAATTAAAGAATTTCCAATTGAGAATGTTCGTACAAGCAGGTTTTGCCTATTTAAAAACCGATGATTTAAAGCAGGCCAAAAACTGTTTGTCCATCATCGAAAGAATTCAGCATGAACATTCGGATGTCTTTGAATTCCCAACAGATGAAACTCTTCAATTGTCGGAAGACATTGAAAAATTGAGAGAGAAATTGGAGTGATATTAGAAGTTCGTCTAAAATAATATTAAATTGCACTTCTAAAACTGCCATCTTGAATTTCAAATTCCAAATAAAAAAAGAGGACTATCAAAAATCGCTTCGCGGTTATTTTCTTTATTTATTACCTCTTGTTTTACTGATTAGTTTTTTCTTTTCACTGATAATTGCCTATAGTTTTGCTTCACCAAAACCAGACGCAGATTTCAATCTATCTGTATTTATTATCGCTTTGGTGATTTCTTTTGGTTTGTTAATCTTTTTTTTCTGGGGAATAAAATATTTAAAGTCCATTCGAAGATTAAAAAGGACCGAAACAGAAAGTGCCGACACCGTTTTGAATGTTGAAGTTCTGGAAAAAGGCATTCTATTACAAATGATAAATTCTGATAAGAAAATCCAAAAAACCTGGACAGAGATTAAAAATCTAATTCATCGTAAAGAATTTACTTATTTGATTTTCACCGATGGAACTTATATTTTCCTGAGCCATTCGTCTAATTCAAAAGAATTAATTAATGAATTCTCCACATACATAGAAAAGCACAGAAGTCCTTTTGTCAGTAAGATTTCGACACAATTAAAATGGTGGAGTTTCATTCCTTTCATCGGCTTAGTCTTTGGCCTTATTTTTTTTATCCGAGGTTTAAGCGAAAGAAATTTCAAGTATTTGGGCATTGCATTTACCAGCCTTATGATATCTATAGTAGGATGGTTGGCGTTTGCATTTTATTGGGATTATTCAGGAAAGACTTCCCAACAAAATTTGTATGCAACCCAACAGAGTTTAAATACAATTGTAAAAGAACTGGCGTACTATAAAGTTAAAAATGGTGCATATCCGGAAAGTCTTGACTCCTTAAAAAAACAAAATCAATTTTTGATTTTTTCAGAGCATAATATGGGATTTAATCCGTTCTCTAAATCAGAATCTCGGGATTTTTATTATCAAAGACAAGACAGTACCTATATTTTATTAGCCCCGGGTCCCGACGCAATTCCCTTAACTGAAGATGATATTTTACCTGATTATTAAGTTTCATAGCTAAGAAATGATGGAAACATCCCATTCGGGGCTTTCGTCTAAGTCCATCATCGCATTGATAAGTTTGAATTTAAAAAAGCGATTTAAATCTTTGGGGTTCACCTCGTCTTCTATGATTTTTCCAGATTTTAAAAGAGCTTGGCGCATAGTACCATTGAGCAAATAAGAGTTCGGCGTAATCCATTTTTCGCCGTCAAAAAACACCAGATTTGAATAAGAAGTATCGGTGATTTGCCCGTTTTTTACAATGATAATTTCGTCCTCGGTTACCGAATCTTTCATCAGTTCAAAAGCAGAACGATCGGTGAATTTAAAAGGATATTCGATTTCATTGTTTTCCACCAAACGAACCGAATGAATGGGTTTGATTTGATAAGGAATCAACTCAACCGACTCAATTTCTTCTCCGTAAATAATTCTGCATTTCCGTTTTTCTGTCGGAGAAATATCTTTCAGATTGGTTTTGATGAGAACTTCCAAATCAATTTCGTCGTCCAAGCCGAAGAGTTTCCATCGGGAGCGATCCAACCTTTTCTGATGAAATTCCAAGTTGCGGATTTCTCCGTTTTGGATACACAAAGTTTCAATTAATCGGGACATATATTTTATCAATCATTTCTTGGTATTCGTCTTCGGCACTGCTCTGGTGCGTAATTCCGCCGCCGCTTTTAAAAATCAATCCGCTTTGGCTTAGTTCAATAAACCGAATCATTACTGCACTGTCAAGATTTTTTCCGTCAAAAACCCCAAAAACGCCGGTATAAAAATTCCGGTCGTAGATTTCGGCTTCGAGAATAATTTCTACGGTTTTGTCCTTGGGCGCACCGCTGATGGAGCCTGCCGGTAATAATGCATCAAAAATATCGCCGAGTTTTTCCTGAAAATCTTCCGGCAATTCTCCCCTAACTTCTGAACTTACTTGTAAAAGTGTTTTCTGATTTGTTTTGATTTCTTCCAGATAACGGAATTTAGGCACGGACACTTTTTTGGCAACTTGGCTCAAATCGTTTCGGATGAGATCCACGATGGTGTAATGTTCGGCTTTTTCCTTTGGGTCGTTCAGAATTTTTTCTTCGGCATTCTCGACCGAAGCATCGATGGTACCTTTCATCGGATAGGAATAAATCATTCCGTCTTGGATTTTCACAAAGGTTTCGGGCGAAAAGCATACAAAATTATCTTTCCAAAGAAGTTTATATCGGGCTTTTGAGTATTTATAAATTTCTTCCAGACTTAAATTGATTTCAATCGGCGTAGCGCAGGTTAAATTGGTCAAATACGAATTTCCAAGTAAAATATTTTTCTGAACGATTTCGAATTGCTTGCGGTATTCTTCAAACGAAATCGGGTGTTTTTTGAATTGAATTTCGTATTTGAATTTTTCGTTTTCAGATTGAATTTCGAATTGAATTTCATTCTGAAAATCATTTAAAGGAATGATTTTTCCTTTTGTTTTCAGAAAGTCAATGAGAAATAGAAAAGGAATTCTTTTAGAACCCAATTCATTCATTTTCTCAAAAACTTCTTGTCCGCAAAGCATGGGTTAAATTTCGGGATTTCCGATTTGGTCAATTTCCGAATAATAAGATTTCATGAGAATGTCTTTCACCATCGAATACTGCATAAGCATACCGGCTGCCATGGTAGCAAAGACTCCGATGATACAAGCCAGATAGCCAATGCTCGTCAGAATTCCAACCACAAACACAAATACCATAATCATGAGGATTTGTCTTCGGAACAATTTAAAAGAAGCTTTCATCGCTTCCACTGCCGAATACTCCCCAAAATGTATCAAATAAGGCGTGAAAATCATGGAACCTTGAATGAAATAAATCGCTGCATAAAAAAACACATAATAGAACATCATAAAAATGCCCATTACACCACCTGCCACCCCGGCATCAAAATAACCTATGTTTGCATCAGCCATGACAAATAAAAATATAAAAGGGATATAAAGCACTAGAAAGACGGCGAAATAACAAATACAAAGCAATGCGTATTTATCATAATTCTTAAAAGCACCGAAAAAATCTTTGAATTCCAATTGTTCTCCTTTTTCAACTTTCACAGCTGCTACTGAAAACCCCAGGTACAAAGGAAAAATAAAGAAAAGTGCACCAATCAATGTAGCGAAGGAAGCCATCATCAAAATCAGACTTGCAAGTCCGTAAAGACTGAACATCAGCCATTCTTTTTTGAATATCTCAAATCCATCGGAAATATACTTTCCGAAATCAAAATTATATCCGTTTTCGATTCTATCGTTTACGGTAGCTTGATCAATTCTGGCCATTTTTATACTTGCTTAATCTGGGTTACATTTGTCAAAAATAAAGTTTTTTATGATGAATTCTCATGATTTATTGCAAATAATAAAGTCGCGTCGGTCAGTTATGCCAACACAATACAGTGAAAAGGAAATTACCTCCGATGAATTGAATTTGATTTTGGAATCAGCCAATTGGGCTCCCAATCATAAACGAACCGAACCTTGGCGTTTCAGAGTTATTCAAGGCGAAGCCAAAAAGAGATTCGCAGAGTTTATGTTGGAGAAATACCAAGAAACGACATTGCCAGAAGCCCAAAGCGAACGAAAAAAGGCTGGAATTGCAGAAAAATGTATGATGTCTGATAAGATTATTTTGATTTCTGTGAAAACTTCACATCTATTACCTGAATGGGAAGAATTGGCTGCTACGGCAATGGCTGTACAAAATATGTGGTTGATGTGTACGGCGCTTGGCATAGGCTCTTATTGGTCTTCGCCTGGAACGATTTCAAAAATGAGTGAATTCACAGATTTGGAAGAGGATGAAAACTGTTATGGGATTTTCTACATGGGAAAAAGAAAAGGAGATTTGCATGAAAGTTCTCGTCAGCCGATTAAAAACAAAGTTCAGTTCATAGAGTCTTGATCGGGGAGTTTCGTTAAGATTATGTAAATTTGTCGCCTTGATTCAGAACCTGGAACATTTAATTAAAGAAATAATGAAAAGAATTGGTTTTTTATTTTTCCTTCTCGGTTTCTCTTTTGCCTTTCCACAAACCGTTGATGGCGATGGAAACATTCAGATAAGCAGTCGTAAATACTTGAAACCACGCCCCAATGCGGATCGACTTCAAGGTTGGTACATCAGCGGAAACAATAGTTTACAATTTAACCAAGCAGCATTTTCCAATTGGATCGCCGGAGGAGTGAACTCCTATTCACTGACGGCTAACATCGATTATGAATTCAACCTGACAAGCGGTCGTCACATTTGGGACAATCGGGTTTTGCTGAATTATGGTGTTTTGAGAAATGAAGGAGAAGATTATAGAAAATCCAACGATGTGATTGATTTGACCTCTTCTTATGGTTATGAATTCATTCGTCATTTTTACCTCGCAGCTTCTGCCAATTTCAAAACCCAATTCTCTGAAGGATTTGACTACAATGTGATTGACAGTGCAACCGGTGACTTTAAAAAGATTTCCAATCTGATGGCACCAGGATATCTTTCGTTTGGAGTCGGGGTGGATTATAAACCCAACGAAAATCTTCAGGTAAACTTTCATCCACTTACTTCGAAATTCACCTTTGTCCGTGACAAAAGTTTACAGTATGAAGGAAATTTTGGCCTGAAAGAAGACGGTGCAACTTATGTGTACGAATTTGGTGCGTTTCTGGGCGCACGGTATAAAATTAATTTATGGGAAAATATTTCCTATGATAACCGATTGGGGATTTATACCAATTACCTGAGAAGTCCACTGAACATGGACGTCGCTTACCAAGGTGTTTTAGATATGAAAGTCAATAGTTTCATTTCGGCTCAAGCAACAATTAATTTGTTTTACGACGAAGATCAGGTAAAGAAAACCCAATTGAAACAAACTTTGGGAGTTGGCTTGACGTATCGATTTAACAATTCAGAGAAATTAAAACAAAAAGAAATAAACTTGCCTCCACCACCAACTTTGGAGGATCTGAATGAAGCCCTAATCAAAGCACAAGATGCTGTCCAAACAGCCAATTTAAAACTTCAAGAGGCCGAGCAAAAACTAAAAGAAGCAACCGAAGACCAAGAACTCATTGAAGAAACAATTGAAGAAACAATTGAAGAAATAGAATCCACTTCGGACATCGAATAAGTCCAAAGGTTGTCTGAAAAGGCAACCTTTTTTAATTTCTCTTTTTTAATTTAATTACAAGAAAGCATATTTCATATTGGGATTTAGTTTTAATTTTTAATCATTTTGTAGATTTGCACTATGAAAAAGAACCCAATGCTTTCCGGGCTGATTGTCACCATTTTGGTGGTCATTGCCTGTTATCTGGTGTACGAATTCGCCTTGGAAAAAAAAGACAGTTACCTCATCACCAATCCATCGGATGAAACGATCAACATTCAAATCAACGAACAGAACTATACCATTGCACCTCAGCAAATTACCCAAATAAAACTCGAGGGTGGCGAGCACCGACTGAAATTTAACTACGACGGTAAAGAAACCGATACCTTGGTAAATATTACAAGATTTAACGCTGTGATCAACCCTACGCGTGCCGAATATTATGTTTTTGTTAGACCCTACGGAGCCGGAAGAAACCGTGATTCCATTTTTACCTCACAAACCATAACCATCGACGAGAAAGTATATCACGGAAACATCAAACGCTATTCTGATGTGTACATTCAGGATTTTTATTATAATTTAGATCAAGATTACCCCAAATTCTTTCTCAAAAAAGGAGAAGCAACCGATCTTTCCAAAATTTTCTCAAAAGACGATTTCAAACAATTTTACTTTGAGAATTATGAATAGATTGAAGCGTTTTGGAGTAGTGGGTTTTGAGTTATTAAATTAGAACAAAAACTCTTCACACTTAATTCAAAACTTAAACTCAAAACAAATTAATTACCTTTGCATACGTATGAGCACAGTAAAACCTTATTCCGATTCAGATCTGAGTAAAAAACAGCAAGTTGAACAGATGTTTGACAATATTTCGGGCAAATATGATTTGCTTAATCGAATTTTGTCCATGGGAATCGATGTGAGCTGGCGCAAAAAAGTAGTAAAATCGGTAAAAAAAGAAAAACCCAAAAGCATATTGGATATAGCCACTGGAACGGGCGATCTTGCCATCGCTATGGCCAAGGCAACCGATGCCAAAATCACGGGATTTGACCTTTCGGCAGGGATGTTGGAAGTTGGAAAAGTAAAAGTAAAAGATGAAAATCTACAGGATCAAATCGAAATGATTCAAGGCGATGCCGAAAATATGCCTTTTGAAGACAATTCTTTTGATGCAATCACCGTATCATTTGGCGTTCGAAATTTCGAAAACCTTGAAAAAGGACTGAACGAAATTTATCGCGTATTGAAACCCGGTGGAAAACTCATCATACTCGAATTTTCACAACCAGAATCCTTCCCAATGAAACAATTGTATGGGTTTTATTCACGAAGTATTTTGCCGAGAATTGGAAAAAAAATATCAAAAGACCAAAGTGCTTATACCTACCTTCCTGATTCTGTACAAGCGTTTCCGTATGGAAATGAGATGAAAAAGATTTTAAAAAAATCAAATTTTGTGAATCCTTACGATAAAAAACTTACTTTTGGAATCGCAAGTATTTATGAGAGTAAAAAATAGTTTAAAATAAATCACTCAAAAACTCGTTAAAGGAAAGGTACGAGAGCAACCTAAAATTAACGAATGGCACTTGACGATTTGAAAATTATTAAATAAACAGATGAAAAATTTTTTGGCAATTATCTTGTTTTCTTTGGCATTAAATTCCTTTGCCCAGTTCCGACCCAATTCAGAAAAAACTTGGCACAGAGAAGAATTTGATGACAGACAATTCAGTTGGGGGTATTATTTAGGGACAAACCTGATGTCTTTTAAAGTCCTTCCAAACGACAACGGGGTCAATGAACAAGGTATGATTTATCTACGTCAGGAAAACAAACTTGGATTTTCAGTGGGTCTGATGGGGAAAATGAAACTTCATGATCACATCGACCTCAAACTGGAACCAGGTGTTCACTTTGCCGAAAAAAATCTTTACTTTGGCAATATTGCTTCCGAAGTGGACAGTGTCCGGGAAGTGAAATCCACTTACATCGACATCCCTCTTTTCTTGAAAGTTCACGGTGACCGATGGGTAAATACCCGACCTTACATCCAAGGCGGTTTGGGCTATATGGTCAATCTACAGTCCAATGAAAAAAAAGAAGACGATAATAAAGACGATATGTTTCGAATGAAAACCCATAATTTCAACTGGCAATTTGAAATGGGGGTTGAAATTTATTTCAGCAAATTCAAATTAACTCCTGCACTGAAAGGAATTTTCATGTTCAACAATGAATTGGTTCAAGACAATCCCGGAACAAACCCTCAATGGGCCGGTTCCCTGAAGTCCATTTCCACACGAGGCGTCTTTTTCTCACTTAAATTCGAATAAAAATTATAACTCTATAATTCGAAGCCGTCTCAGTTGAACCGAGGCGGCTTTTATTTTTTACCTAAAAACTTCAGTCGTTTCTTCTTAGAGGCTTACTTACAATAATATCGTAAATTTGCAATCGTTATGAACGAAAAAAACAATTGGATAAAAGAATTTAATCAACCTCTTGCGATTGCCGGGCCTTGTAGCGCCGAAAGCGAAAAGCAAATGATGGAAATCGCCGAACGAATCGATAAAACTCTCGTTCAGGTTTTCCGTGCCGGAATCTGGAAACCCCGCACCAAACCAAATTGTTTCGAAGGCGTTGGCGCCATCGGTCTGAACTGGCTAAAAAAAGTAAAGGACGAATTTGGATTTAAGATCGCAACCGAAGTGGCCAATGCCAATCACGTAAAACTCGCACTCGATTACGATGTGGATTACCTTTGGATTGGCGCTCGATCAACTGTGAATCCTTTTACTGTTCAAGAAATTGCTGAAGCTCTTCGCGATACAGAAAAAGTAGTTTTGGTCAAAAACCCGGTCAATCCCGATTTGGACTTATGGATCGGTGCCATTGAAAGATTACAAGGTCAAAATATCCAAAAACTCGGTGCCATTCACCGGGGATTTTCCACTTATAAAAAAACGAAATACCGAAACAACCCCCAATGGCAAATTGCCTTGGATTTCATGGACAAAATGCCGGATGTTCCTATGATTTGTGACCCTTCTCACATTTGTGGAAACCGAGAAGGGATTTTTGAAGTTTCTCAACAAGCTTATAACTTCGAGTACGACGGATTGATGATTGAAACTCACAGTCATCCCGACGAAGCCTGGAGTGATGCCAAACAGCAAATCCCCCCGGAAAGACTCACCGAGATTCTTCGGAAAATTGAATTGAGAAAAAGCGATGATGAAGATGCTTTGTATCACATGAATTTGGCAAGGCTTCGAAATGAAATCGACGAAAACGACCAAAGTATATTGGAAAGTATCGCGCAAAGGATGTCGATTTCCAATAAGATTGGAGAATTAAAAAAAGAACACAATGTGGCGGTTTTCCAACCAGAAAGATGGAAACAAATCCGTGAAAATTCAGTGAAACAAGGAGAAAAACTTGGACTCTCTGAAGAATTCATCGATAAATTGATTCGAGCGATTCACCAAGAATCAATTCAGCATCAAAATTTAATTATGAATAAAAAAAATCATCTCCAATCTGAATGAAAGGTCGGGTAATCAAATCTACAGGAAGTTGGTATTTGTTGCAAAATGAGGAAGGCGAAATCTTCAAAGCACGAATCAGAGGGAAATTCAGGTTAGATAATATTCAACATACAAATCCCGTTGCCGTAGGTGATTTTGTAGATTTTGAAGTCGATAAAGACGGACTTGCACTGATTCAAAAAATCCACGAACGGAAAAATTACATCATTCGCCGTTCCGTCAATCTTTCCAAAAAATCACATATCATCGCCTCCAACATTGACAAAGCCTTTTTGGTGGTGACCATGGACAATCCCAAAACTTCTTTTGGCTTCATAGATCGCTTTTTGGTCACGGCTGAGGCTTATCACATCCCTGTCATTTTGGTTTTCAATAAAATGGATGCTTATGATGAGGAATTAATTCAGGAAGTCAATTATTATAAATCAATCTACGAAAAAATTGGTTATGAAACCCTTGAGGTTTCGACTATTAACGGTTTCAATATAGAAAAATTAAAGTCGAAACTTAGTGGAATCACAAGTTTGATTTCTGGTCATTCGGGTGTTGGCAAGTCAACTTTGATGAACGTATTGCATCCGGGTTTGGATTTAAAAACTGCGGTGGTTTCTGATTTCAATCAAAAAGGTCAGCACACTACCACTTTTGCTGAAATGTACGAATGGCCGTTTGGTGGTTTCAGTATTGACACACCAGGAATCAAAGAATTTGGTTTGGTAGAAATGCAAAAAGAGGAAATCCAACATTATTTCCCAGAGATATTCAATAAAAAATCGGAATGCCGATTTGACAATTGCCTGCATTTAAACGAACCCAAATGCGCTGTAATCGCAGCTGTTGAAAACGAAGAAATCGCACCAAGTCGTTATGAGAATTATTTGATTTTCTTAGAAGAAGTTCAAGAAGCAAGCAATATTTAAATTGACAAAATGAGAGTTGTTATTCAAAGAGTTAAGCATGCAAATGTAAAAGTAGATAATCGTATTACAGGGCAAATTGGAGTTGGGCTTTTGGTTTTGGTCGGATTTGAAGAGTCCGATACGGATCAGGATTTTGACTGGATGATCAACAAAATCATTCAACTTCGAATTTTTCCCGATGAGAAAGGCGTAATGAATGTTTCAGTTCAGGACATAAAAGGAGAAATTTTAGTAGTAAGTCAATTTACGCTTCATGCCTCTACCAAAAAAGGAAATCGCCCTTCCTACATTCGTGCCTCTCCTCCCGAATTAGCTGAAAAACAGTATGAAAAATTTGTAAACTCATTAAATTCTAAATATTTTAGCCCGGTTCGTACAGGCGAATTTGGCGCCGACATGAAAGTTGAATTATTGAACGACGGCCCGGTGACCATCTGTATCGACTCAAAGAACAAAGAATAAATCTAACCAAAGTCTGAATTGTGATTCGTTTACTCTCTATTTTTATATTAAGCATTGCTAGTTTTTCATTTGCTCAAAACTACCCTGTTCACGAAATCCCTTCTGAACTGAGCAAAGACGCCTATGCGGTGGTACGAAATGAAGCAATTTCAGTAAAAGTTTCTGCTGCCAATAAGATTACTTATTCGAAGGAATATGCCGTTACGGTTTTCAATAAATCCGGAGATGCTTATGCACAAGCTTACCAAATTTACAATCCCGACAATAAAATCAATCGGCTCGAAGCTGTTTTTTACGATCAGAATGGAAAGGAAATTCGGAAATTCAGAACCCGTGATTTTCGAGACCAATCATATATTACGGGCGGACAAATGTACACGGACACCCGATTGAAATTTCTAAATTACGTTCCTGTAAATTATCCTTATACAATGGTTTTCCGGTCGGAAACCACCAATTCCAATACATTTATAAATCCTTGGTTTCCGGTTAGACACCCTAATCTAGCCATTGAAAAATCATCCTTTTCGTTGGAAAACGAATCGGGAATTGAAATTTTATCCAAAGAATTAAATTTAAGTCCGTTTAAAATCCCAAGTCAGGATACAAAGAATTCAAGAATTTTTTATGAATTAAAAAATCTGAAAGCATTTGAATTCGAAGAATTGATGCCAAGTATGAAACAGCTTTATCCTTATGTGGAGTTTTCAGCCACAGAATTTATTTTCGATGGCGTAAAAGGAAAGTTCAAAAACTGGCAAGAGCTGGGCCAATGGTACCAAACTCTTATATCGGACGCCAATGATTTCACGCCTCAACAGAAAGATTTTTTTCGAAACCTTGTAAAAGATGCGAAATCCGATAAAGAAAAAGTTCAAATTCTTTATAAATACCTACAAGACAAAACCCGCTACATCGGCATTCAATTAGGAATTGGAGGTTTAAAGCCCTTCCCGGCTTCTTATGTCCAAAACAAAAGTTATGGCGACTGTAAAGCGCTGACAAATTATCTCCAATCCATGTTGGAGGCCGTGGACATTAAATCCTATTACACAATCGTTCAAGCAGGAGCTCGAGAGGATTTGTTTAGTGATTTTGCGAGTTTAGCTCAAGGTAACCATGTGATTTTGTATGTTCCCTTGGAGGAAGAAGAAATTTGGCTCGAAGCAACGAGTCAACGAACGGCCTTTAACTTTTTGGGGTCATTTACCGACGATCGAATGGTTTTCATCGTCACCCCGGAAGGTGGCGAAATCCTAAGAACACAGAAATTTGAGTCGGAAACCAATAAAAGTTTGACAAAAGGTTTTGGAGAATTACTTGCAAACGGAACATTCAAAGCAGATATTTCCATTAGCAATTCGGGACTGGAATACGAAAGTTTTTATGGTTTGAGCTATGAATCACCGACAGATCAGATCAAACACATCCGTAGTTTATTTGATTATTTACCTAATTTGAATATCCGAAATTATTCGGTTGAAAATAATTGGGAAGATGCTATATATACTTTAAATCTCGAATTGGAATCCGGTCAATTTGCTCAGACTTTCGGTCAGAGTATGACTCTTAATCTTCTTCCGGCCGGCGGTTTGGGCAGCAGTTTAAGAAAGTTGGACAATCGGATTCATCCTTTTGAAATTCCTCATGGTGTTTCTCATGAAACAGAATTCGAAATCAAACTACCCAAAGGATATAAGGTATCGGAACAATTTAAACCCATTGTATTTTCCGATGATTTCGGAAGGTACTTTTTGGCTACCGAAGAATTGGAAAACGGTAACTTGAAAGTTCGCAGAAATTTATTAATCAAAGAAGGAACTTATCCGAAAGAAAAATACAACGACTATGTAGATTTCCGAAGAACGGTCTCTTCCTATGACAACACAAAAATACTTATCGAAAAAATTTAACCAAATGAAAACAAAATTTACCTTATTGTTCGCTCTTATTCTCGTGATTTCACAAGCTCAGGACTATCGTTTTGGGCGAGTGAGCAAAGAGGAATTGCAAAAAGAAAAAAGTTTGATTGAGCCTGATGCAGCGGGTGAGATTCTCTATGAGAAAGTGAAAATCTCTATTGGGTTCAATGAGGTGGAAAGAAACTTATTTGTTCAAAAACAAGTCGAAGGAAGAATTAAAGTGTATGACAAAGACAAAATCAATGAAGATTATCTTCAATTGGAAGTAAACCTTCATACGCCCTCCTCAAATCGCGATAAAATGGTGAGCTTCAGGGGCTCAACTTATAATTTAGAAAATGGAAAATCGGTTGAAACCAGAGTCCGAAATTCAGATATTTTCAAAGAAAGAAAAAACAAATACTGGGAATCTGAGAAATTTGCTTTCCCCAATGTACAAAACGGATCTGTTTTGGAGTACAAGTACGAAATCACTTCCCCTTTCTATCGAGAAATCGATCGTTGGTATTTCCAGAAAGACATTCCGGTTCTTTACAGTGAGTTTTATTTTTCTCGACCGGAATTTATGATTTATGCGCCCGATGAAAGAGGCGAATTACGTTTGAACATTAAAAATAATAAATACGGCATTCGTGATTCCCGATTTTCGAATCATATTACAGAATATTCAGTGGAGAACGTAAAGTCTTTGCAACGAGAGCCCTTTGTTTTCAATCCCAATAACCTGAAATCTTCTTTACGTTTCGAATTGGCAAGCATTCATATCCCAGGTGTCATGTCTGAAAATTATACCACAACTTGGGCGCAAATCGGGAAAGATTTGATGAACAGCGATCATTTTGGTGGGCAATTAAAAGGAAATAATTTCCTAGATCAAACCGTAGAAAACTTGGTAAATCAAAGTCAAAGCCCATTTGAAAAAACCCAATCGATTTTCGATCATGTAAAGGACAATTACACATGGAATCGTTTTTATTCTGTTTTCACTGACACAGGTATCCGATCTACTTTCCGTGAAAAAACTGGAAATGCAGCCGACATCAACCTCATGCTAGTTTCGATGTTGCAAAAAGCAGGACTAAATGCCCATCCAATTGTTTTGAGTACAGTTCAAAACCTGATTGTGAATTATTCTTTTCCCTCGATGACCAGCCTCGACTTTGTGATTGCAAGTGTGGAAATCAACAATCAAATTTATTTGATGGATGCGACCGAAAAATACAGCGGGATCAATATGCTTCCACTTCGAGATTTAAATCACAGAGGATTTCGTGTTCTACCCGATGGGAATGTTCAAGAAATCCCATTGACAAATTTCGCCGAAAGTACCGACAAGGAAGTCATGATGGTCAATATCTCGCCCGAAGGAAAAATCAGCGGAAGGTTTAACCAAACACGCGATCAGTACTTTGCAATGACCGATAAGATGAGACAATCCGATGACCCAAAAGGATTTGAGAGAAATTACCTGAGCGATTTCAGTTTTGAAGTTTCGGATTTTAAAATCGATGAAAACCAAGAAAGAGGAATTTTAAGGTATTCATTCTCCTTCTCGGATCTGGATGCTGTGGAAGTCATAGGCAACAAAATGATTATAAATCCGTTATTTTTTAGACAGATTCACAGCAGTTCTTTTAATCAAGACACTCGAAATTATCCTTTGGAATTTGGATCAATTATTTCAAAGTCAAAATCCATACGAATCCAGATCCCGGAAGGATATAAAATTGAATCCTTACCAAAAGACAATCAGTTTATGGTTCAAGGAAATGTCGCCGGATATATATACAAAATTAAGGAAGAGAATGGTCTAATCGTTTTAGACACAGTTTACAAAATTGGACACAGTATTTTGCCGGCCGAATATTATGGTTTGATGAAGGATTTTGAAAACAAACAAATCAACACAGAAAATCAACAAATCGTTTTAGTGAAAATCTAAATTATGAGCATAGAAAAATTACAAAAGGACGTAGATGACTGGATCCAAAATCATGGAGTCCGCTATTTCAATGAGCTGACCAATATGGCTCAGTTGACCGAAGAAGTTGGAGAAGTTGCGCGAATCATCGCAAGACGCTATGGTGAGCAATCCGAAAAAGAATCGGACAAACAGAAAGATCTGGGTGAAGAACTTGCCGACGTACTTTTTGTAGTGCTTTGCTTGGCCAATCAAACCGGAGTGGACTTGGAAACTTCGTTTTACAAAAAACTGAATATCAAGAGTGAACGTGATCACGACCGACATCAGAACAATGAAAAGCTGAAATAATCCAAATGGAAAATTCTTTATTCCTAAAAAAATCAAAGGGAAGAATTTCCGGTGAAATTTTCATCACCGGCTCCAAAAGTGAGAGCAATCGCTTATTGATATTGAATAAATTATTTGGAAATCCGATTCGATTAAAAAATCTATCGAATTCAAAGGACACAGAAGTTTTGCAAACAGCTTTGGAATCAAATTCCGAACAAATTGACATCCATCACGCCGGAACGGCCATGCGTTTTCTCACCGCCTTTTATTCCATTCAGAACGGCAAAGAAGTCATTCTAACCGGTTCTTCGCGAATGAAAGAGCGCCCGATTGGAATTTTAGTCGATGCTTTGAAGTCTTTGGGAGCAAAAATTTCCTATCTAGAAAAGGAAGGTTTTCCTCCTTTGAAAATTACAGGAAAATCAATTGAAAAGAATTATGTAGAACTGAATGCCGACATCAGTAGTCAGTTCGTCACAGCATTGATACTCATTGCGCCGAAACTTCCCGATGGATTGACCTTAAAATTAAACGGAAAAATCACCTCGACTCCTTACTTGGAAATGACCTTGGAAATCCTACGTAAAACGGGAATAAAAGCCAGCCGAATTGGAAATAAAATCCGAATTGAACCGCTCGAAACTATGAATCCTCAGGAATTTACCATTGAATCCGATTGGAGTTCGGCTTCCTATTTTTATTCCCTCGCTGCATTGTCAGAGGATACAGGAATTCGGATTCATTCGTTTTTTGAAAATAGTTTACAAGGCGACGCCCAAGTTTCGAAGATTTACAAAGAATATTTCGGGGTAGAAACCCAATTCGAAAAATCGAGTATTTATTTAAAAAAAATAAAACATTCAACCCCCAATTTTATTGAATTAAATCTTAACTCAACACCTGATATCGCTCAAACGATTGCTGTGACTTGTGCAGGTTTGAAGGTCAAAGCCAAATTTACGGGACTTGAAACATTAAAAATCAAAGAAACAGATCGACTGATAGCTTTGGAAAATGAATTCAGAAAACTGGGGGTTCAAACTCGGTCAACCCATGATTCCTTTGAGCTAATTGATTTTTATGAAGTGAATTCCATTCCAAAAATCAAAACTTATCAGGACCATCGGATGGCGATGAGCTTTGCTCCTATGGCGTTGGTACGCGATCTCGAAATCGAAAATCCTGAGGTCGTAGAAAAGTCTTATCCGGATTTTTGGAGGGATTTAAATTGTGTAGGAATTATTTCAAAATAAAGAAGCCGTCTCACAACCGAGGCGGTTTTTTTATATAAATAATGGATTGATTATTAGGTGATTAATATAGAATTCACTATATTTAACTACTTAATTGTCAGCGAAATGAACTATAGAATT
>JAAYKY010000046.1 GCA_012522185.1 Flavobacteriaceae bacterium | reverse complement strand
TTATATGGGCAGTGCTACATATAAATTCCTGGCGGTTATTTCTTATACTTTATTCGGATTGGGATTGGCGTTTTATGCCACGCCCTCGACCGATGCCGCACTTTCCAATTTACCCGAAGACCAGGCCGGAGCTGGATCGGGAATTTACAAAATGGCTTCCTCGTTGGGAGCTGCGCTTGGTGTAGCGATTTCAGCCGGAATTTTTGTAGGCTTTAGCGGTGCGAATTTCTCCAATGACTTCCTGCATCAAATAGTGGACTTTGTTGGGCGGCAGGACAATATCGTCCTTCGTGAAGCAGGTATGATAGCTTTAGCATTCAATCTGTTCATGGTCATTTTGGCTATTCTAACTATTCTGAAAACCATTCCAAAAGGTAAAAAGAAGGAATAATGAAAGCAATTGTAGTAGGGGCAACCGGCGCTACCGGAAAGGATTTGGTGGATGTTTTATTGGGCGACGAAGAGTATTCAAGTGTAGAAATATTTGTTCGCAGAAATCCAAATTTAGAACATGAAAAACTAAAAGTTCATATCATTGATTTTGATCAATCGGAAGAATGGGCAAATTTGGTTCAGGGCGATGTGTTGTTTTCCTGTCTGGGAACTACACTCAAAGCTGCCGGAAGCAAGGAAGCCCAATGGAAAATCGATTATGATTATCAATATGAATTTGCCGCAATCGCCAAAAGAAATGGTGTGTCGAATTATGTTTTGATTTCTTCTGCCATGGCAAATGCGAACTCCTCTTTTTATTATATGCGAATGAAAGGTGAATTGGAAGAAGCCGTTAAAAAACTGAATTTCGAACGAAGTTTGATTTTCAATCCGCCCGCTTTGGTTCGGGAGAACAGTGATCGGGCAGGTGAGAATTTCGGAGTGAAATTAGTTCGGATTTTAAATTTCTTCGGTATTGCCAAAAATCAAAAACCTTTGCCTACAAAAGTTCTGGCGCAGTCGATGGTAAACGCGCTGAAAACTTCCGGGAAAGGCATTCATCATTTCCAGCCAAAAGATATTGGACGAACCGAATAATTCAGACAAAAACAAACCCTGCCAGAAGCAGGGTATTAATTTAAAAAAATCTTAAACTTTAAATTTTGAACTTCAAACTTTATTGTATCGCTTTGATGATATCGTGTTTCGTTAAAATTTGATGTTTACCATTTTCCAATTCCACCAATACAGCAGAATTATCTTTGTCAATCAATTTCGAAATCTGTTCGATTGGTGTATTGCCTTTCACGATTGGGAAAGGTTTTCCCATCAAAGTTTTGGTTGGTTTGTCTGCCAAATCTTTGTCTTCAAAAAAGGCACGGAACAATTGCGCTTCATCCAGCGAACCGACAAATCCGTCAATATCCACAACCGGAATTTGAGAGATTTTGTGATTCTTCATTCGTTCGATGGCATGCGAAACCAATTCCTCGGTACGAACCGTTACCAAAGGTTGGTCAATGTGCTCCTTAATTAAATCGGCAGCGGTAGTGATTTTTTCGTCCAGAAAACCGCGTTCACGCATCCAGTCATCGTTAAACATCTTCCCAACGTATCGGCTTCCATGGTCATGGAACAATACCACCACCACATCATCCGGCTTGAATTCGTCTTTTAATTGCAATACGCCTTTGATGGCCGAACCGGCTGAATTCCCTACGAAAATCCCTTCTTCTTTGGCCAATCTGCGCGTATAAACTGCAGCATCCTTGTCGGTTACCTTGGTAAATCCGTCGATCAAAGAGAAGTCAACGTTTTGGGGTAAGATATCTTCCCCGATTCCTTCAGTGATATAAGGATAAATCTCATTTTCGTCAAAAATTCCGGTTTCATGGTATTTTTTGAAAACCGAACCATAAGTATCTACTCCCCAAATCTTGATGTTGGGGTTCTTTTCCTTTAAATATTTAGCAACACCTGAAATCGTTCCACCGGTACCCACGCCCACTACAAAATGGGTGATTTTTCCTTCGGTTTGTTCCCAGATTTCCGGTCCGGTTTGTTCGTAGTGTGCAATGGCATTGGAAGGATTATCATATTGGTTCACATACCAAGCATTCGGTGTTTCTTCAGCCAGACGCTTTGATACAGAATAATAAGAACGCGGATCCTCCGGTTCAACATCAGTCGGACAAACCACAACTTTTGCGCCCACGGCGCGCAAAATGTCCATTTTCTCTTTGGATTGTTTGTCGGAAATCACACAAACCAATTTATATCCTTTGATGATCGCACCTAACGCCAGTCCCATTCCCGTGTTTCCGGATGTTCCTTCGATGATGGTTCCGCCGGGTTTCAATCTTCCGTCGGCTTCTGCATCTTCAATCATTTTGACAGCCATTCGGTCTTTTACGGAATTTCCGGGGTTAAAAGTTTCGACTTTTGCCAAGACTAAAGCCGGGATTTCTGCTGTGATTTTGTTGATTTTTACCAGTGGCGTATTGCCAATGGTTTCGAGTATGTTGTTGTAATATTTCATTTTCTATCGTTTGAAGGTGCAAATTTACTGCTTAATTTTTGAAACGAGTTGTTTTAAACGATTTGGTAATAAATGATGTGATTTTTTTTACCACATAGTTACATAGAATGATTGCGTGAATGAGCATTCATAGCAACTTAGGTTCATATTTTTTTGTTAATTTGAGAATTCAGGGTTAGTTATTAGGAAATTGCTCCGTAGGAGCTAAAGCTTTGTGGCAATGAATTTTTAGGGATAAATGGTTTTGGCGTGTATTTTTGATTTCGCAAAAATCATGACAAAACGGTTGTTATTTGGTCTTGTCAAGGGGGTGAAACCTTGACAAGGTGGTTTCGGCCCGGATGGTAGTGGTTATCCTTTTTCTGAAGGCGAAAATTTTTTCTCCCGGAAAAAGAGTGGGAGCGTAGCGAAACTCCTTTTTGCGGGTTAAGAAAAAGCGAGCAAGCTGAAAAAGATAGTAACGGACAGCCGGAATTGCCGCATAAAAAAAGACAGGAAATTCCTGCCGTTTGTATGATAGATTTCTCGCTTAGGCTCGAAATGACTGTCGTTACTTGCAATGACTTCGTTATATGAAAAAAAACGGCAAGAAATAAATCCTGCCGTTTGTATGTTTGATTTAAAAAAAGTCTTACTACTTAATACTTAATACAATTTTAGATATGAATCGCGTGTCCGTAAGCGTCTTCGACGGCTTCCATAATGGCTTCCGACATGGTCGGGTGCGGATGAACGGTTTTCATAATTTCGTGTGCTGTGGTTTCGAGTCTGCGTGCGGCAACTGCTTCGGCAATCATTTCGGTAACGCCGTCGCCAATCATGTGACAACCTAGCCATTCGCCGTATTTGGCATCGAAAATGACTTTGACAAATCCGTCTGAAGCGCCGTTTGCAACTGCTTTACCATTGGCCGAAAAGGGGAATTTTCCGACTTTGATATCGTAGCCGGCTTCTTTGGCTTTGGCTTCGGTAAGTCCTACAGATGCGATTTCAGGCGAACAATACGTACATCCCGGAACGTTGTTGAAATCAATGGCTTCTACGTGTTCTCCTGCGATTTTCTCCACACATAAAATGGCTTGAGCCGATGCTAAATGCGCAAGATCTTGACCATGCACAACATCACCGATGGCATAATATCCGGCTACATTGGTCTGACAGAAATCGTTGATTTTGATCTTTCCTTTTTCGGTTTGAATTCCAACTTCTTCTAGTCCAAGGTTTTCAATATTGGCTACAATTCCAACTGCGGATAGAAGGATATCGGCTTCCAGAACTTCTTCGCCGTTTTTGGTTTTGACAGTAGCTTTCACGCCTTCGCCAGAAGTGTCTACCGATGTAACTTCGGAGCTGGTCATGATTTTTACACCGTTTTTCTTGAAAGATCTTTCCAGTTGTTTGGAGATGTCTTCGTCTTCTACGGGAACGATTCTCGGCATAAATTCAACAATGGTTACGTCCACGCCCAATGTATGGTAAAAATGTGCAAATTCAACACCAATCGCACCACTTCCTACGACAATCATACTTTTGGGTTGTTTGTCCAAGTTCAGAGCGCCTCGGTATCCGATTACTTTTTTACCGTCTTGTGGTAAGTTGGGTAATTCACGGGAACGACCTCCGGTTGCGATGATGATATGGTCAGCAGAAACTTCGTTTGAAACGCCGTCTTCGCCTTTCACCATGATTTTTTTGCCGGGTTTTACGGTTGCTTCCCCCTTGATAACTTCGATTTTATTTTTTTTCATCAGAAACTGAACGCCTTTACTCATGGTATCGGCTACGCCGCGGCTTCTTTTCACGATGTTAGAGAATTCGTAAGAAATATTTTCAGGTTTGTTGAAACCAAAATCTTCTGCGTGGTTTAAGTATTTAAATACTTGTGCGCTTTTGAGTAAAGCTTTGGTTGGGATGCAACCCCAATTCAAACAAATTCCGCCCAATTCGGCTTTTTCGATGATGGCTACTTTTTTGCCCAATTGTGCTGCACGAATTGCTGCTACATATCCGCCGGGTCCGCTTCCGATTACTGCTATGTCAAATTTCATCTGTAATTATTTTAATCTGATTTGACGGCTAAAATAAGAATTCTTAAAGGAATTTTCTCAATGTTGTAGAAACTATGTGGAATTTTATATTTTTGGAAGGAGGATGGATGATGAGTGTTGGAGGATGGAATTTTTAAAAACGTTCAAATTTAATCAGACAGGGAAAACATTAAACCTTAAACTTTGAACTTGAAACTTAAATTATGAAATTGTTTTTTGAAAATATCACAGAAAATGTCAAAGTACCGATGGACTTCCCGTTGGACGCTGTTTTAGAACAGGCTTTGGAGGTTTTTGAGGAACTTCCAGAAGATGACGGGAGTACCTTTGGGATTGTCAATGAACAAGACATCGTGGTGCAATTCAGCAAGTACAATAAATTTATGTGGTTGGTAGAAATTCCTGATTTGCCCAAACATGGGGTTCATCAAGCCATCTGCAATAGAAACCAGTGCATCAGAATTATGGAAGATTTATTTTCAGGCGCCGACGCCATGAGCGTAGCGGAATTTAAGTTTGTGAGTTTTCTTTAAATCGAATTTCTTAGCTTTAATTTCGAAATTCGCTCGTTTTTACAAAACCAATTCCTCAAACAATCTATCCAAAGTCTTTTCCAAATCATCGGCAAATCCGGGATGTGGACGTGAAGTCTGAATACATGAGCTTCGCACTGCGGTCATCCAGCGGAAGCGGGAAGGCATATCCATTTTGGCAATCGGGCCGCCGTTGGGATCAGCCATGGCAATGAGCTCAAAGGACTTCAAGTTCAACCGGACTTGTTCCTCGTCGAGTTCGGTTTCAAAAGCATGAAATTTCTTTTCGTTGAAATAAGTTTTGACCAATAGTTTTTTTGCCTGCTTGGAATAAATCAGAATTCCTGCATTGATGAATTCTTCCCGTTCTACTTTGGGGAAAACCCGGATTACGGCATATTCATATAAGATTTTGTCTTGCATTTTGAGCTTCTTTTATAAATATTCCGGAATTTTCTCTTCTGATTTTTAAAAAGTCAGC
>JAAYKY010000007.1 GCA_012522185.1 Flavobacteriaceae bacterium | reverse complement strand
TTTCTTTCGAAGAGATTCGATGGTTCGATTGGTTGTTTTTTCATGTTAATTATTTTTCACTTGGAAAGCTCGATTAGGCGATCAAAAACAATGCTTTTCATCAAGGAAATTCTTCGCTATTTTAGGTAGGAATAATTTGGAAAAAATCGGCCTTATTTATATCTTTAGTCATACTTCGAATGTATAGGTTTTCCCTTGAGTTTTCATTTTTTCGACTTGTTTAAGGTCTGCTCTACCATGGCAGAAACATCTTATAAGTATGGCGTAAACATGACATAAGGATGGCATAACCATGGTCAGACCATGGTATAAGCATGGCATAAACAGGGATCTATGTGGGACCCCTAATGGAATATTTATGGGATATCCATGGCGGTATCTATAGGAATCTATGGAGTAGAAGATAGAGGTTTAATGATTTCTTTTTATCGCTTTTGGGGGCGGGGCAGTTTATCAGGAAGAATCTAAACCACTCCCTGTGCGAGCATGGCATCTGCAACTTTCACAAAACCGGCGATATTGGCTCCGCGTACATAATCGACATAGCCATCTTCTCTGGCACCGAATTTCACACAAGAATCATGAATATCACCCATGATTTTGGTTAAAATCCGATCGACTTCCTCCGCCGACCATTCGATTCTCAAAGAATTCTGAGACATTTCCAGTCCCGAAGTCGCAACTCCTCCTGCATTGGAAGCTTTACCGGGCGAAAACAGAATTTTATGTTTTTGAAACCAAGCAATCGCATCGGGCATCACGGGCATATTGGCTCCTTCCACCACACATTTAACACCATTTTGAACTAAGTTTTTCGCATCATCCAAATTCAATTCATTTTGCGTTGCACAAGGCATGGCGATGTCCACTTTTTGCATCCAAGGACTTTTCCCTTCAAAATAAGGCACGCCAAATTTTTCTGCATAAGGTTTGACCACATCATTATTGGAAGCGCGTAATTCCAACATGAAATCGATTTTTTTTCCAGAGATTCCGTCTTCGTCATAAATATGACCGTCCGGTCCGGAAAGCGTAACGACTTTCGCTCCTAGTTCGGCTGCTTTGGTTACGGCACCCCAAGCCACATTTCCAAAGCCAGAAACCGCAATTCGCTTGCCTTTGATGTCCTCACCTTTGCTTTCCAACATGGCTTTTAGAAAATAAACAGCTCCAAATCCTGTTGCCTGTGGACGCAACAAAGAGCCGCCCCAACTCATTCCTTTCCCGGTAATCACGCCGGTGAAATCATTGTGAAGTTTTTTGTACATCCCAAACATATACCCAATTTCTCTCGCTCCCACGCCTATATCTCCTGCCGGGACATCTGTATTGGGGCCAATATGCCGATAAAGTTCTGACATAAAAGCATGGCAAAATCGCATGATTTCATCATCGGATTTTCCCCGAGGGTCAAAATCAGAACCGCCTTTGGCTCCTCCCATGGGCAAGGTAGTTAATGCGTTTTTAAAAGTTTGTTCAAAGGCTAAAAATTTAAGAATACTTAAATTCACACTGGGATGAAAGCGAAGCCCTCCTTTGTAAGGGCCTATGGCAGAATTCATTTGAATCCGATACCCTCGGTTGACTTGAATCCGGCCTTTATCGTCCACCCAAGGAACTCGAAAAATAATCGTTCGCTCCGGCTCTGTCATCCGCAACAGAAGATTGTGACCCGAATAAATTTTCTTTTCCTGAATATAGGGGATGATGGTTTCACCAACTTCCTTTACAGCTTGTAAAAATTCCGGCTCATTGGGATTTCTTTTCTCCACTTCGACCATAAATTCGTGAATAAGCTTTTGCATTTGAGAATGTCTTTGTTTCTAACAAATTTAGATTTTTCTCAAAATAAAGACCTTATATTTTTGTTATTTTTAATTTAACCCATAGAATTTTCCCGAAAATGCTTTCACAACCCCTTTTAGTTCCAAGTTCAAAAGCACTGCATTTAAGCTGTGAGTCGGGATTTTTAATTCCGATGATAGGGTATCGATTTGTTGTCGTCCCGATTTCTGCAAATGATCATAAATCATTTTCTCATCGGGCTCGAGTTCTATAAATAATTGAGTTTGCACCGGCTTAGGTTTTAGTCTTAAATTGAAATACTTCAATAAATCATCGGCATTTCTGATCATAATGGCTTGATTGGATTGGATCAATTCATTGCAACCCAAACTAAATTTATCCTCCACCCTGCCTGGCACTGCAAATACCTCGCGATTATAGGAATTCGCATAATGTGCTGTTGCCAATGCTCCTCCTTTTTTGGCTGACTCCACGACCACAACTGCATCCGAGAGCCCGGCAATGATTCGATTTCGAAGTATAAAATTCATTGGTTCTGCATTGTGAAAACTTGAATATTCAGTAATCAAAGCGCCATTTTTAATGATTTCTTTGGCTTCTTTTCGATGAGCCGAAGGAGAGATTCGGTTGAGCCCGTGCGCCAAAACCGCCACATTTGGGATTTCTTTCTCAATGGAATTCCGATGTGCTTCGATGTCACAACCGTATGCAAGTCCACTGATAATTCCCATATTTTGGCTGGAGATATCTTCAATAAATTTCTTGATAAATCCCTTTCCATAAGAAGTCATTTGACGAGTTCCAACGATGCCTATTTGTAGGTTTTCCTGAAAGGAATAATTTCCTTTTTTAAACAAAATCAGCGGTGAGTCCAAACAATGTTTGAGTTTTTCCGGGTATTTGGGAGAATTGAATTCGAGAATATCGATTCCGTTCTGCTCTGAAAACTCGATTTCTTTTTGAGCAAGTTCTAAAAGTTCTCCCGATTGGATTTGAGAAAGGATTTCCGACTTCCCGCGAAACAAATCTCTCATTTCCTTTTCAGACAAATCCCATAATTCTTTGGGTTCCATGATTTTCAAAATCTTTCGTTGATTCACAGGACCGATACCGGAGATATAAGAAAGCGCCAATAAATAAATCAGGTCTGGGTTCATTTCTTTAAATTTAAAAGAATTTATTAACAACTTATCTACCTAAGCCGAAATTTATGGTTTTAATTCGTATTTTTGAAATATGAATTTGGAAAAGTATATTTCGACTTTATTATACCATCAGGATTGTGTGGTGGTACCTGAGTTTGGTGCATTTATCGCTCAAAAATCAAATGCTGGATACCGGTCTGAAACTTCTGTTTTCACTCCGCCTTCCAAACAAATTGCTTTTAATCCTTCATTGATTAAAAACGATGGCTTATTGATTCAAGAATTAGCACAAACAGAAGGAATTTCATTTGATAAGGCCAAAGAAAAGCTTGAAAACAGTGTTCAATTCTGGAAAAGTCATTTGAATGTTAACCCAACTTTGGTATTGCCTGAATTGGGTACATTTACCAAAGATGAAAACGGGCTTTTGAATTTCACGCCTTCGGGAGAGAATTTCCTTTTGGATTCATTTGGATTGGAAAGCATTCGTGTTCGTTATATTTTACCGTCTGAGCGTCAAAGCAGCTCGACAATTTGGTGGAAAGCCGCCGCCGTAATTCCTATTTTATTGGGTGGTTTTCTTTATTTTGGGAAGCCTCAACCGGTAACGGATTTCGTCAATCAGCAATGGAGTGGATTCGTTACTCCTTTGGTAAACCCCAATTTGAAAGCGGCAACAGCAGTGGCTTCTCCAATTGAGTCCATCGAAACAAAAGCAGAAACTTTCAAATCCGAAGCCGCGGTAATTCATGATTACCAAGTCATCTCAGGAGCTTTTAGAAAAGCAGAAGAAGCGGATAATCAAGTATCTAAACTTCGAAGCAAAGGTTTTGAAAATGTAAAAATGACACAAAAGAAAGGTAATTTTTATTTTGTTGCTTTTGAGACTTTTCCTACCAAAGAAGAAGCTTTGGAATACCGAAACACGATAAAAGAAGAGTTCCCGGAAACTTGGGTTCTTTCTTTAAAAGAATAATCGAAACAATTTGTATTAAGTACAATTATTAAGACCTTTGCCCCGCTAAAGGTCTTTTTTTTATGAACAAAAAAATCAAAACGCCGTCTGATTCGGCTGCTGTTCTCACCAATTTGGTTCTGCCCGGCGAAACTAATATGTTGAACAATCTTTTTGGTGGCGAATTATTGGCTCGAATGGATAGAATTTCTTCTATAGCTGCACGTCGTCATGCCGAAAGTTTTCAGGTGGTAACGGCAAGTGTGAACCATGTTTCTTTTAATACGCCGGTTCCGCTTGGGAGTATCGTGAAATTGGAAGCCAAAGTAACGCGTGCGTTTTCAAGTTCTATGGAAATCTATGTGGATGTCTGGATTGACGATCCGATTACACAGGAACTAATCAAAACCAACAATGGAATTTATACGTTTGTGGCGGTGGATCAAAACAATAAGCCGACTCTGGTTCCGCAAATAAAACCTGAAAGTGAAGAAGAAATTGAGCGTTACGATGCGGCTTTGCGAAGAAAACAATTGAGTTTGATCCTTGCTGGGAAAATGGATCCCAAAGATGCACATGAGTTGAAGGCTTTGTTTAAAGATTGATTATCTTTTCTTCTGAAAAAATTCTTTTACGATTTGCGAACATTCCTTTTCCAGAATTCCCCATTGAATTTTGGTTTTGGGATGAAGTTGTAATCCGGCATTTTGAAATCCGCGTTTTTCATCTCTTGCTCCGATGACGACTTTACCGATTTGGCTCCAATAAAGTGCTCCGGCACACATCACGCAAGGTTCGAGCGTTACATAAAGCGTAGATTCCGGTAAATATTTTCCTCCGAGATAATTGGTCGCAGAAGTGATCGCCTGCATTTCGGCGTGAGCGGTTACGTCGGTCAGGGTTTCCGTCAAATTATGCCCTTTGGCGATGATTTTGTTTTTGGAAACAATGATAGCTCCGATGGGGACTTCATCCTTTTCAAAGGCAGCATAGGCTTCATCGAGCGCCTTTCGCATAAAATATTCGTCCGAAAATAATTCTTCCATTTTGTTAAACTTAATAACCTGAGTTCGATTATAAAAACAAAGTCAAAATTAATAAAAGTATTTGGATGCAAGGCGTATTTTCAAAGGGATAGTGGGCTATCTCGTTAAAACACAACGTAGTGGACAGGTGCTTTTAATAACAGTAAAAGAATAAATCGCTTTTATACAGCAATCTGTTTCGGTTTTTCTCTCCACAATAACTTTTTATTTATCTTAATATCAAATGTTCAAGAAAAATCTCACATCTCACTATTTAAAAGCGTTTTGACAAAGTTTGAATAACCAAACTCAGGTTAATAAATTTCAATTTACGAATTCCATTCAAATTCATTCATAAAAAAACTCCGACTTAAAGCCGGAGTTTCTATTTCGATTAAGATAAATCTTATTCTGCTGCACCTTCTTCAGAAGCCGCATCTGCCGCAGGAGCATCTCCTCCTTCTTCCTCATCATCTGAGTCAGCAACTGCAGTTCTAGAAGTTCTCACCGCTACGATAACCGCATTATCTGGGTGAAGGATTGTATAATCTTCTGTACGGATGGATTCTACATACTTCTTGTTTCCAATTCTCATTGGAGTAATATCAATTACGATTTCGTCAGGTAAGTTTGCCGGGATGGCTTTTACCTTTAGTTTACGCATATTGAATCGAAGTACACCACCGTTTACCACACCACGAGCACGCCCTGTCAATCGAACCGGAACTTCAATCGCCACCGGCTTATCATCATGCAACTGGAAAAAGTCGGCATGAATAATTCGGTCAGTTACCGGGTGAAACTGAATGTCTTGCAAAATTGCAGAGACTTTCGTTCCATCAGCCAACTCTAAGTTTACAGTGTGTGCTTCCGGTGTATAAACCAATTTTTTGAAGCTTTTCTCGTCAGTTGAGAAATGCAAAGGTTCATTTCCACCATAAACAACACAAGGTACTTGGTCAGCATTACGTAAGGCACGCGTCGCAGCTTTGCCCACGCTTTCTCTTTTTACACCTTGAATTGTAATAGATTTCATTTGTTTGTTTTTAATTGTTTTTAATTTGAAAATGCAATATCCCGTTATAATTACCTCTCTAAAAGAGTCCTTTAAAAAGGATATTTCACAAAATTCTTTATAATAAATTTAAATAATAAATTTCGAACTAATTGATTTTCTGCTATGTACCATATGCATAACATCAGCAAAAAGTGGCGCGCAAGATAACACTTTTATTTTAGATCCCGAATAATTTTTTAAAGGAATACTATCCGTGACCGCAACTTCTACCAAAGGTGAGTTTTCAATCCGCTCATATGCATTGCCTGACAATACGGGATGCGTAGCTACTGCACGTACGCTTTTGGCTCCTTTTTCCATGATCAGTTCCGCTGCTTTGGTCAGTGTTCCAGCTGTGTCGATCATATCGTCCAGCAAGATTACGTTTTTTCCTTCTACCTCTCCAATCAACATCATATTTTCAACTTCATTGGCTCTTTTTCTTTCTTTGTGACAAATCACAATGTCGGCGTTGAGGTGTTTTGAATAATTATTGGCACGTTTTGCACCGCCCATATCGGGCGAAGCAATCGTTAGATTATCTAAATTAAGACTCTGAATGTAATCAATAAAAATTGTGGAGGCATAAAGATGATCCACCGGAATTTCAAAAAAACCTTGGATTTGGTCGGCGTGTAAATCCATCGTCATAACGCGGGTTGCGCCTGCTGCTGCAATCATTTTCGCCACTAATTTTGCTCCAATAGGAACGCGAGGTGCATCTTTACGGTCTTGCCTTGCATAACCATAATAAGGGATCACCGCCGTGATTTTATCTGCCGAAGCACGTTTGGCTGCATCACACATGAGCAAAAGCTCCATTAAGTTATCGCTCGGTTGAAAAGTCGAACCGATGATAAAAACCCGAGCACCTCGAACCGATTGTTCAAATGCAGGCTGAAATTCCCCATCGCTAAAGTCTACGATTTTAAGTTTACCCAATTTTTCACCGTAGTTTTCTGCGATTTTCTCAGCTAAAACCTGGCTTCCCCGGGTTGAAAATAACAAAGCGTTTTGTTCCATGTGTGTAAATTATTTATGTGTTGCGTGAAATGGTGTACAAAATTATAAAAATTCTACTGCTTAGTCTAATTTATGAGCGATTTGTTTGATGAGTTTAAGCACAAAAAAAGCCGGAATTTACCGGCTCTTATGTTATTCATTCCAATTATTTCGCTCGTTTTTTAACCAAGCCTGCCAATGATTTCCCGGTTTTTGCATAACCTTCAGAAATACGGTCGTTGTTGTTTGCCACACCAATGAAGTAGCCATCACCCGGCGCATTCTTACTGCTGATTACCGCCAAAACATTGTTGCGATTGGCTGTTTCAACGAATTTAAGATTTGTCGTGATTTTCGCCGGTTGTTTCATCACACCTGCAAACCAACCCGGGTAAATCCAAACCGTTTCCACAATCAAGGTATAAGGAGCAGAATCGTCTTCGGAAACCTGAATTTTCCCATAGTTATTGAAGGAAGTAATAAACTTTTCGGTAAAAGAATCCTCTTTGGACGAATTCCAATCCTCCAACCATTTATCGGCTTCTGCTTTTCCTTTATCGTCACCAATTTCTTTTAGTCTTTTGTTGATGTAATCCTGTTCGGACATTTTTTCATTATAGAAAGTAGCGTTGCTAAAATCAAACTCTACATTGATTTCCGTTTGATCTTTCAGGAAGCTTAAATTCCCGGATTCAATTTTCATTTTCTGAGCTGAAACACTCAAGGTAAGCGCTGTAAAGGCTACCAAAAATAAAGTTGTCTTCATGTTTTATTTATTTTAGTGAATTTCGATTATCTACAAATGTAACTGCTTTCCTCGAATTTTCAGGAAATTTTATATTCAGAATTTCCGGTTCGGAAACGAATTGAATCCGCGGACTCACCCTGACTTTGGCTCGGAAACGGTCTTTGATCCGATCCAGCATTTCTTCGGATTCATTGGTGGAAAAAACTTTAACTTGGATTTCATCTTCGTCAATTTCACTCGAAAAAACTTCAATTACATAATGTTTCACCTCCTCAAAATCATTCAATAAATCGAGCAAAGACGGCGGATAAAGCGAAGTTCCTTTGTATTTAATCATCTGTTGTTTGCGCCCCACAAGTGGCCCCAACCGAAAGGTCGTACGGCCGCAACTGCATTTTTCGTGATAAGGTTTTACAATGTCTCCGGTTTTATAACGCAACAACGGCATTCCCCTCACACCCAGCGTCGTAACGACTAACTCACCGGCTTCGCCCTCAGTCACCGGCTGATCATTTTCATCCAGAAATTCACAGATTATCAATTCCGGATGATGATGACCTCCCATTCCGGCTTCGCATTCGGTGAAAGCCGTCGCCATCTCGGTGGAAGCATAGGTCGAATACAATTCCAAAGGCCATTTTGATTTAATTTTCGACGCCAGAACATTGTCCGAAAAATCCTGATTTCGCAAAGGTTCGCCAATGCAAATTACCTTTTTCACACTTGAATTCCGATAATCGATGTTGTTTTCTTCAGCGTATTCAATCATTTTCAGCAAAAAGGAAGGCACACAAATCAGCGCATCGGGTTTGATTTTTCGGATAGTATCCCATTGCAATTCCGGCACGCCCGAACCCACTCTTACCACTCCAATTCCGGCTTTTCGCGCTCCTAAAAAATACGCCAGTCCGGCCATAAATCGACGATCCAAAGTGGTGGTAAGCTGAAGTGTATTTCCAGAATTTAATCCGGCACAATCATAAGACAAAGCTTCATTGTAGGCCAATCGCTCCAAATCTTCATCGGTCATCGCAATCAAAACCGGATCACCCGAAGTACCCGAAGTCGAAACATAATCGGCAATCTCAGATTTGGGAACGCATAGAAATTTCTCATTGTATTTCTGAAGTTCATCTTTGGTCGTAACCGGAATTTTCACAAGATCTTCTACCGAATTAATTGACTCAATATCAATTTTTTGCGCTTTAAATAATTCCGAATAATAAGTTGAATTTTCTTGAAGATAAACCAATTGCTTTTTCAGAAGTTCATTTTGGAAAGCTTTGATTTCTTCTTTTGATTTTCTTTCTATTTCGGGTAGTTTTATCATTTTATTTCATCTTTCGTTCCGATTTCCGAATTCTTTTTTCCAAAAATTCGCGGTCGGGAACGGTTGTAATTTCCTTTTCCAAGGCAATTTTATATTTTTCCAGGGCTTTTTTATAATTTTTTCTTTCGAAATAATATTCGCCCACCAAAAAATAGGTCTTCCAAAATTGGGGATTTAATTGGATGAACGAATGAATTTCCTCCTCTGAAATTATTTCATCCGTTTCAAAACGTTTCATTTCTTTTTTAAATGCTAAATAATTTTGGAATTCGTCTGAATGCAAAAATTCATCTTCGGGAATGATCAATTCTTCCACCGAAAAATCTCCCCAATCGCCGTTTTCCATTTTTTCAAACACCTCATTCAGGTCATACGCCACAAAAGCGCCCAGCTGATAGGGATTGGCCGAAACCCACATCAAGCGGTCTTCCGGTTTGAAAATAACGGCGTGATGCGACAAAAGCTGATTGATTGCTTTTTCGTTTCCATATCCGATTTCCAGTTCATTCAATCCTGATTTATTTCGTAAAAAATCGGCTGCAATTTCCGGAGAAACCGGTGGATTTTCAGCGATTAATTCATTCATTTTTTCAAATCGATATTGCGAATGCGACTCCGCAATGGCTTTCTGATTTTTTTTATCGGACTGATAAATTTCGCTTTGAAAATGATTGGAACAAACCAATAAATCGGCGGAACTTTCTACCCGATACACATCGAATTTCCTTGGTGAAACCTCGATTAAAATCGCGGATCTTTCCTCGGCACTGCCGACCATAATCGACTCGGCTACAAAAACTTCTCTTTTTTTAGCGATTTCTATCGCTTCTTCAAAATTTCCGGCATATTGCAAAATCTCTCTCGCCACCAATGAAATTGGCGTTTTGGCGACTAACGGAATGGAAGATTTTCCGGCGTTGATCGTGACGGTAATTCCTTTTTCGTTCATTCCCGAAACCGCGCCCACAAATCCCGGCCAAGTGACGATGGCGTGTTTATGACCTTCGTCAGGATTGATGAAAGCAATGATTTTATTTTCAGAAAATTCATCATTGATATAAAAATCGAAGTTTCGACCGAGGATTAATTTTCCATCGGCCGAATTCTCGCCCCAAGCCGCAAAGGAAGTACATCCGACCATTGCCAGATCTTGCAAAGCATGGCCGATGTCGTGTGCAGCGTGAAAGTACAAAGTTCGCCAGAAAACCGGCGCCACGAAATTAAATTCCTCTGATGTAAATTCGGAAATTCCATAAATTTCCGCTGTGTATTCTTCCGTGACATGTTTATGTAATTTCCGATTGAAAAACTTCAGAAAACCACGCACCAGATTTTGTTGAAATTTCGAAGGAACCAATTCTTCGATTTTGGAAACGAAGATTTTTTCCTGTTCGTACATCAATTCTTCGGTGAGATTTCCGTTTGCCAGTCCTCTTTCCAGCGGATTTCCTTCGAGATACAATTCCCAGATATCGTATGAATTCTTTCGCAAAAGATTATTTCCCAATAATTTAAAATCACCGGAATCAATTTTTTCCGGAAAAGGTTCAACCCTGTAATTGAAAGTAGGTAATTCTTTAGGAGCCGCACAGGAAATCAGCGTAAAAACCGAAATCCATAGTATGATATGTTTTACCCGAAAATTCATTAAGTCAAAACGTGTGCAATGGCCTGAACCGCTCTGTCATGCTTTGCCACAAAGGGATTGGTCTTGTCCCATACATATCCGGCAAGTACTGAACAAAGTTTGCTTTTGATGTCCTCATTTACTTCGGGATGGAAAAACAAGCGTTGCAACTCTCCTGTATACCAAGTTTTTACATACGAGCGAAATACGCCCACGCCTTCCATGATGTATTCCTCGTATTCTTTTTCCCAATCCACTGATTCTCCTTTGAGTTGTTTGGAAATCAATCGTGCAGCTGTGGCTCCCGATTCAGATGCAAAACAAACACCTGATGAAAACACAGGATCCAAAAATTCCGCACTATTTCCGGTTAGTGCATAACCCGGACCGTATAATTTTTTGACGGCTGACGAATAAGCCACCAGTTTTTTAGGTTCAAATATAAATTCAAGTCCGTCAAATCTTTCTCTGTAATAATCTGATTGTCGGATGATTTCCCGGAATGTTTCCTCATTATCGCCTTTATCGACTGCTTCCAGGTATTCTTTTGGTGCAACAAGTCCAAGCGAAGAAATATTTTCTGAAAAGGGAATGACCCAAAACCAGTTTTTCTGCGAAAGCACATCAAAGGTAATTTGAGTTCCTTCGACTCCTTTTGGTCTTCTGTTATCTTTCAAATGAACAAAAATAGCCGACATCGGATCCAGCGAGCTGGGCACATCCAAATTAAAAAGTCGTGGCAAGACCCTTCCGTACCCACTACTATCGATGATGAATTTCGCATGAATTTCTTTGGTTCCTTTTGCGTTTGAAACGGTTGTAACCGAATCACTTCCGTTGAAAATCACATTTTCCACGGTTGTTTCAAATTCAATGTCCACTCCACGACTTTGGAGTATATCGGTCAGTGTTTTATCGAATTCGGCACGTGGCATTTGCCAGGTCCAGTCCCAGCCTTTTGTATATTTCTGACTAAAATCAAAATGGCAAACTTCCTCTCCGCGAAGAAAACGTGCGGATAGTTTTTTTTCGAAACCTTTTTCCAAAATCCCCTCGATAAATCCCGCTTCATCAAAGTTATCCATACACCTTGGGATAAGACTTTCTCCGATTACAAATCGGGGAAATTTTTGTCTCTCCACCACTTTTAGATTGATTCCGTTTTGTTGGAGGATTGAAGCCGCAACAGCACCAGAGGGACCGGCACCTATGACTAAGACATCCACCTTTTCAGTTACCATTTTTATTTTAAGTTTTAATTCTGTTCAAATTTAACAGATATTATTAAATTTGCCACCTCTCTTCTAAAAATCTATATTTACGATTATGATTCAAATTAAGGGTTCGATTTCACTGGAAGATTTTCAGTCGATTGTTTTTGAAAATCAACAGTTTACTTTATCCGATTCCATTTGGGAGAAGATTGAGGAAAGTTACAAATTTTTAACCGATTTCGCCGAAAATAAAGTTATTTATGGTGTGAATACGGGTTTTGGCCCGATGGCTCAATACAAGATAAACGATTGGGATCGGAATCAGCTTCAGTACAATCTTATTCGAAGTCATTCGACCGGAATGGGCGCACCTCTACCTGAGCTTTATGTGAAATCATCTATGCTCGCCAGGTTAAATACTTTGTCATTGGGTCATTCGGGGATTCATATTTCTGCTGTAAAACTGATGCAGGAATTAATTAACCGAAATATTACACCGGTGATTTTTGAACATGGTGGAGTGGGTGCAAGCGGGGATTTGGTGCAATTAGCTCATCTGGCTTTGACTTTGATTGGTGAAGGGGAGGTTTTTTACAAAGGTGAAAGACGTGCAACGAAAGAGGTGTTTGAGCTGGAAAATTTGGAACCTATGAAAATTCATCTGCGAGAAGGATTGGCTTTGATGAACGGAACTTCGGTGATGTCTGGAATTGGGATTATCAATATTTTGTATGCTCAGAAGCTTTTCGACTGGTCAATTGCCTGTTCTTCTTTGATCAATGAAATCATGCGTGCTTACGATGATCATCTTTCCGAAACATTGAATTCTACAAAAAAACATTCCGGACAACAAAAAGTTGCTTCGAAAATGAGAGAATTTCTTTCGGGAAGTCAATTGATTCGCAAACGCGAAGAACATTTGTACAATGGGAAAAATCAGGAAGAAATTTTCAAGGATAAATTGCAAGAATATTATTCTATTCGATGTGTACCTCAGATATTAGGTCCGATTTATGAATGTATAGAAAATGCAAAAAAGATTTTGGTGGAAGAAGTCAATTCGGCCAATGATAATCCAATTGTAGATGTGAACTCGGGGAATGTTTACCATGGTGGGAATTTCCATGGGGATTATGTTTCATTTGAAATGGATAAATTAAGGATTGCGCTTACGAAATTGAGCATGTTGCAAGAGCGTCAATTGAATTATTTATTGAATCCTTCTTTGAATGAAATGCTTCCTGCCTTTGTCAATTTGGGGAAACTCGGGTTGAATTTCGGGCTTCAGGGTGCACAATTTACGGCGACTTCGACCACGGCTGAGAACCAGACTTTGGCGACTTCGATGTACATTCATAGCATTCCCAACAACAAGGACAATCAGGACATTGTAAGCATGGGCACCAATTCGGCGTTGCTTACACGAAAAGTAATTGAAAATTCATTTGAAGTGATTTCAATCCAATTATTGACTTTGGTTCAAGCCATTGACCATTTGAATTGTCTTGAAAACTTATCTCCTCAAGGGCAAAAGCTTTACAAGGAGATTCGGGCAATCGTCCCTCCATTCAAGGAGGATGTGGTTTTGTCTGCTTATCTTGCTTCCATTAAAGAATTCATAAGAAAATAAATCGATTATGAAAAAAACAAAATATGCACTTGTGACCGGGGGATCGAGAGGTATCGGTCGGGAAACATGCATAAAAATAGCAGAAGAATTGGGATATGCCGTTTTGATTAATTATCAATCCAATCAGGCAGCAGCCGAGGAAACTCTCAAAGCAATTACCGACAAAGGCGGAAAGGCGGAACTGCTTCAGTTTGACGTAAACAATGCCGAAGGAGTTAATTCCAAATTAAATGAATGGAAGGACGCAAATCCCGATGCGCTCATCGAAGTCATTGTCAACAATGCCGGTATCACGCGCGATGGATTGATGATGTGGATGGAAGAAGAGGATTGGCAGAAAGTTTTGAACACAACTTTGAATGGGTTTTACAATGTCACTCGAAATTTAATTCAGGATTTATTAAAAAACCGTTACGGGAGAATTATCAATGTCGCTTCCGTTTCGGGGATGAAAGGGACGCCTGGCCAAGTGAACTATTCGGCTGCCAAAGCAGGATTGATCGGTGCTACAAAAGCTTTGGCACAGGAAATCGCCAAACGAAATATTACAGTCAATGCAGTGGCTCCGGGATTTATTGAGACCGATATGACACAGGATTTAGACCAATCCCAATTAAAAAATTTAGTACCTTTAAATCGTTTCGGTAAAGCAGAAGAAGTGGCCGACCTGATTTGTTTTTTGGCTTCGCCCAAAGCTTCCTACATTACCGGGGAAACGATAAACATCAATGGCGGGATTTACGCCTAACGAATAAAATGCAGGATGAGAAGAGTTGTGATCACAGGCATGGGAATTTATTCTTCTTTGGGAAAAAATCTTGATGAAGTAAACCAATCTTTGATTCGGGGAAAATCAGGAATCGTTTTCTCTCAAGAGAGGAAAGACTTTGGATTTCGGTCGGCTTTGACCGGTCAAGTAGATCCTGTTGATTTAAAGGGCATCCTCTCTCGTCGTCAAAGAATTTCAATGGCAGAAGAAAGCGAATATGCTTTTGTAGCTACGGAAGAAGCCTTGAAAAACGCTGGTATTTCTCCCGAATTTCTTGATAAAAACATCGTAGGGCTTTTGTATGGAAACGATTCAGTTTCTAAATCCGTTTGGGAATCAATTGAAATTGTACGTGAGAAAAAGGACACCACTTTATTGGGTTCGGGTGCAATTTTCAAATCGATGAACTCAACTGTCACAATGAATTTGTCCACGATTTATAAAATCAAAGGCGTCAATATGACCATCAGCGCAGCTTGTGCGAGCGGTTCCCATTCCTTGGGTCTTGGATTTTTGATGATTAAACAAGGATTACAAGACCTAGTGATTTGCGGAGGAGCTCAGGAAACCAATAAATATTCGATGGGAAGTTTTGACGGCTTGGGTGTTTTTTCGGTACGAGAAGATGAGCCCACGAAAGCATCACGTCCTTTTGACACCCAAAGAGACGGACTGGTTCCTGGTGGTGGTGCTGCTACGCTCATTTTAGAAGAATATGAATCGGCTGTGAAAAGAGGCGCAACGATATTGGGAGAACTGGTAGGCTATGGATTTTCATCGAATGGAGAACATATTTCCACGCCCAATATTGACGGCCCGAAACGCGCGATGGAATTGGCTTTGCTTCAATCGGGAATGCGTCCGGAAGAAATCCAATACATCAATGCCCATGCGACTTCCACACCCATCGGGGATGCCAACGAAGCCCGCGCCATTGATCAGGTTTTTGGCAGTAATCCTTACGTCAGTTCTACCAAATCGATGACCGGTCATGAATGCTGGATGGCTGGAGCCAGCGAAGTGGTTTATTCGATGCTGATGATGCAGAACGGTTATATTGCTCCGAATATAAATTTGGAAGAAGTAGATGATGCAGCAAAAAATCTGAATTTAGTTAAAACTACCCTAAACCAAAATTTTGATGTATTTTTGTCGAATTCTTTTGGTTTTGGTGGTACTAATTCGGCCCTAATCATAAAGAAACTAAAACAATAAGTATATAAAAGAGCTATGAACAGAGAAGAAATTATTCAGACAATTAATGATTTTCTGGTTGATGAATTTGAAGTAGAACAAAGCATAATCACCCCCGACGCCAACATGAAGCAAACATTGGATCTGGATAGTCTTGATTACGTTGACCTTGTAGTGATTATCGAATCTAACTTTGGAGTAAAACTGGAAGGAAAAGATTTTGAACATATCCATACATTCAATGATCTCTACAACGTGGTGGAAAGTAAATTTCACGCAGTTGCCTAAAGAATAAATGATGGCTGAATGGAAAGGAAAGTCCAAAGGCACAGCTACGGGATACAGAATTTTTATTGCCCTTATCCAAAAAGCCGGAATTCGCGCCGCCTATTTTCTATTGGTTTTTGTTTCGTTTTATTACTTTCTTTTTAACTGGAAACAAACCAGGATTATTTATAAATATTTCCGAGAAAAACACAAAAAGAACCGATTAAAAAGTCTGATCAATACTTATCGGAACATTTATATCTTTGGGCAAACCCTCATAGACAAAGTGGCAATTGCTGCAGGTTTGGAAGGTAAATACACTTATGAATTTGACGGTATTGAAAACATCTATCAGTTGGCAAAAGACAAATCAGCAGGAATTATGATCAGTGCCCACGTGGGAAATTTTGAACTCGCTCAACATTTCATGGGAGAGTTTGACAAAAAGATTCATCTGGTCACTACTGACGAAGAACAAGAAGCCATCAAATCATTACTCGAGAGTGTGATGGCAAAGCCAAAAGTAGAGTTCATCCTTGTAAAAAACGATATGTCGCATATTTTTGACATTCACAAAGCGATTGACCATCAACAAATTATCTGCTTTACCGGTGATCGTTTTCTGTCCGGAAGCAAAACTCTGGAAGCCGAACTATTTGGGGAAAAAGCAAAATTCCCTGCCGGACCTTTTTTGTTGAGCTCAAGACTCAATACGCCTGTTTTATTTGTTTATGTGATGCGCGAAAAAAATCGTCATTACCACCTCTACGCACGCAAAGCGGAATTCAAAAATCGGGATGCACAATCACTTTTGGGAGCTTATACAAAAAGCATCGAAAAAATGCTTGAAAACTATCCACTCCAATGGTTTAATTATTATGAATTCTGGGAAAAAGAATGAGGTTAAATGAGGAGAATCCCTTAGGCATAGCCTTCCATAATGGCTTTTTTAACCAATCCGACAACGTTTTTGACTTGGAATTTGATAAAAAGATTTCCACGGTGCTTTTCGACCGTCTTATTGGAAATCCCAAGATGTTCACTGATTTCATTTATCGTTTGTTCTTTCAAAATCAGTTTTAAAATCTCTTTTTCTCGCGGTGTTAAAACCACTTTTGATTTGAGTTCCAATTTTTTCTCACGCAAAGCTAAATTTCGGATTTCAGCTGACACATAAATTTCTCCATTCATCACAGCATCAATCGACTCCAAAATCTCTGACAAATCATCCGATTTCAGCAAATAGCCATGAACCCCTTGTTTAAACAAAGATTCAACAATTTCCAAATCGGAAACGGAAGAAATCGCAATGATTTTCAAATCCGGAAATTCCCGAATCAAATCTTGGATAAATTCTCTTGCATTATGATCGCCGAACAATAAATCTTGGAAGAGAATGTCAATATTTTGATTACGCAAATGATAAGTCACTAAGCCTTTATGGCTTGCTTGATAAACATTTGCGCTTTTGATTTCACTTAAAATATTGGCCAAACCTTCCAAAACCAAATGATGGTCATCTGCAATTAAAATATTCATTTTGACAATTTTTTAGTTATGTTAAAAACCGCTCCTTGGTTGGGAAAAGATTCCACTTCCAAGCGAGCGTCGATCAAACTTAATCGGTCAATCAAAAACCGAAGGGTATTTTCTTGGTTTAAAATTTCAGTATCGAAACCGAGTCCATTGTCTTCAATACTAATTTCCAATTCACCCGATTTCTCTATGAACTGCACATGAATGGAATTCGCTTGCGCATGTTTAATTGCGTTTTGAATGATTTCCTGAGCCGCTCGGTACAAACTATGTGCAGTGGTTTTTTCCAATTCCAATTCTTCCACATTGCTAAAAAAATGGACCTTTAATTCGGGAATACTAATCTGATAGCAAAATTTACGAATGGCTTGATGAAGAGGAACCCGCTCGAAATCAACCGGCAAAATACTATAAGCCACGTCACGGATTTCCTTTTGTACTTCCTTTATAACCTCAAGTGCTTTTTGCGACTGACGAGTCGGATTGCCCGATTCCAGCAATAATTTCACAGCAGTTAGTTGAGAAGCTACACCGTCGTGAAGCTCCCTCGACAACCTCTTACGTTCTTTCCTTTCACCCAAATCAATCGACAGTAAAACTTCCTTTTCTTTTTCTTCTTTGAGTTTCAATGTTTTTAAATGAATGTATTTGCGATAGAAAACAAAGCCAATCAAACCCAAAATGATGACACTACTCAAAAGTAAAATCCAATTTTGCTTTTGTCGTAGATCACGATCTTGTTTTAAAATCAAATTTTCCTTTTTTTCCGTTTCATATTTCACCAAATATTCCTGGATGATTCTTTGATTGTCCTCATTTACTTTGTATAAATATTCGTCCAACGCAATCGTCGAATAATAGTAAGCCGAGTCATGCCGACCCAAATGCGCATAAGAAAGAGCAATGTTTTTATAGAGATTGAATTTGATTTCGTTGTTTTCAATTCTCTCGGCATTGTTTAAAGCAAGTTTTCCGTATCGAATGGCGCTTTGATAATCATCGGTATTGATATAACTCTGAACCAATCCTGCCTGACTTGAAATCAAGATATTCAACAAGCGGTATTTCTCCGCCAAGTCTGCGGCCACTTCAAAATGGTGAATCGCTTCCTTAAAATTATGTTTGAAATTATAAGCTTCACCTAAGGCGTAGTTCGATAAAATTAGTCCTTGAAAACTTTGAATCTCCTCTGCAATTTCCAAAGCTTTATTGGCATTCCTCAAAGCTTCCTCGGTTTCTTCTTCCACCTTTAAACTCGTAACGGCAAGCAATGCATAAACAAAAGATTGGAAACCATCATCGTGGAGTCCGGACACACCCGTTTGAGAAACGGCGACGAAGTTATTCCTTAATCAAGGCCAATCACTACCCGATAGGCTCGCTGAATTTGTATTGTCCCTCATCCAGGCTTCCCTTTCTCCCAAAAAGGAAGCCTGGTTTTTTGGTCGAAAAGAATCTGAATTTATTTTTCACAAATGAAGTTCATAACTAAAGAAAAAACCATTCCCCAATTCCAGATAGGCTGAGATTTTCTTATGTTTACATTTTAATATAATTCTATGTCCCAAGCCATTGTTTCATCATCCGAAAAAATCTTAGACCTTATCCCTCAGCGTCCGCCCTTTGTATTGGTGGACAGCATTTATGAACATAACGAACGGGAGATTTTATCGGGATTTACTGTGCCAGAAGGTCATATTCTGGTTAACCATAAAAATGAATTGCTGGAGTCGGGTGTTATTGAACATTTTGCACAAAGCATAGCGCTTCATCAGGGTTATAATTTCTTTTTACGAAATGAACCGGCGCCGGTTGGCTACATTGGATCCATCAAAAATATAGAAATTTTCGAACTGCCCAAAGTAGGTGAAGAGCTGCGAACAAGGATCAAGGTACTGCAACAAATCATGGGCGTAACCATGGTTTCAGGGGAGGTTTTTCTAAACGGAAGGCTCATTGCCCGAGGCGAAATGCGAACGATTGTAGCCAAAGAAATGGAATAAATCCTCTCATTTTTATAAAAAAAAAGAATTCAAATAAATCAATTGTTTAGATTTGCCTCTTCAAATAGCGAATCCCAACCCGCCAAAACCGGCCAATTCTTTAATTTATTGGTTATTTTTGTATAAATCCTGCATCGAAATGGCTAAAAATATTCTTGTTACTTATTACACTCAAACAGGACAATTAGAAGAAATCGTTAAAAACTTAACAAAACCTTTCTGGGAGAATCAGGAAGAATTCAAGGTTACTTATTACCAGATCAAGCCCAAAAAAGATTTCCCTTTTCCTTGGCCTTCTGATGTGTTTTACAATACTTTCCCAGAGTCTTACCTCCAAATTCCCGTGGAATTGGAAATGCCTTCCGAGGAAATTCTCAACAAGGATTACGATTTGATTATTTTTGGATATCAGGTTTGGTTTCTAACGCCCTCCATCCCGATTATTTCCTTTCTAAAAAGTGATTTCGCTCCGAAATTATTGTCCGGAAAGCCTTTGATTACGGTTTCAGGCACCCGAAATATGTGGATGCTTTCACAGGAAAAACTCAAAGTTTATTTCAAAGAATTAAATATAAAATTGGTGGGCAATATTGCATTGGTGGATCGTCACGACAATTACACCAGTGTGATTACCATTCTGAATTGGCTTCAAACCGGAAACAAAGTATCGCCCAAACCTTTTCCCAAAGCAGGAGTTTCGGACGAAGAAATCAATTCCGCTTCAAAATTCGGAGAAATTATTTTGCCTTTTGCTAAATCAGAGAATTACGAAGGGATGCAGGCGGTACTGGTCAAAAACGGTGCAGTGGAAATCCGTCCGTTTTTAATCAAAGTAGAAAAAGTAGGAAATCGTCTGTTTACGGTTTTCTCAAAAGTTATCCATAAAAACCCAAACAAACGTAAGTTTTGGGTTGGCGTTTACAAATTTTATTTGATGCTCGCGATTTGGGTAATTTCACCAATTGTTTTAATATTGTTTAACCTTACCACTCCGATTTTTTGGTGGAAAAGGAAAAATCAAATCAAATATTATCAAGGAATTTAAAACCTAGTTTTTTAAAGATGAATGAAGTATATATCACCAAAGCGTCCACCTACCTACCCAATGACCCGGTTCAGAACGATGAAATGGAAGATTATTTGGGATTGGTCAACGGAAAACCCTCCAAAGCCAAAGCTTTGATTTTGCGCAATAACGGAATCAAAACCCGCTATTACGCACTGGACAAAAACGGAAAACCCACGCATACCAATGCTGAAATTACTGCCAAAGCCGTCGAAGGACTATTTGACGAAAATTTCACCAAAGACGATATGCAGTTGCTTTCTTGTGGAACAACTTCGGCCGACCAGATTCAGCCCTCGCACGCTTCCATGGTGCATGGCGTTTTAAAAACCAATCAATCCATTGAAATCAATACTTCGATGGGACTTTGTAATTCGGGGATGAATGCTTTGAATTATGCCTTCCTTTCTGTCAAAGCCGGAGCAGTTAAGAATGCAGTGGCAGCAGGTTCAGAACGATTTTCAATCTGGATGACGGCCGATAAATTCAACCATGAAGTGGAAAATCTGAAACTTTTGGAAGAGAAACCCATTGTGGCTTTTAAAAGAGAATTTTTGCGTTGGATGCTTTCCGACGGTTCGGGTGCATTTCTTTTGGAAAGTAAACCCAGAGAAAACCAGTTGAGTTTACGGATTGAATTCATTGATTTCTATTCGTATGCCCACGAAATCGAAGCATGTATGTATTCAGGAAGTGAAAAACAGGAAGACGGAAGTTTGAAGTCCTGGGCGGAATATCCGGCTGATGAATGGTTGAATCAATCCATTTTTGCGCTGAAACAAGACACACGACTTCTGGATCAATACATTTTGAAAAAAGGTGCGCAATCTTTGCGTGCTTCCTTTGATAAACACAATCTCGACCCCAACGACATGGATTATGTGTTGGCGCATATTTCTTCGAATTATTTCAAAGACGGATTGCGAGAGGAGTTCGCTGCGGTAGGATTGGATTTCCCGGTGGATAAATGGTATTATAATTTATCGGAGGTTGGAAACATTGGCGCAGCTTCCATTTTCATCGTAACCGAAGAATTGATGAATTCCGGAAAGTTGAAAAAAGGACAAAAAGTATTGCTTTGCATTCCCGAAAGTGGAAGATTTGCTTATTCCTGTGCGGTTTTGACGGTGTGTTAAAATTAAGTAATGAAAAACTACCCCGAAATTGAAAAGCTTATACCGCACAGAAAACCGATTTTGTGCATCGACAAAGTGATTTCGGTGGAGGATCTAGTTGCAAAAACCCAATATAAAATCGAGGATTCCTGTTTATTTTTCTCCAATGGGAGTTTTTCGGAATTGGGTTTGCTTGAAAATGCAGCTCAAAGCAGTTTTGTTTTTCTGAAATTTTTCTTTGCGAATTCTTCAGAAAATTTATGGGGTGAAGGAAAGGATTCGGTAGGATTCATCAGTCATATCAATGCTATGACGGTACATTTTCTACCCAAAGAACAAGACGAAATTTTCACTACAACCTCCACTGAACTTGTTTTTGAGTCCGAGAATTTGAAAATTTGCAATGTAAAAGCTGAAACTAAGGTTAATTCCAAATTAGCTTTCACCACCGAAATGAAAATGATTTTGCAGACACGCGAGTTATAGAATTTTATGTTTAAAATTTAAACCGATGAAAAAAGAGGAAGTACCACAGGACAATGGAAGTTTGTCAAAAGTTGCGCAGGAAGTTTGCTATGCAGTTGATGAAAACGGAAATTACACGACCGTTCAAAGTTCGGGTTGGGAAGTAAAATCTACTGCCTTGGACGAATCCATAAAATTAATAGAAGAACGAGTTGAGCAAACCAAAAAAGAAATCGCCGCGGGCAAGCTCAGTCCCCTCGCCTATTTCATGGAAGTTCACCGAATGGATATTTCGATTTTGGCAAGTTATGCGGGCATTCATCGTTGGTTTGTCAAACGTCATTTTAACCCTAAACGTTTCCGGAAATTATCGGAGAAAACTTTGAAAAAATATGCCGATGTTTTTGAAATTTCTGTGGAGGAACTGAAAAATTTTACCGTAAATAATTAGATTCGCAATTATTTTAACCCGAATGAAAGCTTTGGCAAGTCTATTCATAATTAAACTTGACAAAGTGAAAAACCCGATTCATGCAGATTGAATTTCAACACAAACAATCCGCTCATTGTGAAAATGGCGTGATTTCCAACTTGATGAACCACCATGGCGTAAAAGTTTCCGAACCTTTGGTATTCGGGATTGGCGCCGGTTTATTTTTTGTTTATTTACCTTTTTTGAAAGTGAATTTCGCTCCGGGATTTAGTTATCGACCGATGCCTGGCTATATTTTCCGGCGTTTTGCCAAACAAATGCGCATCAAAGTCATTCACAAACGATTCAAATCAGAGGCAGAAGCCCAGAAAATTCTGGACGAAAAAATCAGAGAAGGAATTCCTGTGGGACTTCAGGTTGGAGTTTATAATTTAACTTATTTTCCGGACGAATATCGTTTCCATTTCAATGCTCATAATTTAGTTGTTTTCGGGAAAGATAGTGACCGCTATTTGATTTCCGATCCGGTGATGGAAACCCCAACTTCACTTACGGAAAAAGAATTATCCAAAGTTCGATTTGCACAAGGTGCATTACCACCAAAAGGACATTTGTATTATCTGGAAAGCGTCCCGACGCAATATGATTGGGAACAAGCCATCAAAAAGGGCATCCAAAAAACCTGTAAGGATATGCTGGCTCCCGTGCCAATTGTCGGCGTGAATGCCATGAAGTGGGTGGCGAAAAGCATCCGGAAATGGCCAAAAAAATTGGGCACCAAAAAAACCAATCATTATCTGGGGCAATTGATCCGGATGCAGGAAGAAATCGGAACGGGCGGTGGCGGATTTCGCTTTATTTATGCGGCTTTTCTGGAGGAAGCTTCTCAAATTCTGAAGAATCCGAAACTCAAAGAATTATCCAAAGAAATGACCGAAATCGGGGACGAATGGCGAGATTTTGCACTCAATATTTCCCGGGTTTACAAGAACCGCAGTGGAGAAGAAAATGTATATGAAAAACTTTCCGATCAGTTGATGGGATTGTCTGAACGCGAAAGAAAGTTTTTTCAGGAGTTAAAGAAAGCGATTTAAATAGAGAGTTTAATTTTTTTCTTTTAATTTACTGATTTCATTCAATTCTTGGCTTCATCAAATAAAATGAAGTTAAAATATTTATCTTTGTCGAAATCTAATTAATCATTTCCAATGCTGAAAAAGCGATTATTATTGCTAATCTGCTTTTTTTGGGCCATTGTTTCAACAGCTCAAAAAACCGAAACGCATAAGCTTTTGAACCAGGCGGCTGAAATGGTTTTTTACAATCCAAAGGAAGCAAAGACCATTGCTGAGTACACCCTGAATTTATCTGAAAATCCGGCACAAAAAGCCAAAGCAAACCACATTAGCGCCTCGGCATCCTATATTATGGGAGCATACGACGAAGCACTTCGACTTATTTTTCAATCAAATAATTTATTGAAAGAGGCGAAAGACACCAAACTTCGCAACCAAAACAATGCTTTGACGCGTAGAGTCTTCAAACGCCTGCAATTATCTAACGAAACTCTAAATCAAAGATTTAAAGACTCAGAGAGCGATGATTTATTTGCCATTGAAGATTTCTTGATTCATGCACAACTTTTGAGGGAGCAAGGCCAAATGGATTCGGTAAAATTTCATTTAAACCGTGCAGAGACTCTTTTGAACTTCGAAAATCCGGGCTATTTGGAAGTGATTTATTTTCATTTAAAAGGTGATTTACTTTTTGAAAAGAAGGAATTTAGTCAAGCACTTGAGTTTTATAAAAAATCCAGATTCATTGAAAACAAAATCAAGAATCCTTTTTTGGGCGAAGAAACTCATATTCGTTTAGCTGCAAGCTATTTGGCGCTTGATAGCATTTCAGAATATCGGCAAAGCAGCGAAGTTTTAAAACAGATGATGAATGAATCTTCTGAAATCGAGAACCGAGCTTCCAATCAGGCTTATACATTATTGGTGAAGTCAATGGACGAAGAATTCATTCAAAAAGAAAAGCGATTTAAGTCTTTACTTATCGGATTGGGTATTTTGGTAATTTTAGGAATTGGATTGAAAATCTTATTTAGCATCCGCAATAAAAACAAGGAAAAAAGCTTGGCTCAAATTTTAGATTATCTTAAAAAACTTGAATTAAAATCAAAGAAAGCTGAATTGGAGTTAATTCAACAAAAATCTTTGCGAAATCCTTCGGATGAAAAAGAAGAAAAACTCGAAGAAACCGATAAAAAAGAGCTTTCTCTGAGAGCCGGAAATTTATTGAAGGAAAGTGAAGATCAGATCCTTTCGGGTTTAACCAAGTTTGAAAACTCTAAGAAATTCACCCAAAAAGATATGTCGCTTGGCAAACTGGCGGTTCGGCTAAATACCAACACAAAATATCTCTCAGAAGTCATCAATCGTCACAAAGGAAAAAACTTCAATGCTTACATAAACGAATTGAGAATCAATTATATAACTGAGAAATTGAAGTCAGAACCTGCCTATTTGAATTACAAGGTAAGCTATTTGGCAGAGGAATCTGGTTTTTCTTCGCATAGTTCGTTTGCAACCGTTTTCAAATCCATCGTAGGAGTTTCACCGAGTATTTTTATCGATTTTTTGAAAGATGAAAACTTAAAAATCAAAGAAGTATCATGATTTTCTCCGGCAAAAAATATCTAATTTTTTCATGGGTTTTCTGCTTATTGATGCCATTTAGTTTTGCGCAAGAAAGAAATGATAGTTTGCTCAAAGTCGCTTTGATGGATGTTTATGATAAACCGGAGAAAGCAATTGAAATCGGTACTATTTTACTGAAAAATTACGATAAAAATCCTGAAAAGCAAATCCAAGTTTTGCACATTCTCACCAATGCTTATTGGTCGTTGCGCAATTACGAAAAGTCGCTTGAAACTATTTTACAGGCCAAAAATCTGAGTCAAAATTTGGACAATCCGGTTTTGCAATATCAGGTTTTAGTAAAAATCGCCAATCAATACCATTCGTTGGGTGTCAACACCAAAGCTTTGGAAATCCTAGAAGAGGCCGATCGTTTGATTGAATCGCTACCGATGAATGATTCCCTGCAATTTGATGTGGGAAGTAATTATGCAATTCGTGGTTTCATTTATCGGAGTCAATTGAGTTGCGACTTGGCCATTGACTATTTTAATAAAGCTTACAAAAGTTTCTCCTATGGCAAGGATCTCGAAAAAGTAAAGTCAAACCAAAGTGTTGTACTCTACAATAAGGGAAATTGTTTTATCACTCTCAATCAATTGGATTCTGCAAAAATCAATTTTAAAAAATCGGAAGATTATGCCTCCCAAGTTCAGGCCAATAGTTTACGCGCTTATTCCTTAAAAGGATTGGCTGAAGTTTTTACGTTGGAGTCCAATTATGAAGAAGCAATCCAAGTACTTATTGAAGCAAAAAATGAAGCGAAAAGCGTTGGTGATTTGGTTTTAAACCGATCGATTTACAAAGGACTTTCGGACAATAATCTGGCTTTGAACAATTGGCGAGAATTTCAGGATTATTATAAAAAACACAGTCAAGTTCATTCTGAAATTAAGAAAAATGAAAGACAAACGATCAATAAGTTAATTGAAAAACATCAAGAAGAAGTCAAGTCAAAATCCCAAAATCTGAAAAATAAATATGGTATTCTTTTTCTAACTTTAGGTTTAATTTTGATTGGATTTATAATTTGGATTACCAAAACTGAAGTTAATTTTCAGAAACGAATTAAGAAATTGAAATCCGGATTTCGGTTTTAAAACGATTTAATTTTTTTGAAAAATCTAAGTTTCTCTTCGAATCTCGGTTGAAAACACAATTCCTTTCTAAATCCCTAATAAATTTAATTAAATCGCTAAAAATCAAAACAAAGGAGATTTATTTAGTGTTTAAAAATTCGTGAATTTTTAAAGAGTCATGCCTATTATATAGGTTATATTAAGAAAATTTATGTCTAATATTGTTAGCTAGATTTTACATTAAAATAACTAAAAAGCATGAGTAACAATTATTTTTTAAAAGCTAAGTCACTATTGATTGCCGGAGGAATGGTTATGGGTGGCTTGGTTTCAGCTCAAGTACAATTAAATCAATTGTCGGGCTTTGGGACTGCGATTATGGACATCAACAGCCAAGGTCATGGACTCCATAGTGGAGGATATTATGATTTCACAACGAATTCATCTTCAGGAATCGAAAGCGATGCTGTCCGAGTGTCTGCTATCAATGACTTGGAGCAAGTTGTAGGATATATGTCAAGTGGTTCTCTTGGTGTTAGGCTCGATGGAGTTTGGACGCCCTTCCCTATTTCTTTGACAGAGGATGATACGCTTTATGATATTTCAGAAAATGGAATTTGGGTGGTTGGTCAAACCACATGGGATCCAACTACAAATACAGCTTGGGGGTTCATCTACAACACAGAAACCAACGAACTTAGACTTTTGGACGATCCAGCCTACGAATACAGTGCTGCGTATGGCGTTAACAATGATGGATATGCGGTAGGATGGGTAGATGATTTGCCATCGGGAACTTTCAGGATGCCAGCGATCTTCAATCCTGACGGTACAACTACAGTTATTGAAGAGAATGTCGGCTCCATGAGTGGAATTAATGATAATGGATTGGCCGTGGGAGAGTTGGAAGGTCAAGCGATTATTTATGACGTTGCCAATGCTACCTTGCAAAGCTTTACCGCTCCCGCATCACACTATGCTGTCACTTTTACTTCTATTTCCAATACAGATGTAGCAGTGGGATATGCAGAAGCTCCCGGATTTTCTAGATCTCCGGTTATCTATCATTCGTTTTTAGGTAATCAACCAAGGCTAATTACGGACGTATTGGCCAATTTCGGTATCAGTGGTAGCGATTTAGGTGGAACTGCTTACAGAATTTCAACAGATGGAAACTACGTAGCAGGATTTACTGACGGACCTGCTTTCATGGCATCAGGATGGGCGATTTATTTCGATGATAAATTATTGATCGAATCCGAATGTACATTGATTTGTCCTGAAAACATCAGTGTAACTGCTGAAAACGGAGAATCAACAGCAGTAGTAAACTACGAATTAAGTTTTGAATGCATAGATGAAGTACCGGAAGGATTGGAAATCGTATTGGTAAACGGACTTCCCTCTGGATCTGAATTCCCAATTGGAACGACTTCTGTTTATCACGAATTAAGAGATGCAGATGGCAATGTAATCAGCGCTTGTGCATTTATAGTAGAAGTAAACGATACCTATTGCGCAGCAAGCTTTGAAGGAGTTGCAGAACCAATCACATATGTGAATTTTGAAGAAATTGACAATGAAACTTCTGCTGACTCAATCACTCCCAATGAATTCTTCTTGGACATGATTGCCAATGTTTCTCAAGGACAAACTTATCCAATTGCCGTTGAAGGCTACACCGGAGATGGATATGTAAACTATGTAAACGTATTCATCGACTGGAATCAAGACGGAGAATTTGATACAGAAACTGAACTTTACCACATAGGAGCTTTGTTTAACTCAAGTGGAATGGACGGACAGCAAGTAACCGCTGACATCCAAGTTCCAAACGACGCACTTACAGGACTTACCCGAATGAGAGTAATTAAAAACTACAACGCAAATCCTATTCAAGCTTGTGGCGAATATTTCTACGGACAAACGGAGGACTATAGTCTGATGGTAGAGGAAGGAACTCCCGCAGAGGAAGATGATTGTGGCAAAGAAACTCCTGGGGAAAACTTCCAAACAGGTTTAGGTCCAATTGATCAGTATATCTTCGCAAATGACTTCGAAGTACAAGCAGGAGAAATGTTCACCATTGAGCAAGTTAAACTTAATCTTTGGATTGAACCTCTGGCAGAAATCAACGCAGGAGACATCTATCTGTACGCTGACTCCGATGGAAATGGCCCTGGAGAAGAACTAATTGCATTTACTGGACTGACGCCATCGTCCATTAAAAACGTAGGTGGAAACTTTGGATTCATCGCATACGAAGTAACATTCGATATCAATCCATTTGAGTTAATTGCTGAAGAAGAAAACACAACGTTCTGGGTGGGAGCTCAAATCGAATCCAACGCACAGATGGTTTACCTTGAGGCAAATCAAACCCTGAATACTTCATACGAACAGTATATTTTCGATCCAGATGATTTAATTTGGGTAACAAATACTTCCGTATTCGAATACGAAGCGGACGGAGTATTGGAACTCGTAGGCGAATGTGCTACTTTAGGTTCAAACGAATTGATGGCTTCAGACTTCAGCTATTATCCAAACCCGGTAACAGATATTCTGAACATCAATTCACAAAAAGCTGTGAATTCAGTTGAAATCTTTAATTTGACAGGACAAAAAGTTCAGAACAATGCAAAAGTTCAGAACGGTCAGATCAATATGAGCGCATTAAACAGCGGACTATATGTGATCCGAGTGACTTTGGAAAATGGAGTAATTGAAACTTTCAAAGTAATTAAGAAATAATAAATTCGCTTCCTGAAAATAGGTAGCTGACTATAATCGGAGAGTGCTGACAAAGCATTCTCCGATTTTTTTTGATTTAAATTCATCCAAATCAAATAAGATTTAGGGAATCAAAGCTCCAAATCATTGTTCTTTCTACAAACTTTTTTACTTTCGCAATCGATGGAAGCCATTCAATGCCATAATCTGAGCAAATCCTATGACGGAAAGAAAACCTTTGTCATCCAAGACTTCAATCTGGATATTTCAAAAGGCGAAATTTTTGGTTTGCTCGGCCCAAACGGTGTCGGAAAAACCACACTTATTTCCATGATGTGCGGACTGCTGTCGCCTACTTCAGGTGAAATTTTGATCAACAATTTAAACTTCAAATCGCATAAAACCAGCATCCAGAAAAAAATCGGTGTGGTACCCCAAGAATATGCGCTCTATCCAACTTTGACGGCTTATGAAAACCTAGAATTCTTTGGAAGTTTGTACAATCTCCACGGAAAAGATCTGAAAAATCGCATCGATACCGGATTGGAAAAAGTAAACCTAACGGATTTTAGAAATCGTCCGGTAAAGAACTTTTCCGGCGGAATGAAACGTAGGATCAACCTTCTGACCGGAATCCTCCATCAACCCGAAGTTCTCTTTCTCGACGAACCCACCGTTGGCGTAGATATTCAATCCAAAGAAGTGATTATCAATATTTTAAAGGAATTAAATTCCAACGGAACCACCATTCTTTATACTTCGCATCATTTGGTCGAAGCACAGGATTTCTGTACGCGACTGAGCATCATCGACCAAGGAAAGATCTTGATTGAAGGCAGTTCGGAAGAGCTGATTCAAAACGTAAAAGGAGCTTCCAATCTGGAAGAAGTCTTTTTGGAACTAACCGGAAATCAAATTCGAAATGCATAAATTATTGGCTTCCATAAAGAAAGAAATGTTGCTTTTGGTGCGCGATTGGGGCGGATTGGGCATTCTTTTCATCATGCCCGCGATTTTGCTGATTACCATTACGCTTATTCAGCAAACTACATTCAAGGACTCTACAAGCAATACAATGTCGGTGGTTTTGGTGAACAATGACCAAGGCGAATTCGGGGAAATCATTGAAAAAAATATCGAAGAAGCAGAAGCACTGGAATTGATTCAGAATTGGAAAGATGAAGCCATCGATGAAACGACCGCACTCAAACTCGTCAGCGACGGAAAATACCAGATTGCGCTTGTCATTCCTGAAAATCTTTCCGAAGGACTGGAAACAAGAATTCATTCCAATGTCGAAAAAATTCTCGCCGAATTTTCACTCGAAGAAAACGATTCTTCTGAAAACAGTTCGGAAGATTTAGTCGAAGAAAATTTATCCAAAATCAAACTATATTTTGATCCGGCCGTTGGCGAAACTTTTAGGAATTCCGTCAAAAACGATATTGAAAAACTGATGTCCAAAGTGGAGTCCCGAAAGATTTATTCGGTTTTTGAAGAACAAATGGGCATCGAAACCGAAGGAAATACGATGACCGAAAATGCGATTCAGTTCGAGGAAATCATTGCCCAAAAAGGCGAAGATGGAATTCATCCCAACACGGTTCAGCACAACGTTCCCGCTTGGATTCTTTTCGGAATTTTCTTTATTGTCGTCCCGCTTGGCATCAACATCGTCAAAGAAAAAAATCTGGGAACCATCATCCGCATTCGTACAAGTCCAGTTTCCTATGCGACGATTGCGTCCGGCAAAATCATCACTTATACCGTGATTTGTCTGATTCAGTTTGTGGTAATGTTGCTGATTGCGAGATTTATTTTCCCACAATTGGGATTGATTCCTTTCAAACCCGGCGGAAAATTAATCCCGATGACCATCGTGGTGATTTTCTCGTCCTTTGCAGCCATCGGATTGGGAATTTTAATCGGAACGATTATGAAAACCCAGGAACAAAGTGCGCCCTTCGGAGCGATTTTTACGATTATCCTATCGGCCATCGGTGGAATTTGGGTGCCGGTTTATATGATGCCGGAAATTATGCAGAAAGTGGCGGTGTTTTCGCCGATGAACTGGGGAATTACGGCTTTTTATGACATCATTTTACGGAACGGAAGTCTAATGGATATTTCCAAAGAATTATTGTTTTTGTTTCTGTTTTTTGTCGGAACTTTTATGCTTTCGGTTTGGATTAATAAGAGGAATAACTTGATATAAAGAAGGCAATGAAAGTCACAAATTTTGAAGCTTTAGAACTTTTACAAAAAGGAAAACCATTAGTTGGGCTAACCATATCTGGACAAATTAATCTTGAAACAAATAAAATTTGGAATAAAGAAGTTATAATAGAGAATTGTGAAATAGAATATTTTTCCGGTAGCGTAACAAGATTTAATAAAGTCGTCAAACTATCCAATACCAAATTTAAAAAATCACAATTCGTATTTACATATTTCCAAGGCGGACTACAGATAGAAAACTGTGTATTTGAAGAATATTTAGACTTTCAGTCGGGAGGACATAATCAACAAAACACTATTTCAATTTGCAACAATTATTTTCATGATTTTGTTAATTTTTTTGATTGTTGGTTTGAAAGTTTAGTATTAATAAAAAACAACCAATTTCTTAAGGGAACAAATTTATTAGGAAAGCCTCATGACATTCCTGTAACTTTTGAAGTTACCCCAATAATTGAGAACAACTTAGGAGTGCTTGATTTAAATATAGAATAAAAATGCTTTCACATACTTCAAAATTTAGGGTAAGATTTAACGAGACGGATCCGTTGGGGATTGTCTGGCACGGGCATTATGTGACCTATCTGGAAGACGGACGGGAAGCATTTGGCGAGAAATTTGGGATTTCTTACAAAGACATTCAAAACGCGGGACTATTTGCACCGATTGTAAAGTGTACTGTGGATTATAAATTGCCTCTGCGACACGGAGATTGGGCGAGCATTGAAACCACTCATATCAATCAAGCGGCGGCAAAACTGCATTTTACGTATAAAATTTTCAACGAAGAAGGCCAGCTCGTCGCAACCGGAGAAACGATTCAGGTTTTTACCGACCAGGAAAAAGGCGAATTATTTCTGTCCAATCCGCCGTTTTTTGAGGAATGGAAAAAGAAATATGATTTAATGTAATTTTAAAATAATAATAATGTACCAATTATTTCTTGTGTACTTTGTGAAAAAACTTAGTGTACTTTGTGGTAAAAATAGAATTTAAAATGACCGATATTTTCATAACAGCAGATTCTTTGATCACTCCTTTCGGACTCGGAAGCGAACTGGCGTTTGAAAAAATCCTGTCGGGACAGTCAGCGGTGAAAAAACATTCGAACCCTCAACTTTCTCCAAATGATTTTCCGGCTGCGCTGATTGAAGAAAAAAATTGGGAAGGTTTAATTGCAGACGAAAGTTTTACCCGACTCGAAAAACTGATTGTTCTTTGTCTGAAAGATTTGATTTCGAAGAAAAACGTACAGCTGAATGAAAAAACTTTAGTGATTCTTTCTTCCACCAAAGGGAATATTTCCATTTTAGGAAATCCCAATTCGGAGTTTTCAAACGACAGAGCTTTGCTGACTTCATTGACCCAAAAAATCGAGCAATATTTTTCACTGAAAAATAAAATTCAAATCCTTTCCAATGCCTGTATTTCGGGTTCATTGGCCATTGAATATGCCCGAAGATTATTGCAATCGGATCAATTTGAAAATGCCATTGTCATTGGAGCCGATGAAGTTTCCCGTTTTATTTTATCGGGTTTTGAGTCTTTTCAAGCGGTGAGCGATACGGTTTGCAAACCCTTTGATCGCGACCGAAACGGGATTAATTTAGGCGAAGCCATTGCAGCAGTTTGTCTGAGTAAAATTCCTTCGGAAAATTCTGTAAAAATTCTCGGAAGTGGGAATTTCAACGATGCCAATCATATTTCAGGTCCCTCGCGAACCGGCGAAGGTTTGGTTCGAAGTATCCAAAAAGCATTGGAAAATTCCGAAGTGGAAATTGATTTTATTTCAGCTCATGGAACCGCCACTTTGTACAATGATGAAATGGAGTCGATTGCTTTTCATCGTTGCGGTTTATCGGAAATCCCGACCAATAGTCTCAAAGCTTATTTCGGACATACATTGGGCGCGAGCGGAATTTTGGAAACCATTCTGAGCATTCATTCTCTGAAAAACAATGTACTCATTCCTTCGCTTAGATTTGAAAATCAAGGGACGACACATCCGGTCAATATCATCCGAACTGCCGAAAAGAAAAAATTGAAAACTTTTTTAAAAACCGCTTCGGGTTTTGGGGGAAGTAATATTGCAACGGTTTTTGAGAAAGTTTAGACTGTTTTAATTTAGCTATATATTGTATATTTGTGTAAATGATTAAACAAAAATGAGTAATCCTGCTTTAGAAAATCCATTGAATTCCATTCAACTTCATTTACTCAAAATGTTCTCACATAGTCATGATAATTTGAGTTTAGAGGAGCTGAAGGATTTTTTGGTTGAATTTTATCAGAAAAAAGTAGATGAAGAAGCTGATTTTATTTGGAAGAATAAAAATCTCTCTCAAGAAAAATTAGAAGACTTTCTTCAGGCTCACAAAAGAACTCCTTATAAATAATGAAAATTATTTTGGACACTAATTGTCTTTTAGTTTCCATTCCGAAACAATCAAAATTTCGATGGGCGTGGGACGCTTTTCGAAGAAAAGATTTCATTTTATGTTATTCAAATGAGATTTTAGATGAATACAATGAAATCATTGCTGATTTTTATTCCCCTACATTAGCCGAAAATATTATTTTAGAAATTTTAAACTCATCAAACACCGAACAAGTTGATGTTTTTTATAAATGGAATTTAATTAAAGACGATCCCGATGATAATAAATTTATAGATGCTGCCATCAATTCAGGAGCTGAATTTATCATCACGCATGATAAAGATTTTAATGTTTTAAATGATATTGAATTCCCTAAAGTTTCAATTGCTGATTTACATAAATTCAAAGAAATATTAAGTAAATAGATGACTCAAACCTGGAAAATCTCATCCTATTCTCGCATTACAAATCAGAAAATCATTTCTGACGGAAAAGTCCTATGGGAGCGAAATCCCGATGAGTCCGTATCGGATTTTTTGAAAACCATTTATCGGAATTCCGAAGCGAATTATCCCAAATTTTTCAAAATGGATTTGCTTTGTAAAGCGGCATTTCTGGCTGTCGAATTTATTTCGAAAAAAGTCCAAATCCGGGAAACCAATACCGCATTGGTCTTTTCCAATCGTGGTGCAAGCTGGGCTTCTGACCAAAAGCACGCCGAGACAATTTACAATCAAGAATCCGGAGCGAGTCCGGCCGTTTTTGTTTATACTTTGCCCAATATTGCGCTAGGCGAAATCAGCATCCGACATCAATTATTCAGTGAAAATCTTTTCCTTATATTTGAAAAATTTTCATCGGAAAATCTCGTTAATTATACAGAACAGATTTTATCCGAAAACAAGGCTGATAAAGTCTTGGCAGGATGGGTCGAAGCCGATGAAAACAACCTCGATGTTTTGATTTATTTAGTTGAAAATGAAGGAACTACTAATCATACCATTGAAAGCATAAAAAATTTATACCATTAGAAATGAGCGAATTAAAACAAGAATTAAAAGAAAAAATCATCACCCAGCTGAACCTGGAAGATATAACCCTTGAAGATTTACAGGACGATACGCCACTTTTTGGCGACGGACTGGGATTGGACTCCATTGACGCACTCGAACTGATCGTTTTGTTGGACAAACAATACGGAATCAAATTGGCTGACCCCAAAGAAGGCCGAAAAGTATTTGAAACCGTTCAGACGATGGCAGATTACATCGAAGCAAACCGCCCGAAATAATGAATAAACAACCGATTGCCATTACCGGAATGGGTATAATTTCGGCCATCGGAAACAATCTGGCTGAAAACGAAACTTCTTTGCTGGAAAACCGGCACGGCATAAAAAAATATTCGGTAAAAGATCCTTTGATCCACGAGGAAAAATGGGTCGGCGAGATTCTTATTTCCAATGAAGAACTCTATTCCGAATTAAATTTAAATCCCAAACAAGCTTTCACCCGAAGTACATTGATCGGCCTGAAAGCCGCTAAGGAAGCAGTTCTTTCCGCCGGAATAAATGTAAACGACGGGTTGAAAACCGGCTTTATTTCGGCTACCACTGTAGGCGGAATGGACGCCACCGAAAAATATTATTTCGACTTCAAGGAGTCGGAAGCAAACCGGAAATTCATTCCTACTCAAAATTGCGGTGTGCACGCCGAACAAATTGCCGAAATCTTGGGAATTAAAGATTATGTAACGACCATCAGCACCGCTTGCTCGTCTGCTGCCAATGCGATTATGCTCGGCGCAAGAATGATCAAAGCGGGAATTCTTGATCGGGTGATCGTCGGCGGAACCGATTCGCTTTCGGCATTTACCATCAATGGATTTTCTTCGCTGATGATTTATTCGGACGAACATTGTCAACCTTTTGATGAAGAACGAAAAGGATTAAATCTGGGAGAAGCAGCCGCTTACATCGTTTTGGAGTCAGAAAAATCGGTTGGTAATAAAAAGGTTTTAGGTTTTTTGGCTGGATATGGAAATGCCAATGATGCTTTTCATCAAACCGCTTCTTCGGACGATGGGGAAGGCGCTTATCTGGCGATGAAAACTGCCTTGGAAATTGCGGATTTGAAACCGGAAGTGATTGATTATGTTAATGCACACGGAACGGCAACACCGAATAATGACTTTTCGGAAGGAAAATCCTTGAGCCGGATTTTTGAAAGAATTCCCGATTTCAGTTCCACCAAAGCCTTTACCGGACACACTTTGGCTGCCGCAGGAGCAGTCGAAGCGGTTTTTTCGCTGTTAGCACTGAAAAATCAAAAGGTTTTTGCGAATTTGAACTGGAAAACCCCGATGAAAGAATTTGATTTGAAACCTCAAACCGAAATCAAATCCAAAGAAATCCATACCGTATTATCAAATTCATTGGGATTTGGTGGGAATTGTAGTTGTTTAATCTTTCAAAAAGTTTAATGAAAAAAATCTACATCCATAGCAGCTGTTCGATTTCTATTCAACCGAGTTTTCGGGATGATTATTTTTTTGATGAAATCACAGAATATTCCGAAAATGCCATAGAAGTCAACGCCCCGGATTACAAAGAGTTCATTCCGCCGATGCAGTTGCGGCGAATGGGAAAAAGTATGCGAATGGCGGTTTATGCTTCGCAAAAAGCCATTCAAAAAGCGGAAAGTCCCAGAATTGATGCGGTCATCACCGGAACCGGACAAGGCTGTCTGCGCGATTCCGAAAAGTTTGTGGAAGCCATGTGGGACAACGACGGCGCAATGCTCAACCCGACACCCTTTATCCAATCCACGCACAATATGGCGGCTGCGACGGTTGCTTTGGCATTGGGTTGCAAAGGATATAATATGACGTACACCAACAATGCAAACTCCTTTGAGTCAGCGGTTTTGGATGCGATTTTGTATTTGAATGAAAACCCGGAACATCAAATTTTAATCGGTGGACTGGATGAAATCAGCGAAAAAACGATGGAATTCTGGAATTCCGCCGGCTATGTCAATCTGGAAAATCCTAAAATTCCTATCGACATCAATTCTAAATCCATCGGAGAAGTCAATGCCGAAGGTGCCGGATTTTTTCTGGCTTCCGCAAAGAAACCTGAAAATTATTTGGGCGTAATTTCAGCGGTAGAAACCAAATTTGAAGTGCAAAACACAGAAGAATTCATTCAAAATTTCCTTGAAAAAAATCGAATTCAAATTGAAGAAATCGATGCAGTGATTTTGGGCTATAACGGAGATTCCCGCTACGATGGAATTTATGAAACGGTTTCCAAAGGTATTTTCAAAGACAAACCTCAAATGATTTATAAAAATATTTTTGGGGAATTTGATACGGTAACGGCTTTGGCTATTGAAACAGGATTTAAAGTTTTGGAGCATCAAAAAATTCCTGAAATTTTGAAGCTAAACAATTTGGAAAGAGATGCTTATCAGAATATTTTGGTTTACAATCAGCGAAGAGGAAACAACCATTCCCTGATTTTCTTGAGCAAAGAATGAAACGAAAATTCCTCTTTTACATCTTAATCTTCGACAGTTTTTTTCTAGCTGGAATTTTCTGGTATTTGGGGTTTAACTGGACTTGGATTTTATTTCCCTTTTTAGTTTTATTGATTTTTATCGTCATTGTTTCCTCCAAAATTCAATTCAACTTCTTCATTCCGGCCATTCATTCTGGCGATAAAAATTCTCAAAAAATTGCTTTGACATTTGACGATGGACCTCATCCCATTTACACACCGAAAGTTCTGGAATTATTAAAAAAACATCGGGCAAAAGCAAGTTTTTTCTTGATTGGAGAAAACTTAAAAAAACACCCCTATTTGGTGGAAAGAATTCTGGATGAAGGACATAGCATTGGAAATCATAGTTTCACCCATTCAAAAACCATTGATTTCAAAGGAAAAGCCAGATGGCTCAAAGAAATTGAAGAAACGGATTTGGAAATTCAGAAAATTACAGGCAAAAAGCCGAAATTTTTCCGTCCGCCTTATGGAGTGACCACGCCACATTTGGCAGATGCATTAGAAAAAACAGGACATCTTACTATCGGATGGAATCAAAGAACCTATGATACGATATTAAGAAATCCGAAAAAAATTCTTTCAAAACTGAGGAAAAACCTAAAAGCGGGCGACATCGTTCTTTTGCACGATTCACATGAAAACATTATCCCGATTCTGGAACACTTATTGCCTGAAGTTGAGCGCAAAAACCTTAGTTTTGTTACCATAAATGAATTGATCAATGAAGAGCCTTATTTTTAAATTTTGTTTCCTTCTCTTGTTGACGCCATTTGGTTTGGTATTTTCACAATTAAATTCATCTGAAATCGCTCAATTGAAAGCCAATATCAATTCAGCTACTTCCGATCTCCACTCCTTGCAAAGCGATTTTGTCCAGACAAAACATTTGGATTTCATGGAAAATGATGTAAAATCTTCGGGAAAATTATACTATAAATCCAAATCGAAAATCCGATGGGAATACGTTTCGCCCTTCAGTTATTATGTGATTTTCAACAACAATAAAATGTTTGTGAACGATAATGGCAAGACCAAGCAATCCGATCTTTCTTCGAGCAAATTATTGAAAGATTTAAGTCAGATTATGTTGGGGACCGTGAATGGATCGGCCGTTTTGGACGAAACGAAATTCAAAATTACTTATTCGAAATCGGGGAATGATTTCGTAGCGAAAATGATTCCGACTGATAAGACTTACAAAAAATACATCCGACAAATCGATTTGACATTTGACGGAAAAACCTATTTATTGAAAAAAATCAAAACCACGGAACCGAGTCTGGATTATACATTAATCGAATTCAATAATCAAAGAAAAAACGCAAGTGTAGCCGATGAAAAGTTTTCTTTTATGTAGTTTTTTGCTGGTTTTTGTTTCTTGCGCTTCTTACACAAAAGATTTTGAGCCGAAAGAGAGAACAATTGAAAGGTTCACCCCCGACTATTTAAAAGTTTTCGAAGAAAAATCCTTTAAAATTTCAATTGATGCCTTTGGGAATAATTTCGGAGGAATTTTAGCCGTTAAAAAGTTAGAAATAAATCATTATCGTTTGGCTTTTCTGAATGAATTTGGCGGCAAAATACTTGATTTTGAAATCATTGAAAGAGAGTTAAAGTTAAATTACGCCATTGAAGAGTTGGACAGAAAAATACTTTTGAATTTATTGGAAAAAGATTTTGCGATGCTATTTTCGGAAGAGAATTGGATAGAAGCTGAATATTCAAATCATGAAAATAGGGTTCTTCAAGTTTCGAAATTTATTGATAATAAAAATCTTTACTATCAGTTTGACCCATCAGGCAAATTGCTTAAAATCATTTTGGCAAATGGAAAGGAGGACATCAAAATCGACTTGAATGATTGGGAAAAATCATTTCTAAAAATTGAAATTTCTCATAGTAAAATGCCAATAAAAATTTACTTACATTTGTTAAATTACCAATAAAATTAATTTCATGAGGAAAATCTTTATTCTTAGTTTATTGATGTTTTCTGTAATCTCTCAAGCACAAGTTGAGCTTTGGCTGGGACCGAAAGCAGGTATCAACATTGCCAATGTGAGCGATATGGATGGAAAATCCTATGTAGGCGCATATGGTGGGGCAGCTTTTGCTGTTAAATTCAGTCATTTTTATGCACTTCAGCCAGAAATAGGTGTTTCCATGCAAGGGGCTTCAGAGGTTTATAATACAAGAGAAGATTTAAAAATGACTTATTTTACGATAGGTGTAATCAATAAATTCTATTTCGCGGAAGGGTTTCATTTTTTAATTGGGCCTGAATTCAATTTCGAAATTGACGATAGCTATTCTGAATCGGATCAAGGAATTTATGATGATGAGGGAAATTACTTGGGTTATCTTTATACGCAACCTTTTGATTTCGCAGTGGTAGGTGGTTTGGGTTATGATTTACCCTTTGGATTAAGCTTCGAGGCAAGGTACAAACAAGGATTGCAAGATGTCATAGACTTCTTCAACTGGGACAACGGCAAATCTCGTCTAAATCAGGTCATTCAGCTTGGCGTTGTTTATAAATTTCGCCTTAAATAATAATTATTTCCGCATATTTATGAAACTTCTAAACGATTTTTACATCATTCTTGATTCAAAATCCACTGAAAATGGAATTTCGGTTATGGTAAAAATCGATAAAAATCATTCGATATTTCAAGGGCATTTTCCCAATCATCCGGTTACACCGGGCGTTTGCACTATGCAAATCATAAAGGAATTGAGTGAGAAGCATTTCGGCAAAGAATTGATGCTGAAAACGGCACGAAATGTGAAGTTTATGGCCATCATCAATCCCGAAGAAAACGAGGAAGTGCGGTTTGATTTGTCTTTTGAACCAGTAGAAGAAGGAGAGATTTCCATCAAAGCCATGGTTTTGATGGATGAAAATCCGGCTCTAAAATTCGGAGGGAATTTTAAAGAAATTTAGTTATGAAATCATTATTATTTATTTTCATCACCCTGAATTTTTCCTTGGCAGTTTTTGCGCAATCAAACGATTTGCGGAAATCTTATCGTGAAGCCACAAAGTCCGAAGAAAAGGCCAATTCATTTTACGAACAAGTAAAAACGGTGAGCAGTTCCGATAAAGCGGTAATGCTTGCTTACAAAGGAGCCGGACAAACTTTGCTTGCGCGTTACGAACCTTTATTGCAACGAAAAAACAAAGTAAAAGACGGAATTGATTTGATTGAAAAAGCGGTGCAAAAGGATCCGGACAATGTGGAAATTCGTCTGATTCGTTTGAGCATTCAGGAAAACCTTCCCAAAATGTTTAAATACAACACCCAAATTGAGTCGGATAAAAAATTTATACAGTCGGCACTTCCCGAAATTCAAGACCAAGGATTGGTTAATATGATCAAGGGTTATTTGACCGATTATTCCAAAAGTTAAATCCAAAAATGTCCTCCAACGCGCTTAGTCACCTCAATGCTTGTGTCCTCATTCCGACCTACAACAATGAAAAAACGCTACGACGCGTTTTGGATAAAACTTTGACAATTACAAATGAAATCATCGTGATAAACGATGGTTCCACCGATTCTACGGCTGAAATTTTAAAAGAATTCTCGCCAATTAAAGCCATTCATCTACCTAAAAATCAAGGCAAAGGAATGGCTTTACGAACCGGGTTTAAAGAGGCTTTGAAACTTGGATTTGATTATGTGATAACCATCGATTCCGATGGTCAACATTTCCCAGAAGATATTCCGGTATTTCTGGAAGAAATTCAAAGAAACGGTGAAGCTTTGCTCATTGGCGACCGTAATATGGAGCAAGACGGAATTCCCGGAAAAAGCAGTTTTGGGAATCGTTTTTCCAATTTCTGGTATCGATTTGAAACGGGAATTAAACTCCAAGACACTCAATCGGGTTTTCGGCTGTATCCGATCCGACGAATGAAAGACATGAAGTTTTTCACGAGAAAATTTGAATTTGAAATCGAAGTCATCGTGAAGGCAGCTTGGGCAGGGATTCCAGTTAAAAATGTTCCGATTCAGGTTTTGTATGATGAATCGGAAAGGGTTTCGCACTTTCGGCCGTTTAAGGACTTTTCAAGAATCAGTTTGTTGAATACCTGGCTGGTTTTCCTTGCACTTATCTATTATAAACCAAAGACTTATTTCAATTCTTTTAAAAAAAAAGGATTTAAACGATTCTTTTTAGAAGATTTACTTCACAGCGAGGATTCAAATGCCAAAAAAGCTCTTTCTGTTGCTTTGGGTGTTTTCATCGGGCTTTCTCCTTTTTGGGGATTTCATACGATTTTGGTGCTTTCGCTTGCTTTTTTATTGAGACTGAACAAATTGATTGCTTTTGCTTTCTCCAATGTCAGTATGCCGCCGTTGATTCCGTTTATCATTTATATTTCGCTGAAAACGGGTGGTTTTATTTTGGGCAATAAACCCCTTCCTCCTTTTCGTTGGGATGCTTTGGAGTCTTATAAAGAATTCGTAGGTCAACATTTGTTGCAATACATAGTTGGAAGTTTTACGGTTGCAATACTTGGTGCGATAATTTTCGGAACAGGCGCTCATTTCCTATTGGAATTGAGAAAAAAACCAAGTAGTTTGTCGAATTCCTAAAGAATTGGAAATGAAAAAAACCCGACCTAAAGCCGGGTTCCCAGATTAATTAAAATCTATTTATCAATTGATGTATCCTACTACTTGATAAGCTCTCTTGCCGTAATATCTAACTCTTTTGTACAATACTCCGAAGTATTCATAGAACCTCTCGCCGTTGATATAAACCCTCTCATAATCAGCAGGTAAAGCATAAACGATTGCACCAATCGGAGGTTCAACTACGTAATAGTTATTATTATACCAGTTATAAAAAGTTCCGTTATAGTGGTAGTAATGGTTTCCGCCAATATAGATATTGGTATAGCCCATCGGCAATGTGTGAACGTAAAATCCAATCGGAGCCATCACTCTCATATAGTGGTTGTTGTGCCATTGGTAATAATATCCGTTGTCGATGTAATAATAATGGTTATTGTAATTCACTTTGTGAAAATTCGCATTCTTATTATTGTGATAAATCACTCTTCGCGCCGCACCACTTTCAAATTTCACTGAATTTCGGTTATAAGTTCTTGCTTGCGGCTGATTTTCCACTCGGATTGTTCTATTCTCAGTGTTTCTAACCGATTGGCTGCCATTATTTGCACGAGTCGGAGTTGAATTGGAACGAACCGATTCATTTTTTACCGAAGAATTATTCCGAACATTATTTGAAGTTGAAGTGTTTCGAACTGAATTATTCTGCGTCGCTCTCACCGGCTGCTTTTCTGTTGCCGACTGATTGTTTCGCACAGATGAATTCTGATTGGAACGTACCGTTTGATTTGTTCCGGTTGACTGGCGAACCTGTGTCGAATTGCCTGAACGTACAGACGAATTGGTTGTGGTCGCTTTTTCAGACCCGCTTCTCACGGTGTTTCCGGATGTTGATCTAACTTGTGCATCCATTACAACGGTTCCCGCCATAATCATCAATGCGCCTAAAAAGAATCTAACTGTGTTCATAATTTAAAGATTTGGTTAGTATATGCCAAAATCCGTGCTAAATCTTTGTGTTTACAAATCGTTAACAAAGTCAGAACCTTTCAAATGGCTTCAATCGCTCTATTGATAATTTCTTTCTAGTAATTTAAAAAAATCCCGCTCATTTCTGAACGGGATTTAATTATTCTGATTTACGAATTTTTAATTCTGAGCTTGTTGCTTTTTGATTAGATTCAGTGCAGAACCTGCTTTGAACCATTCAATCTGAGCTGCATTATAAGTATGATTGGCTTTGACCAAATCTTTGGTTCCGTCCGCATGAACGAATTCCAAAGTCAAAGGTTTGTTCGGCGCAAACTCAGTTAAATCGATAAAGTTAATGGTATCGTCTTCCTGAATTTTATCGTAATCTTCTTTGTTGGCAAATGTAAGCGCAAGCATTCCCTGTTTTTTCAGGTTGGTTTCGTGAATACGTGCAAAAGAACGTACCAAAACCGCTGCTACCCCCAAATGTCTCGGCTGCATGGCTGCGTGCTCACGTGAAGAACCTTCACCGTAGTTTTCGTCTCCCACTACGATGGTTGGAACGCCCGCTGCTTTGTAAGCTCTTGCTACATCTGGCACCGCACCGTATTCGCCCGTCAAAGTATTTTTAACTTTATTGGTTTCCTGATTGAATTCGTTGACAGCACCTGTCAGGGTATTGTTTGAAATATTATCCAAATGACCACGGAAACGCAACCAAGGACCTGCCATTGAAATATGGTCGGTGGTACATTTACCGTAAGCTTTTATCAATAATTTCGCCCCCATGATGTTTTGTCCGTTCCAAGCCGGAAAACTTTCCAATAATTGAAGGCGCTCTGAATCTGGTTTCACGACTACTTCCACCGTAGACCCATCTTCCACAGGCGCTTGATAACCCGGATCTTCTGCATCAAAACCTTTTGAAGGTAATTCTTCTCCTACCGGTGGATCCAATTTTACTTCTTCACCGTTTTTATTGGTCAAGGTATCGGTAATCGGATTGAAGTCCAGACGACCTGCAATCGCGATTGCTGCTACCATTTCAGGTGAAGTTACGAATGCATAAGTATTTGGGTTTCCGTCAGCACGTTTTTTAAAGTTTCGGTTAAACGAGTGAACGATGGTATTTTTCTCTTCTTTATCGGCTCCTTCTCTGTCCCATTGACCAATACAAGGTCCGCAAGCATTGGTGAAAATTACCGCATCCAAATCATTGAAAGGCTGCAAAATCCCATCTCTTTCCGCTGTATAACGAACTTGTTCTGAACCCGGATTGATTCCAAAGCTTGCTTTGGTCACCAATCCTTTGTCCACTGCTTGTTTGGCAATGGAAGCTGCTCTTGAAAGGTCTTCGTAAGAAGAGTTGGTACAAGAACCAATCAATCCCCATTCTACCGTCAAAGGCCAGTCATTGTTTCCGGCAACTTCTTTCATTTTGGAAACCGGTGTCATCAAGTCGGGTGTAAAAGGTCCGTTCAGTCTTGGTTCCAATTTATCAAGGTCGATGACAATTAGTTCATCGTAATATTTTTCAGGGTTTTCATAAACTTCTTTGTCCGAACGTAAATATTCGCGGTGTGCATTAGCCAGTTCAGCCACATCATTACGATCCGTTGCTCTCAGGTAACGCTCAGAAGCATCGTCATAAGCAAAGATGGAAGTCGTTGCTCCAATTTCAGCACCCATATTACAGATGGTTCCTTTTCCTGTTGCAGAAAGACTTTCGGCTCCTTCACCGAAATATTCTACAATGGCTCCGGTTCCTCCTTTTACGGTCAATAATCCGGCTACTTCCAGAATCACGTCTTTTGGAGAAGACCATCCGTTTAGTTTTCCGGTTAATTTAACTCCGATTAATTTTGGCATTTTTAATTCCCAGGCCATTCCTGCCATCACGTCCACCGCATCGGCTCCACCTACTCCAATCGCTACCATTCCCAATCCACCGGCATTTGGCGTATGTGAGTCAGTACCGATCATCATTCCACCCGGAAACGCATAGTTTTCCAAAACTACTTGGTGAATAATCCCTGCGCCGGGCCTCCAGAAACCAATTCCGTATTTGTTGGAAACTGATTCAAGGAAGTTAAATACTTCCGAAGATTTATTGATTGCGTCTTGTAAGTCAATTTTCGCACCTACTTTTGCCTGAATCAAGTGATCACAGTGAACCGTCGAAGGAACAGCTGTTTTTACTTTTCCGGCCTGCATGAACTGCAGAAGTGCCATTTGCGCCGTCGCATCCTGCATAGCTACACGATCCGGAGCGAAATCTACATAGGATTCACCACGTGTGTAAGCTTCTGTTGCAACTCCAGCATGAAGGTGTGCATAAAGTATTTTTTCTGAATAAGTCAAAGGCCGCCCCACAACTTGTCTTGCTGTATCAACCCGCTCTTTCATTCGGGAATAGACGTCCTTAATCATATCAATATCAAATGCCATAATCGTTTAATTTTTAGTTAAAAATTCCCTTTCAATAAAGGATTACAAATTTACCCTTTAATTAAACATTTTTCAGAACATTCTCAATTCAAATTAATTATTGCTTTATAATTTAGAATGATTATAAAGAAATATGCAAGAAATCAGATAATTTGATAAAGAATCGTCAATTAATTTAAATTTTCCACAAACCAACCTTTTTAAATTTATTCGCATCTTTATAATCAGAAGAAAAACCGTGAAAGAAGTGGAATTCATAGAAGGCTGTAAACGCCGTGACCGCAAGGCTCAGAAGTTGTTGTATGAAAAATACAGCGCACGCTTCTTTGGAGTTTGCAAACGTTATATGAAAAATGTAGAATTGGCGGAAGATGTATTGGTCAAAGGGTTTTTGAAGATTTTTGAGAACATCAATTCTTTTGAAGGAAAAGGAAATTTTGAAGGTTGGATGCAAAGGATTTTTATCAATGAATGCCTGATGGAGCTTCGCAAGAAAAATGATTTTACAGTGTATTTGGAAACTTCAAACATCCAACCCAAAAGAGATGCAACGGCTTTGGAAAATTTATATGAACAGGACATTCTGAAATTACTGGATTTTCTGCCAACCGGTTGCCGGACGGTGTTTAATCTTTACGTAATCGAGGGATATAAACACAGCGAAATTGCCGAAAAACTGAAGATTTCCGAAGGAACTTCGAAATCCCAGCTCAATTTGGCAAAGGAAAAGTTGAAAGTATTGTTGAACGAATATGGAATTAGCCAAAATAAATCGGTATGAGCACAAATGATCCCATAGAAGATATGTTTCGGGACAACCGACACGGATTGGATGAAGAACCGCGGGATTTGATTTGGGACCGAATCGAAGAACGACTCGATGAAAAATCCGTTCAGAAAAAGAAAATTCAATGGTGGAAATATGCCACAGCAGCTTGTGTTGTATTAGGAATGGTCATTGGTGTTTGGTCATTATTGAATAATCCCAATCCTGCTTCAAAGCTGGAGAATTCAACTCAGATTGTATATGAAGTTCCGGTAGAAATCAATGAAGAAAACGCATCGGAGATTCTAAATAAATTGGAGGAAAGCAATCCATCAGTGGTCATTCGTGAAGAGAAAAAATCGGCACCGGAAATCATCGAGAATGAACTGGAAAACAAACCTCAACAAATCGAATTAAAACTTCCCGAACCCATGAAATCAGAAGCGGTTTACGACATCGCACCCATAGAAGAAGTTTCCGCTGCACCCGTAATGGCAAGAGCAAAAATTTCAGAAGAAAGCGAGGAGATTGCGATTTCAGCCAAAAAAGAAAGCAAAGCAATTCTTCAAAATCCTTCTCAAACGGAACTTTCTGAAAGGGAAGACAAAAGGAGATTAGGGAATTCCTATTTTGTTCCTGAAAAAGATTCTTTGAGTTCTAAATTTAATTTCTTCGATGTTTTGCTTAAAAACAAAACAATTCGTTACGACTTGGTTTCAAAGTCCGACAGTATTTACATTTTTGAGAATGCTGAAATCGCTTATCCGAAACAAATTATCTTCCAAAAAATGAAGGATTCAATCAGTATTATTTACACCGGAAAAAATTCAAAAAGAAATTCGAAAGAGAGTAAAGAAATTCGAGAATTTATTGAAGAAAATAAACAAGGAGTTCAGTCTCAGTTTTGGGATAATTAATGAAATTCCATCAAAACTTTGACAAAGTTCTCTTCACTACGAATAAAACTTTGTCAAAGCGTCCGGAAATCTATCCTTTGTATCGTTTGATTTTCTCGCGGATTTCTTCCAATCCTAAATTGTGAATACTTCCCAAATGTGAAGTTTGGAATTCCTTGTGCGGTACGTAATTTCCTTCGTCCACCGAAATTCCCACAATTTTATAAGCATCCCGGAAAGAAGTCCCGGTTTGCAACAAATGGTTGATGTTTTCCACCGTATAAATTGAATCGTATTTTTCCTGATTCATAAATCCTTCAGTAATCTGAATTTGCGGCAAAGCAAAAATCAAAATATCGAGAATATCGTTGAACTGAACCATCGGTTCAAATAAAATTTCCTTTAAAATCTGAAAATCACGGTGGTAACCGCTCGGTAAATTATTGATAGTCAAAATGATATCATTTGGCAATCCTTGCAAACGATTGCAATGCGCACGCGTCAATTCAAAAACATCGGGATTTTTTTTGTGCGGCATAATGGAAGAACCGGTTGTCATTTCCTTTGGCAATTTCACAAATCCCATATCCTGACTATTGTACATTACCAAATCATACGACATTTTAGAAAGAGTTCCGCAAATCATCGAAATCGCTACGGCAGTCGATTTCTCAGATTTCCCACGCAACATTTGCGCTCCGACAGAACTTACCGCCATTTCGGAAAAACCTAATTCTTTGGTAGTTGCTTTTCGGTCGATTGGAAAACTTGTTCCAAATCCTGCACCGGAACCCAATGGATTTTGGTCGGCAACTTTGAAAGCCGCATCCAAGAAGTATAAATCGGACAATAAATTTTCTGCATACGCCGAAAACCACATCCCGAAACTGCTCGGCATGGCCGCTTGGAAATGCGTATATCCGGGCATCAGGTCGTTTTTATGTTCGTCTGCTTTATTGACCAAGATATCGATCAATTCCAGCACTTTTGTTTTGGTTTCGGTCAAATATTCTTTCAAAAACAATTGAATGGCCACCAAAACCTGGTCATTTCGGGAGCGTGCGGTATGGATCATCTTTCCGGCATCGCCTGTTTTTATGATTAATTCCGCTTCGATTTTGGAATGAACATCTTCAAAGTTTTCATCGATGAGGAAATCTCCGTTTTCAATTTCTTTCAGAATATCGTCAAGCGCGATTTGTAGTTTTTGATTGTCATCAGCCGAAATAATTCCGACTTGACTCAGCATATTGGCTTGTGCTTTGGACGCAATCGCATCGTATTTGGCGAGATAACCGTCTAAAATTCGATCTTTTCCTACCGTGAATTTTTCGATTTTATCGTTTACAGAGAAACCTTTATCCCAGATTTTCATTTGATTTTGTTTTTAAAGTTTCACAAAATTAAACCAAATAATAAGGATTGGCAGGAAGTTGAAATAAATTTTTCTTTCAAAAGCCTTGTTAAAGCCCTGTTAGGGTTTGGAACCCTAACAGGGCTGATAATTGTTCATTTTATTTATTCAAAACTTCATATTCTGAATTCGTACAGCGTTTAAAATCGCCAATAAGGCCACGCCAACGTCCGCAAAAACGGCTTCCCACATCGTTGCTAACCCGCCTGCACCCAAAATCATCACAATTAATTTCACAACAAAAGCCAATGTAATATTCTGAATAACAATCTGCTTGGTTTTTCGTCCGATTTTAATGGCCGTAGCAATTTTGGACGGTTGATCCGTTTGAATGACCACATCGGCCGTTTCAATCGCCAAATCGCTACCCATTCCGCCCATCGCAATTCCCACGTCACTTAAGGCTAAAACGGGCGCATCATTGATTCCATCGCCTACAAAAGCGACGATGTTTTGAGGATTTTCTTTTAATTCTTTGATTTTCTCGACTTTGCCTTCCGGCAAAAGCTCTCCGAAAGTTTGGCCAATTCCAACTTCTGAAGCGGTTTTTTGGACAATCGAATTACGGTCACCGCTCAGCATCATTATTTGAGAAACGCCTGCTTTTTTGATTTCCGAAATCGCTTGTGCAGCATCGGCTTTCATTTCATCCGAAATCAAAATATATCCGGCGTAATTTTTATTGATGGAAACCAATACGATTGTTTCGATGATATTTTCAATTTCTTTGGGAAATTCAACTCTGAATTTAGCCATCAGCTTTCCATTTCCTGCCAGCACTTCCTTTCCGTTTACCATTCCTTTCAGACCCATTCCCGAAAATTCTTCTACTTCGGTCGCTTCCCAATTCGAAGGATAAAATTCAGCCACCGCTTTGGCCACCGGATGTGTGGAATTCCTTTCCAATGCCGAGACATACTCCAAAAATTCATTTTCCGATAAACCTTCGGTTTTTACTTTCTGAACTTTGAAAACGCCACGTGTCAAAGTTCCGGTTTTGTCGAGCACCACCGTATTGACTTTGGCCATCAAATCGAGGAAATTCGAACCTTTGAAAAGAATTCCATTTCGGGAAGCGGCGCCAATTCCACCAAAATATCCGAGCGGAATCGAAATCACCAGCGCACAGGGACAGGAAATAACCAGAAAAATCAAAGCCCGATAAAACCATTCCCTGAACAAATAATTTTCCACAAAAAAGTAGGGCAAAAGCGTTACCGCCACGGCGAGAAAGAAAACGGCGGGTGTATAAACTTTGGCGAATTTTCGGATGAACAATTCGGTTTTGGCTTTTCTTGAACTCGCTTCCTGAACCATTTCCAAGATTTTCGCCAATGAACTGTCTTCGAATTTTTTGGTGGTTTGGATTTCGATTAATTTTCCTTCGTTGAGCATTCCGGCTAAAATAGTTTCACCTTTTCGGATGGTTTCGGGCTTGCTTTCTCCGGTCAGCGCCGAGGTATTGAAACTTGAAAAATCTGAAATTAAAATTCCGTCCAAAGGAACTTTTTCGCCCAATTTCACCTGAATTCTTTCGCCGATTTCAACGCGTTCCGGAGCAATGCTTTGCCATTTGTTTTCCCGGAAGACATTGGCTGAATTCGGCCGTACATCGAGCAGGGCTTTGATGTTGTTCCGAGCTTTATTGACCGCGGCGCTTTGAAAAAGTTCGCCAACCGCATAAAACAGCATGACGGCAACGCCTTCGGGATATTCGCCCAAAATAAAAGCGCCGATAGTTGCCACGGACATCAAGGAAAATTCGGTAAAGAATTCACCTTTTAGAATCAATCGAAATCCTTGCAATAAAACCGGAAAGCCCACGGGAATATAGGCTACGATGTACCAGAGAATTCGGAGCATTTCGTTTTGAAAAACTTCCCAGTTAAAATAATCCATTGCGATGCCCATTGCAAGCATAAATCCGCTGATAATAGCCGGGAAATAGGCTTTCAGTGAAAAAGCATCCCCGTGGTCGTGCTCATGTTCATGTTGCGAATTTGAGGTAGTGGAACAACAATCCTGCGACATAATTCATTCTTTTTCCCTCAAATTTAGCTTGCATTTACTGCAACTCGGTTGCAAAGAATTTGGCTCAACTGCATTTCTCGCATAAGCCTTTGACCACCAGACTTGTTTCTTCGGCTTTGAATTTTTTGGGAATTTGAATTTTGGGCAAATTATATTCTTTCATACAGAAAGTCAGTTCGCATTTGTTGCAATGAAAATGCATATGTGCTTGTTCGGGAAGGCAGTCGCAAGTTTCATCGCAGAGCGCGTATTTCATGGAACCGGTTCCGTCATCAATGCTGTGAACGAGTTTGTTTTTTTCAAATGTTTTAAGCGTTCGGTACAAGGTGGTTTTGTCGGCCTGATCGAACAAAGCTTCCAATTCGGTAAGGCTTATAGCGTGTTCGGAATTCTGCATGGCTCTTAACACCAAAATCCGCATGGCGGTGGGTTGAATTTTTCGTGTTTGAAGTATTTTTTCCTGAATTTCCATTTCCTCAAAATTACGAATTCGATTTTAATTTATTTTTAATTCCATAAAAAATGCCGGTCAGAAACCGGCATTTGAATTATTTGTTAATGAATTTTATTTTTTAATAAATTTCTGGGTTTGAACCTTTCCATCTACAACAGCTTTGATAATATAAGTTCCACTTGGCAAAGAAGAAACATCAAATGCTGAATTCTTACCTTTTGGAGAGGCTTTCATCAACTCTTGTCCGGCTAAGTTATAGACAACTACCGACTCGATTTTTGCTCCTGATTTGATATTGATGAACTTCGCAGTTGGGTTCGGATAAATGCTAATAGAAGTAGCTGAGAAATCATTAACTCCAGCAGTTACAACTTCTCCATTTACTTCGAATGGAAGTCCCATTCCGGTAAAAGTTCCACCATCTAACAAATCTCCCCAGCCTCCTTCATCTGGTAAGAACTGTAAAGCGTTTCCAGTGGTAGCTTCTCCTAAAATAGCAATCGGTGGAGCCCAAGGACCTGAAGTCAAAGAGCCTGTTGCGTCCCAATCCAACCAATAAGTACCCGGGGCTAATTCCAATCCATCTGTATTGGCTGTAGTGATCATAATAGGTCTAGAGGTATCACTTGGGTTTGTTTCACTCGCTCGGTAGGCACCTGTCCATTCGGTTGAGTCAAAAAAGTCTTCAAACTGATCACCCCAAACTATGCTACTTGCAGGATCGCTTGGAGGTCCGTCCCAAATCGCCAAGCTTACTCCAGTAATCGTTGAAGTCGTACTTGAACCTGTTTGATAGGCATAAAACTGAATGTTTTCTACAATTACATTTTCTGTAACCTCCCAGTCATCTGCGACACGAATGCCTGCTGCAGAAGAATGTCCTGCTCCTAAGGTCGTCACACCTACTGTGACGCTTTCCAATAAACTGATGTTGGGCGTTCCTGGAACATTGTAGTAAGGTCCATTACTGTACAAAGTACCTTCTGTTACCCCTGTCGGACCAATTTCCGGAGTTCCGATAATTACTTCAGTGTCTGCATCCAAGTTTTCAGCACTCAGACTTTGACCTACTGCCAATCCTGATACAAAGAATGCGGCAAGCAAAGAGAATAAATTTTTCTTCATGTTATAAGGGTTTTAATTATTAGTGCTAATTTAACTTTAAATTTTGAATAAAAAAATATTCTATCTAATTCACTATTAGTCTTTTTTAGCCTTCTTCATTTCTTCTCCAATTTGGCTTGCTGCCGAAAATGAAGCGATCATATTGTTGAGCATATCACCGGCTGCGTGCGGGGAATTGGGCAATAAAATCAAATTGGATTTATTGAGCGAGCCAACGGCTTGTAAAGTATCATAGTGTTGAGTTACTACAATCAAAGCTGAAGCCTCTTGGGAGTTAATCCCGACTTTGTTTAAAACATTTACGGATTCCTCAAGACCACGAGCGATTTCTCTTCTTTGGTCTGCAATACCTTGTCCTTGCAGTCTTTTACTTTCAGCTTCTGCTTTTGCTTTTTCGACAATCAAAATTCTTTGAGCGTCTCCCTCATATTGAGCCGCTACTTTTTCACGTTCCGAAGCATTGATTCGGTTCATTGCGTGTTTTACTTGCTCGTCTGGATCGATATCTGTCACAAGAGTTTTGATGATATCGTATCCATAGGTATTCATCGCCTCCTGAACTTCTCGATTGACCGCGATCGCAATGTCGTCTTTCTTTTCAAAGACATCGTCCAAACGTAATTTAGGAACTTCAGCTCTCACCACATCAAAAACATAAGAGGTGATTTGAGCAAAAGGATTGTCGAGTTTGTAAAAAGCTTCGTAAACTTTGTCTTTGATGACCATGTACTGAACCGAAACTTTCATTTTTACAAATACGTCGTCTTTGGTTTTGGTTTCTACCACCACGTCAAGTTGCTGTACTTTCAAAGAAACTCTTCCGGCAACACGATCGACAATTGGGATTTTTAACTGAAAACCGGAATTCCTTACGCTTTGGAACTTTCCGAAACGTTCAATTACAACTGCGGTTTGCTGCTTCACAATAAAGAACAATCCCAATGTACTCAGGATAAAAATTGCAACGATGATATAAAAGATACCAGAGAATGCAGATAAGATTTCAAATGGATTCATGCTTTTTTTAATTTTTATGAAAAATACTAATTTTTTTTACAACATACCCAATTCGAATTTCGCTTCTTCGCTCATCATGTCGCGATCCCAAGGCGGATCAAAAGTCAGTTCAATTTCTGCTTCTTCTACTCCTTCTATTTCCTCTACTCTTTCCTTTACCTCGTTGGGCATACTTTCGGCCACCGGGCAGTTGGGAGAAGTAAGTGTCATCAGGACTTTTACTTTTCCGTTTGCATTGGCAAAAGCATCGTAAATCAGTCCTAATTCATAGATATCTACCGGGATTTCCGGGTCGTATATGGATTTGAATTTCTCGACCAGCTTCTCGCCGATTTCATTCAATTGTTGTTCTGTAAGTGCCATAATATTCTGTTTTTACAAATTTAAGGAAATATAGTGTAATGTATAAAGTTTGAAAGTCTAAACCCTAAGAGCTTCTCCCCTCTCCGGTTTTCGTTTCGTAGGAGCTGCAATAAATAGAAAATACGTAAATATTTCTTCATAAAATGGGATGCCAGGCAGCCCTAACAGGGTTTCAAACCCTGTTAGGGCTCTAAATTTAATAAAAACTCCAAAATCGACTCCTCATCCAAACCGATTTGTTTTTCCAATTCCTCTACTGAACCGTGCCCAATGAATTCATCCGGGTAAGCTTTTCTTATAATTTTTCCTTTGAATTCTTTTTCTGAAGCATATTCCAAAATCGCATCGCCAAATCCACCGCTCAAAATTCCGTCTTCAAAACTAATTATGGTTTTATACTGATTGAAAATTTCATCCAATAAATCCTCATCCAAAGGCTTGCAGAAAATAAATTTATAATGACCGATGCTTCGACTACGCTCAGCAAACAATCTCTCTGACTCTATTTGGTATAAAATCTTTTGAATTCGATTTCCTATCGTTCCAAAAGTCAAAATCGCGACTTCCTTTCCAGATTTTAACTCTTCCGCTTTTCCAATTTCAATCCGATTAAAATCCGATTCTAAAACTTCTACCTCCGTATTTCCTTTTGGAAATCGAATGGAAAAAGGAGCATCAGCAAACTGAGCCGTAAAAAGCAAATTCCTGAAATCTTTTTCATCCATCGGAGCCGAAACGATCATATTGGGAATGCTTCGCAAAAAAGAAACATCGAAATAACCGTGATGCGTTGCACCGTCCGTGCCAACAATTCCTGCGCGATCAATGCAAAAAACAACGGGTAAATTTTGCAATGCCACATCGTGAATGACCTGATCGTAAGCACGTTGCAAAAACGTCGAATAAATCGCCAGATACGGAATGATTCCCTGCGTTGCCATTCCGGCTGCGAGCGTAACCGAATGTTGTTCCGCAATTCCTACATCCAAAACACGGTTTGGAAATTCCAATTTCGATTTGACCAGATTGCTCCCGGTCAGCATTGCCGGCGTGATGGCAGTAATTTTTTCATTTTGACGCATCAGTTCGCTCATTGTTTCGCCAAAAATTTCCTGAAACGAAATTTTCGATTGCAATGTTTTGGAAATTTCCCCGGTTGCCTTGTTGAATAATCCGGGCGAATGCCATTTTACCTGATCGGCTTCCGCATTGGCATATCCTTTTCCTTTTACCGTTTTGATGTGAAGAATTTTTGGTTTTTTAATGGATTCCAGTTCTTCAAAAGCTGAAAATAATTCCTCAAAATTATGTCCGTCAATTACGCCTTTGTAATGAAATCCAAAATCTTCAAAAACAGAATGTTGGCCGCCATTTTCCAAATGAAAAAAATGCTCCTTCAAAGCGCCTACCGATGGATCAATCCCAATCGAATTATCATTTAGAATAATTAAAACATCCAAATCCGTACTTCCCAGGTGGTTCAGACCTTCGAGTGCCATCCCGGAAACTATGGATGCGTCACCGATTACCGCGATGTGTTTATTGGATTTTCCCAACATTTGATCGGCAATTGCCATTCCGGTAATGGCCGAAACGGAAGTCGAAGAATGTCCCGTTCCGAATGCGTCAAACTCACTTTCTTCACTGGTAGGAAACCCTGAAATACCATTTAATTGGCGAAGCGTATCGAACTGCTTTTTTCGTCCGGTCAGAATTTTGTGTGGATAGCATTGATGTCCCACGTCCCAGATGAGCAAATCTTCGGGCGTATCATAAAAATAATGAAGCGCAACGGTCAGCTCCACCACACCAAGACCTGCTCCCAAATGTCCCGGTTTCACCGAAAGCGTATCGAGAATAAATTCTCTCAACTCTGCGGAAACTTGAGACAAATCACTTCTTTTCAGTTGGCGAAGTTCGTTTGGGGAATAGATATGATCGAGCAAAGATTTCATTTCCTGCAAAAGTAAGAAAACCGCAGTGATGAAACATTATTTCGCTGCTTTTACCCTGCCCCAGTTTTCGCCGCGTTTGATTCGCAGAATTTGGGTTTCGGTCACTTTGAACATTCGAACGAGTTGTTTCATGGGCTTTCCTTCGTTCAAGAGTTTCTTCAGATACATCACCTTGGTTTCGGTGAGTTTTGAATTGTTTTCAGAAGGAAAAAAGCGATCTTTACGTTTTTTATAATCAGAAATCACATAGGGACTGTTTTGCTGGTGTGCAATATTTTCTTCCATCGTCATCCATTTTAAATTGGATGGACGATTATTGTGTTTATTGAAATCCAGATGTGCCACAACTTTTCCTTCGGTATGGGTTTCGGGAAGGAAATATTCGGCTACGAGCCGATGGACGAGTGCTTGGTAATAAATTGTCCTCGCTTTGGTTTCTTTTTTTAGGAATTTATCTTTTTTCTTGATGAGTTTTTCTAGTTCTCCTTGGGTAGAGTTAAACTCAGAAACCGGGCCTTCTTTTTCTAACTTTCTGACAACTTTGCGTAAGTCTCGAATTTCCTTTAAATATTTGTCAAGTAATAATTGATCTTCTTCTGGACGGGGTTTAAATAATTTAAGTCGGATGGTTCGATAGCCGTTCGTATCGCTTCCTTTTAAAAGATTTAAACCTTTTGGAGTCACTGATCTTAGTCTTCCAAAATTGGAAACCTCAAGCCGATAGTCCTTTACATAGGGACTTTTTAAGTCCACATTTTTCCATTCTTCTCCAATAAAACTTTGAAATTCTTTCTGCATAATTATCCTTTCAATCTTGTTAAAATCAAACTGCTTTAGGATTAGGTTCATTCGAATAGATACTACAAATTTACAAAACAAAAATAAAGGGCTTATATTTGTGCGTCAATAAATAAGAAATTTATGTTTCAGATTGGCGACACTCTGATTTCTGAAGATATTCTTTCTGAGGAATTTGTATGCAACCTAAGTAAATGTAAGGGAATTTGTTGTGTGGACGGAGATTCCGGCGCTCCTCTCGATGAGGACGAATTACCCATACTCGATGATATCTACGAAGACATCAAGCCGTATTTGCGGCCTGAAGGAATTGCTGCAATTGAAAAATCAGGTAAGTACGAAAAAGATTTTGATGGTGAATGGGTCACTCCTTTGGTAAATGGAAGCGAATGTGCGTATGTGATTTTTGATGAAAAAGGAATCACAAAATGCGGGATCGAAAAGGCTTGGGAGGAAGGAGCAACCGATTATAAAAAACCAATTTCCTGTCATTTGTACCCCATTCGACTGAAAGAATACAAAAAATTCACAGCCGTTAATTATCATGTTTGGGACATTTGCTCGGATGCCTGCGCACTCGGCAAAGAGCTAAAGGTCAACGTAGTGCATTTCCTGAAAGATGCGCTCATTCGGAAATTTGGACAGGAATGGTACGATGAACTTTTGAAAATCGATCAGGAATACAAAGAGCGCAAAAAGAAACGCAGATGGTTTTAATCCTAATCTGCTTTTGTTTAACTTTTAATTTAATTAGATATATATGATTCAAAATATTACACGAGCAAGACTCTCTACAACAGCTATTGACCGACTTTACATCACCATGCGACATATGTTCCACCGCGGAACTTATCGCCCTACCGGACAATCCGGACAAATGATTCAGGAATTATTATTACAACTAAATCCTGAAATTTATGGTTCCATGGCCGATCCAGAAAAAGTGGAACTAAACGGACTTTTCTATGTGCTAGATCGCCTACCCGACGGAATTACCGAAACACCTTATATTCACTTTACTTCCAATGAAGGAGTGGATTTCACAAAATTCAAACCGATTATTCCTCCGAAACGTAGAAGAATTTGCTACCGTGTCGATGAGGACCAAATGAATATTGAAGTAACGCGGGGTCGTTCCGAAATTTATGATACACTCACGCACCTGACTTTTTTGTACAACGAGTCCGATAAAATCCGGGCGAAAGCCTATAACAAACAAACCCAACAAATCAGTCGAGTTTGGCAGAAAATTGAAGAAATTGCACTGAGCGAACCTTCTACAAAACTCCCCACCAAAGAACGAGACGTAGCATTGATGCACCTTTCTACAATTTTGGGGAGATCCTATAACGAGACAGTAATTGCCTATAAATATTTCAGTACCGAAACCGACCGAGAGAAATTCTTTCGCATAATTTACTGGATGGGACAAACTTCTCAACAGGATTTTACCGGATTCAAACGACGTGAAATTACGTTTTCACCGATTTTAAGGGAAAGAATCGGGCACCACATCGTCGGCGAAAAATGGGCCAATACCATTAAAAAAGTATTGAGTGACAATAATTTATTAAACCGTCCTTTACACATCATCAGTGCTAATATGCACAGTGTTTCCAATATGCTTTACGCTTTTGATGCCCTTGAAAAAGATTTCAAATCCAATAATGAGTTTGAGATTTACAAAGATTTGTCATCCGCCAAAAACAAAGCTCTCCGTGAATTAACTCAAAATTATTCCCACAAAAATGGATTGATTTTCATTCCGGATTCTTCGGGAACCAACATCGACGTTCAAATCATTGATCTTAAGAAAGTTAATTTCAAAAATACCGCTTTTTCTTCATTGGAAAAAGCGCCGGAAGACGTTTTAATCGTGATGGATTATGCCTTTGGTGAACAAGCTTTTGAAGTGATGGACGAACTTTTGAAACCATATAAAACCAAAACTTCTTCTACCATGATGAACTTCAAATCGGTTTCGATCATGGGGAAAGCTGGAATTCTTTGTGGTAAAAAAGGCGACATCATGGTGCCGAATTCTCATATTATTGAAGGGCCGACCGACAATTACGTATTTGAAAACGAACTGACGCCGGATGATTTCAAGGGAAATCGATTGGGTGTTTTTGCCGGACCGATGATTACCGTTTTGGGAACTTCCCTTCAAAACAAAGACGTTTTGGAATATTTCAAAGATTCTTCCTGGAAGGCAATCGGATTGGAAATGGAAGGCGGACATTATCAGAAAGCGATTCAGATTGCTTCCAAAATCCGTAATCACATTACACCCGATTTGAAAGTTATGTACGCTTACTACGCATCCGATAATCCATTGGAAACGGGTAGTACATTGGCTTCAGGAGGTTTGGGGCTTACCGGAGTCAAGCCGACTTATTTAATTACCAAAATGATTTTGAAAAAAATATTGGGTGCTTAAATCTTAGCTTCCCGATCTTATCGGTTTGCGTTGTTTTTTATGTTTTTGTTTTTTAATTTGCCCAGGCGCATAAGGTTTTGCCGATTTTGAACCGCGGATTTTTTTCACTTGTCCGGGTGGCAGTTTTTTCTTTTTTTCTGCCTTTAAAACCTTGTGCGGAGGTTTGGGGTGCGGAGGACGTTTGGGTGCACAAGCTGTGATGAAAGTCAGACCCAAAAACAAATAGAAAATTCTGATTAATTTTTTCATAATTCCATTTTAGGATTTAATTTTCTAATTCTGTGCCAAATGTTCTTTCGAATTAATTTTAAGCTGTTTTAATTCCATATTTTCAACACAATTCATAGATTGCAACAGATTTTAGAAATATGAGAATTTTAAATAACCTATTGGTTTTGGGGCTTTTGCTCACTTCTGTTTATTCATTTGCGTGGGGCACAACCGGACATAGGGTCGTGGCTGAAATTGCCGAAGCTCATTTAAACAGCAAAGCCAAACGGGAAATCAAAAAAATCATCGGAAAACAACCTTTGGCTTATTGGGCGAACTGGCCGGATTTCATCAAATCAAATCCCGACTGGAAAATGGCCGATTCTTGGCATTATCTCAACTTTCCCGGTGGTTTAAATCGAACTGAATTTGACCAAACTTTGGAAAATTCGTCCGAGGAAAATCTCTACAAACGAACTTTAATCATCATCGATGAATTAAAAAATCATAAAAATTTATCGCTTGAGAAAAAACAGGAAAATCTTTACTTCCTGATTCACCTGATTGGCGATGCACATCAGCCGTTGCACATCGGACGTGAAGAAGATTTAGGTGGAAATAAAATTGAGGTCGAATGGTTCCGAAGCAAAACCAATATCCATTCGCTTTGGGATAGTAAACTCATTGATTTTCAACAATACAGCTATACGGAATATGCCGAAGTGCTGGACTTTCACAATAAGAAATTCAATAAAACTTTAACCGCAGGAAACCTAAACGATTGGTTGTATGACTCTTATCAAAAAGCAGAAGATATTTATGCCAACACCAAAGCGGGTGACAAACTTTGGTTTCCATATAATTATCAGTACGTTTCCACTTTGGAAGAGCAATTGCTCAAAGGCGGACTGCGTCTTGCAAAGGTTTTGAATGAAATTTTCAAATAATTTCCGGTTAAAATCCTTCACGAAACTTCTGAATAAAACAATTAACTTTGTTTTCCCATGTTTTTAGAAAACACCATAAACCATACCCGACAAAGCGGATGGATTGAAGTCATCTGCGGATCGATGTTTTCCGGCAAAACCGAAGAACTGATTCGTCGTATCAACCGTGCAAAATTTGCCAAACAAAAAGTTGAAATCTTCAAACCCGCTGTGGATACGCGATACGATGAAGAAGAAGTGGTTTCACACAATCAAAATTCATTGATTGCAACACCCGTGGAATCGGCTTATAATATTCTGATTTTGGCCAATGAATGCGAAGTCGTCGGAATTGATGAAGCACAATTTTTTGACGAAGGAATTGTGGAAGTTGCCAATCAGCTGGCAAATGCAGGAAAACGTGTCATCATCGCCGGACTCGATATGGATTTCAAAGGACGGCCCTTTGGTTCGATGCCTTATCTGATGGCTACCGCCGAATACGTCACAAAAGTCCATGCGATTTGTGTGAAAACAGGGAATTTGGCGCATTATTCCCATCGGAAAATCCAAAGTGATAAATTAGTGGAGCTGGGTGAAAAAGAGGAATATGAACCACTGAGTCGGACGGCTTTTTGGGAAGAACGGAAAAAGGAGAATACATAGTTAAACATATTCAGTCTTTGTGTGCCATTGTGAATTTCTTTGTGTACCTAGTGGTTAAATTCAAAAAATCTATTTACCACAAAGTTCGCAAAGTTTGACACAAAAGTTCACAAAGGAAATTAAATCGATTTAATAATTTGAAAGCCTACGAAACAAAAGAATTAGCAGAAATTATTTCGGCTGAAATAACCGGAAATCCCACCGGAAAGATTGAAGAAATCTATTTCGATTCCCGGACGATTTACCAGCCCAATCATGCTGTGTTTTTTGCATTTGGCGACAATAAATATACATCGGAAGCTTATAAAAAAGGCATTCGGATTTTTGTGGTTGCCCAAACCGAAGAAATCTTTGAAGATGCGGTTTATCTAAAGGTTCCTTCGCCTCTGAAAGCATTACAGGAATGGGCGAAATCTCATCGTAAAAACTTCAATTTACCCGTCATCGGAATTACCGGAAGCAACGGAAAAACCATTGTCAAAGAATGGTTGAATCAACTTTTGTGGAAAGACTTCTCAATCGTGCGAAGTCCGAAAAGCTATAATTCCCAGATTGGTGTTCCGCTTTCGGTTTTGCAGATGAAGTCTGAAAATTCACTCGGAATTTTTGAAGCCGGAATTTCAAAACCCGGCGAAATGGAGGTTTTGGAAGAAATTATCCAACCGAAAATCGGTGTGCTCACCCATATAAGCTCGGCGCATTTGGAGAATTTCAGTTCGAAAGAAATAATCATAAGAGAGAAAATCAAATTATTTCAAAATTCAGAAATAATCATTTATAATTCTGATAATGAATTGGTTGAAAAAACTCTAAAAGAAGTTTATCCCGATAAGAAATTCTTTAGTTTCGGTAAAAAATCCGGCAGTACGATTCAAATCATTTCCACTCAAGAAGTTTCAAAAGGAACAAAAATTCTGGTACAATTCAATTCCCAAAATCATTCATTTCAAATTCCATTTCAAGACGAAGCTTCTATCGAAAATATTTTGACGGTTTTGACAGTAATTCTTGCGCTGGAACTTGATTTAGAGGAATATTTGCCTTTGACTTCACAACTTTTACCCATTGAAATGCGTTTGGAAATCAAGGAAGCAATTCGGGACAGTGTGGTGATCAATGATAGTTTCAATTCGGATTTACATTCGGTAAAAGTCGCTTTGGATGTGTTGGCACAACAAGCTTTTCCGCGAAAAAGTCTGGTACTGACCGATGTGCTTCAAAGCAGTTTGGACAAAGAAGAATTGTACCAAAAAGTAGCCGATTTGGTGAATTCTCATCAGATCGATGATTTGGTTTTGATTGGAGAATTCATTCCGAAATACAAAAACCTCTTCCAAACGCCTGCCCGAACTTTTGAAAACACCGACGAATTTCTAAAGGAATTGAGCGTTCAGAACGTCCATAACGAAGCCATATTGCTCAAAGGCGCAAGACCTTTCCAATTAGAGAAAATTTCTGCTTTTTTGGAAAAAAAATCACACGATACCGTTCTGGAAATCAATTTAAAAGCTTTGGTTGATAATATAAATTTATTCAAAAGTAAACTTCGTCCCGAAACCAAAATCATGGCGATGATCAAAGCGAATTCCTACGGAACCGGAAGTTTTGAAATTGCCCAAACGCTTGAGCATCAGAAAATTGATTATTTGGGAGTTGCCTATGCCGATGAAGGAGTTGAGCTTCGAAAAGCCGGAATTACCTTGCCGATTATGGTGATGAACCCCGAGCAAAGCAGTTATTCGTCCATTATTGATTTCAAACTTGAACCTGAAATTTACAGTCTTCGGGTTTTGGATTTATTTCTTCAAACTTTAAAGGAAAAATCGATTACAGAAGCTTATCCAATTCATCTGAAAATTGATTCCGGAATGAACCGATTGGGTTTTCGTGCCGAACAAATTGATGAATTGATTCAAAAATTAAGTTCCGAAAAATCGGTGGTTGTAAAATCTATTTTTACGCACTTGGCCACGGCAGATGTGCCGGAAGAAAAAGATTTCGCCAAAGAACAATTAAGAATCTTTGACGAAATCTATGACAAAATCTCAGTAGAATTGAACATAAAGCCGGTCAAACATGCATTGAATTCGCCGGGGATTATTCATTTTCCTGAAAATCAATATGATGCTGTTCGGCTTGGAATCGGGATGTACGGAATTTCAGACGATGAAGATTCCCGGAAACAGCTGAAAAATGTGGTGACTTTCAAAACTGTGATTTCACGGATTTCGGAAATTCAAACAGGCGAAACGGTAAGTTACGGCCGAAGGTTCAAAGCGGAAAGAAAAACCCGAATTGCAACGCTTCCGGTCGGATATGCAGATGGCATTCGTCGGTCTTTGGGCAATGGCTTGGGCAAAGTCAATGTCCACGGAAAACTGGTCCCCATCGTCGGGACGGTTTGTATGGATATGCTGATGTTAGATGTGACGAATTGCCCTTGCAAAGAAGGTGATGAAGTCATTATTTTTGGGGAAAATCCGAGCATCTCAGAGGTTGCCGAACAAATGGGCACGATTCCTTACGAAGTTTTGACTTCGATTTCTTCCAGGGTTAAAAGGATTTACTACCGCGAATAACCAAAACCTTAGCACAAAGAATTTATAACCAACGAAGAATTTTTGCAATTACGAACTTTGGAACACTAATTGATAATGTTAAACTTCTATTTTTTTTCTTAAAATTCAGAAACGAAACTTCCTCTGAATTATCTATTTATTTATTGAAGATTAAGGATATTTTACAATTTCCTTAACAAGACCCCGTGGTAATTTTCCTTTATTTTGCTTTGCACACATGGAAAAATAATAGAGAATTCACCAATGGCGAATAAAAAGTTTAAATACAACGCACAAACCACCTCCTTCAAACCTATTAGAAAACGACGAATCCGCAAAATCAAGAATTTGGCGGTCTTTCTTATTGTAACTGCTTTTTTCGGAGTGATTTCTGGATTTGTATTTAGTAATAAAGTCAATTCACCGGAAGAAAATTCATTGGCTGCCGAATTGCAGGAAATGAAAATTCAGTATGAATTGTTAAATAAAAAAGTTAAACAATCCCAAGAAGTTCTCGGGCAAATCGAAAACCGAGACAATAATATCTACCGAAGTTATTTTGAATTAGAACCGATTTCCGACGATGTCCGTAAAGCAGGATTTGGTGGTGTCAATCGCTATTCCAAATTCTCAGACTGGAAATACGGCGATATGGTTTCTGAAGTAGCCAAAAATATTGACATTCTCAACAAACAAATGGTCATTCAGTCCAAATCATTGGATGAAATCATCATCAGCGCAAAAGAAAAAGACAAAATGCTTTCACACCTGCCCGCCATACAGCCGGTTGCCAATAAAGATTTAACGCGCTTAGCTTCCGGATATGGAATGCGTATGCACCCGATTCTAAAAATCAGTAAAATGCATACCGGAACTGACTTTGCCGCACATACCGGAACGCCGATTTATGCCACCGGAGACGGAACCGTGAAATTATCGGGAAGAGAAGGCGGATACGGAAATGTGGTGGTGATCAATCACGGATACGGCTACGAAACGCTTTATGCACATATGAGCAAAGTCAAAGCAAAACGTGGACAGAAAGTAAAACGAGGCGATATCATCGGATACGTAGGAAGCACCGGTCTTTCCACAGGACCGCATTTGCACTATGAAATCCACAAAGATGGAAAGCCGATTGATCCCGTTTCTTATTTCTATCAAGATGTAAGTCCCGACGAATTCAAAATTCTGCTTGACAAATCTCAGCAAATGTCTGTATCTTTGGACTAAATGCAGATTGAATTACCAGATAAATTGTATTACAGTATTGGGGAAGTCGCCAAAGCTTTTGGGGTAAATGCTTCCCTTATTCGTTTCTGGGAAAAAGAATTCGACATCATTAAGCCCAAGAAAAACAAAAAAGGAAACCGCTTTTTCACACCCGACGACATCAAAAACCTCCAACTCATTTATCACCTCGTAAAAGAAAGAGGCTATACCCTCGAAGGCGCCAAAATCGCACTACAGGAACAGGAAAACATCAAAGAAGAAGTGGAACTCATCGCCCGTATGGAATACATCCGCTCCGAACTCATCAAACTGAAAGAGAGTTTCGATTCAACTGAAGAATAAATATTTCTGGGCGTGCCCCCGTTGCTACGCAAGCTCCGCAACGGCGTCGGGCTCTCGGCACTCGCTTTTCTTTTGCCACCCGAAACTCTCGATCCAGCATGAGACTCTCGAAGGCAAAAAGAAAGAGCTCATACAAATGCCTCCATCCCTCACGCAGATACTAACCCCTGTTTCGCATTTGGATATTGTACACAATATTTCTTGCCATACTCCGCGGAAGAAATCTTGGCAAAAGTGAAAGAAATTTACAAGAAACAGAAGGAAGGCAAACAACCTTTCCAAGACGCATCTTCTGAATGCCATAAAACGCCACTTGACGCGGACAACTATTCATCGATTTGATCTTCGCCTCCTTATTGGCGCAAACATTTTTTCGAAAATTCGTATTGACTACACCCGGACAAAGAACACTGATGCGAACCTTGGAGTTTTTATTTTCACGGGCAATCGCCTCCGTAAATGAAATCAAAAATGCTTTGGTCGAATAATACACCGACATCAAAGGTCCCGGTTGAAAACCCGCCAAAGAGGAAATATTCAAAATCTCACCTTCATTCCTTTCGAGCATTCCTTTTAGAAATAATTTGGTCAATGCAATTGGAGTCAAAACATGAAGTCCTGCCATTTTGAGCTCATCTTTCAAATCCGTTTCCGAAAAATTCCCAAAAACACCGAATCCGGCATTATTGATTAGACCAAAAACCTCAAGATTTTCTACACAGGTATAATCATAAATTTCCTGAGAAACCTCAGCAAGCGACAAATCTTTGGTCAATGTCTTTACAAGGGCTTTGGTCTCTTCACGAATACATTCTGCAGTTTGATGAAGTTCATTTTCGTTGATATCAATTAAAATAAGTGAATGACCTTCCTCGGCATAGAGTTTTGCAAATTCCTTGCCCAATCCCGAAGCTGCTCCGGTGATAATGACGTATTTATCTTTTTTTATAATCCTGGTTTTGAGTCTAAATATAATCAAAATGATTATAGGTTTTCAAAAGCAACTTCATTATTTTTAGTAAAACGCCTGAAAGAAGACTCAAAGCAAAACCCAATGGATCAAAGCAATGGAGAGTTTGATCAATATCCTATTAGAAATTCTTTCCTAAATTGCAACTTCGAATTCCAGATTTTTTAACTGCTGGGTTTAGAGATTTCCCAACTAAGCTTTCACCATAAATTCCTCTGCCTTTTCGACCATGTTTTTGGAGCCACAAAAGAAAGGAACTCTTTGATGAAGTTCAGTCGGTTGAATGTCCATAATCCGGTTGAATCCATCGGAGGCCTTTCCTCCCGCTTGCTCAGCCAAGAAAGCAACAGGATTGCATTCATAAAGCAAACGCAGTTTACCGTTCGGGCTTTTGGTTCCAGATGGATAAATATAAATTCCACCTTTGATTAAATTCCGATGAAAATCGGCACAAAGCGAACCGATGTACCTCGAAGTATAGGGACGATCCTCTTCTACTTTTTGACAATATTTAAGATATTCCTTAACGCCTTGTGGAAACATGGCATAGTTTCCTTCGTTGATACTGTAAATCTTTCCGTCTTCGGGGATTCTCATTTGAGGATGGGATAGATAAAATGTCCCGATGGAGGGATTCAATGTAAATCCATTGACTCCGTTTCCAGTTGTATAAATCAACATCGTAGAACTCCCGTACACCACATATCCGGCAGCTACTTGTTTGTTTCCGGGTTGAAGGAAATCTTCGAGCTGAACCGGAGTCCCGGCCGGTGTTACCCTTCGGTAAATCGAGAAAATGGTTCCCACCGAAACGTTTACATCAATATTAGAAGATCCATCAAGTGGATCAATCAGAACAACGTATTTGCTCAGTTCAGAATTCTGACAATTCTCAATACGCACAAAATCATCGCTCTCCTCGGAAGCGATTCCACAAACGACTTCTCGCTGCGAAAGCGTTTTGATGAAAACTTCATTGGCAAAAACATCGAGTTTCTGCTGCTCCTCACCTTGTATGTTTTCCGCTCCGAATTTCCCGATGATATCGACCAATCCAGCCTGATTTACTTTATGGTTTACGATTTTGGTTGCCAGTTTGATGGAACTCAGCAGTCGGGTTAATTCTCCCGATGAATATTGGAAATCTTTCTGGTTTTCAATGATAAACTCGCCTAAAGTCTGGCCTGCTTCTAAATTCATGCTTAAATGATTTTTTGGGTTTTACAAATATACATCAATAGATGGATTATCTTTGTTTATTAAATTTTCAGCCAATGAAAAGATTTTTATTTCTGCTGATTTCTATTGCTGGTTATGGTTTAAACGCACAAGACTATAAACCCATGCTGGAATCTGTCAACGAATGGCACCTGACCAACTGTTACGGCGGTTGTATGACTGATGTTTATTATACCGACGGCGATACTATTTTCAACAACCAACCCCATAAAATTCTGGAAGGATATCATTACATTTCAAGAAGTTTTCTGCTTAGAGAAGAAGTGGAGCAAAAAAAGGTTTTTCTTACAAAGTTTGACGAATTCAACCATGTTGATGAATATTTACTTTACGACTTTTCGGTAAGTGTTGGGGACACAATTCAAATGTTTAATCCTATCACGCCTTTTCCTGCAGATGCCGGTTTCTTTAAACTGGATTCCATCCGAAGTATCAATTTGGTAAACGATATTCCGCACAGGCATTTTTATTTTACCCCAACCCAATCCAATGAAATTACAGATTATAATGTAGTCTGGATAGAAGGCGTAGGTTCGCTTTCCATGATTACGGCGCCGGGTGGAAAGGCCGATATCAATGGTGCGGGAAAACTCAGTTGTCTCTTTAAAAACAACGATTTGGTTTATGAAAATTTGGATTCCATATCAGGCTGTCAGTCAGTTATGAAAATCAAAGAAACAGACAGATTTAACAAAAAACCTGAATTATTTTTCAAACGAAAAACGAAATCCTATCAACTAAAAGGTGCTGAAAACATCAAGTTAATTCAATTTTACGACTTGAACGGAAAACTCATTCAGCAACAAAAAGTCGATACGCCACAAACAGAACTTAGATTAAACAAAATTTTAGGCCCGACCGGAATATATATCCTTCGGGTAATTTTAAGAGACGAAAAGGTTTATACGTACAAATTACAGCAATGGTAGTTTCTTGAAAGTCTTCATTGCTATATATTTGCATACAATTAGAGAAATTTAATGAAAGTATTCAAATTCGGGGGGGCATCGGTCAAAGATGCAGAAAGCGTGCGAAACATCGCATCGGTATTAAAGTCAGCAGGTTACAACGGAACCTTTATGGTAGTTTCAGCCATGGGCAAAACCACTAATGCACTGGAAGAAGTAGTCAAACTTTATTTTGAAAAGACTGATTTCACCCAAAAAATCGACGAAATCCGGCAAATGCATTTGGAAATTGCCGATGAATTATTCACCGATTCCGCTTCACTCAAATCCGAAATTCATCAGTTTTTTGAAGATTTATGTGGGTTTTTACGAAGAAATAAATCACCGAATTATGATTTTGTGTACGATCAAGTAGTTTGTTGTGGCGAATTGATTTCGACTAAAATCGTCAGCAGTTTTTTGAATTCAGTCGGAATTGAAAATACCTGGCTGGATGTGCGCGATTTCATCAAAACCGATGAAACCTATCGGGAAGGAAAAGTCATCTGGGAAGAAACCGAAAAGAATTTCAGCTCGCTGGACAATTCCAAATTCTATGTTACTCAAGGGTTTCTGGGTTCTGACCCGAATTATTTCACCACGACTTTGGGCCGTGAAGGTTCGGATTATTCGGCGGCGATCATTGCGTATTGTATGAATGCCGAAAGCATGACGATCTGGAAAGACGTTCCGGGCGTGCTGAATGCCGATCCGCGTTATTTTGAGGACGCAAAGTTGCTCCATAAAATTTCCTACGAAGAAGCCATCGAACTGGCCTATTACGGCGCTTCGGTCATTCACCCGAAAACCATGCGACCACTTCGACAAAAAGGAATTCCTTTTTATGTGAAATCATTCATTGACCCGAAGGGTTCAGGAACAGAAATTCAGAATAAACTTACGCTGGAGCCTTTTGTACCTTGTTATATCGTCAAAAAGAACCAAAACCTTTTGCGACTTACGACTTCTGATTTTTCATTTATTACAGAAGAAAAAATCAGCCGTATTTTCAATTTGCTTCATAATTTGAAAATCAAAGTCAATATGATGCAGAATTCGGCCATCAGTTTGTCGCTTTGCCTGGAAGATAAATTCAATCAGATGGAAGTGCTGCTGGATAAGTTAAAATCCGAATATCAGATTGAATGGGAAAAAGAAGTATCTTTATACACCCTTAGGCACTTTGACGAGAAGTCTTCCTATTCGTTTTATAAAGGAACCGAGTTGCTGCGTCAAATCATTAAAAATACTTTGCAAATAATTGTGAAAGAAGAATGAGTTTAATCAGCACCAAAGATATTTATCAGGCTTCCGGACTTAAAAAATTCTGGCCGGTCGGATACCCTATTTCCTGGTTGTTTAAAAACATCAGTGGTATCAATAAGTTAAATGATTTGTACAAAAACGGTTTGGGGAAAAGTTCTGCCGATTTTCTGCAATATCTTTTGGACGACCTCAATGTTAAATATGAACTTCACGATGTAGATTTGAATCGAATTCCCAAGGAAGGTCCGTTTATAGTTGTTTCTAATCATCCGCTGGGTGCGCTGGACGGAATCTTGATGATGCACATCATTGGGAAAATCCGCCCGGACTTTAAAGTGATGGGCAATTTTTTACTGCACCGCATCCAACCGCTCGAACCCATGGTCATCGCCGTCAATCCTTTTGAAACCCGAAAGGAAGTTTACAACAGCAGTTCGGGAATGCGTGAGGCGATTCGGCACGTTCGTGACGGAGGTTGTCTTGGGATTTTTCCGGCAGGAGAAGTTTCTGCTAAAGACGAAGAAGGAAATGTGGCCGACCGCGAATGGCAGGAATCGGCCATCAAGCTGATTAAAAAAATGAATGTTCCCGTGATTCCGATGTATTTCCGGGCTAGAAACAGTCCGCTTTTTTATCGGATGGCGGCACTCAGTCCGAATTTACAAACGGCGATGCTCCCCTCGGAAATGGTTCGACCGCGTGTTAAACCGATTCAAATCCGAATTGGGAAGCCGATTTTACCGAAACAACAATTGGAATTTGAAGAGGTAAAAGCTTTTTCGGAATTCCTTCGCAAAAAAACTTATGCACTTTCCACTTATTATACCCAAAAAAGATCGCTTCTCATCGAAACTTTGAAAATTCCGGCTACGATTGCGATCAATGCAAGAAGCAAGAAACCCAAACCCATTGTGGAAGAGACTTCTGCGGATTTGATCAATGCCGAAATTGAAGTATTGAAAAAGACTGAGGATGCACTGCTTTTTAAGAATAATAATTACGAATGTTATTTCAGCAAGGCCCACGAAATCCCAAATCTTTTGCGAGAAATCGGGCGATTGCGTGAAATTACTTTCCGGGAAATCGGTGAGGGAACCAATCAGGAAATCGATTTGGATCGATACGATGTCCATTATCACCATTTGTTTTTATGGGACAATGAGGCCCATAAAATCGTGGGAGCTTATCGAATGGCGTTGGGGAAAGAGGTTTATGAGCAGTTTGGGGTGGATGGATTTTATTTGAACGAATTATTTCACATCGAACCGGAATTGCATCCGTTTTTCAAGAAATGCATCGAAATGGGGCGTGCCTTTGTGGTGCCGGCTTATCAGCAAAAGCCGATGCCGCTTTTCCTTTTGTGGAGAGGAATTGTGCACGTTACGCTTCGAAACCCGGAAGAAAAGTTCATCATCGGGAGCGTTTCCATTTCCAATCAATTCTCCGATTTTTCGAAATCTCTGATGATTGAATTTATGAAATCGCATTATTACGACCCTTATGTGGCGCAATATGTTCGTCCGAAAAAGGAATTCAAAGTGAAACTGAAAGACGAAGACAAAGAATTTTTCTTTGATGAAGCCGAAGCCGATTTGAATAAGTTTGACAAACTGATTGATGAAATCGAGCCAAATGTTTTACGTCTTCCGGTTTTGATTAAAAAATACATCAAGCAAAACGCAAAACTGATTGGATTCAATGTCGATCCGAAGTTCAATGATGCCATTGACGGACTGATGTACATTCGTATTTCAGACCTACCCGAAAGCACCGTAAAACCGGTGATGGAAGAATTTCAAGCGGAACTGAACCGAAAGTTGAATGGGGGAGGAAATGATTTAGTTAGGTAAATAAATCCACAGAAATCTATTTTACCAAAGCTGTCTTACATGATAAAAATGAGAAATTTATATAATAAAGTTACCTGCGGACTTTGAAGTTATTTATGAAGTACAAAGAGCCGGAAATATCAAAGATTTTATTTAATTTGTAGTTTTAAGAAATTTTGAATCTATCAATAAAATTCTCTATGTGGATTTAGCATTGATTAAATATTTTACACCTTAACCTAAGCGGAAAAAAATAGAGAAAATATTTCTGCTATCTTAATAAAAAATCGAATTTCGAAAAATTGGGAAAAATGAATAAAGAAAACCTGATAGAGTTAGGCTTCATTGAACAACTCAAAAACTTAAAATATACTAGCCGACCGGATATCATTGACCGAAAAACACTCGAACAAAATTTTCGTCAAAAATTTGAAACATTAAATCGGGTGCGATTAACGGACAGTGAATTTTTGCGGTTGCGAGAAGAAATAATTAAACCCGACGTTTTTGAAGCTTCAAAGTTATTACGGGAAAATCAATACTTTCAGCGGGAAGATGGTACGCCATTGCATTATACTTTAGTAAACATTAAAGATTGGTGCAAAAATGAATTTGAAGTCATCAATCAATTGCGGATTAATACCGAGAATAGTTTTCAGCGGTATGATGTTATCCTGCTCATCAACGGCTTACCTCTGGTGCAAATCGAACTGAAAAAAGGAGATATTTCACATCGTAGGGCGATGCAGCAAATTGTAGATTATAAAAACGAACCAGGAAATGGCTACGGTAATTCCTTGTTGTGTTTTATGCAGTTGTTTATTGTGAGTAACGGCAATCGAACTTTGTATTTTGCCAATAACAAAAACCAACACTTTGCTTTCAATGCAGACGAACAATTTTTGCCTGTATATGAATTGGCTGACATTAACAACAAAAAAATCAACGACCTTATCACTTTTACTGAAAAGTTTTTGCCCAAGTGTACGCTGGGTGAAATGATTAGTAAATATATGGTATTGGTGCAAAGTGAGCAGAAAATACTCGTGATGCGACCTTATCAAGTCTATGCAGTAAAAGCCATTGTGGACTGTATAAAAGATAATCGAGGCAACGGTTATATCTGGCATACAACGGGAAGTGGGAAAACCTTGACTTCGTTTAAAGCTTCTACACTTTTAAAGAATAACCCTGATATTGAAAAGTGTTTGTTTGTAGTGGATCGGAAAGACCTTGACCGACAAACCCGTGAAGAATTCAATAAATTTCAGGAAGGTAGTGTAGAAGAAAATACCAATACCGAAACATTGGTCAGACGATTACTCTCTACCAATTATGCCGATAAAGTCATTGTTACGACCATTCAAAAGTTAGGCTTGGCGCTTGATGGAACCAACCAAAGGAATTACAAAGAACGCCTGCAGCCGTTGAGCAACAAACGCATTGTATTTATTTTTGACGAATGCCACCGCTCGCAATTTGGAGAAAATCACAGAGCCATAAAAGAGTTTTTTCCAAATGCGCAATTATTTGGATTTACGGGGACACCCATTTTTGAAGAGAATTCTACACAAAAAATTAGAGAAGGTGAATTTGAAACCTACAAAACGACCGAAGATATTTTTGAAAAACAATTACACGCCTATACGATTACTCACGCCATAGACGACAGAAATGTTTTGAAATTCCATATTGATTATTTCAAAGGCGAAGGTTCACAACCTGCGAAACAAGGTGAAGCCATTACACAACAAGCTGTGGTAGAAGCTATTTTGGACAAACATAATTCGGCTACAAACAATCGAAAGTTCAATGCCATTTTAGCTACGGCCTCTATCAATAATGCTATTGAATATTACAAACTCTTTAATGAAATTCAGAAAAATAAAAAGGAGGAAAATCCAGATTTTACACCTTTGAACATCGCTTGTGTGTTTTCGCCTCCTGCTGAGGGCAACAAAGACATTCAACAAATACAAGAGGATTTGGCCCAAGAAAAAGAAGACAACAAACAAAATCCTGAAGAGAAGAAAAAAGCCTTAACGGAAATAATTACCGATTACAATCAACAATTTGGGACCAATCACAGCCTCAGTGATTTTGATTTGTATTATCAAGATGTGCAAAGCCGTATTAAAAACCAGAAATACAGCAGCAAAGACTATCCTCATAAAAATAAAATAGACATAACCATTGTAGTGGATATGTTGCTCACGGGTTTTGACAGCAAGTATCTCAATACACTTTATGTAGATAAAAATCTGAAATACCACGGATTAATTCAAGCATTTTCACGCACGAATCGTGTGTTAAACGACAGCAAGCCTTATGGGAATATATTGGATTTTCGTTCGCAGCAAGATGCAGTAAACCAAGCCATCGCTTTGTTTTCAGGAGAAGAAGATAAAGAAAAATCAAGAGAAATTTGGTTGGTAGAGCCTGCGCCTGTGGTGATTGACAAATTTAAAGAAGCAGTGGAGAAATTAGGTGTATTTATGCAGGAAAACACTGGCGCTTATGAACCGCAGGAAGTTTACAATCTAAAAGGAGATGCTGCGCGTATTGCTTTTGTGCAAAACTTTAAGGAAGTACAGCGACTTAAAACACAACTTGACCAATATACTGACATCACTGAAGAGCAAAAGGCGGTTATTGAAGATATTTTGCCAACACCTATTTTTCAGGAGTTTCGCAGTAACTATATTGAAACGGCTAAAAACTTTCAAAAGCGACGTCAAAAAGAAGGTGAAAATACACCGGAGGAAATTCAACAATTAGATTTTGAATTTGTACTCTTTGCTTCTGCTGTAATTGATTACGATTACATTATGAATCTGATCGCCGATAGTACACAACAAAAACCATCCAAACAGAAAATGACCAAAGCACAGGTGATTGCTTTGTTAAAGTCACATTCAAATATGATGGATGAAGAAGAAGACTTAACCGAATACATCAACAGTTTGGATTGGAACCAAGGGCAAGATGTAGCAGCACTACGCAAGGGGTATGACAAATTTAAAGACGAAAAATACAACAAAGAATTAGCTGCAATTGCCAATAAAAATGGATTGCAAACAGCAGATTTAAAAGCTTTTGTAGAAAAAGTTATGAGCCGAATGATTTTTGACGGAGAAAAATTGACAGATCTTTTAGCTCCATTGGATTTGAGTTGGAAAGAACGCAGGATAAAGGAATTGGAACTTATGGAAGACTTGGTGCCGCAATTAAAAAAATTGGCGCAAGGAAGAGATATTAGTGGATTGGCAGCTTATGAGTAAGGGAATTGTGAGTTTTGAATTATCAGTGAGAAGAAAGGTATTATAAAACGTAAATCGTTTTGTTTTGCTATCCAAGTAATTTTAAGTGAGGAACATAATTTCGTATTTGGGCAAATTGTAAAAACAAAAAAAATATTTTAAACTAATTGTGTAAAATGGGAGATAATGCTATCCTATCACAGGAAGAAATAGAAAATAGAATTTTTACCATTCGAGGGTTGCAAGTTATGCTTGACCGTGATTTAGCGGAAATGTATCAGGTGGAGACTAAAGTTTTAAATCAAGCCGTCAAGCGGAACATAGAAAGGTTTCCGCAACAGTTTCGTTTTCAACTTACTGACAATGAAAAAATAGAACTAGTCACAAATTGTGACCGGTTCGAATCCCTAAAGCATTCTTCGGTAAATCCTTACGCTTTTACCGAACAAGGTGTAGCAATGCTTTCTGCCGTGTTGCGTAGTGATGTGGCTGTAAAAGTAAGCATTCAAATTATCAATACTTTTGTAGAAATGCGCAAACTCATTGCCAACCATAGTGGATTGTTACAGCGTATGGACAGCATTGAACGTAAACAATTGCAAACTGACCAAAAATTTGAAAAAGTTTTTAAAGCATTAGAAAACAAAGATATTATTCCTACACAAGGCGTTTTCTTTGACGGACAAATATTTGATGCGTATGAATTGGCTTCCAAAATCATTCGCTCTGCTAAGAAAAACATTGTATTAATTGATAATTACATAGACGAAAGTACCTTAACGCATCTATCCAAGAAAACAAAAGCGGTAAAGGTGCTTTTATTAACTAAAAACAGTACCAAACAATTGACCTTAGACGTAAAAAAAGCCAACGAACAATACGGCAATTTTGAGCTGAAAGCCTTTACCAAAAGCCACGACCGTTTTTTGATTATCGACAATACAGAAGTATATCATTTGGGAGCTTCGCTCAAAGATTTAGGAAAAAGGTGGTTTGCTTTTTCTAAGATTGGTGAAGAATGGGGAAAAGTTATTTTAAAGGAAATTGAGAATGAATAAGAAAGAAAATAAATTAATACCCTCATTGCGTTTTCCTGAGTTTAAGAATGAGGGAGAATGGGAAGATATTTCGATTGATTCAGTTGGAAATGTTATTACTGGTGGTACTCCAAGTAAAGAAGAAAGTGAATATTGGGGTGGTGATTTTGTTTGGGTAACAGCACAAGACTTTAAAGAAAAATATATTTATAATTCAGTCCTAAAACTCACAGAAAAAGGCAAAGAGAGAACAAGGGTAATTCCCAAAAACTCAATTTTAGTAACCTGTATTGCTTCCATTGGTTTAAATGGCATTAATAAAGTTGAATGTGCAACTAATCAACAAATCAATTCTATTGTATGTAACACATCAAACCATTATGAATTTGTTTATTATGCCATTTCAAGGAACATTGTACAACTTAAAAATTTGGCTGGACAAACAGCTGTACCGATAATAAACAAAACTGCATTTGAAAAGTTTACTATTCAAAAACCTAAACTACCCAAAGAGCAACAAAAAATAGCATCTTGTCTTTCTTCTTTAGATGAAGTAATTGAAGCTCACAGCCAAAAAATGGATTTGCTCAAAGACCACAAAAAAGGCTTGATGCAAAATCTTTTCCCTCAAGAGGGTAAAAAAGTACCTAAGTATCGATTTAAAGAGTTTGAGAAAGATGGGGAGTGGGTGGAGAAAAGCTTGGGAGAAGTTGGTGATTTTGTAGGAGGAGGCACTCCCGATACTTCAAAGCAAGAATATTGGGATGGAGAAATTCTTTGGTACACTCCAACAGAGATTAAAAACGGTAAATTAAAAAGTAGCATTAGGAAAATAACGGAGCAAGGTTTAAAAAATTCATCGGCTAAACTTTTACCCAAAGGAACAATTTTAATTACAACAAGAGCAACAATTGGTGATGTATCAATTACGGAAGAAGAATGCACAACAAATCAAGGTTTTCAGTCATTGATTGTGCACAGTACGGAAGTTAACACATTCTGGTTGTATTGGATATTACAAAATAAAGAAGCTCTTATAAAAAGAGCATCTGGCTCAACATTTAAAGAAATCGGAAAAAACGAAATAACTAATATTCCAACCCTATCACCTCAGAAAGAAGAACAACAAAAAATCGCTTCTTGCCTTTCTGCTTTAGATGAGCTCATCACAGCGCAAGCAGAGAAAATAGAACAATTAAAAGAACATAAAAAAGGTTTGATGCAGGGGTTGTTTCCGAAAGTTAAATAGTAAAATATGAAAGCACTTTTAGATACAAATATTATTATTCATCGTGAAGCATCTCGTGTTTTAAATCAAGATGTTGGGATACTTTATCGTTGGTTGGAAAGAGCAAAATATACAAAGTGTATTCATTCTTATTCTATAAGAGAACTTGAAAAGTATCAGGATAAGAACACAGTAAATACCTTTAATATAAAAGTGGAGAGTTATGAAAAAATAGATATTCCCTCACCAATGCAACCTGAGGTGATGAAAGTATCCGAGAAAGATGATACTAATGAAAATGATAGAATAGATACGCAGTTTTTAAATGAGGTTTTTGTAGGAAGAGTTGATATTTTAATTACGGAAGACAAAAAAATTCATCGTAAAGCTAAAGATTTAGAAATCGATGATAAAGTATTTACAATAGATAAATTTTTAGAAAAAATCTTTGCTGAACACCCTGACTTAGTAGATTATAAAGTCTTAAATGTTCAGAAACTAAAATTTGGAAGAATTAGTCTTGATGATGATTTCTTTGCAAGCTTAAAAGAAGATTATGATGGTTTTGAAAAATGGTTTATTAGAAAATTTGATGAAGAAGCTTATATAACTGTTAACTCAAAGAATGGTTTAATTCTTTCTTTTCTTTATCTGAAAATAGAAGACCAGACAGAAAGTTATCATGATATAACTCCTTCTTTTCTTCCTAAAAGAAGATTAAAAATAGGCACATTTAAAGTTATAAACAACGGCTTCAGATTAGGAGAACGGTTTATGAAAATTATTTTTGACAATGCTTTAAAAAATAAAGTAGATGAAATATATGTAACTATTTTTGACAAAAGAGATGAACAAAGAAGATTAATAGATTTATTTGAGCAATGGGGTTTTATATTATGGGGTAAAAAGGATGACGAATTAGTATATGTACGAGATTTTAGTAAGCAAATAAGTAGTACTAATTTAAAACACCATTATCCTTATATTTCAAAAGGTAACGATTGTTTTATAGTACCTATCTATCCAGAATATCATACGGAACTTTTACCAGATTCCATTTTAAATACTGAATCACCGGAGGATTTTATTGAAGATTTCCCTCATAGGAATAGTATTAGCAAAGTATATGTTTCAAGAGCTTTTGAACCACATCCTCAAAAAGGAGATATTTTGATTTTTTATAGAACAGGTGGATATTATCACAGTGTCGTTACGAGTATTGGTATTACAGATGAAGTGCGATATGAATTTGATAATGAGGAGGAGTTTGTATTGCATTGCCGTAAGAATAGTGTCTTTCCTGAAAATCAACTTCGTGCAATGTGGAATTACTCAAAAAGTAAACCTTTCGTAGTGAAATTTCTTTTTGTTTACTCATTTCCTCATCGTATAAATATGAAAGAGTTAATAGACCTTAAAATTCTAAATGGTATAAATGATGCACCTAGAGGATTTAAAAAGATAACAACAGAACAATTGGAAACAATATTAAAAGCAACAAGAAGCGATGAAAGTTTTATTATCGATTAAACCAGAATTTGCCTTCAAAATTTTTGATGGCACAAAGAAATATGAATTTAGAAAGGTCATTTTCAAACGACCTAATATTACAACAGTAATAGTATATGCTTCTTCTCCTGTTCAGAAAGTAATTGGAGAATTTGAAATAGAAGACATTTTAAATTCTACTCCTGAAAATATATGGAGAAAAACAAGAGATAAATCAGGGATTTCAGAGGATTTTTTCAATGATTATTTTTCAAATAGGGAAACTGCTTATGCGATAAAGATTAAAAAGGCAAAAATGTACAATGAACCTCTTGATCTGAAAAAAGAGTTTGATTTGTTGCCTCCACAATCATTTGCATATTTATAATAATTAATTCGTAAATTAAATGAATTCAACAATTGACTTTAATAGCCTTTCTGACATAGCCCAACATTTTCGTAAAGACTTATTGGGGGATAATCGAAGTATGAAAGATTTAGTTCTATTTTTTGCACACAATAGAACAGGAAAAACTAGATTGTCAATGAAGTTTAAAGAATTAGGGAAGGTTCTTGATGAAGACACTAATTTACATAGCAGAGATACTTTATATTTCAATGCTTTCACCGAGGACTTATTTTATTGGGAAAATGATTTAGAAAATGATTCAGAAAGGTTTTTAAAAATGAACTCCAAGTCTATGTTTTTTAGCGGATTACATGAGCTGGCGTTAGATTCAAAAATAGCGGTATTTTTTAATAATTATGTTGATGTAAAGTTCCACATAGATTATGAAAATTCAAAAGTCTCCTTTTCAAGAGAGATTGTTGTCGATGAGGAAACGAAAGAAGTTGAAAATATTAAAATCTCAAGAGGAGAAGAAACTCTTTTTATTTGGAGCTTCTTTCTGGCAATCTGTCAATTAGTTATAGATAAAGACCCTGCTTACAGTTGGGTAAAGTTTATTTATATTGATGACCCTATTTCATCCCTAGATGAGAATAACGCAATTGCTGTTGCCTGTGACTTAGCCAATTTACTAATTGTGGAAGATGCTGAAGGAAAGCAAAAGGTAAGTGTCAAAACAGTAATATCAACACACCATAGTTTGTTTTACAATATATTGTTTAATGAATTTGGCAGAAGAATTAAAAGTAAAAGATATTTTCTTCATAATAAAGGAAATGAAGGTTATGTTCTTCAAACCACAACAGATACCCCATTCTTCCATCATATTGCTATATTAAGTGAGTTAAGAAAGGTCGCAGATTCAAATAAAATTTATACGTTTCATTTTAATTCACTAAGAAGTATTCTCGAAAAGACTGCAACATTTTTTGGGTACGAAAAAATTGATAAATGTATTGATGGGTTAGATGATGAAGTGCTTTTTGAAAGAGCTTTACAACTATTCAGTCATGGGAAGTATTCTGTTTTTGATCCAAAAGAAATGGGAGAAGATAATAAAGATTTATTTAAAAGAATTTTAAATAGTTTTCTCGAAAAATATGAGTTTTATTTACCAAAAATATTTGTAGAAGACAAACAAAAAGAACTAACAGCATAATGACACAAAAAGAACAACAACAATTAGGGAAAACACTTTGGGCTATTGCTGATGAATTACGCGGAGCAATGAATGCAGATGATTTTCGAGATTATATGCTTTCGTTTCTCTTTCTTCGGTATTTATCTTTGAATTACGAAGAGGCAGCTAAAAAGGAATTGGGAAGAGATTATCCGAAAGAAAACGGCTACAAAACACCTTTGCAAAAATGGTATGCCGAAAATCCAGATGACATCAAGGATTTTGAACAGCAAATGCGTAGAAAGGTGCATTATGTCATAGAACCTCAATATTTATGGGATACGATTGCGGATATGGCTCGCACACAAAATGGTGATTTATTGAGTACGCTTGAAGCGGGTTTTCGCTACATAGAAAACGAATCTTTTGACAGTGCCTTTCAAGGTTTGTTCTCGGAGATTAACCTCAATTCCGAAAAACTGGGAAAAACGCCTACCGAACGGAATAAAAAGCTTTGTACCATTATTCAAAAAATAGCCGAAGGCATTGCTGGCTTTTCCAAAGACATCGATGCGATGGGCGATGCTTACGAATATTTAATCGGTCAGTTTGCAGCCGGTTCAGGTAAAAAGGCAGGAGAGTTTTATACGCCTCAGCAAATCTCTACCATACTCTCAGAGATTGTAACTTTGGACAGCCAAAACCCTGAATCGGGTAAAAAAGATAAATTGGACAAAATACTGGATTTTGCCTGTGGTTCGGGTTCTTTGCTTCTCAATGTTCGCCATAAAATCAAAGAAAACAAAGGAAGTGTGGGTAAGATTTACGGGCAAGAGAAGAATGTAACAACCTACAACCTCGCCCGAATGAATATGCTTTTGCACGGAATGAAAGATACTGAGTTTGAAATCTTTCACGGAGATACTTTGCTCAATCAATGGGATTTATTAAATGAAATGAACCCGAGTAAAAAAATAGAGTTTGATGCCATTGTGGCAAATCCGCCATTTAGTTTACGTTGGGAATCGAATGAGGCGATGGGAGAAGATTTTCGTTTCAAAAGTTATGGTTTAGCACCCAAGTCAGCTGCCGACTTTGCTTTCTTGTTACACGGTTTTCATTTTCTAAAAGAAGATGGAACGATGGCGATTATTTTGCCACACGGTGTTCTGTTCCGTGGTGGTGCAGAAGAACGCATACGAACCAAGCTTTTAAAAGACAATCATATTGATACGGTGATTGGATTGCCTTCCAATTTGTTTTATTCGACAGGAATTCCCGTTTGTATTTTGGTTTTGAAAAAATGTAAAAAAGAGGAAGACGTATTGTTCATCAATGCTGCCGAACATTTTGAAAAGAACAAACGCCAAAATAGTTTAAGTGAAGACCATATTAAAGACATTGTAGAAACCTACCAATTCCGACAAGAGCACGAGCGATATTCTCGTAAAGTTTCCTTGGAAGAAATCGAAAAAAACGGCTACAACCTGAATATTTCAAGGTATGTAAGTACAGCAGAACCTGAACCTATTGTTAATTTAAATGAGGTTCATACCAAATTGGAAAAAATTGAAAGAGAAATTAACAGTAGTACAAATAAACATAATGAATATTTGAGAGAGTTAGGATTAAAGCCGATTTAATACCAAATTCTTTTGCACAAGCTATAAGAGACTACATATCTTAGAGTTTATTTAAAAAGAATTTGGTACATGAAGGACAGAACTGCGTGTAATCTCCTGAAAAATGATATAGGATTAAACAAATAAACTTTATTTTAAACAGTACAGATATTCTTATTTGAACTGTTTATCTTTTTGTAAATTCTCTGTTGAAATTTATGATTTCTTTTTTCTTTCGAAGAGATTCGATGGTTCGATTGGTTGTTTTTTCATGTTAATTATTTTTCACTTGGAAAG
>JAAYKY010000045.1 GCA_012522185.1 Flavobacteriaceae bacterium | reverse complement strand
CTTTATATATAGATATATAGTCGAATCAATTTTAAAAAAAATTAGTAGTCGTAAGTGATTAAAAGTAAGTAGTTCAAAACACCATTTGAACAAAAAATTAAACAAATACAACATTTTTCTCAACTTCAATGGTATAATCCTCCAAACTGATAAGAAAATTGTTATAACTCAAAATAAACGGTATTTCTCAAAATGAATTTATCATTCAAATAATGAAATTTTCCGTTTGAATGAAATAAGAAAAATTCTACAAAGAAATTTCAATTTACTATCCGAATATCATCCATTGAGAAATCTTTGTAGAATTTTAAAGTAATCAACCGTAGAAGATTAATTCAACATTTCTTCTAAGTGAGTTTTGAGAATGATGTGTTTAATTCCTAAACGGATTGTTTTGATTTGACCTCTTTTAATCGCTCTACGAATCGTAGTAGTTGAGATACCATAGAGTAAACTTACTTCGTTGATTGAAAGATACGTTTTGTGGTATAAATCTTCCTTTTTTATAATCGGTTTTTCCGTTGAGATTTTAGGAGTTTCGATCCTCTTTCTTCTTCTATAACTTCGTTTGTAACAATTCTTCGAACAATACACTGTAGCACAGGTTTTCGCTATGAATTCATCTTTACACTCCACACATACTTTTTTGAATCTGATTAAACTCATTTTACTTTTTATTTTGGTTACTGTTAAAAATCAAGACGTATCAAAACGTATCAGATTGAATCAATTCGTATCAACATGATTCGTTTTTATCCTTTAGTATCCTAAAATTCAAAAAAGTGGTAGTGTGAGACAACATAGTATCACAATTAGTATCATAAATATGTTACACAAAGTGACTCAAAGTGATGAAAAACACTCTTTGAAATACGTTGTAAACCTGCTATTTACGTGAAGTTACTGTTGTTTTCGATAATGGAGTTACTTCCCGATACAGAATTTCCCAAATATAGTCCCAAGAATATCCCGATCCACATCGATCTGCCCCGTAATCGAACCAATCTGTTTCAAAGTTTCACGAAGATGAAAAGCAAGCAAATCACCTGTCAGCCCGGACTTCATACCCAACTCAACACTTAGCAAGGCATCCAAAGCATTTTGCAAAGCTTCTTTGTGACGAATATTCGTAATGATCACCGAATCCTCATCCACCCCACTCGAGGTACGCAATTGCTCCACCAATTCATGCCTTAGCCTATCTAAATTAATGTTTTGCTTTACCGACAATCCAAAATGAGTAAAACCAGGAAACTCTCGTTCATATTCAGTTCCAACTTCCTCAGTTTTATCGATTTTACTCCGAAGATTGAATACGATTTTATCTTCCAATAATTCCTTTAAATCCTTTAATATTTCCGCATCGTCCTCGTAAAGGTGAATCACTATTTTCGCTTGTTCTACCTTTTCTTTCGCTCGCTCCACTCCAATCGCCTCAATCTGATCCCGCGTTTCACGAATCCCCGCCGTATCAATGAAACGAAAACTAATTCCATCAATCGTCAAAGTCTCCTCGATTGTATCACGTGTCGTACCGGCAATATCACTCACGATCGCCCTTTCTTCATTCAAAAGAGCATTCAGCAAAGTAGATTTACCCGCATTGGGCTTCCCAATGATCGCCACAGGAACCCCGTTTTTAATCGCATTTCCGTATTCAAAAGTCTGAAGCAAATGCTGTATTTTTCCTTTTAAATTCTTGACCAATTCATCCAATTCCTTGCGATCGGCAAACTCCACATCCTCATCCGAAAAATCCAACTCCAACTCGATCAATGCCGTGAAATCAATCAAACTCTCACGCAATACTTTCAATTCAGAAGTAATCCCACCCCGCATTTGGTTCAAAGCCACTTTGTGCGAAGCTTTGTTCTGAGCCGAAATCAAATCAGCAACCGCTTCGGCCTGAGCCAAATCAATCCGACCGTTTAGAAAAGCCCTTTGGGTAAATTCTCCCGGCTCCGCCAAACGAGCTCCATTTCGAATCAAAACTTCAATGATCCGCTCCTGAATATAAGGCGAACCGTGACAACTGATCTCAACCAAATTCTCAGCCGTAAAAGTTTTAGGAGCATGAAAAACAGAAACCATCACTTCATCAATGACCTCCTCCGAATCGGAATTCACAATGAATCCATAATGAACCGTATGAGAACTTACTTCATTCAAATTTCTTCCCTTAAAAATCCGATCGACAACGGGAAAAGCATCCTCGCCAGAAACCCGAATGATCCCCAAAGCACCTATGCCCTGCGCAGTAGAGGTAGCACAAATTGTATCCTTAAACATTTCGCTAAATTAAAGTTTTTCTACCAGAAGTTTCTCGGTCACCTTGGAACTCAAAACCGTCACCTCATCATTGAATCGAACCGTCATATTCTGATCAAATTCCTCGATTTCCAAAATTTTCAATTGCATATCCAAAGTGATGTTTTTTGAATTCAAATACTTCAGAAAATCATCATTGGAATTGGTCACTGCCACAAGTTTTAATTTATCACCCGGAGCAAACTCATTGAGCTTCTCATATTTCTTCCAATGCAAATTTCCCGAAGCATCTGGAATGGGTGAACCATGAGGATCCACCTTTGGATAATCCAATAATTCATCCATTTTGGCAAAAAACTTGGGCGAATGGATATGCTCAATCTGCTCCGCAACCTCATGCACTTCTTCCCAGCCAAACCCCATTTTCTCCACCAAAAACATCTCGGTCAAACGATGCTTACGGATGATCGCTAGCGCTACTTTCTCACCCTTCTCCGTCAATTGAATCGGGCGGTAAATCTGGTAATTTAAAAAACCCTTGGCAGCAAGCTTCTTGACCATACTGTTTACAGTCGGCATTTTTATATTTAGCACTTTACTCAGTTCATTGACGGAAATTTCTCCGTTTTTCTCCGCTAAACCGAACATCGCCTTTAAATAATTCTCTTCTGTAAATGAAATCATCTGGCAAATCTACGAATTTACCCTCTTTTTCAATTCAATCAAGGTAATTTCAGGCCAAATGCCTACTCGACCCGGATAAGCATGGTAACCAAATCCACGGTTTACATATAGAAAACGACCCGAATTTTCATACAATCCTGCCCAAAAACGATAAACATACTGAACAGGACTCCATTTCAGAAAACCAGGAATCTCAATACCAAACTGCATCCCATGTGTATGACCACTCAAAGTCAAATGATAATTCATCGGACTTTCACGAACTTCATAATCCCAATGCGAAGGATCATGAGACAATAATATTTTAAAATCCTCAGGACTCAATCCAGTCGAAGCCTTTTTCAAATCACCCGCTTTCTTAAAGCGTTTTCCCCAGTTTTCAACACCCACCAAATGAATCGAATCATTCCCTCTCTCAAGTCGTTTGTTTTCATTCAGCAATAATTCAAAACCAATTTTAGGATGAATCGCCTTGATCCCTTCAAAATTATTCGCACGATCCTCCTCCCTATCCCAATGGGCATAATCTCCATAATCATGATTGCCCAAAACCGAAAACTTCCCAAATTCAGGCGTTTTAATCTCACGAAAAACATCCACCCAATTGTCCATCTCCGAAGCCAAAGTATTAACCATATCCCCGGTAAATACCAATAAATCAAAATCCTGCTCGTTGATTAAATCAATTCCATACTTGATTTTATCGGGGTTATCAAAACTTCCACTGTGGATGTCCGACAACTGCAAAACCTTAAACCCATCAAAAGCATCCGGTAAATCATTAAAATAAACCGTTGATTTCAAAACTTTATAATTGTAACGCCCTTTGACCATTCCATACAAAAAAGAACTAAATGGAATCGCAGCAACCGCTAAGGAAACTTGACTGATAAAACGACGTCTCTCCGGCAGAAATTGACTATTGGAATTCGTGTCAGCGAAATATTGATAAGCACCAATGCCCAAACGAAATAAATCCTCAATCGCCAAAAACAAACTCAACATCAGTTTCGGAACATATATCAAAAGCATTAAACCCAAAGTAATCAAAGTCTGTTGATTTTGACCGGAACTTCGGTCAAACCTCGAGAAAGAATAGACCAAAAATAAGAGAGCAATAATCGAAATAATTATGTAAATCCTATGCACCCATTTATTTTCAAATCCAGTTTTAATGGCCTGATAAGCATAAACTTCAACCAATCCGGCCACAATAAAAAACAAAATCCAACGCGTCATAATGAATGCAAAATTACGCAATTGAAAACCGTTTTTTGTTAAAAAATCAATAAGGCTCCTCCTATACAAATGTTAAAAAAACACTTATATAATGTTAAAAATCATGAATTAATTCCTAAATTAGCAGATTCAAAAAGTTTCTATATTCTCTAAAGTATGTTTGATTGGTTCAAAACACTACACTGGTACGAACAGATACTTTGGGTGATTTCCATTGTGTTTACATTGATTTTTTTTATACAAATTGCCACAACCGTACTTAAGAAAACTCCGGACAAAAAACGCAGCCATATCTTCTCCAACTTTTTGGCATTCAAAAACATAACTGCCTTTCTATCCATGTTCGGTTGGGTGACTATTTCAGCATTGTACCAAAGTTTTAACTTGACCAACTCCTTGATTCTCGGAATCCTCAGCGGAGTTATCCTGATGGCAGTCATGTCAATTTTATTTTATTATACCCAAAAACTAAAAGAAAACGAAGCACCGGAATCCCCACAAAACCTAGACTCAACCGGTGAAGTCGTTTCGGATATAGGCAGAAAAAGAAGCCGACCCGGAAAAATCAAAATCAATATAGATGGAGCACAAAAAATAATGGATGCCATGACCGATTTTGAACACGATGTAAAAGCAGGAACCAAAATCAGAGTGGAATCGGTCACTTCCAACGGTGTTTTCATCATCAAACCTATGCAATAACCAAATCCCAATGATATGAAAAGGAAGTTTCTCGCTTTGATTTTGCTCGCTATCACATCGACGGCTTTAGCACAACAAGTCAAAATCATGAATTTAGACCATCCCGAAGTTTCATTTCGCGGACTATCCGTAGTAGATAATTCAGTGCTCTGGGTCAGCGGAACCAAAGGAACAATCGGCGTCTCCTACAATGGCGGAAATAGTTTCAACTGGGTAAACCCCAAAGGATACGAAGAACGAGACTTCCGAGCCATCGCCGCATTAAACCATTCAACCCTATTGGCTGTAGCCATAGGATCACCCGGAATCATCCTCAAAACGACCGACAGTGGAAAATCTTGGAAAGAGGTTTACAGAGACGAAAATCCCAATGTATTTTTAGACGATATCAATTTCACCGAATACAATCCTGCCCTCGGAATGGTCGTAGGAGACCCCATCAACGGCGAAGCTTATGTCTTAAAAACAGTGGACTCAGGAGACTCTTGGACCAAAATGGAAACTACACAATTACCAAATTTCGAAAAAGGAGAAGCTTTCTTTGCCGCAAGTAATTCCAATTTAAAACTACTCGATGAAACCACTTTCATAGCAGTAACCGGGGGAAATCAATCCCATATTTTATACAATTCAGTTCCACCTGTAAAAGTTCCACTCAAGAAAACCAATTCAACAACTTCAGGAGCAAATGGAATGGATTATTATACATTAGGAAACTTTGGATTGATTGTTGGTGGTGACTTTCAACAACCCGACTCTTCTGAAAACAACTTGTTTATCTTTGAAATCAAAGAAATGAAAAACCCGGTCGTTACATTGCCCGAAGTTCCACCCTTAGGCTACAAAAGCGGTGTAGTCATACAAAATGCAACCACAGCTTATAGTTGCGGACTAAAAGGCGTGGACATCACAACTGACAAAGGAAAGACATGGAAAAACCTAACCCAAACTGCTTACCACAGTTGCAAAAAAGCAAAAAACGGCAAAACAATCTACCTGACCGGCCCACAAGGAAGGATCGGTTACATTTTGGAATAGTGCCCTAACCCATTCATTATGAGTAAAAAATTTAAACCTAATAAGAAACTACTATACATCACCGGTGGAATTCTTCTTTTTTTAGTTCTTTTAAATTTTGGACTGAACCTCTGGATCAAAGCCAAAGTTCCGGCCATCATCGAAGAACAAAACGATACCGCATATCACCTTGGCTTCGAAAAATTAAACTTCTCGCTCTTAAACAATAGTTTATCACTCAAAGAGGTTGAATTAACTCCTAAAAAAGACTTTGAAGGAAACTTACCAATCGATTTCACGGCAAAAGTCGATGAAATAAGCATCGTAGGAGTCAACTTTCTGAAATTATTAAGACAAAAAGACCTGAGCGCTTTCTCAATTCGCATCAAAAAACCCCAAGTGGTTTATTATAAATCCGAAACCCAAGACACCACCCAAAGCAATTCAAAACTCGGAACTCATATCCACGTCAGCCATTTCAAAATCACAGATGCCAATTTCAAAATCATGGAATCCAATCGTGAAACCTTGTCATCGGATATTGAAAATCTCGACATCGAATTGGTCGGCGTAAACCTCTCCAAAAGAACCCTGGAGAAAAACATTCCATTTACCTATGAAACTTTCAAATTGACATGTGGCAATGTATTTCATCAGATGAACCCCTCACAGAAATTGAAAAGCGAAGGCTTCAAAGTCACAAACAATCAATTTATATTAAACGGATTTGAAATTAGCTCCCTTGACAGTACCTCCTCGGGAGAAGTCCATCAACTTAAACATCGTTTGTTGCCCGAAACCAAAGCACCGATTGTCACTTTTACAGGCTTGGATTGGGGTTTCGACAAAAGCGATGAATTTTATTTCAAAGCCGAAACCTTAAAATTTGATTCCGTTGACTTGAAAATTTACGAAACAAAAAACACAAATAAAGACTCCCTTACCGATCCTTCAAACTTGATCCCTTTTGAATTGGATATCAATAAAATATTTTTTCAAAATGCAAAACTGAGCATTCAAAACGCTTGGGATATCCAAAACCTAAATATACAAGCGCATAAAATCCATAATGCAAAAGGCGAAAAAATCACCATAGAAAGCATCTTACTCGACACCCCAAAAATCATCGCTTTCCAATCTAAAACTGCCAAAAGAAAAACCCAACAGGCAGCTTCTGAATTCATCGATATCATCCAGATAAAAGATTTGCAAATAAAAGATGCGAATTTTAAACTAAATCAACTGAACGGTAATCGAAACCTTTTGAAAGTCGATCATCTTAATTTCACAATGAAAGAAATTGAAGTCAATCCCAAATCTTATTTGGAGAAAATTCCTTTCTTATACAAAAATGTTTTGCTGACCGCAAATTCTCTGGATTATAATCCGGATAATGTGTACAATTTAAAGTCCGGAAAGATTTCCTTTGAAGACGGAAAATTCAACTTAAATCAATTTGAGATGAAACCCAAACTCAGCCGACGACAGTTTGTTAGAAGTTTAAAATTGGAAAAGGATTTGTACACGATTTCAGCCAAAACTATTCATTCCAATCAACTGGATTTTGGCTTCGAAGGAAATGATTTCTATATGAAAGTTCCCGATTTAAACCTCGAAACCGTCAATGCCAATATTTACCGAAGCAAAATCCCAAAAGACGATCCCAAAAAGAAATTGATGTACAGTAAATTACTAAGAGATTTGCCCTTTATTTTGGAGGTGAAAAACATCGACCTGAAAAATTCAAAAGTTGAGTACGAAGAAGAAACCTTGGACAGCAAAGGAGCAGGAAAACTTAGTTTCACAAATTTTAATGCGAACATCAAAAATGTTTACAGTGGCTATAAAAAATCGAGAGTTCCCGATGTTCGCGCCGATATCACAACCAATTTCATGAACGACTCAAGACTGAAAGCCGTTTGGACCTTTAACCCGATGAATCGCTCCGAAAAATTTAATATCAAAGGAAATATCTACAATTTCGATGCACGAAAAATGACGCCATTCATCAAGCCTTATTTGCATCTTACGGCCGAAGGAAAAATCAAAGAAGTGCATTTCAACTTTACCGGAAACGACATCAATGCGACCGGCGATTTTGGAATTCGTTATGATGACTTAAAACTTACAGTTTACAACAAAGAAACCGGGAAAGTAAGGAAAGTCGTGTCCACTCTCGGAAATTTCCTCGTAAAATCCAATACAGGAGATGAATTCAAAGAAGAACGAATCGAAACGGTTGCCCGAAATCAAGATCGCTCTTTCTTTAATTTCTTTTGGAATTGCGTGCAACAAGGACTAAAACAAACCATTTTAATCATCTGACTTCAAATCTGTTTCATCCAGATATACAAATCCTCTTCCGATGGAACCTCTAGTTTCTTGCGAATATTGTATTTGCGAGTTTGAACCGTGCGCGGCGAGGTAAAGGTATATTCAGCTATATCTTTGGTAGAAAAATTCAGATAAATATATGCGCATAATGTAAGTTCGCTCAGCTGAAGTTTAGGGTTAATCTTAAGTAACTTATTAATGAACTCAGGATAAACCTCACTGAAACGAGTAAAAAATACAGGATTATTTTCTTTGGCAAGACAGACGATTTCTTCGAAAGTCTCATTTAAGATCGGCTGAACTTCCTCTCCGTCTTCTTTTTTATAGTCAAATATTTTAATCTGTTGCACGAAATTCTTTTTTTGTTTTCGGTTGAATAAATAAACAAAAACGGCTACAAGGAAAACAAGGACAACCAAAATTGCCCAAGAATTATGACTCGATTTCCTTCCTGATTTTCTACGCTCGATGGAATCAATCAAAAGCTTAGAAGCGTTTAATTGCTCCGAAGAGGTCCTATGAGACTCCTCCAAATATTTCAAACGAAACTTCTCTGCTTCGGTTTGTTTTCCTTGAGCCTGATAAGTCTCTGAAATTTTTTGGTACAACTCAGGCAAGCTATTGGCTAAATTCACTTCTTCAGCATTCTTGAGCGCTTGGAAATACATGGACAACGCAGAGTCCAATTCATTTTTCCTCAAATACATATCACCCCATTGCTGGAAATTGAAAAGCTTAAAACGAAAATTATATTGATCCGCCAAATCATTTGACTTCTGAAAGAAATAAATCGCCGAATCGTATTTCTCATTTTGAACAAAATAATTACCCAAAAATGTATAAAAATTTACTTTATGATGATAAGCAAAGTCAGAATCCAGCTCCTCAATCAAGGTTCTGTTTTTTTTCAAATAAAAGTATGAAGAATCCATCTGCTCCATTTGATTAAACAAAACAATCAGATTCTCATAGCCCAAACTCAGTAAATACTTCTTTTCTTGCTCGGTTTTGAATGTTTTGGCAATGAAAGATATGCTTTTTCTTTGCTCTTGAAGCGCTAAATCATGCAGATTTAAACTGGAAAAAACACGCATTCGGATGCGATGAATTTCATAATTCAAAAAAGGGTCTTTTTCTTTAAGATTAATCGATTCAGCTTGATCTAAATGCTTCAGTGACTCTTCGTATTTACCAAACTCAAAAAGTCCTTGCGCTAAATAAAAATGACTCCAGACAATCCCCTCTTTGTAATTGAACTTTTGACTTTTCTCTAAAGCTTCTTGCGCGAAATCAATACTTTTTAGGTTTTCGACCTTTCGAATATTGTCGTAAGCTGAATCAATCAATGAATCGACCCAATCCTTTTGCGACTTGGTTTGAGAATTTGCAAATGAAAATAAAAAAAATAATAGAAAAATATAAGTTCTGTTTCTAAGCATTCCCTTTATTGGTTTTAAAAGTTTTAGTGGATTCGTGATAAAAAACGATTCTAAATCAGAGCTGAATTCAAATTTATTGTTAATCTCATTTTAACGCAGCAAGTTAAATTAAACAATAGACAAAAAACACCGCGAATAAATTTTTTTTATGATATGATAGCTTCTGATATAAACATTTAATTATAGCTAATAATAAACAAAAAATTACAGATGCGAGACATTACTGCCTCGCAAACTGTAACTTGATTGGTTGATTAAAGTAATACCTTTTGCGCTATCAACTTATTTCCAATAATGCCAATTAGCACCATCGAATACAGCCAATGATTTACTTTCGGTATCATAACAAATCATCCCTGGATAGGGGCCTTCGACACTATCATGAGGTCTGAACACATGGGGAAGAATCAGAGCTTTATCATCAGACTCCAAAACCAAAACTCCCTCAGCTGAAGAGGTTTCCTTGCCGATGATAACTCCCTGTCCTACCTCAGAAGCAGAAGGTGCACTGTAATACGATGGAAGAGTTGCGGCAGAATCTGTCACATCAACCCAATTTCCATTTTCATACATTTTCACACTTGTTGAAGCCCTATCGTACGCAAACGTACCATTGTGCAAAGAGAGAGTTTGAACATCATCCACCGACGGCAAAATAATACCGTTGGTGTTGTTAGATGAATTTTCAAAATCAAGTAATGCACTTACTCCATCTACTTCGGTTTTTCCGATTGCAACCTGTGCGGAAGCCCAAAACCCAATAAACATTAAACTAAAATTTACTATATTTCTCATTTGATTCTTTCTTTATTCATTACAGGATTTCTCAATACATTTCCATTCCAAACCATTGTACAGTTTAACACAATTATCAGCATTGTCATAAACCAACATCCCTTCTTTTGGATCCAACACAACCGATGAAGAGGAAACTCTGGAAATCACCATTCCTTTATCACGAGACTCAAGCGCGAGAAATCCATTATGGATCATCTCTGGCCAACCCTCTGTTTGAGTCGATAAAGTACTAATCCCTACTTTTGTTACATCACCTCCCAAATTTAAGTTTCCGGGTTTCGTGCACGGCTCAGTCGTCCCGCCATCTTCACAAGGAGCAATGATCGAAACGACTACCGATGCAGTTGAATTATCTGTATTGTAACAATCCTGAGAACTACTATAGAAAAATGCATAATAAGTCCCTGAGGTTGATACTGAGTTCGGATTCACTACCGGGCTGCCCGTACGATTTGGGGTATTAAACCAACGCAGTACCACATCTGAAGGCAAAGTTCCCGAATACAATGAATTTAGATTTACAGAATGAACACCCGAAGTCGAACACAAAGGTGGAGAAGGACAAATCAAAGTTATAGCATCTAAGGGTGCTTCTTGCACTTTCTCTACTTTTAAATCATCTACATAATAATCATTTCCACTATGTTGTTGAAGTTCATTTCTAAAAGAAATCACAACATCTCTTATTTTACAAGCTTCGGTTTCAACAGGTACATTAAAATAAAGTTCTGTTTCTTCCCAATCACTACTTGCCCCCCAGATTCCACCAGTCTTAATTGTACCTAAAACATCTCCGCTCTGCTTATCCAATACATCCACAGCAAGCTGACTAGGAGAATTCACTACAAACCAAGACAAGGAAACTTTATAAGAAGCACCCATTTGTAACTGAGCATCTCTTTGGTAAAAAGGAGCCTGTACATTCCCGGCATTAATCGCCATTACCGCTCCAGAATCCTCACCGGATTTATCATAGACCAAAGGTCTATGTGAAGCTATACCTTCATAATCCCTTGTCCAAAAATACCAACCTAAAGAATTAGGGTTCCAACCTTTACGGATGTACAAAGGAGAAACTACCGCATAGTAGTTATTTTCAATATCATTCTCTTCACTTATATTCGAATTCGGATAAGGTATTCCAAATTCAAAACTATTCTCCGGCATATAGGGAGAAGTCATTCGACCAAAATTATTTTCAGTTGTTAAAGGAAACGGACTGTTTCCAAAATCTTCGAAAAACAAAACATCATCGGGAAATACTCCCGAAGTATAGTTGGAAATTGCATTGCCACTCAAGGGAACTTGGTCGGAACCAGTCACACAGTCTTGTGCCGATAAATTCACCGAAAAGAACAAAAGGGCAAGACTAAGCAATCCAATGATACTTCTGCTTCCCGCATTTCCCTTTTTATAAACTGCATTATAATTATATTTCATTTACTAATCTTATTTATTGGTTCAAAAAACATTAGGTTTACTTAGTTGATTAATTAGGTCAAAATAAATTTTGGAGGTGGTCGCGTTGTCCAATATCTATCCCCCAATTCTACAGGAAAGAATCGAATTTTAGATTTAAAAAATTTATCTCTTTCTTGATCAAAAGATTTAAATTGGCATGGAAAATCCGAGAACAAGACTTTTAAAGTCGTTGGCTGATAGGTTAGAATCACCAAGTTTTTACTCGGATTAAAAAAAAGACAGGTCTTATCAGGAGGCAGCTGTTGGTAAACTACTTTTGTCCGAGATGCCTCCTCTTTTTGAGATTTTCTTGTTATTTCCTCCTCAAGATTTCTTTCAATCGCCTTATTATTCGCTTCTGGTTTTTTCTCAGAAACAATTAAATCCCTCCTTTCCTTTTCAGTAACAAATGAAATTTTATTCTTCCCTACATAATCATTCAAATTCGTTATTGTTCCTTCGGCAATAAAAATCTCACCTTGAATAGAAACGATTAAACTATTTTTTACTCTCGCCTGAACCCAAGAGTAAAAACACAAAAAAAATACCGCCGTTATAAACAGCGATAGCCTCATTGAAAAATCAAATTTCTTTTCTAAACTTTTTAGCATCTTTCTCTTTAGGACTTTCAACCTTTCTCAATTTGAAAAATCCAGACAAACATTCCCTCCTTAATAACGGCGCAAATTATCCCCAAAGGCTTCATAAAAACAAAAAAATACATACGTATTAGATACGTATCTTACTAAAACATGAATCGAAGCTCATAGCAAACACAAGCGCAAAAACCTGATAACAAATGATTTATGAACTAAAATAAATTAACACATCAATTCTAATCTGAAATCTCAGCAAAAATTGAAAATCATCATCCAAAAAATATCTTCTGCATTTATCCGTTAAAAATAGAAGTGTATTTCTTATGAATAAACTAAATTTAATTTTTCATATTTTCATCTTCTTATTTGCATTTCACTCTTGCTCTGACTCGGACGATGGCAACGAAATTCAGATTTTTTTAGAAGCTGAAACTCATTTAAACATTTCCTATGGCTCGCATCCACATCAGGTTTATGACCTTTATTTACCGGCCGGACGAAGCAGTTCCCACACCAAACTTATTCTCTTGATTCATGGAGGTGGATGGACAGGAGGCGATAAAAATGACATGAACGGAACGGTCGCAATTCTCCAATCTCTCCATCCGGAATATGCCATTGCCAATGTTAATTATATTTTGGCGGATGCCAATCAATATGCTTTTCCCTATCAGTTTCAAGACCTTCGAACCATCATTGAAAAAATCAGCTCCGAAAGTCAAGAACTAAACATAAAACCTGAATTTGGAATGATTGGAGTGATTGCAGGAGGACACCTCGCTATGATGTACGATTATAAATACGATATAGAAAACAAAGTTAAATTCGTAACAAGCATTGTCGGACCTACCGACTTTAATGATTCTTTTTACAATGAAAATTTTGAAATCCCAATTATCATTCAATTATTAGTCGATCCTGAAGCCTACCCTGAAGGAACCGACTTTCTGACGGAATTGAGCCCTATCACCCATGTGAGCAACTCCTCTTCTCCTACTGCTATGTTTTTTGGGGATCAAGACCCATTGGTTCCGGCTTCCAACGGATCCAATATGCAGGAAAAATTAAACCAATTCGACGTGAACAATACACTCAAAATTTACAACGGTGGACACGGAGATAACTGGACATACGAAGACGTAATGGAAATGCAAAGCATCATCAGCCAATACATTCAGACCTATTTATAAGTTCTGCCTTAAAATTTCTTGATTAATTTTTTTCACCAATCCCGGACCTTCATAAATAAATCCGGTATAAACCTGAACCAAAGAAGCGCCGGCCTCCAATTTCTCAAGGGCATCCTCCGGCGAATGAATTCCTCCAACTCCAATGATCGGAAAAGCTTTTCCACTTTTCTCAGAAAGAAATCGAATGACTTCCGTCGAGCGATTCTTTAAAGGCTTCCCACTCAAACCTCCCATTTCTTTTTGATTTTCTGAATTTAAATGATACCTCGCAATAGTAGTATTTGTAGCTATCACACCAGCAATCTTTGTTTCTTTCACAATTTCAATGATATCCAAAAGCTGCTCATCGCTAAGATCCGGAGCTATTTTCAATAAAATCGGACGAGCCTGAGGCTTCGATAAGTTTTTATTTTGAAGACTTTGAAGCAAATTCTTCAAGGGTTCCTTGTCCTGAAGTTCACGAAGATTCGGCGTATTGGGACTGCTCACATTCACCACAAAATAATCTACGACACTGTACAAAGCATCAAAACAAATTTCATAATCATAAATCGCATCTTCATTTGGGGTAAGCTTGTTTTTGCCAATATTTCCACCAATCAAAACATTTTTATTTTTACGAAGACGTTTCGCTGCTTCCCAAACTCCTTGATTATTGAAACCCATCCGATTGATAATGGCCGAATCCATTTTCAACCGAAACAATCTTTTCTTCTCATTCCCCGGTTGAGCCTTCGGCGTCAAAGTTCCAATTTCAATGAAACCAAATCCGAGGTTTGACAATTCTTTGTACAATTTGGCATCTTTATCAAATCCGGCAGCAAGCCCAACAGGGTTTGGAAATTTAATTCCGAAAACCTCTCTTTCCAGTTCTGGACTTTTCACCACATAAAGACTTCTAAACAGATGAGCTACAAATGGAATTCTCTGAATGAATTTCAAAAAAGAGAAAGTAAAATGGTGCACATCTTCTGGATCAAATCGAAATAAAACGGGACGTATGAGAAACTTGTACATCATTTGGATACTTCTGGCAAAACTAAGAAATTATGACTTACTTGACTAAATTCACATAGAAACTCTGACTAATTATAAATTTAATCGAAATGGCATATCCTTTGACTTAATTAATGCAAAAAAAAACTAAGTGAAATAACTCTTGTTTTAATTTAAAGTATTTAATTGAAAAACAACCAATTAACCACCTTAAATTAAATCAACCAAAAACAGTTTCGCTGACAGAATTACAGAAAAAACAAACATGAATATAGACAACTTGTCACTTGACCAAATTATGGGCGAAGAAATTGAATTAATTCCTTTGATGAACGAGGAAGATGAAAAGAAATTTAAAAAACAACCCATTCCCGAAGTACTGCCGATTTTATCACTGAAAAACACCGTGCTTTTTCCGGGCGTGGTAATTCCGATTACCGCTGGAAGAAATCAATCCATCAAATTGCTGGAAGATGCCTATAAAGAAAACCGAATTATAGGAGTCGTTTCCCAACGAAATTCAAAAATTGACGTTCCTGAATCCAAGGATATTCACGAAATCGGAACCGTAGCAAGAATCCTGAAAATGCTCAAAATGCCCGACGGAAACACTACAGTAATCCTTCAGGGAATTAAACGTTTTAAATGGATGGAAATGGTTCAAATCGAACCTTATTTCAAAGCGACCATTCAGACAATTGAAGAAAAAAAGCCCGGCAGCAAAAACAAAGAATATCAGGCCACAATTGAGGCAGTGAAAGACATGGCTTTGCAGATTGTTGAAATCAATCCCAATCTTCCGTCCGAAGCAAGTCTCGCCATCAACAATATCGAAAGCTCTTCTTTTCTGATCAATTTTGTCAGTTCAAATCTGAATCTAACCATTCAGGAAAAACAAAGATTATTGGAGTTTGATAACCTGAAAGATCGCGCGACCGATGTGTTGCGACTCATGGGAATTGAACTTCAGAAATTAGAATTAAAAAATAATATTCAATCCAAAGTTCGTCAGGATTTGGATCAGCAACAACGCGAATACTTCCTTCACCAACAAATGAAAACCATTCAGGAAGAACTGGGCGGCGTTTCCAACGAAACCGAAATGGAAGAAATGCGCGAACGAGCCAAATCCAAAAATTGGGACGAAGAAACCCGTCAGCATTTTGACAAGGAAATCAATCGGATGATGCGACTAAATCCGCAGATGCCCGAACACAGCATTCAACGAAATTATTTGGAATTTATGCTGGATTTGCCTTGGAACGAATACACAAAAGACGATTTCAATCTGAAAAAAGCCCAAAAAATAATGGATCGTGACCATTTCGGATTGGAAGACATCAAAGAAAGAATCATCGAATACCTCGCAGTTTTGAAACTGAAAGGCGATATGAAATCGCCCATTATCTGTCTTTATGGACCTCCGGGCGTGGGAAAAACTTCGCTTGGAAAATCGGTGGCAGAAGCGCTGGGAAGAAAATACATCCGAATGTCTTTGGGAGGATTACACGATGAATCCGAAATCCGAGGACATAGAAAAACCTACATTGGTGCAATGCCCGGAAGGATTTTACAATCCATCAAAAAAGCGGGAAGTTCCAATCCGGTTTTCATTTTGGATGAAATTGATAAAATGGGAAGAAGTAATCACGGCGATCCCTCTTCGGCCATGTTAGAAGTGCTTGATCCTGAGCAAAATAATTCGTTTTACGATAATTACCTGGAGCAAGGCTATGATTTATCCAAAGTATTTTTCATCGCTACGGCCAATAATATTTCCGATATTCCGGCGCCACTTCGCGACCGAATGGAAATGGTCAATATCGCCGGATACACAATCGAAGAAAAAGTTGAAATTGCGCATAAATTCCTGTTACCAAAACAATTAACAGAACACGGACTTCAGAAAAACCATGTTTCGATTACGAAAAAAGATTTGGAGTTTTTAGTGGAAACTTATACCCGCGAATCGGGGGTGAGAAATCTGGAACAACAAATAGCCAAACTCGTTCGGAGCATTGCCAAAAAAGTGGCCATGGAAGAGGAATTTGAAAGCAAATTGACGCAAGATTACATCCGCGAAGTTTTAGGTCCGGGACGAATCAGCGATAAATACGAAAACAACGAAGTTCCCGGTGTGGTCACAGGATTGGCTTGGACAAGAGTCGGCGGCGATATTTTGTTCATCGAATCGATTTTATCCAAAGGAAAAGGAAATCTTTCCATTACCGGAAATCTTGGAAATGTGATGAAAGAATCGGCTAGAATTGCGCTTGAATACATCAAAGCACACGCAAAAGAACTGGATCTGAAGGAAGAAGTTTTTGATAAATACAATCTTCACATCCACGTTCCGGAAGGTGCCACGCCAAAGGACGGTCCTTCTGCCGGAATCACCATGCTGACTTCCATTGTTTCTTCGTTTACACAAAGAAAAGTCAGAGCCAATTTAGCCATGACAGGTGAGATTACCTTGCGTGGAAAAGTTTTGGGTGTCGGCGGAATCAAGGAAAAAATTCTGGCGGCCAAACGTGCCAATATCAAAGAAATTATTTTGAGTGAAGAAAACCGAAAAGACATTGCCGAAATCAAATCAGAATACATCAAAGGACTGAAGTTCCATTATGTAACCGACATGATGGAGGTACTAAAAATCGCTTTGCTGAAGCAGAAAGTGAAGGGAGCGAGAACACTTTAAAATTTAAAAATTAATACCTGTTTCAATAGTTTTTAGAACAGGTATTTTTTTATCTTTTAAAATCAAAATGATTAAATTAATGAAGTTTCTATTTTTATCAATATTTTCTTTACTGCTCGTTAGTGCCTATTCCCAAGATTTATCTAAATATGACGATTCATATGGCATCTTCATAATTAACTTCAAAATAAATCAGAATGGAAAAGCTAAATTTATTTCTGTTGATACGGTCCAGTGTAAAGAATGCTCCGAAGAAATAATTAATTTCTTCAAGAGAAATTCGATTAAATCTTTTAATAAAATGGCTCGAAATCTCGAAAATAAATATCAAAATAATGGTAATCAAACCGTTAATTTCAAATTACCCATCATTATTAAGATTGAAGAACTTAATAGTGATTTTGATAAAAAGAGAAAAAAAACTAAGGACTTTAACCCTTCACCTTAAAACTCCAATTAAAAAAGAATTCGGCAACTTGATCTCCTTTTTCATCCAAACCGATGCTTCGCATTTTCAAGGTTTGCCCCTCGCCTGTTTCGATGGCTTTATGCAAAACGTCATCCAATTCTTCACCTTGTTCACAAGTGAAAATAATTTTCCCAACTGCTTTTTTGGTGAAATTAGCTTCCAGTCCTACGACCAGCATGGAAATTTTCTGTCCGGATTTTTGGATTTTGTCGATGCATAAAATTCCTGTGGACAATTCAGCCGCCATGCCTTGTACCGCCCAAAACATACTTTTGAAAGGATTTTGATTTAGCCAGCCGTATTTTACCGAAACCTGAGCTTTGTTTTCATCAAATTGATGCAATTTCAGTCCGGCGATTTTGGCAATCGGAAGTTTAAACCAGAGGATTTTATTGAATAACGCGCGTGTCATAAACTTTTGTTAATCCTTCAAATATAAATCCATTGGCTGACTTTCATTAGTTTCAATAAGAAAATTATCATTTATATTTGTGAAAATTCAAAAATCCTAATGCAAACAACGGTTCTTATTATTCTGATTTTATTTGTCATTCACTGGTATGCATCGCTATTTTTTCAATCGATGTTTCACCATCGCTATGCTGCTCATGGTATGTTTACCATGTCCAAATTTTGGGAAAAAGCTTTCCACATTGGTTCTTTTATTACCCAAGGTTCTTCTTATCTAAGTCCGTATGCATACGGTGTGATGCACCGTCTTCATCATGCTTTTGCCGATACGGAAGATGACCCCCACTCGCCTGTCATTGACAAAGATTTATTTGCGATGATGTGGAGAACCCGACGGGTTTATATGGAGATTGACCAAGAAATTGCCGTTGTAGGCGAGAAATTCAAAAAAGGAGTTCCTAAATGGAGAAAGTTTGACAAGTTCGCAGAATCAAGAATTACACGCTTGGTTTGGGTTGCTATTTATGTTCTAATTTTTGTTTTATTGGACGCTCCCTGGTGGTTGTATTTCTTGGTTCCTATTATGGTGTTGATGTCACCTGTTCACGGTGTGATTGTGAATTGGTATTCGCACAAATACGGCTATAGAAATTTTAATGTAAAAGATACTTCACATAATTTATTTCCGGTGGATCTGCTGATGTGGGGCGAAAGTCTTCATAACAATCACCATAAATTCGGTGGACGACCTAATTTCGCCGTGAAATGGTATGAATTTGACCCCTTGTATCCATTCATCTGGCTGATGGACAAAATGCGCATCATCCGATTTAAAAATAAGCCGGCAACGCAGTATATGTAATTCGGTTTGTTTATTTCTTTATTAATAAATCAAATCAGAATTACTGATTAATTCCTGAAAAGAATTCTAAATTTGTGCCCTAAACACAGAAAATCATGAGTGAAACAATCAAAGATACAGTCATCATCGGTTCGGGTCCTGCGGGTTATACTGCTGCTATTTATGCAGCGCGTGCCAATATGAATCCGGTGATGTTTACCGGAATGCAACCCGGCGGACAATTGACCACGACAACCGACGTTGAAAATTTCCCGGGTTATCCAACCGGAATTACAGGTCCCGAAATGATGGACGACCTGCAAAAGCAAGCCGAACGATTCGGAACGCAAATTCACTACGAATACATTACCGAAGTAAAACTTGCAAAAGAACCGGGACAATTGCATACCGTGATTTCCAGTTCCGGACAGGAAATTCAGACGCGTTCTGTGATTATTTCTACCGGTGCAACCGCGAAATATCTGGGATTGGAAGACGAAACCAAATTTGCAGGAAGCGGCGTTTCGGCTTGTGCCACTTGTGACGGATTTTTCTACAAAGGTCGCCCGGTTGCGGTTGTAGGAGGTGGTGATACGGCAGCCGAAGAGGCAACTTATTTGGCAAAATTATGTACGCAAGTCTATCTTTTGGTACGTAGAGATGAATTACGTGCTTCCAAAGTGATGCAGGAAAGAGTTTTCAATACGCCCAATATCACCGTGATGTTTCACCACGAACTGATTGGGCTGGAAGGTGATAAAGCAGTTGAAAAAGCCAAAATCATCAATAATCAGACTAATGAAGTTTCGGAATTGGCTGTGGACGGCGTTTTTATTGCCATCGGACATAAACCCAATACAGAATTATTTCAAGGAGTTTTGGATATGGACGAAACCGGATATCTAATAACCGAAGCTAAATCCACCAAAACAAATGTGCCAGGCGTTTTCGCTTCAGGCGATGTTCAGGACAATGTGTATCGGCAAGCGATTACCGCAGCCGGAACGGGTTGCATGGCAGCACTCGATGCTGAAAAATACGTGGCTGAATTCTTTCATTAATCGGACTTTGAAAAGATTATAATCTAAAAATCCTGAGCTTTCACTCAGGATTTTTTGTTTGTGTAAATTATTTGAATTCTTTCCAGTGAGGAATGATTACTGCGAGTCCATAACCGATGAATACAAAAAGGGTAAACATGGAATAAAGCGTGCCGTCGGGCATGAATTCCGGCTGGATGACAATGGAGAAAAACAATCCGGCAATGGTCAGGTAAACGCCTAATCGTTTATAAAAATAAACCAATAGAATTCCAACCAAACTGATGAGCCCCAAACCAAGAGTTACCAAAGGATACCATTCGGGCATCACCGAATCTTCTAGGTTAAAATGTTCCTTGAATAAATAATCATTGGTGGACCAAATCCGATAACCACGGAAAAGAACTCCACCGATTAAAATCAACATCAAACCTATCAAGCCATTAAACCAAATCGAACGTTTCATACTGCAAATTTACTCAAAAATGGCGCGCATCAAGCGGTTTTTATCATTAAAACTTTCTTCCAAAGAAATCATCGATTCCGTTCGTAAAACATCTTCAATCTGATCAATCATAAATATCAATTCTTTGGCGTGATTGGTATCGCGAGCACGAATTTTACAAAATATATTGTATTTTCCGGCAACGATATGAGCCACAGTAACATTGGGAATTTTATATAATTCATCCAAAACACTTTGGATTTTATTGGTCTTGGTCAAAAGCAACCCCAAATACGCAACAAATTGATATCCCATTTTGTCATAGTCTGTAATCAAAGTGGTTCCTTTGATAATTCCCGCATCTTCGAGCTTTTTAACCCGCACATGAATCGTTCCTGCCGAAACATTCATTTTTTTAGCTATTTCAGTAAAAGGCATTCGGGTATTTTCGATTAGAAACATCAATATCGTTTTGTCAATTTCATCGATTTCATAATTCATCTTCATATATCGGGCGTATTTTATTAATTTAATAATTTTAAAAGCCCAATATTAAGACATTTATAAAAT
>JAAYKY010000044.1 GCA_012522185.1 Flavobacteriaceae bacterium | reverse complement strand
TAAATTATCATTTATCGAACAACTTTGCTTCTCTTGGTTTTCATTCCTTTGCTTTCTGAAATTTTAGAAAATATAAAAATGAAGGAATTAATGAAGCAAGAAATCATCAATGCTATGCAAACCGTTTTAAACTTTCAACAATTAATGATGTTGGAAAAAGTAATTCATCAAACTTTTCATTCTGTTGACTTTGTGCAGCATAAAGAAAGTCCGGGTGAGAAAACTGATAATGCCAGTCTTTTAAACCTCTTTATCTCTTCAAAAAAAATAGAAGGCTGTTCTGAAAAATCACTAAAATATTACCTGTCAACTATCGAAATGCTATTTCAGAAACTGGACAAAGATATAGTGGATATTTCGACCAATGATTTACGATTTTACTTGTCGGACTATCAGGAAAAAAAGAAATCTAGTCAGGTTACAATAGACAATATCCGAAGAATCTTTTCGAGTTTTTTTTCTTGGCTAGAGGACGAAAATTACATTCTTAAATCTCCGGTGAGAAGGATTAACAGAATCAGAACTGCAAAAACCATAAAAGAGGTTTTGACAGATGAGGAAATTGAAATTTTAAGAGACAATACTAATGAAATCAGAGACTTATCTCTACTGGAACTACTTTATTCTACAGGAATAAGAGTTGGAGAATTGGTCAAAATAAACCGGGAAGACATTAATTTTCACGAACGATCTTGCATTGTAACCGGAAAAGGGAACAAAGAGCGGGAAGTTTATTTTGATGCCCGGACAAAGTTGCATCTGCTAAAATACTTGAAAAAAAGAACAGATACCAACAAAGCACTTTTTGTTTCTCTACACCAACCTCATCGACGTCTTTCAATTGCAGGGGTTGAAAATATGCTGCGAAAATTAGGAGCAAAATCTAAAATTGACAAAGTGCATCCGCATAAATTTCGGAGAACCTTAGCTACAATGGCGATTGATAAAGGAATGCCTATCGAACAAGTCCAAAAGTTATTAGGACATGTAAAAATTGACACTACTCTGAACTATGCCCAGGTACAACAAACCAATGTAAAAATTTCTCACCGAAAATACATTAGTTAAAAAATGAGCCGATTAATTACGTGATTTTTGTGTTATTTCGATAGCTTTTCACGGTATTTGATTATCTTTGGTCAAAGTTTTCCTGATGATTTATCAGTCAACCAAAGATAAAATAGCGGCATTACAAGAGCGGTATACGGAACTCTCAAAAGGGAATGAAACTCTTTTGAAGGAAATCGCATTGGCTGAAATTCCCGAAATGGTGTATAACTCCAATGCGATTGAAAATTCTACGCTGACTCTGGAAGACACTGAAAAAATATTGGAAGGTGGCGAATTGCAACGAAAAGTCAATATCCGTGAAGTTTTTGAAGCAAAAAATTTGGCAAAAATTACCGAAAGCTTGCTCGAAAAACCTCATCAAAAATTAAGTGTAAAATTAATTTTGGATTTACACAAAACCTTGCTTACCAATATTGAAGATAATATTGCAGGACGTTTCAGAAGCGGCAAAGAATGGGTAAGAGTTGGAAATCATCTCGGTGCAAACCCGATGTTTGTCAATAGTTTGATGCAAGATTTGGTTGAGGAGTACAACCAAGACAACGACCGTTATTTTCTGGATAAAATGGCCCATTTTCACGCAGAGTTTGAAACCATTCATCCATTTGGAGATGGCAACGGAAGATTAGGAAGAGTATTGATTAATTTACAATTAATGAATGAAGGACTGCCCCCTATCATTATCCAAAACAAAAGCAAGTTCACTGATTATTATCCGCTTTTTACAAAATACCCCGTTACGATGAATTTCGGAGGTTTTACCCAGCTTTTTGCGGTACTTTTGCAGGAAGCATTGCACAAAAGAATTACGATGCTGACTGCCAAAAAGATCATTCCGCTTTCGTTGTGGGCTTCACAAAACGGTATAAAACCCAATATTGCCGCCAACAAAGCCAAGCGGCAAACCATACCCGCTTTCCGTTTGCGTGAAAAATGGATGATTGACGAAGGATTTCAAACTGAAAATTGATGTGATTTTATGAGAGAATACCTCCTAAAAGTTTTGTTGAAAATTAAAAATGGCAAAGACCATAAACGGGTCGGCGATGGCGATATTCCTATCTATGGAAGTGGTGGAATAATGCGATACGGAAACCATTCTTTATATGAAAAAGAGAGTGTTCTACTCCCAAGAAAAGGAACTTTGAATAACATTCAATTCTCCGATAAGCCTTTTTGGACTGTGGACACCTTGTATTATACTGAAATTAACACAACATTAGTTGAACCGTACTTTCTATACAACTATTTGAAAATATTGAACTTAGAAAAGCTAAATACCGGAACAGGTGTGCCAAGTATGACTTTTGACAGTTATTACAATCTCAAAATCTTATTGCCGGATTTGGAGACACAAAAGAAAATTGCCGATATCATAAAGAATATCGATAATAAAATTGCTGTAAACACTTCGATAAATGATAATTTACCGAACAGTTACCTGCCCATTCATCAGTATTGGCAAAAGAAAGTCGCGTAGGGAGGCAAGTTGTTGGTTTTGTTGGGAGTTTAAATATATTTTTTCAAATAAAGGACT
>JAAYKY010000006.1 GCA_012522185.1 Flavobacteriaceae bacterium | reverse complement strand
GTGTAGATCAGGAAGAAAGTATTTTGGTGATTTTCCCGGATGCTTATGAGGAAAAGCACCGGGAGATTCTTTTCCTTCGTGAGACCAACGAACATATAGCCGTTTGGGAAGGTGAAAAGTTAAGTAAAGAACAGGCTTTTGAGGTTTCGGGCATCAAAACGGTTTATTGGTTACAGGATTTCCAAAGAGTTTTTCGTCAGTTGATGAATGAAGTTGAGAATGTTTATGTGAATACGAACGAACATTATCGGGCGACAATTGAAGTAGAAACCCGTGAAGACCGTTTCATCAAAAAAATGAAAAATGATTTTCCGGGACATACTTATTTGCGAAGCAATCCGATTTTACAGAGACTTCGTTCGATCAAAGAACAGGAAGAAATTGATTTGATTCAGAAAGCTTGTGACATCACCGAGAAAGGATTTCGAAGAATTCTCGCGTTTGTAAAACCCGGTGTTTGGGAATACGAAATCGAAGCTGAATTTGCGCATGAATTTTTAAGAAACCGTTCCAAAGGATTTGCTTACACACCTATCATCGGGAGTGGGTACAATTCCAATGTGCTTCATTATATCCAAAACAATCAGCAATGCAAAGACGGCGATGTTTTATTGCTGGATGTAGGCGCGGAATACGCCAATTATTCGTCTGATATGACGCGGACAATTCCGGTCAATGGAAAGTTTTCAGATCGTCAGAAAGAGATTTACAATGCGGTTTTGAATTGTAAAAACGAAGCAGAAAACTTGTTAGTTGCTGGAAATAATTGGTATAATTTCCACAAAGAGATGGGGAAAGTTTACACTTCTGCCCTGCTCGATCTGGGATTGATTGACAAAGCCGATGTGCAAAATGAAAACCCGGATTGGCCGGCCTACAAAAAATACATGATGCACGGGACTTCCCATCATTTGGGGTTGGATACCCATGATTATGGAATTCTGTCGGATGATTTTGTGGAAGGTATGGTTTTCACTAATGAACCAGGGTTTTATATTCCGGCTGAGAATTTAGGAATTCGAATTGAAGATGATTATGTCATCCAAGCCTCGGGCACACCAAAAAATCTGATGAAAAACATTCCGATTACGGTAGAAGAAATTGAAGAAATCATGAATTCTTAAATGATTTTGCAATTAAAATATTGACAAAGTTTAATTTGAGTTAAATTATTAGAATTATACGTTTGTAGTATAGTTTTTGCAAATCTTGCGTTTATGAAAAATTTATTTCTGCTCCTGACGATGGGATTTCTCTTGAGTTGCAACGGCCAAGAATCCACACAAGTGCTAAAAGTGGTCAATTACGATGAATTAAAATCGGTCATTCAAAAAGAAGATGATGTACTTTATGTTGTGAACTTTTGGGCGACTTGGTGCAAACCTTGCATCGAAGAATTACCTGATTTCATGGAAGTCAACGAAGAGTTCAAGGATCATCCCAACTTCAAGTTGATTTTGGTTTCCATGGACAGTAAAAAGCAATTGGATACGAAAGTCAAAAAGTTTATTGAGAAAAATAAGATTACGGCTGATGTTTATC
>JAAYKY010000043.1 GCA_012522185.1 Flavobacteriaceae bacterium | reverse complement strand
TTCGGAGTGCCACCTGAACCTGTTTGCGCAACCTTGTCAATAGTCTTCACTTCCCACTTCTCATCAGCATTCTGTATAAACCAATAATCATAAATCGCTTTTGCCTGTTTCTCTAAATTATCATTTAATTGATAAGAAAGTATTTATTTTAAAATTCGTTTTACGAGAAATTTTAGGCCAAATTTAAACCACAACTTTAAAATTGTCCGAAAATCAACCTTGACAAGGTTTTTCGCTTTCTCCAGTCAACAATATTCACTATGTAAATCCCCTGTTGTTTCAATTTCAAAATTTCAGAGAGAAAAACTGATGAAATTTCGTTTTCATTTTTTGTGAAAACTACGGTACAATCCGAAGCGAAAATCGGATAATCGTGATGCTAAACATAGCCTGAATAGGCGCCTGAAGCACTCATCGTAATTATATTTCCCTCAAAATTAAATTGATTATGCCTGAAAGGACTTGTTTGCCCACCTGCAATTACAGGGTATTCTCCGTCAATAATTTTATCAGAAGTAATACTTTGCACTTTGACGAGGTTTGCAACCTGTTTTAGTTTCTTGTTTGGGTATCTTCCACCTTCTATTTTTTTGTTTCGATTTATAACTTCAAACACATCCCAACGTCTGCTTTCAATTTCTGAAAAACTTGTCAAAAACAAACGCCCAAAATAAATATCTCTTTCTTATCGACTATATATGTCTAAATGAATTACTTTATACAATATAATTTAGACAAAAACTGCATAATAAAATGGTTTATAGTTACATTAGGGTTAGTTCTGACAAACAAACGATAGAAAATCAACGATTTGAAATTGAAAGGTTTTGTAATCAACAAAATATAAAAATTGATAAATGGATTGATGAAACCATTTCAGGAACACAAAAATTAAAAAGACGAGAACTCGGAAAGCTACTCAAAAAAATGAAAAAAGACGATATTTTAATTTGTTCAGAATTGTCAGGTTTGGGTAGAAACCTTTTGATGATTATGGGGATTTTAAATGAGTGCATGAATAAAGACATTAAAGTATGGACAATCAAGGATAATTACCGTTTGGGAAGTGACATAAATTCTAAAGTATTGGCTTTTGCTTTTGGTTTATCAGCTGAAATTGAAAGAAATCTCATTTCTCAACGTACCAAAGAAGCATTGGAAAGAAAAAGAGCAGAAGGTGTAATTTTAGGAAGACCGAAAGGAAGTAAATCTGCCAAAACCAAATTCACCGGTCAAGAAAAGAAGATACAAGAACTTTTGGACAAAAGAGTGTCTTATTCTGCTATCGGCAGGATTTTGGGAGTTCACAGATTGACCGTGAGTAGTTTTGTGAAAAAACATAAATGGAGCCATTAGAGAAACTGCCTTTGTTTTGTTACAAAATAACAAATAAATCACCTTTGTTTTGTTACATAAATTGAGTACATTTGGGTTTGTTTTGTGATAAGAATGAATTTTAAGCGACATATTTTTGATGAGTTAGTTCAGTGGAAAACGAGTTCCAATGCCAAGCCACTGATACTACGAGGAGCTCGGCAAGTAGGAAAAACGACCTTGATTCGTAGTTTCGGGAAAAGTTATACCCATTTTATAGAACTTAATTTAGAAAAAAGTGACGATGCCAATCTCATAGAACGGAGTAATAGTGTGCAGGAATTGATCAATTTTTTGGCATTAAAAAACGAAATTTCTCCAAAAGAATTCCCCCAAACACTGCTTTTTATTGATGAAATTCAAGAGTCTGAAAAAGCTATTTCTTTTTTGCGCTATTTTTATGAGGACTTGCCGGAATTAAATGTGATTGCTGCAGGTTCTTTGCTGGAGCATACTTTAAAGAAAACTAAAAATTATCCGGTAGGCAGGATTAATTATCTGTATCTGTTTCCTTTAAATTTCCAGGAATATCTTGAAGCACAAGGAAAAAATAATTTATTGGAACGATTTCGGAATGTTCCCGTTGACGACATTGCCCACGAACTTTTGATGAAAGAGTTTCATACTTATTGTATTATTGGAGGGATGCCTGAAATTGTTGCCAACTACGTTGCCAATCAGGATTTATTAGTACTTCCGCAGATTTATGAAAGTATTTGGAATACCTACAAAGACGATGTGATAAAATACGCAGGTAGTAAATCGGAAGAAAATGTGATGAAACACATCGTCAATACCGCTGCATCATTTGTTGACCAACGGATTAAATTTCAAAATTTTGGACATTCCAATTATAAGTCGAGGGAAGTGAGCGAGGCATTCAATAATTTAGATGCCGCAAAGGTCATTCAGGTAATTTATCCTTGCACCAATGTAGAGCCGCCTATTCTTCCGGATTATAAAAAATCTCCCCGATTACAATTTTTGGATACCGGGATTTTAAATTTTGACTTGAATATTCAAGCCGATTTGCTACTGATGAAAGACCTTAGCGAAGCATACAAAGGAGCGATTATACCCCACATTATCAATCAGGAAGTTTTGTCTTTGAACATTACAGATTACAAAAAGACCAACTTTTGGGTTCGGGACAAAACCCAATCATCAGCAGAAGTGGATTTGGTTATTGCTCACGGAAAATTCCTGATTCCTGTTGAAATCAAATCAGGAAAAACGGGAAGTTTGAAATCCTTACACCAATTTGTGAATCAAGCTCCTCATCATTTCGCCGTCAGAATGTATGGAGGAAAATTCAGCATTGAAGAAACCGTTACCCCAGAAGGGAAACCTTACTTGTTAATGAATTTGCCTTATTATTTAGGGACGTATTTAAAACAATATATCAATTACTTTATCACTACATACAATGTCGAATAATTTTATTGCCAACAATAGAAAACACTCAAAGTCCTCTTCTGATTCTTTTAAAACGTTTAATTAAAAAAACATACAAAACATAAACATAAATAAACTCTATGAAAAACTTTATACAGAAATTATTGGGAATGTCTGAGCTACTTGAAGAAACCAAAAAATTATCAGAAGGGAATAAGTTATTATTCCAAGAGTTTGAGAAGCTAAAAGAAGAAGGGGTGAAGATGGTGCTCAATATTTTCTAAAACTGCTTTCCTCAATTAAGAAAAACGCAAATTTAGTTTGAACTCCCTAAAAATTCTCCTTTCCAAATCCTGAGTTCTCCTTTCGAAATTTCTATCTTTGTGTCCCAAGAAATTATACAATTTACTTTCTACAATTATACATTATACAACAAAAGAAATGAGAATAGCCGTTTTCGTTTCCGGTTCGGGAACTAATTTACAAAACATTATAGATGCCGTTGAGGACGGCCGACTTCAAAACCTCGAAATCGCAATGGTCATGGCCGACCGCGATTGTTATGCCGTGGAGCGTTCGCTGGATTATGACCTCCCGACTTATCTGCTCGAAGACCGGAAAAGTTTTTCGGAAGATGCCGACCATAACTTAGAAGGAGAAAACATCGACCTGATTGTTTTAGCGGGATTTCTTTCGATTTTGTCCAAAGAATTCGTTGAGAAATGGCAGGGCAAAATCATCAATATCCATCCGGCACTTTTGCCCAAATACGGCGGAAAGGGAATGTACGGGAAATACGTTCATCAGGCAGTTTTGGAAGCAGGCGATGAGGTTTCGGGTGCAACGGTGCATTTCGTAACCCCGGGAATTGACGAAGGCGAAATCATCTTGCAGAAAGAATTCAAAGTGGAAAAAGGCGATACAGTGGAAGACCTACAACGGAAAGTAGCGGAAGTGGAAAAGATGATAATGGTTGAGGCGATTAGGAAGTTAGAGGTTAGAGGTTAGAAGTTAGAAGTCAGAGGTTAGAAGTTAGAGGTTAGAAGTCAGAGGTTAGAAGTTGAAGTTTAATTTTTTAAATAATAAGTCATGAATGAAGATTTAAAAGTCAGAACGAAAAGATTTTCAATTCGTATTATTAATTTAATTGAAAGTATGCCTCTTTCTGTAGCCCGAAAAGTTACGGCCTATCAATTGGTTAAGAGTGGTACTTCGGTTGGAGCTAATTTTTGCGCTTCTCGTCGTGCCAGAAGTGATAAAGAGTTTGTAGCTAAACTTTAAATTGTTTTAGAGGAAGTTGATGAATGTTGCTATTGGCTTGAAATAATTCAGGAATTAAAATGGGCAGATGTTGATGATTTATTAAAAGAAGCTAATGAATTAACGGCCATTATAGTAAGTATCCTAAAAAAGATGAATGATAAACTGAAGAATAAGAAATGATGTTTTCAATTTTTAATAGAAAACACAAATTATATATTAACAACAAGTTAGGGTTTTAATTTTCTAAATTCTAACTCCTAACTTCTAACTTTAGCATGCAAAAACAAGCGAATTTCGAACTTCGAACCTCGATTTTCGCCAAACATAACTTTAAAAACAAACAAAATGCAAAAACAAGCACTCATCAGTGTTTCGGACAAATCCAACTTAATTGAATTCGCGAATTTTCTCGCCGGAAAAGGATACAAAATCCTTTCGACAGGCGGAACTTTCAAACACCTTCAAGACAATGGAATCCAGGTGACCGAAGTCAAAGAGGTTACCGGTTTTCCTGAAATCCTGGACGGACGAGTGAAATCGCTTCATCCAGCCATTCATGGTGGAATCATGGCGCGACGATCCGATGAAAATCACATGCAAACTTTGGAGGAACACAACATCAACCCGATTGACATTGTCATCGTGAATTTGTATCCGTTCTTTGCCAAAATGAACACGGGACTTTCCGAAGCCGAAATGATTGAATTCATCGACATCGGCGGACCTTCCATGTTGCGTTCGTCGGCCAAAAACTTTTACGATGTAACGGTCGTAACCGATGCCAATGATTATGAATTAATTCAAAAAGAAATAGAAGAAAACGGTTCCACCAAACTGGAAACCCGCCGACTCCTTGCCGGAAAGGTTTTCAACTTGACTGCAGCTTATGATGCCGCGATTTCGTCTTATATTCTGAACGATGAATTTCCGCATTTTCTGGAGTCTTCTTACGAAAAGTCGATGGATCTTCGTTATGGCGAAAATCCGCATCAAAAAGCGGCTTATTATGTCGATAAAACCCGAAACGGCGCCATGAAAGATTTCGAATATTTACAAGGAAAGGAATTGTCTTTCAACAACATTCGCGATATGGATTTGGCGTACAAAGTCGTATCGGAATTCGAAGAAATCACTTGTTGCGCAGTGAAACATTCGACTCCTTGTGGAGTTGCGATTGGAAATTCGGTGGATGAGGCTTATCAGAAAGCTTATGAATGTGATCCGGTGTCGATTTTTGGTGGAATCATTGCTTTCAATGCGGAAGTGAACGAATCGACAGCCGAAGAATTAAACAAAATATTTCTGGAAATTGTCATTGCGCCTGCCTTTACAGAAGGGGCTTTGGAAGTTTTCAAATCCAAGAAGAATTTAAGAATTATCAAAGTAAATAATCCGGTTTCAGATCGCGTGAGTTATGCCAAAGTGGACGGCGGTCTGTTGGTTCAAAGTCTTGACAATCAATTTTCAACCGATTTGAAAGTGGTAACGGACAAACAACCGACCGAAAAACAAATGACCGATTTGGTATTTGCGCAGAAAATCGTGAAATGGGTAAAGTCCAATGCGATTGTAGTGGCGACCAACGGACAAGCTTTCGGAATCGGAGGTGGACAAACCAACCGGATTTGGGCAGCGCAACAAGCCATCGAACGAGCGAAACGGGTACAAGCTGAAGAATTGGTTTTGGGTTCAGATGCTTTCTTTCCGTTCCGTGATACGGTTGATTTCGCTGCCGAAAATGGAATTACAGCGATTATTCAGCCGGGCGGTTCCATGAAAGATCAGGAAAGTATTGAGGCTTGTAACGAACACGGAATTCCAATGGTCTTTACAGGAATGCGTCATTTCTTACATTGATTAAAAAATGAAGTTTAATCCTCCTACGGCGGACAAGCGTTGAAAGTTCAATGTTTAAAGTTGAATTTGTATAAATATTAAACCTCCATGGTTTCCAAAACCTTGGAGGTTTTTTAGATTTTTTTATTAATTTGCCTCTATGATTTTCAACTTAAACCTGATTTATTTTCAAATCAATCCTTTTCTTCCCATTGTATTCTGTTGGCTCGGGATTTTTTTAATTTTCGCCGGAATTTCTTTTTGGCTTTTTAAAAAAGGAAATCGGATCAAGCGAAATCTGAAAACCAATCCTGAAATGAAATTCTTTCAAAATGTAGAAATTCATGTCGTGAGCAAAAGTAAATTGTCGTATAATTTTTCCATTCCCTGCAAAATTGATTTAGCAGTTGGACGTGATGAAATTCATTTCTTGCCGGGGAAATTTAATGTGTTCATTCTGACGAATCTGATTCCGTCCTCGGTAAATTTAAAAACGAACGAAATTGAAATCTATCCTGAATTTTCCAAATCATTGAAATTGAAATTCAACTCCAATGCTTTAGAAGCATTTTTTAAAAAGTTTTATTTTCTTCGAATTGTTTTTGAATGTTCGCTCACCTTTCAAAACTCAGAACAGAGAGATGAGTTTTTAATATTGGCTTAGGTAATAGAAGATGCCCTTCGCATTTCCGATCCTCTATTGTAAATCTCCTCTTATCCTGTCAATTTGGATTAATGTAGTATTTGCATATCGTGATTCTATCCTGCGGAAGCATACTATAAAAACTTGAATGTGCTCCAAAACTATGTAGCTAGGTGGTTTTTAACACCCTTCGCAATGCTAACCTCGAATTTCGTAATTCAAACTTCGCATATAGAATTGTTTAGAATTAATTCAAATTTCATCAGACGCTTTGTCTCATCCTAAGAATCCTTAGTTTTAGCAAAAAATTAATCCATGAAAAAACAAATCTATTTTCTAATAGCTCTTATGATTTCAACTTCAGTTTTTTACAGTTTCGTCGGAAACAAAGAAGACCGAGGTTACGAAGTAAAACCCAATCGTAAATATTCCAACCTGAAAATCTTGCCCAAAGACATTTCAGAAGAGGAGCTGATGGGCGTGATGCGGAATTTCAATGCTTCCTTGGGTGTGAAATGTAGTTTCTGTCATGCGCCGGGTGCCGATGGGAAAATGGATTTTTCAAGTGATGAAAACAAACACAAAGACGTTGCCCGTGAAATGATGAAAATGACTAGGGGCATCAACAAAAAATATTTCAAAACAAAGAACCCAAAAGAGTTTCAGGTCAATTGCTTTACCTGTCATCAGGGAAATAAACAACCGCAAGCGATGCCACCGGTGATTGAACAGAAGAGGTAATATTGTTTGAGTTTTGAATTAGAAAAAACTTAAGTTTGTAATACTTGTAATACTTTGTCAAAGTTTTATTCAGAGAGAAAGTACTTTGACAAAGTTAAATTATTGATGTTCCTATTTATATTTCAGTTCGCTCTAGAACTATGTGGTTAGAAAAAATCAACGGTTTTTTTTAATGAAATTGAATTTGAATTTTCAATCTTTGTATTTTATAAGATAATTTTCAAAAATGGACAACTCACAACCCATAACTCAAAACTCTCAACTCACAACCCATAACTCCCAACCTCCAACCCGAATTCTTGTCATCGGCTCCGGAGGTCGCGAACACGCTATCGGATGGAAATTTGCCGAAGATTTTAAAAAGAAAAACCAAGAACTCGAACTTTTTTTCATTCCCGGAAATGCTGGAACAGCTCAGCTCGGACAAAACATTTCCCTGAAATCATTGGAGGAAATCCGGGATTTTGCCAAAGAAGAAAAAATCGATTTGACTTTTGTAGGACCGGAAGATGAATTATCCCGTGGAATTGTGGATATGTTCAAAGAAGCCGGAATGGAAATTTTCGGTCCGGATCAAAAGGCGGCACAGTTGGAAGCAAGCAAAGCTTTTGCCAAAGATTTTATGCAAAAAAACGGAGTGAAAACCGCCCGATATAAAACTTTTCAAGGTCCGATGCTGGCAATCGAATATTTGGAATCGCAGGAATTCCCGATTGTCGTAAAAGCAAGTGGACTAGCAGCCGGAAAGGGTGTCATCATCTGTCAGAATTTCGAAGAAGCTAAAAAAGCTGTTTTAGAAATCATGGAAGACAAAACCTTTGGCGAAGCGGGAAGCGAAGTAGTGATTGAAGAATATTTGGAAGGATTTGAAGCTTCCATTCTATCGTTTTTTAATGGAAAGGAGATTGTTCCTTTTGTTTCGGCCAAAGACCATAAAAAAATTGGCGAAGGAGAAGTCGGTCTGAATACTGGCGGAATGGGCGTTTTAGCTCCCAATCCTTCGTTTAAACGTGAACATTTTGATGCTTTCGAAACCGATATTCTCCAACCGACTTTGAAAGGATTGTTGGAAGAGAATTTATTGTTTTCAGGCGTAATTTTCTTCGGATTGATGATTACGACCAAAGGCGTTTATTTGCTCGAATACAACTTGCGAATGGGCGATCCTGAAACCCAGGCGACTTTGCCTTTGTTGGAAAATGATTTGTATGAAATCGTTAAAAAATCCAATCGAGGCGAACACTTTAAACTCGAATTTTCCAATCAGCAGGCTTGTTGTGTGGTAATGGTTTCAGGCGGCTATCCATTGAATTATGAAAAAGGTTTTGAAATCCGCGGACTGGAAAATGTGCAATCTCCTTATTTCATTGCCGGCGCTCAATTATCGGACGGAAAAGTTTTGACTTCCGGCGGAAGAGTAGTAAACGTAGTCGGAATAGGCGGAACCATGGAAGTGGCCCGGGAAATCGCTTATGAAAATGTAAAAAGAATTCATTTCGATTATGAATATTATAGGAATGACATTGGATTGGATTGAAGCTAATATTATTATGTAGAAAGAATGAGCAAATTGTTTTTCATTTTATCAATAATTCTTTTTTTGAATTTTAGTTGCCAAAAAGATTTGAAAAAGTTTGAGGAATTAGATACTCGGAAATCAACGGAATTAATAATGCAGATTATTAAGGATGAAGGTGATGGGTACTTATCGGCAAATTGCATATTAGAAAATAAAAAGGCAGGTGCTATTCACCTGATAGAGGAAGATTTTGAGGAATATTTGCAAAAACAATTAGGTATAATGGATACGCTACATCTCAGTTTGCAAGTCCAATTACATGATGATTTTCAAATTACAGCGGATTTATTTCCACAAAAGAAGATCATAACTCAAAAGAAAATTGATGAAATTATTAATAATTCAAAAGATGGAAGAACCGTTTTCAGTAATTGGCTTGATACAAATTGCGAGAATGAATATTGTTTTATAGGGAAACCTATATTTAATGAAACATTTGATTTGGCTTATGTTGAAATTGGAAGTTATTGCGGAAATTTATGTGGAGGTGGTGAAACGAGGATTTACGAATACGTTAATGGAAAATGGGTTGAAAAAAAATCCCTTTCGAGTTGGGTAAGCTAACGTTCCTATTTTTAATAAAAAAAAACATATTTTTTGTAAATTTGATAGAAAGATCAAAAGATGGGCACAATTGAATTAAAAAAGAATATAATTTCCAAAATTACAGAAACGGAAGACTTAAATCTTTTAGAAGATGTGGTTAAAGTGCTTGGAATGCAGACTGAATCGCAGGTTTTTAAATTAAATGAAAAACAAAAAGCAGCCATAGAAGCGGGGCGGCAAGACATTAAAAACGGAAAATTTTTAACAAATGAGGAAGTTGAAAAAGATCTGGATGAATGGTTAGGGAAATAATTTGGTCTGAAAAAGCTGCATTTGAAAGAAAGGAAATCCTGAATTGGGGACGGAAACAGATGTTCCCAATGTCAGGGTTAGGGTGGTCAATGTTTATCTGATTTTTTATGAAGTAGTTGAGGATGAAATCTGGATTTTAAGCATTTGGGACGGAAGAAGAAATCCGGAAATTTAAAAATTAAATGAATTGAAACGACTCTGGAAACTCATCAAGCGAACTTTTCTCATCCTATTCATCGGACATTTGGTTTACATCATTGCCCTGAAATGGATCAATCCACCAATTACGATTACCCAAATCAATAGTCTAATCGAGGGGCACGGGCTTTCGCGCGATTATATTTCTTGGGAGGAAATGCCCAATCATGTAAAGCTCGCAGCGATTGCTTCGGAGGATCAGTTGTTTGCATCTCACAATGGATTTGATAAAAAACAAATCGAAAAAGCGCTGGATTTCAACGATAAAAATGAAGGCAGAAAATTGCGCGGCGCCAGTACGATTTCCCAACAAGTCGCCAAAAATGTATTTCTATGGCAGAAAAGATCTTGGTTCCGAAAAGGCCTGGAAGCTTATTTTACGTTTATGATCGAATTGATCTGGGGCAAAGAGCGAATTCTGGAAATGTACCTGAATGTGTCGGAAACCGGAATCGGTACTTTTGGAATTGAAGCCGCTTCGCAACGCTATTTCAAAAAGCCAGCCACTCAACTCACCCGAAATGAAGCCGCACGTATCATTGTGAACTTGCCTAATCCGAAAAAATATCGGGTCAATCCACCGAGTAGTTATGTCAGCAAAAGAGCCGCATGGGTCGAACGGCAAATGCGGAATTTGCAAGGAGATGCGGAGATTAAGAAGTTGTTGGAATAAGTATTTTAGCCTTGGCAGGGTTTCAAACTCTGTCAGGGCTCTCTCCTGTGAACTTTGACAAAGTTCTCATCGTACCGAATAAAACTTTGTCAAAGTTAAAATCCGGTTCCATTAACTTAAATTTCAACGGGAATTCTACTCAGAAAACCTTATTTTTGCGCAAACTTCGCACAATGACAAACGGAATCATCATTTTGGACTTCGGTTCACAATACAATCAATTAATTGCTAGGAGAATACGTGAATTTGGTGTTTATGCCGAAATTCTGCCTTTCCATGCTTCTTTGGATGAAATCCTAAGTAAAAGCCCAAAAGGAATTATTTTATCGGGCGGACCTTCTTCGGTTTCGGCCGAGAACGCCGCTTTGGTCGATAAAGCTTTGTACGAACAAAATATTCCGGTTTTGGGAATTTGCTACGGAATGCAGCTTACAGCTCATCTTTTGGGCGGAAAAGTGAAAAAAGGAGAGAAGGGCGAATATGGGAAATCGGAATTCAGCATCATCGAACCGAGTGAATTATTCCAAAATGTACCCCAAACTTCCACAGTTTGGATGAGTCATTTTGATGAGGTTTCGGAAATTCCGCAAGGATTTAAAATCGCAGGAAAGTCCAATGTGGACATAGCTTCGATTGTAAACGAAGAAAAGAAAATTTATGCCGTTCAGTTCCATCCGGAAGTTTCTCATACCGAATTCGGAAGTAAAATGATTGAGAATTTTGTGTTTACTATTTGTCAGTGCGAGAAAAACTGGCAGCTCACCGATTTTATTTCAAATGAAATTCAAAGAATCAAAGAAGTTGTGGGCGATAAAAAAGTAATCCTCGGACTATCGGGCGGTGTGGACTCATCGGTTGCGGCGGTTCTAATACATAAAGCAATCGGCGATCAACTGAATTGTATCTTTGTCGATACCGGACTTTTGCGAAAAGACGAAGGCAAAAAAGTGATGGAAAATTACGGAAAGCATTTCCATATGAATATCAAAATGATCGATGCAAGAGAGCAGTTTATGTCGAAACTCAAAGGAATTTCCGATCCGGAAGAGAAACGAAAAACAATCGGACGTGAATTCATTGAAGTTTTTGATGCGGAATCCCATAAATTTGAAGATGCCGAATTCCTGGCACAAGGAACGATTTATCCCGATGTCATCGAGTCCCAATCAGTCAAAGGACCTTCGGCAACCATTAAATCGCACCACAATGTAGGTGGATTGCCTGAAAAAATGAAATTGAAACTTTTGGAGCCGCTTCGCGAATTGTTCAAAGACGAAGTTCGGAAAGTAGGCGTGGAGCTGGGAATCCCGAGAGAACTGGTGTATCGTCATCCATTTCCGGGACCGGGATTGGGCATCAGAATTCTAGGCGAAGTGGACGAAGAAAAAGTCAGAATTTTACAAGAAGCAGACGATATTTTCATTCAGGAATTGTACAAACATAATTTATACGACGAGGTAAGTCAGGCTTTCGTCGTGCTTTTACCGGTGAAATCGGTGGGTGTGATGGGCGATGAGAGAACTTACGAATATACCGCAGTGGTACGTTCGGCCAACACAATTGACTTTATGACGGCAACTTGGTCAAAATTACCTTATGAATTTCTGGAAATTGTTTCCAATCGTATCATCAACGAAGTCAGGGGAATAAATCGGGTTGCCTATGATATTTCGTCTAAACCACCCGCTACAATTGAATGGGAATAAGAAAAAACTTAAATTCTTTTTTGGAAGAATGAATATTTCAATTATATTTGCACTCGCAATTTAAGGCAGACCCATGGTGTAACGGTAGCACACCGGTTTTTGGTACCGTTTGTCGGGGTTCGAATCCCTGTGGGTCTACCAAGTTTTCAAAAGCAATTCAGAAATGAATTGCTTTTTTTATTTTTACCCAATGAAAAAAATAGCAAACGAAGCTTTGATCATCATCGCTTTTCCGTTTATCATCCTCTACGAACTCTATTGTATGCTGGTGAAATACCGGAAGTAATCAGGGATTGAGGTAATTTAAAAATTCTTTTGCGGGAATTTCCCTTGCGCCGAGACTTGCCAGATGAGCCGTGTAAACCTGACAATCGATGAGTTGATATTTGGACGAATATTTTTGAACGAAATGAATAAATCCCGCTTTTGAAGCATTGGAAACTTTGGCAAACATACTTTCGCCACAAAAAACATTGCCCTGATCCATCCCATAAAATCCGCCAACCAATTCCTTATTTTGCCAGACTTCTACACTTTTGGCCAGACCGGCGCGATGAAGCCCAATGTAAGCTTGCATCATTTCATCGGTAATCCAGCTTCCTTCTTGCCCGGGCCGATGAATTCGGCGACAATTTTCAATGACTTGTTCGAACGCCTGATTTTCTGTAAATTGAAAATGCTTCTCTCGCAAAACTTTTTGCATGGATTTAGAAACCTTCAATTCGTTTGGAAATAAAACAAAACGTGGATCGGGAAACCACCATAAAATCGGTTCGTTTTCATTGAACCAAGGGAAAATCCCTTTCTGATAGGCCAATTTCAGTCGTTCCTGACTCAAATCACCACCATAAGCAATGATGCCAAACCGATCGGTTTCAGCATAATCCGGAAAGGCAATTCGTTCGTCAAGTCGTTTCATGAATGGATTTTGCACAAAATTAAAGAATTCAGAATTCAAGGCACAAAAAATTCCCTTTCCAAAACTGAAAAGGGAATCTGAACATGATAATCAGAATGGAATTAGATTTCCCAATCATTGATTTCCTGTTCGATTTGCTCACGGGTACGTCCGGTTTTTTCCTGAACTTTCCCGATCACTTCGTCAAGTTTACCGTCAGCAAAAGCTTCATCGTCGTTAAACCATTCTCCATATTTCTGCTTGAAGGCGCCCTTCACTTGGTTCCATTTTCCTTCTAATTCTAACCTGTTCATAATTTTAATTTTTTGATTTGATTAATTATTTACAAGCATCAAACCATTAAATGTTAAGTAATTATAATTTCATGTTAAAAGTTTTGGGGGCATGCCGTTGCGATTTCTCCATTGAGATTTCATTACATTTTATCGCGCAACGTCACCGGACTATCCGTTTCAATCTTTTTTGAATCCTTGCCTTCGAGTCTCAGTCAACGATCAAAAAAGGATTTCCACTACTATCCCTTGCCCGATTCAAAACCGCATCCATTTCAAAGCATATTCTTATCTTTGAAATTCAAAAAAATTAAACATGATCAAAACCATCGACACTTCGCAGGTTACACCGGCGGAGTCCATTCAATATTTGCAAAATGCCGTTGCGCCACGACCGATTGCGCTTGTGAGTACCGTTGATAGCCAAGGAAATGTGAATTTGAGTCCTTTTAGTTTTTACAATGTTTTCAGTTCCAATCCTCCTATCTTGGTTTTTTCGCCTTCGAGAAGGGTTCGGAATACTACTACCAAACATACACTCGAAAATATAGAGGAAGTTCGCGAATGCGTGATAAATACGGTTTCTTATGACATTGTTCATCAGAGTTCGCTTTCCAGTACGGAATACGAAAAAGGGGTAAACGAATTTCAGAAAGCCGGACTTACGGAAGTTCCTTCTATGAAAGTTAGTCCACCTCGGGTGAAAGAGTCCAAAGCTTCTTTTGAATGCAAAGTGCGGGATTTGATTCATCTTGGCGATGGCGGAGGAGCCGGAACCTTGGTGGTTTGTGAGGTTTTGATGATCCATGTGGATGAGTCAGTACTGAACGAAAGAGGTTTGATTGATACCAGAAAAATTGATTTGGTCGGACGAATGGGCGAGTCCTGGTACACACATTCCAACGGGGATTCCTTGTTTGAAATTCCCAAACCTTTGGCTACGAAAGGAATTGGTGTAGATGCGCTTCCCGATGAAATCCGCTTAAGCAAGGTTTTTACAGGAAATGATTTGGCGATGCTTGGCAATGTAGAAATCCTTTCAGGAGACTTCTTTAAGAATGATGAAAATACACACCGACATGCCAAAGATCTTTTGAGAGATGGCGATGTGGAAGGTGCTTGGAATATTTTGAGGAAATAATAGATTTTATTTGTGAATATTCTGGTTGAAGGAACCACAAGGTACACAATGATTTACACGGGGTTTACAATGTTTGATTGAAATCTTTCCAATCTTCCTTTTTCAATTCAAACCAATTGCATTCTAAATTTTCATCGTATTGAAAAACTTCTTTCAATTCAAAACCTAATTTTGTCAAAACATGGATGGAAGCTTTGTTTTCCAGATGTGTAATGGCGTAGATGATTTCTGTATTCAGGTTCTTAAAACCCCAATCTAGAATTGCTTTGCTTGATTCGGTCGCATAACCTTTTCCCCAATGTTTTTGTTTGAAACGATAACCGTGTTCATAAATATTCACCAAACCATTCAAAGGTTCACGATAGAATTTTAAACCACACCAACCCAACATTTCTTGAGTTTTTTTGTCAATTACTGCCCAACGTCCGATGCCATTTTCCTCGTATTGCTTTCGGATGAAATTGATGACATCAGTTATTTCTTCCTTTTTCTGATTGGGACTTTGGTCAATGTATTTCCGGACTTCCGGATCGGAATCCATTTCAAACATATCATCGACATCTGATAACTCAATTTCACGGATGATTAGACGTTCGGTTTCTAAGTGGATTTGCATTATTCGTAAGCAAATTCAAATGTTATAAATTCTTTTTTGTCTTTTAAAGGAATAATTCCAAAATAAAAGTAGTCCACAATATAGTTCATGATTTGATACAGTTCTACGATTTTTTCAGATGTATGCGGAAAATCGTAAGTTGTAAGGAATGAGAATTTGTTGTCAAATTTAAAATCAGAAAGATATTTTTTTAATATATCGACAGAAAATTGAAAATTTTCACCGAAACCGTTTGTAATATCAACTTTGGCTTTCTCGTATTCCAAAATGAAATTATTTAGTAAAAAATCAGTTACAACTTCCTCCTTTAAATGAATGTCATTAAGCTGTAGTAATTCTATATTGAAAGGAAATGGTAACCAATCATCACTCGGTTTTTCTTTTCTGATATCCGCAACATATTCATTGGAGAAATATTCAGAATTGACAAATTGAAGTGAAAAATCTCTACCGTCTAAAATTTGATTTATTCTTTGAAGTTTCATTTAAAATTCGACATTTTAAATTCAAAATAATAAACTTAAATCTTCGCCAGCAAATATTTCATATTCACCTCTTTGTCGATGATTTCCCTCAGTTTTTCTGCCGGAATTCTTTCCTGTTTCATCGTATCTCTGTAACGAAGCGTCACCGAATTGTCATTCAATGAATCGTGGTCAATCGTGATACAGAAAGGCGTTCCGAGTGCATCCATTCTTCGGTATCTTTTTCCGATGGAATCTTTGTCTTCGTACATCACATTGAAATCCAGACGCAATTCATTGAAGATTTTTTCGGCAAATTCAGGCAGCCCATCTTTTTTGACCAAAGGCAAAATCGCAGCTTTGATCGGTGCCAGAGCAGGAGGTAGGCTCAAAACCGTTCTTTCCGAACCGTCTTCCAATTGTTCGTCTTTCAGGCTGTTGGAGAAAATCGCGAGGAACAAACGATCCAATCCCACCGAAGTTTCCACTACATAAGGGACGTAATGTTTATTCAATTCGTTGTCGAAATATTGTAATTTTTTACCTGAATGTTCTTCGTGGGCTTTTAAATCGAAATCGGTTCTCGAATGAATTCCTTCCAATTCCTTAAATCCAAACGGGAATTTGAATTCAATGTCGGCAGCAGCATTGGCATAATGCGCCAATTTTTCATGGTCGTGGAAACGATAATTTTCATCTCCTAAACCAAGTGACTGATGCCATTTTAAACGGGTTTCTTTCCATTTCTCGTACCAATCGAGTTCAGAACCGGGTTGTACGAAATATTGCATTTCCATTTGTTCAAATTCGCGCATGCGGAAGATGAATTGTCGTGCGACGATTTCATTTCGAAAGGCTTTTCCGATTTGCGCAATTCCAAACGGAATTTTCAAGCGGGAAGTTTTTTGAACGTTTAGGAAATTCACGAAAATACCTTGTGCGGTTTCGGGACGCAAGTAAAGATCCATAGCGGACTCCGCATTTGCGCCTAATTTTGTTCCGAACATCAGGTTAAACTGACGAACTTCTGTCCAGTTTTTGGAACCGGTAACCGGGTCGGCGATTTCCAGCTCTTCGATGAGTGCTTTTACGTCGGCAAGATTTTCTGTTTCAAGCGATTTGGCCATTCGCCCCAGGATTTCCTCTATTTTTTCTTTATAACCCAGGACTCTAGGGTTG
>JAAYKY010000042.1 GCA_012522185.1 Flavobacteriaceae bacterium | reverse complement strand
AAGGTTAGACGCAGGGATCTCCACTACTTTGTGGCCTGCTGACATCGCATTTCTTATGCGCGTCAGATAATCTGAAATTGGATCTGTTAACATAAATTTTGTTTATTTTACAGTATAGAGCGGAACAGACCGATCTACTTTTAAACTTAAACTTCCCTAAATGAAACCAGTACGTTGGCATACATTTAGGCGTGCAAATGTAGGAAGTTTTTTTTATTTGACAAATTAATAGTGAATTCTTTTTTTGGTTTAATCTTAAGTTTATATTCTAATTCACAATTAACTATATTTGAATATTAAAATTTTCAAATAACTTACATTCCTTCAGTTAACAAAATGAGTGTTTTTTCCTATCATCTTATCAAGTTACCTTTAAATTCAGTTTTAGGTTTGCATTTAAACCCTCCTAAACCACAACGAATTCCGGGACTGATACGTTTGGAATTGATGTCAATGATGACATTGGGTTCGCCTGTGTTCTCACCTTCTCGCATTTTATTTCGAAAGGTTGTTGTATTTGCCCAATGGGAAAATGAAAAAGCCTTAGATTTTTTTTTAGAAAAAAATTCATTTGGTAAAAAACTTTCAAAAGGTTGGCATGTACGACTTGAATATTTAAGACAATGGGGGGAAATTGATGGATTTGACATTCCAAAGGCAGAATTTGATTACGACTCAAATAAGCCCGTAGTAGCAGTTACAATTGCCCGCATGCGTTTATCCCAACTTCCTCGTTTTATCCGTTGGGGACGACCAACTGAAAAATTGGTTCGAGATCATCCGGGGACTTTAATAGCACACGCAAGCATCCGTTTTCCTCGTACAGTATCCACATTTTCTATTTGGAAATCTCAAAAAGAAATGATAGATATGGTGCATGGAAGAATTGTACCACAACCCAAACGTCATGCAGTTGCAATGAAAGAGCGAAACAGAAAAGATTTTCATTACCAATTCACTACGCTTAGATTTAAGCCCCTTGCCGAATATGGATCCTGGAATGACAAAACAAATATTATTTCTTTGAAATGAAATTCGCTCCTCCAAAACAAAAATTTCAGGATTGGTTAACTCAACAGTGGGCAATTCTTTGGGGAAGAAAAATAGACGCAGAATTACATAAATGGCTTTTAGATCCCTTTGGAAAACCTGGGATGTCAGGGCAAGAATTTATAGGTCAAATTATAAAAGATGAAAATTTATTCATTGATAAAACGAAAGAAACTGAGGGTTTAATTCCATCATTTAATGATTTAAATCTGACTGATCAAGGTAAGCTTTCCAAAGCAATTAGTGACTTTTACGAAAGGACTGAACTTTATGAATTGCATTTGGCCATTCAATGGAACCCTTTATTTAAGATTTCAGGGAAACTAATAAACAAATGGTTCAGTACCAGAATTGGTCAATTGAACATCCCCACTAAAAACATCAAAAATCCCCAAGCATTAAAAAGTGAAATAATTACACTTTCAGATACAAAGACAGCTCAAATTAAATATACAATCTGGTACAGGACAATTCTTGCTAGTGAAACAACTATGTTTTCAGGGGTATATTCCACCTGTATTATACCTTCAGGAAAAACTTGTATCAAAGCCTCCTTTCCGTTACCCAATGGAAATGCTACCGTTATTCTGAAACCTGAAATAGATAAGAAAGGGCAATTTATCCTAAATGCATCAGGGAAAACGTTCGGTGACCCGGGGTTTTATTTCGTATTAAACGACTCAAAAGGAATTTTGCATTCTCAATACGTTCGTTCTTTTCGAAATAAATTTTCATTTGAGATTAAGGAAGAAAAAATCAGTGCAAAGCAAATCCTTACTTTGTGGAATTTGAAGGTTTTGGAGTTTAGTTATTTTATCAACAAGAAATAGTTGACTATCCGATTATAGCACTATATAAAACAAAAAAATCCAACCTCTTTCGAGATTGGATTAATTTATATCTAGATTTTAAACCTCTGGCTTCGTACTTCGATTAACTCAGTATGGGCTCAGCCATCGAAAAAAATCTTACCAGCTTGCTTTTTTCACACCCGGGATAAGTCCTTGGTTGGCCATTTCACGGAATGTAACTCGTGAAAGTCCGAAAGTTCTCATATATCCTTTTGGGCGTCCGGTCAATTTGCAACGGTTGTGCAAACGCACTGGTGAAGCGTTTTTTGGTAATTTTTGAAGTCCTTCATAATCACCTGCTTCTTTCAATGCTTTACGCTTTTCCGCATACTTAGCGACCATAGCTTCTCTTTTGCGCTCACGCGCTTTCATTGATTCTTTAGCCATTATTTTTTATCTTTTTTAAATGGTAAACCGAATTTTTCTAACAAAGCTTTTGCTTCCTTATCTGTCTTGGCAGAAGTCACGAAAGTGATGTCCATTCCCTGGATTTTCTTCACTTTATCAATGTTGATTTCAGGGAAGATGATTTGTTCTGTAATTCCCAGATTATAGTTTCCTCTTCCGTCGAAACCTTTTGCACTGATTCCGTTGAAGTCACGGATACGTGGCAAAGATGCTGAAACCAAACGGTCTAAGAATTCATACATCTGAGTTCCTCTTAGGGTTACTTTTGCTCCAACAGGCATTCCTTTACGTAATTTAAAGGCGGCCTCGTCTTTTTTGGAGATAGTTCCTACTGCTTTTTGTCCTGCAATCAGAGTCATTTCTTCTACGGCATAGTCAACGATTTTCTTATCAGCAGTTGCGGCTCCTAAACCTTGAGATAATACGATTTTCTCTAATTTAGGCACCTGCATAACTGAAGAATATGAAAATTCTTCTTTCATTGCCGGAACGATTTCCTCTTGGTATTTTACTTGCGGACGCGGTTTGTATGTACTTGTACTCATGATTAAATTTCTTTACCGGTTTTCTTAGCAACTCTTACTTTCTTACCATCTTTCACTTCGTAACCCACTCGAGTTGGATTTCCGTTGGAATCGACCAAAGCCAATTTGCTTACATAAATAGGAGCTTCAGTTTCTACGATTCCTCCCTGAGGGTTTTCTGCGTTCGGTTTGGTATGTTTTTTAATTTTATTCACACCTTCGACAATAGCTTTTCCTTTGTCTGGGAAAACTTTCAAAACAGAACCTTTGGTTCCTTTTGAAGATCCTGACAAAACAACTACTTTGTCTCCTTTTTTAATTTTCAATTTTGTCATTGTAATTAAATTTTAAAGCACCTCAGGAGCCAGTGATACGATTTTCATATATTCCTTGTCACGAAGTTCTCTCGCAACAGGTCCAAACACACGTGTTCCTCTCATCTCACCTTGAGCATTAAGCAATACACACGCATTGTCATCAAAACGGATGTAAGATCCGTCTTTTCTTCTAACTTCTTTTTTGGTACGGACTACAACTGCTTTGGAAACGGTTCCTTTTTTCGCATTTCCAGCAGGGGTTGCTTCTTTGATGGAAACAACGATTTTGTCTCCTACAGAAGCATAACGTCTTTTAGTACCACCTAAAACACGGATAACCAGCGCTTCACGAGCCCCTGTGTTATCTGCCACCTTTAATCTTGATTCTTGCTGTAACATATTACTTAGCTCTTTCTATGATTTCTACTAATCTCCAACGCTTGTTTTTACTCAACGGTCGCGTCTCAGAGATACGAACTGTGTCACCTTCATTGCACTCGTTATTTTCATCGTGTGCAGTGTATTTCTTCGTTTTCTTAACGAATTTCCCGTAGAACGGGTGCTTTTGTTTGTAGGTTTCCGAAACTACAATGGTTTTTTCCATTTTGTTGCTGGAAACTACTCCAATTCTTTCTTTTCTTAAATTTCTTTCCATCTTGAGACGTTTTTACTGTTGAGCTAATTTTTGGTTCAACACGGTTGACAATCTCGCGATAGTTTTGCGAGACGCACGGATCGACAAAGGATTTTCTAACTGAGAAACTTTGTGGCTTACTTTCAGTTTAGCATAGTTTTCCTTTTGCTCAGCGATTTGTGCTTTGATGTCTTCTATGCTCATTTCTTTGATATCTGATACTTTCATAACAAATCTTTTTTAATTAAGCTGAGTAATCTCTAGCTACAATAAACTTTGTTTTTACCGGTAGTTTCTGAGCTGCTAAACGCAATGCTTCAGTTGCTACATCCTGAGGTACCCCTCCTACTTCAAAAAGAATTCTTCCGGGTTGTACGGGTGCTACCCAATATTCTGGTGCTCCTTTACCTTTACCCATACGTACCTCTGCAGGCTTTTTGGTCATTGGTTTGTCCGGAAATATCTTAATCCATAATTGCCCTTCACGTTTCATAAAACGGGTAGCTGCAATACGTGCTGCTTCAATCTGACGCGCAGTGATGAATGCTTCGTCTAAAGATTTGATACCGAATGTCCCGTAGGCAAGCTCAGCTCCACGCTTGGTGTTGCCTTTCATTTTGCCTTTCTGGGTTTTTCTATATTTTACTCTTCTCGGTGATAACATTTTTTAAATCTTTAATAAGTTAAACTTAATTAACGCGGTTGTCTTTTTCTGTCACCACGGCCTTCTGATTTTTTCTTTCCCTGCTTTTTTTGCAGTCCAACCAGTGGAGACAATTCGCGTTTTCCATAGACTTCTCCTTTCATAATCCAAACTTTGATTCCCATACGTCCGTAAGTCGTATGTGCTTCACTGATATGATAATCAATGTCTGCTCTGAAAGTTGACAAAGGAATTCTTCCTTCTTTGTACGACTCTGAACGTGCCATTTCCGCACCGTTCAAACGTCCTGAAATCTGAATTTTAATTCCTTCTGCATTCATTCTCATTGCTGCAGCAATCGCCATTTTAATCGCTCTTCTATAAGAGATACGATTTTCAATTTGACGTGCGATGCTATCACCAACTAGTACTGCGTCCAATTCAGGTCGTTTGATTTCAAAGATATTGATTTGAACCTCCTTTCCGGTGATTTTTTTCAATTCTTCTTTTAGTTTATCTACTTCCTGTCCGCCTTTTCCGATAATAATTCCGGGACGAGCTGTCGTAACGGTTACGGTAATCAGTTTCAATGTACGTTCGATATAAACGCGAGAAACTCCTGCTTTTGAAAGTCGAGCTTTCAAGTATTCACGGATTTTTGCGTCCTCTGCAATTTTATCGCCGTAGTCATTTCCACCGTACCAGTTTGAGTCCCATCCTCTGATGATCCCTAAACGATTTCCGATTGGATTAGTCTTCTGTCCCATATTATTTATTATCTTCTGCTTTAACTTTATCTTCTTTTGTTCCCAAAACGATGGTTACGTGATTGGAACGTTTTCTGATTCTGTGCGCTCTACCTTGTGGAGCTGTACGGATTCTTTTCAATTGACGTGCGCTATCAACTGTGATGCTTTTCACATAAAGACCAGCTTCTTCAACATCTGCGTCTTCATTTTTGACTTGCCAGTTAGCGATTGCACTCAATAATAGTTTCTCCAGACGGTCAGCTGCGTGCTGTTTTGAGTATTTCAAAATCGCAAGTGCTTTCTGAGCATCTTCTCCACGGATGATGTCTGCTACCAATCTCATTTTACGAGGTGAAGTAGGAACATTGTTCAATTTCGCGAAAGCTATACTTTTGTTAGCTTCCTGAATTTTTTCGTTGCTGATTCTTTTTCTAGATCCCATTGCCTACTATCTTTTACCTTTGTTTTTTGCACCTGCGTGCCCTCTAAATGTACGAGTTGGAGCAAATTCGCCCAATTTATGTCCTACCATGTTCTCAGTTACATATACAGGAATGAATTGTTTCCCGTTATGAACCGCAATTGTCTGTCCTACGAAGTCCGGCGATATCATGGAAGCTCTTGACCAAGTTTTGATCACGTTTTTCTTTCCTGATTCAACGTTTGCCTGAACTTTTCTGTCTAATTTATAATGGATAAAAGGTCCTTTCTTTAATGAACGTGCCATAGATTATTTCTTTCTTCTTTCAACAATATATTTGTTAGATGCCTTTTTCTTAGATCTGGTTTTGTAACCTTTTGCAGGCATACCATTTCTAGAACGAGGAATACCTCCGGTCGCACGGCCTTCCCCACCACCCATCGGGTGATCTACCGGGTTCATAACCATTGCTCTTGTGCGTGGACGGCGTCCTTTCCATCTGCTTCTACCAGCTTTACCGGATACTTCCAACTGATGATCTGAGTTGGAAACCACACCGATTGTCGCTTTACATTCCGTCAAAATCATACGGCTTTCTCCACTTGGAAGTTTGATGGTAACGTACTTGCCTTCTCTTGCCACCAATTGTGCATAAGATCCGGCACTTCTCGCCATCAAAGCTCCCTGACCAGGTCGTAACTCGATGCATGAAATAACAGTACCCAATGGGATGTTTTTCAATTTCATTGTGTTTCCTACTTCAGGAGCAACTGAGTCACCCGCTTCAATAGTCTGACCTTTTTTCAATCCATTCTGAGCAATCACATATCGTTTTTCACCATCTTCATAAGAAATCAATGCGATGAAAGCTGTTCTGTTTGGGTCATATTGAATTGACTCAACAGTGGCAATTCCATCACGATCTCTTTTGTAGTCGATGATACGATAGGTTTGCTTGTGTCCACCCCCTATGTAACGCATGGTCATTTTACCTGAATGGTTACGACCACCGCTCTTGTTTTTTCCAACCGTAAGAGTTTTCTCCGGTTTCACTGACTCAACTTTGTCAAAATTGTTTACAATTCTGAAACGCTGAGCGGGAGTGATAGGTTTTAATTTTCTAACTGACATTTAATTCTAATTTTGAATTAATTATTTAACTAAACAAATCTATTTCTTGTCCTTCTGCAACGTGGATAATCGCCTTTTTCATTTTGTTTGTTTTCCCGGTTTGCATACCTGTTTTTGTGAAACGGGTTTTAACCTGAGGAGCTGAAATAAGCGTACTCACTTTGGTTACAGTTACTCCATAAGCTTTTTCAATTGCTTCTTTGATCTGCAATTTATTGGCTTTCGGATTTACATAAAACGAATACTGCCCAAGCAATTCACTTGAATTCGTGGCCTTTTCTGAGATTACGGGTCTGATTAAAACTGACATATCTTTTCGTTTTATTTATTTAAATTTTCTTGAACTTTTGCGAGTGAACCTTCAAGGAAAACAACTTCTGAAGCGTTGATCAAATCATAAACGTTCAATTCTGCGTTGCTAACCACTTTGGTTTTCTGCAAATTACGGGAAGACAAATAAACGTTCTCATTTGCTTCACCTAATACAAACAAAGACTTTTTCGTATCCAATCCTAAAGCTTTCAATACTTCGATGAAATCTTTGGTTTTTGGGGCTTCGAAATTGAAATCTTCCAATACTTTGATTTCATTGTCTTTCAACTTCTGACTCAATACAGATTTTTTGGCCAATCTTTTCTGAGCTTTGTTCAATTTGAAATCATAGCTTCTTGGTCTTGGGCCAAAGATCGTACCACCTCCTCTGAACAAAGGTGATTTAGCAGATCCTGCACGAGCAGTACCTGTACCTTTTTGTCTTTTAATTTTACGAGTAGATTTAGCAATTTCAGCGCGTTCTTTTGCTTTGTGCGTTCCTTGACGCTGAGCTGCTAAATATTGTTTCACTTCCAAATAAACAGTATGCTCACTTGGTTCGATTCCAAAAATCGAATCGTCTAAAGAAACTTTCTTTCCGGTTTCTTTACCTTGTATATTTAGTACTGTTAATTCCATTTTCTGATAATTACGTATGAATTTTTAGGACCCGGAACTGCACCTTTTACAATCAAAAGGTTTTCTTCTTTGTCTATCTTAACTACATTCAAATTCTGAACAGTAACGTTTTTACCGCCCATTCTTCCCGCCATACGCATTCCTTTGAATACTCTTGATGGGTCTGATCCAGCACCAATAGATCCCGGCGCTCTCAAACGGTTGTGTTGCCCGTGGGTAGCTTGTCCTACTCCACTAAATCCGTGGCGTTTTACAACACCCTGGAAACCTTTTCCTTTTGAAACTCCTGTGATGTCCACATATTCACCTTCTTTGAAGATGTCTACGGTAATTTCTTTCCCCAATTCCAATTCGTCAACAAATGCTCCGTAAAATTCCACCAATTTTCTTTTTGGCGTAGTTCCCGCTTTTTTGAAATGACCTTTCAAAGCAGCAGGTGTGTTCTTCTCTTTTGCGTCATCGAAACCAAGCTGAACGGATTTATATCCGTCTTTCTCCTCGGTTCTGACCTGTGTTACGACGCAGGGACCGGCCTGGATGATGGTACACGGGATGTTTTTCCCGTTCTCATCGAACAAGCTCGTCATGGCAATTTTCTTTCCAATGATTCCTGACATTTTTTACTAATTTGATTTTTATATTTCCTTGTCTTTATAAGGGTTTGCTGATAACTATCTGTGAAATAGGCACAATCCACCCCTAAAAAAGAGTGTGCAAATGTAGGAATTTATTTACACAACACAAATTTTATCTAAGTATTTTTTAGAGAAGATGTTGAAGTTTTTGAGGAAGAACTAACAGCACTAAGCATTGCGCTCATTATCAATTAATTTAATAAGTAGAATTATTTTAGTTTGCTACTGCTTTTTAAAAAATCTAAAAAAATTGCTATAACATTATTTGAATTTTCAAAAATTTCTAATTGAGTTTCTATATTCGCTATTCTCTTTGAGCCATGAAAGAGGTTATTCCTATATCTATAAATAATAATAAAACAGGCAAAAACTTTATCTTTTTCTGAGGCACTATCATTTTCTAAAATTTCGATTAGTTTACTCTTATAATTTGGATCCGAGTATTTTTTTCTAAAATTTAACGACTCAATTAATGAATTTACTACACCGTTAGAAGTATATCGATTTCTAAAAAGTTCGTAATAATGTTCTGTAATTTCGGAAGGCATAGAATATGAATCTGATAGCTTAGTAAAATTATCATCAATAACTCTTAAACTCGCCTCTTTGTCACAAAAATATCTTTCAAATAAACTCCAAAATAAAACAAAATTTTTTGCACTCTCGATCTTACTTAAATCGAAGTCCTTATTTTCTAATTGAAAAAAAGATTTAAACCATTCATTTTCGTTAAACATATCTATCTTAATTGATTATTTATCTTCTCACAATAAGAATCAAAAGTTTTCTTTTGATTTATTGGATATGTAATTTGCCACGTTATTAATACATCTGTAGAACCTTGATTTAAATAATTAATCTTTTTTAAAATTGTTTTTCTATAAAAAACATTTTGATCGTAGGTACCAGATATAACGAAATAATTTTCCTTCTTAATTTTATAAGTCACATTTAGATTAGGATTATTTAATTCATAATTAAAATTCGCATCTAAATCATTTATGTCTACTATCACTAAATTTCCCCAAGCCGATATTGATGTAAGACCATCTACAGAAGTGAAATTTTGTCCATCTCTATTTTCGGACTCCCCATTTGGAGTGAATTGTGATGGATATTCTATGCAAAACGAAAATCTATCATTGCAATATTTATGAAATAAACTGCTCAAATTATTTTCCACCTCTTGTGTTTCTTCAATTTTTGCTATTTCATCAATTTTTTTATTCTGAAGTTCTAACAAAAGCGATTGTTGTTCAATTTTTTGCTCCAATTCTGCTATTTTATGATTAGTCTTATCTTCAACGCATTGGATATGTATTAAAAAAATTAAACTCAACAAAATTCTTTTCATAATTAGGTAATTAATCTTTCAAATATAGAGCATTTTTGAATTTATTAGAAATACCCCCCCCGCTCCGGCACTCCCCCCGCTCCCGCACGATTGCATCGTGTGGTTTAAACATCCCGTGTAACCTCATTTTCTATCGGTTTTAAATCCAAAATTAATAATTCCTGAATATATCAATCCATCGATTAAGAAAAGACCTCCAAGGTTTTGAAAACCTTGGAGATCTTACTTGGTTAAAAATTTTCAAAACAAAAAAATCCGCCCTTTTGAGGCGGATTCTATATTTTGAAACTATAATTTCAAATGTTTGTTGAAATCTAAATTTCCACGATTGAAATCTTTTCAACCCCACGATTGAAATCGTGGGCTAGATTAGACTTTGATTTCTACTTCTACTCCACTTGGAAGTTCCAATTTCATCAAGGCATCAACTGTTTTGGATGATGAACTGTAGATGTCCAACAATCTTTTGTGAGCACTCAATTGAAACTGTTCGCGCGCTTTTTTGTTTACGTGCGGAGATCTCAATACTGTAAAGATTCTTTTGTTGGTTGGCAATGGAATGGGACCGTTTACAACCGCTCCTGTAGATTTTACAGTTTTTACGATTTTCTCGGCAGATTTATCCACCAAATTATGATCGTATGATTTTAATTTTATTCTGATTTTTTGACTCATTTCTTAAAGATTAAACAGTTGTACCTTTTGCTTTTGCGATTACTTCCTCTGCGATGTTATTCGGAGCTGGTTCGTAGTGGTCAAACTCCATGGTAGAAGTTGCTCTTCCCGAAGTTAGCGTACGCAACGCAGTTACGTATCCAAACATTTCAGAAAGTGGAACAAAAGCTTTTACAACTTTAGATCCTGCACGGTCATCCATTCCGGTTACCGTACCTCTTCTTCTGTTCAAGTCACCTACAACGTCACCCATGTTTTCTTCCGGAGTCAATACTTCCAGCTTCATGATTGGTTCAAGGATTACAGCTTTTGCAGCACGAGCCGCTTCTTTGTATCCTAATTTTGCAGCCAATTCGAACGACAACTGGTCAGAGTCCACCGGGTGGAATGAACCGTCTTTCAAAACAACTTTCATAGCATCCATTTCGTATCCGGCCAAAGGTCCGTTTTTCATAGCGGCTTTGAATCCTTTTTCAATCGAAGGGATGTATTCTTTCGGAACGTTTCCTCCTTTGATTTCTGAAACAAATTCCAATCCAATTTTACCTTCTTCTGCAGGTCCGATTTCAAATACGATGTCGGCAAATTTACCACGACCTCCGGTTTGTTTCTTATAGACTTCTCGGTGGTTTGCATTAACGGTAAATGCTTCTTTGTACTCAACTTGAGGCTGACCTTGGTTTACTTCTACTTTGAATTCGCGACGCATACGATCCACGATAATATCTAAGTGAAGCTCACCCATTCCAGAAATAATTGTTTGTCCTGAAGCTTCGTCAGTTCTAACTTGGAAAGTCGGGTCTTCTTCAGACAATTTCGCCAAAGCGATACCCATTTTATCCATATCGGCTTTCGTTTTTGGCTCTACAGCGATACCAATTACCGGGTCTGGGAATTTCATGGATTCCAAAACGATAGGTGCCTTTTCTGAGCAAAGTGTATCTCCAGTTTTGATATCTTTAAACCCAACAGCTGCTCCGATGTCCCCTGCTTCGATGTATTCAACTGGTTCCTGTTTGTTGGAGTGCATTTGGAAGATACGTGAAATACGCTCTTTGTTTCCTGAACGAGTGTTTAAGACATATGAACCTGCGTCTAAGTGACCTGAGTAAGTTCTAAAGAAAGCCAAACGCCCTACGAAAGGGTCGGTAGCAATTTTAAATGCCAATGCTGAGAAAGGTTCATCAACTGATGGTTTTCTTGAAATTGGTTCTTCTGTATCTGGATCTGTACCATCGATAGCTTCTTTATCCAATGGAGAAGGCAAGTATCGACATACTCCGTCAATCATAAATTGAACTCCTTTGTTTTTAAATGAGGAACCACAGAACATTGGGATGATACTCATATCCAAAGTAGCCGCACGCAAAGCCGTGTGGATTTCATCTTCGGTAATGGAGTCTTCATCTTCCATGTATTTTTCCAATAAATTTTCGTCGTAAGCTGCAACTTCTTCAATCAATTGACTACGGAATTTCTTCACGTCATCTTTCATTGAATCAGGAATTTCCACTACGTCAAAGGTAGAGCCGTAATTCTCATCGTGCCATACAATTGCGCGGTTTTTAATTAAGTCCACTACTCCTTTGAAATCTGCTTCTTCTCCGATTGGCAAAACAACTGGAACAGCGTTGGAACCTAACATGTCTTTAATTTGCTGACAAACCTTTAAGAAGTCAGATCCTTGACGGTCCATTTTGTTTACAAACCCCATACGCGGAACTTTGTAGTTATCTGCCAAACGCCAGTTAGTTTCTGACTGAGGCTCTACTCCATCTACCGCTGAGAACAGAAACACCAATCCGTCCAAAACACGTAAAGAGCGGTTTACCTCAACGGTAAAGTCCACGTGCCCAGGAGTGTCAATGATATTGAAATGATATTCGTGAGAACCTGGTACTGGTTTTCCCTGATCGGTTGGGAATTGCCATTTACAAGTTGTAGCAGCTGATTGGATGGTAATTCCTCTTTCTGCTTCTTGCTCCATCCAGTCCATTGTGGAAGAACCTTCGTGGGTTTCTCCCATTTTGTGGTTACGTCCTGTATAGAACAATATACGCTCTGTTGTAGTGGTTTTACCGGCATCGATGTGCGCAGCAATACCAATATTTCTTGTGTATTTTAAATCTCTTGCCATCTTAATTATACTCTAAAGTGTGAGAATGCTTTATTGGCTTCTGCCATTTTATGGGTATCCTGACGCTTTTTAACGGCTGCTCCTTCTTCTTTTGCAGCGGCGATGATTTCACCGGCCAATTTCTGAGCCATCGATTTCTCGTTACGTCTTCTTGCGTAAAGGATCAACCATTTCATTGCAGTTGCAATTTTTCTATCCGGACGAATCTCCATAGGGATCTGAAAAGTAGCACCTCCGACACGACGTGAACGAACCTCTACGTGAGGCATCACATTTGTCAAGGCATCTTTCCATATCTCAAGTGCAGATTTTTCTGTATTTTCTTTTCTACTCTCTACGATGTCCATAGCTTGGTAAAAAATGTTGAATGCAACACTTTTCTTACCATCGTACATCATATTGTTTACAAATCGAGTTACCAATTGATCGTTGAACTTTGGATCTGGAAGTAACGGTCTTTTTTTAGCTTTTGTCTTTCTCATTTCTCAAAGTTTTAATTATTTAGCGTCTTTTGGACGTTTTGCACCATATTTACTTCTTCGCTGAGTTCTTTTGCTAACTCCAGCGGTATCCAGCGCTCCACGAACGATGTGGTAACGTACACCAGGTAAATCTTTTACCCTTCCTCCTCTAACCAATACTATCGAGTGCTCTTGCAAATTGTGCCCTTCTCCACCGATGTAAGCGTTGACTTCTTTACCGTTTGAAAGTCTAACACGCGCTACTTTACGCATCGCTGAGTTAGGTTTCTTAGGCGTAGTCGTGTACACACGTGTACATACACCGCGACGTTGAGGACAAGATTCCAAAGCAGCCGATTTACTCTTCTTGGCTAGTTTTGTTCTTCCTTTTCTTACTAATTGTTGTATTGTTGGCATACTATAAAAATATGTTTAACCCCATTTTTTGGGACTGCAAAAGTACAATTTTTTATTAAGTACACAAATTATGGATTATTTATTTTCAATTGAATACGAATAATTTAATGGGAGTTCTTTCCGAATTTAGTTTTTCATAGTGATTTTAAATATGAATTTAACTCCATCATTTTAAAATTTTGTTAAAAACATACAAGCATATTATGTATATTTGAAATCCTAACCCATTTAAAACTATACAAATAACACCAACCCTCCCTATGACAAAGTGAACTAAAACTTAGTCATTTGTTGAACTATCTATACATCTCATTATTGATTTTGAGCTCGGGGCTTCTCAACGCTCAGAACATGACTTCTCAGGAATTGATTGAGAAATGGAAAACCCAGGAAATCAATCAAACCATCGAAGCCGAGAAGACTTATGACGATTTAAACCTAAATTACAATCCCGTAGTTTATGAGAAAATCATCAGTCAAATACGAAAAATTCAACAAAAAAATTACAATCCACGCATCCAAGTACGTTTGGAAATGTACGAAGTCTTAAAGGATTTGCGCATTACTCAAACAAAATTATCTCCTGAGAACGAAAAAAAAATAAGCGATTTATTTCAAATAGCGGCCTCCCTCAAAGACAATCAAATCCTTTCTGAACTCTATGCGCTTTATGCCGAAAACAGCTCTTCTTCATTTGAGAATAATTTATTTTACATCATTAAATCCATTGAAATCCAAGAAGAAATGGGCACGGAATATTTTCCAAAATTTTATATGCGTTTGTTTTTTGCAGGACTCAGTTATTACAATTTATCGCTTTACAATGAAAGCATTAGGTACTCGCAAAGAAGTCTGGAAAACTTGGGTTCGCCTAAAGAATATTTAGGTATTTATGTTTTAAATATGGATTTGATGGGAACTTCTTATTTCAAACTTCATAAAATCGATAGTAGCTTTTACTGTTACAATCAGATTTACAATGAATTAATTGAATACAATCAAAATTATCAAAATTACAAGGAAGGTTTTGATAAATACAATTCCCCTTATTTTAATACATGGCTTGGAATTTCTAAAGGTGGTTTAGCAAGAGTTATGATTGCCAAAGAAAATTACGAAGAAGCTATTCCTTATTTGAAGTACAATATACAGCAGAGCTCCATCCACCACGAGTACAATGATGTAGCAAAAGCTCAAAACCTCTTAGCTGAAGCCTATACAAAACTAGGTAAAAATCAGGAAGCATACCTTTTGAGCCAAAATGCTTTGAGGAATTCATTGAAAACAAACACGCTACGGGAAGCTATTCAAGCGACAAAAGCACTCGAATTTCATTTCAAACAAAGCGGAAGATATGACAGCGCCTATTTCTATAGTGAGAAAAAGTATTTTTATGAACGGGAAGCCAACCGAGCAATTAATCAAAGTAAACTTTTGTCGGTTACCAATCGTTTACAGCACGAAAAAATGGAAAAAACCATTGCAGAAGCTGAAAATCGAATCAGCCAACAAGCTTCTACCCGAAATTTAATTCTAATCATCTGCGCTCTATTATTGACCATTTTGATTTCGCTATATTACCGTTACCGCAAACAAAAGCAAATTGAATTATTAAAGTTGAACCAGAAAAAAGTACAAGCCGAAAAAAACTATCTTCAAAGTCAGGAAATTATCAAAAAATCAAATGCATTGCTCGAAGAGTTTAGAAAGAAAATAATTCAAAACAATGCAGTTATTGAAAACTTAAAAAATGATCATCAAAACGGAAATTCCAATTTATCTGAACTTCAATCCACAACCATTCTAACCAAAGAGGACTGGGTTAACTTCCGGACGCAGTTCAACAAAGTTTACCCCAATTACTACTATACTTTGCGTGAAACTTATCCCCATCTTACTCCAGCGGAAATCCGTTACCTCTGTTTGGTAAAACTCAATTTAAGACAAAATGAAATCGCCGCTGCTTTGGGCGTTTCAGATTCAAGTGTGAGGGTAACTTGGCACCGAATGCGCAAAAAATTAGAGGTAGAAAAGAAAATTACTCCTGACGAATTCTTGAAAAAATTTGAACAAGAACAATTATTAAATCAATAAAACACACACAGAATACTGAAAATCAATCACATGTAAAAATGTAACGTTTTTGTAACTCTATTTTTTGCGCCTTTTTGGGTTTTATAGATACATTTGTTTTGTTAGTGAAAATGATATGACTAATCTCTCTCATAAATATAATTTTCAGCCTGCATTGGGTTCATTTTTAATCAAGTCAGACGCTTGTAAAACGAACACAGTTCACAATGGAAAAAAGTCATTTATTTTGCTGATGCGATCTCCAATGTTAGAGAATGTAAAAAAAGTGTTTACCCCCATTTCGGCGTATCTAATGCCTTTGGGACGCCTCTCTTCAAGTGTCATGAAAACTAAAAACTTACTGCCAAGTGGTTTTATTTTAAACGATCAGATTATTTGTACTCAATTCACAACCTCAATCTACTTTAAAAACTCAACCAAAACCTTTCAGATCACTACTAACCCTAGTGATTGCCTTTTGCTAACCTTATAACAAGAGGTGTTCTGAGGTTAAACTCAAAACAGTAAGGAGTACAACTACCTGTGAAAGAGACCGAAAAAATTCGGTCTCTTTTCTTTTTTAATTGTTTTAGGGTTCAGTTGAATTCCTATCTTTGTTTGAACCAAAAACAGATGATATGCCGGGATTTGAAATCTTTGGAGAAGAAGAAAGAAAACACATCGAAGACGTGATGAACTCCGGAGTTCTGATGCGCTACAACTTCGAACCATTGCGAAATGCACATTGGAAAGCAAAAGAGTTTGAAACAGCCATTCAGGAAAAACTAAAAGTCGCTTATGCCCATCTAAGCAGTAGCGGCACGACTGCCTTGATCACATCTATCAAAGCACTCGGAATTGGAGCCGGAGACGAAATCATCATGCCTCCATTTACGTTTGTTGCAAGTTTTGAAGCTATTTTATTTACCGGAGCTATTCCCGTTTTTGCCGACATTGACGATACCCTCACACTCTCGCCTGATTCGGTTCGAAAAGCCATTACACCTCGCACCAAAGCCATTATGCCCATTCATATGTGTGGTGCCATGGCCGATATGGATGAATTGATGAAAATCGCTCAAGAAAATAATCTTTGGGTCATCGAAGATGCCTGCCAAGCCATTGGTGGAAAATACAAAGGGAAATATTTGGGAACTATTGGGCACATCGGGTGCCTCTCCTTTGACTTCGTTAAAACCATCACTTGTGGCGAAGGAGGTGTAATTCTGACCAATGATTTATCGAAATACGACTATTGTCATCGGTTTACAGATCATGGACATGATCATTTGGGAAATGACCGTGGCGCTGAAAACCATCCCATCATTGGTTTAAATTTCCGAATTTCCGAACTGCAATCGGCCATCGGGCTCGCGCAATGGACGAAATTGGATCAGATTCTCAATAAACAGAAGTCAATTAAAAACTCAATCAAAAATATCCTCAAAGAAAATACGGATGTAAAATTCCGAAGGATTCCAGATAAAGAAGGTGACAATGCTTCTTTTCTTTCCCTCTTTTTGGAAAGTGAAAATTTGGCTAGAAGAGTCATTAGAGAATTAAAATCGTCTGGAATTCCATCGGCTTATTGGTACGACAACAACTGGCATTATGTAAGAAAGTGGGATCACTTCAAAGCTTTGAAATCTGATACCACTTTGTTCAAAGAGCAAAGAGATCTTTTACCGGATTATGAAAGTCAAGACTTTACACAGTCCGATGAAATCATCAAAAAAACCATTACCATACCATTATCACTCAAATGGACGGAAGAGGAAATCAGAGAAATCGGAGAGAAAATTGTGAAAATCATCATCAATCAAACAAATCAAATAGAGAAATGAAAAAATTAATACTTTTCAGGCATGGCAAAAGTCGCTGGGACATGAACGTCACAGATATGAAACGTGATTTGCTGGAAACCGGGATTGAACGCACAAAAAAATCAGCTCGTTCTTTGTCAGAATACCTTGATTTTGAGATTGATGCTTGGTATTCAAGCCCAGCGGTTCGCGCCAAAAGAACAGCCGATCTCACTGCAGATTTTTTCTCAAATCCCGAAATCAAAACCGATGAACAGCTTTATACTTTTTCTTTCTTTGATTTATTGAAATTCATCAAAAATCTTGACAACTCCATAGAAACAGCCATTTTCTTTGGACACAATGAAGCTTATACTGAATTCGTTAATCGTATGGGCAATCAATACATCGAAAACCTACCTACATCGGGCGTGGCCATTTTTGAGTTTGATACAAAAGATTGGAAATCCATCGAAAAAGGGAAAACTTTGCACATCATAAAACCGAAATCATTAGCATGACAAGATATATCAACAGAGAAATCAGCTGGTTACACTTCAACGGAAGAGTTTTGCAAGAAGTAAAAGACCCGCAAGTTCCTTTATTGGAAAGACTTCGATTTCTTGGAATTTATTCCAACAATCTCGATGAGTTTTATTCCGTACGCTATTCGGCAGTATTGCGCTCCATCCAATTGAAAAATAAAGTTTACCGAAATATATTGGAGGATCAAACCGATGAAGAATTGATCGAACAGATTAACGATCTTGTCGCCATTCAACGAGAAGAATACGATGCATTGTACGATAGTATTCTGATGGAATTGGAGGAGCAAGGTATTTTTTTCATTGACGATACAAATATTCCGGAAGAGCATATTGATTTTGTTTCCAATTATTTCAATTCGGAACTGAGTCACTCTATTGCGATTTATATTTTACAAGACAATTTAAAATCGCCCGCCATTCGCGATGGCGCTTTTTATCTTGCTGTTAAATTTTGGGGCAAGGAAAATCTGAACTATGCGCTCATCGATTTACCCACTCATATTTTTCCACGATTTGTTTTATTGCCCAAAACTGATGATAAACAATATGTGATGTATTTGGAAGACATCATTCGCTACCATTTGGATGAAATTTTCAAAGTTTTCCGTTATGAACAAATCGAAGCTCACTCCATTAAAATCACACGAGACTCCGAATTAGACTTCGACAATGATTTAGAACACAGCCTGTTGGAGAAAGTTTCAAAGAGTTTAGAAGGGAGGAGAAAAGGCGAACCCGTTCGGATTGTTTACGATCGCGCAGTTGCTCCGGATACATTGGAGTTTTTAATTAAAAAACTTAGCATCGATGATTATGACAGCATCAATCCTGGCGGTAAATACCACAATAAACGTGATTTGATGAAGTTTCCCAATTTAGGTCGAAAAGATTTGATTTATGAAAAAATTAAAGCCATCATCCCGTATAGCTTTCAAAAATACCGAAATCATTTTGAGGCGATTACCCATGAAGATCACCTTTTGTTTGTTCCTTATCATGATTATTCGGTATTTCTAAGGTTTTTGAGGGAAGCAGCCATTGACCCAAAAGTTTCCAAAATTAAAATTACGATATACCGTGTAGCAGCAGAATCCCAAGTGATGAGCGCGCTGATCAATGCCGCCCGAAACGGAAAAGAAGTTACGGCAGTCTTGGAATTAAGAGCCCGATTTGACGAAGCCAATAATGTAAAATGGTCCAAACGACTTCAAGACGCAGGCGTAAAAGTAATTTTTGGTGTCCCCGGATTAAAGGTTCATTCCAAAATCGGATACATCGAAAGAAAGGAAGAAGAAGGTTATGCTTCACGCTATGCCTTTGTCAGCACAGGGAATTTTCACGCAGGGACGGCTAAACTTTATACGGATTATACACTTTTGACTTCAAATGAAGAAATCAGTGAGGAAATCTCTCAACTGTTTAAATTTTTTGAAGCCAATTATTTGGTGCAATCCTATCGGCATTTGTTGGTTTCTCCCCAACAAACACGTAAAAAATTACTCAAATTCATCAAAAAAGAAATTAAAAACCACAAGAAAGGTCTTCCTTCGGGCATCAACTTAAAGCTCAATAGTTTGAGCGACAAAGAAATCATCGATATGCTGTACGAAGCATCCAATGCCGGAGTAAAAGTGCGACTTGTCGTGCGAGGGCTTCATTGTTTAATTCCTGGGATAGAAGGACTTTCGGAGAACATCGAGTCGATCAGTATCGTGGATAAATTCCTCGAGCATCCACGAATTTATTGGTTTGTAAATGGAGGAAACGATCGTGTTTTTATTTCATCTGCCGATATTATGGAACGAAATCTTGATTTCCGTGTGGAAGTTGCCTGCCCAATTTACGACGAAAAATTAAAGAAAATGGTACAGGATACTTTTGAAATTAGCTTTCATGACAATGTAAAAGCGCGCTACCACGATGCACATCAAAGTATGACCTACCGCCGAAATAACCTTCCCTCCATCCGCTCGCAGTTTGCTACTTATGATTATTTGTACGAAGCCAATGTAACCGATGAACTCTTGCATGAATTGGAAGAAGAAATAAAAGATAATTAAATGAAAGTCAGAAAATTAGCCGCGATAGACATTGGTTCAAATGCCATGCGTCTTTTGATAAATTATGTATATGAAGTTCCTGGTTCCAAACCGGTTTTCAATAAAACGAGCATCGTCCGAATGCCCATCCGACTGGGAGAAGATGTATTTACCCACAAAGAGATTTCGGAGAAAAATACCGCACGACTCATCGATGCGATGAAAGCTTATAAGTTGATGATGGATATTTACGGTGTGGAGCATTATTTGGCGTATGCGACTTCGGCCATGCGTGAGTCCGAAAACGGAAAAGAAGTCGTTCGGAAAATAAAAAAGCAGTCCGGAATTTCGATTGAAATTATCGATGGCACCACTGAAGCCGAACTTATTTTTGCTACTGAACTTCAGAATTTCATTTTGGATGGGAATAATTATCTCTATGTGGACGTGGGCGGTGGAAGTACGGAACTCACATTGATTTCGGATGGTGAGGTACAGTTTTCCAAATCTTTTCAAGTGGGAACCGTTCGTCTTTTGGAAGGAAAAGTAGAACAGAACGTTTACCCTGAGATGAAAAAATGGATCGAAGAGAACATCCGTAAACACGATGTGGATTTGATTGGTTCGGGTGGAAACATCAACCACGTTTATAAATATTCAGGTGTAAAATTAGGCAAACCGCTTGCGGGTTCTTATTTGCGTTCGCGCTATAAAAAAGTTCGGGAAATGTCGTATGAAGAGCGATTGCAAGAACTCAATATGAAACCCGACCGCGCCGATGTGGTGGAATATGCTCTTGAAATCTACACCAAAGTAATGAAATGGTCTCGCGCCAAGAAAATTCATGTTCCGAAAATTGGGATTTCTGACGGGATGATCCGCTCGTTGTATGAGAAAGTGAAGTAAGCCTCCCCTAGCCCCTCCAAAGGAAGGGAAACCATACTTTTTTTCTACCTTCTAATTCCTTAATTTTTCTTGTCAATTCCTCTATGCGCTTCTCATATTGATTTATTAGCTTCTCTGATATTTGGTTGAGAGCAAAAAGGTTGTCTTTATTTTTGTAGCTTCGAACTGTTAAAGTAGGGAGACCACCTTGTTGTTCCAAACTTTCAGGGCTGAAAAGAAGTTCTTCAAATGTAACATCCAATTCCTTACAAATATTTTTTATATGATAAACCCAAACTGAAGTCTCCCCTAACTCTGTTCTTGAATAAGCTGAACGAGAAATATTCAACCTATCAGCCATGATTTCTTGTGTGAATCCTCTTATTTTTCTGATTTGTCTAATTTTGTTCCCTATGTTAGCGTTCATTTTGGTAAAGTGTTTAGGTTATAAATTTAAATATTTTTCTATCTTTAACTGATTTGACACGAAAACAGGTCGGAGTTCCCGATTATCGGGCGGGTATTTATGCAAATACAAAGCAATTTTGTAAAACAATTTTAAGATATAGTTTAACGCTTAACTATAAATTAAATATCAACAGCAGGGTTATAAATTAGTAATAAGCTGGAAATCTTAGTTTTCTTAAGATTTCCAACTATTTATATGAAAAACTATGAAACAACACATAGCACTCTTTTTGTCCGTTTTTTTTATTCAAATTTCAATTGCACAAAATCATGTTTATGTAGAATATGAACATGGGGAATTCTTTAAAAATTACTCAAATACAGAAGTCTTAATTGCCAATAAAGAAATGGCTAAATATGACATTTTAGAACGCAAAGTAAAGGAAAAATCCAAACTTGCCTTTACAGATGAGACCTCTAATACAATTAATACAATAGATAATGAAAGTATAAAACCAAGATCTTATTACACAAAGTTCAATCAAGGTGTTGTTTTTTTTGAAGATTACATAGATGATACTAAATATTTTATCGCAGATACGATTCCTGCCTTGCATTGGGAAATTGATTCAAGTAAAACCAAAGTTATAAATGGTTACGAGTGTGGACAAGCAAAACTTAGTTTTAGAGGATCAAGTTTTACTGCTTACTTTACAAAAGAAATTCCCATGAGTTTTGGTCCATGGAAATTCAGCGGATTGCCTGGTTTGATTCTTGAAATAACATTGGACGATAACCATAATTATTACTCGAAAGCAACCAAAATTATTTATCCATACAAAAAAAACCTCTATAAATTTAACATATACAGACCAATTTTCTACTTCCTTAGAGACTTTTATAAAGAAATGGGATAATATTTAATCGCGACGAAGCAATTAAAGAAGCTACGAGAGTTTCAAAAGCTATTGGGGAACCTGGTAATTTTTTTATTACTTTAAATAGATCGGGACCTGAGAAAATTTATGAATGGGAACAAAAATAAATCAGCAAAATGAAGTACATTTTTTTATTCAACTTTTTATTCTACCTAAGTCTATCAAAGGCACAAGAAAAATTAAGAATTGAGTACGAAGTAGAGCCCTATTTTGAGTCCATTAATCGAGTTGATAATTCAGTAAATTCAGTCACAAGTATATTTGAATTAATCTCAACTGAAAGCGAGTCGATTTACACAGTTGTCCCCACTATAAATAATTCCCAATCCGAAATAAGTGGATTTTCTATGGCTATGATGTCTGCAGATGAAAATCCAGTTTATAAAAACTTCCAAACAAAAAAATACGTAGAAGGTATAAAATTGAGCGGAAAGGCGTTTTTAGTTCAAGATGATTTACCCATTATCAATTGGGAAATTAAGAAAGAAACAAAAGAAATTGCAGGAATTTCAACCCTAAAAGCCATCGCCGTTCTGGAAGATGAAAATCAAACAAAAATCGAAGCTTGGTACGCTCCTAAACTTAGTTACAAAACGGGACCCGAAAAGTTTTGGGGATTACCTGGTGTTATTTTAGAACTAAAAACAGTGATAGAATATGAGAATGGCAATAAAGAAGGCACCCATTATCTGGCTAGCAAAATTGAGGTCATAAAAAAATAATTCCTCCCAAAAAAGGAAAGAAACTAAGTCTAAAAGAATACCAAGAAGAACACCGTTTGTATATGGATCGACTTATGAATATGCAGGGTGGCGGTGTAGATACTGATTAGCGAATTACGCCAACCCATTCAAAATTGTACCCGATTTCAGTTCGGTTTCCAGCCATTCTTTTTCGGGATCGCTATCAGCTGTAATTCCACCTCCTACGTAGATCCAGATTTTATCTTTGAAAATTTGGGCACAGCGAAGGTTTACAAAATACTCTTTTTGTTCATCTTTTTCAATTCCCAAATAGCCTGCATAAAACGCTCGGTCATAGCCTTCCTTATTCAATATAAACTCAAAAGCTTCCATTTTGGGAAGACCACAAACCGCCGGTGTAGGATGAAGGTTTTCCAAGACCTGTTTTAAGTCAAAATCTTTTGCTTTTTGGGCGGCAATGAAAGTTTTCAGGTGGAGGAATTTTCCGGCTTGGACCGTTTCCGGCCCATGGACTTCGAGGTTTTGAATCCCGGTAAAATTCTCGAGAATAAAGTCGGTCACGATTTTTTGCTCGTCGTATTCTTTCTCCGTCCACTCTACTTCGGGGCGCCTTGTTCCTGCAAGAGAAACGGTTTTGACTTCTTCGCCATTTTGGCTCAGTAAAAGTTCAGGCGTTGCTGCCATCCAAGTTTCTTGCCCCGGATGATGCCAAAGATAGACCCAAGCCTGTGGATGAAGATTCAACAAATTTTTATAGGATCTCAATAAATTAAACCCCGTGTTTTTGATTTCTTTTCTCCGGCTGATGACAATTTTTCGGATTTCTGATTTTTTAATTTCCTGAATGGTTTCACGAATCAATGTTTCGTATTCGGATTGAGTTTTAGGTTGAGTATCGGGCGCTGAGTTTAGATTTAATTCATCCTCAAAATCAAATTCATCCAGATCCAAAAAAATTGGATTCGCATCCGAAATTGACTTTTCTACTTTGGAATCAAAAGAATGCATCAAAAAACGATGGGAGTCCGATGCGTCTTCCACATACATCCAAACTTTCTTTTCGTCTGGTTTTCTAAACAATACAAAAGGTATTTGATTTTGAACAGCTGATTTTAATTTATTTGAAAATTCTGATTTCATTTTTGAGTATCAAGATTTAAGTAATATGAATCAAGACTTTTTTTAGATTAACAAGTTGATTAAGTACACCCATTTCTTCTTCTACGCTTAAAACTTGGCCGAAGCACATTCTGACTGAAGAAAAATTTGACAAAGTAATCTCAATATTTACTAATTAAACATAATCATTGGGCACGATGGAAGTGGTGAGGTGACAATAAGAAATCAGTTCATTTGTTTCATCAAAAATTTCAATTTTAATCAAATGAACGGTTCTTCCTTTACGCACAAATTCCGCTCTTGCTCTCAGGAATCCTTCTCTTTTCGGTTTTAAATGATTGGCGATCATCTGCATCCCTACCGATTTAAACTTTTGATTATCAATGGAAACAACTGACAAAACACTTCCTACCGTTTCGGCCAAGGCGATGCTTGCGCCGCCATGCAAAATCCCATAGGGTTGATGCACCTTTGAGCTCACGGGCATTTGGGCTTCCATAAATCCTTCGCCAAGATCTGTGAATTTAATTTCCAGTGTTTCCATCAGCGTATTGCTGTTCATTTGATTGAGCTTGTCGAGTTGAATTTGCTTTTCCATCAAAATATTTTTGGGTTATAATTTTCGGGATATTTTCCTTTTACATGGATATAATATTCCTGAATTTCCGTAAGTATTTCTTCTTTCGATTTCTTTTCCAAATGGATGATTTTTCCGATTCCGGCTATTTTCTTTTCATAATCACAATAAGCAAGTAAAATGGGAACTTCGGCTTTTTTTGCCATATAATAAAATCCGGTTTTCCATTTTTCGGCTCGGGAGCGGGAACCTTCGGGTGTGTTTAGCAAATACAAAGCTTTGGAGTTTTTCATAAGTTCAGTGGCATAATCCACTCGGTTGGCGCGTTGGGAACGATCAATCCCAATTCCGCCCATTGATTTGATGATAAATCCATACCAAGGTTTTGTCCAATCGTCTTTGATGAAAAATTTCATAGGAACCTCCAATGCCCAAAACGAAATAATGGTATAGAAAAAATCCCAATTAGATGTATGCGGAGCCGCAACCAAAATAGATTTTGGGATTTTTTCGATGGGAATGGAAATGTCGAGTTTCCAACCAATTAATTTCAAAATAGATTTACCAAGAAACTTTTTCATTTATCAAATATAAATCAAGTCTATCAAATCAATAAAAAAACCGGAATACAACATCCGGCTTATTTTGCACTAAAAAGTGAGATCTAAATTTTCAACTGAGGAATGAAATCAGAAATTCAATCACCAGAGATGTTAACGTTAACAGAATCTGTACCATCTGAAATCTTGATTTTATTGTTCTTAATTATTACTTGATCCTCACCGTCTCGGATTTCAATTCCGTCTCCGGAAATATTAATCCCTGCGCTGTCTGAGTCAAACTCCACCTTCAAATTTTCATCTGATGAATTCCAACCACAATTCAGACATTCGAAATGATTGTTTACAAATTTATAATATTTATTGGTTCCATCTTCATAGTTTTTATAATTCCCGGCCTCATTGCTAAAAATAAAATCATCTACATTCACTCCATAAATGGTTTTTCCTTTGGGCACATAAATTATTAATTTGGTCATTTGATCTCGAAATTTGGAGTTTTCGGGTAAGGTTAGAAAATTGTCAAATGTCAGTTCTCCGTTTGGACTTACTTTATAATTATACTGGATCATTTCTGCATTTTTCCGTGCATCGTCCATGCTTCTTCCTTTTGAATAATACAAAACCTCAACCGAGATCTGATCGTTTTCGGCATTTCGTATTTGGATGTCATCATAGATTGTTCGGTGTAATTTTCCTTCGAACTGAACAAACCCTCCCATATCATCATCAATTGACCATTTGATCTTTCGTTCACCGAAGTTTTTGTATTCGGCAAATGCAATACGGAGCGTATCGGCTTCAACTGTATAAGTTTTTCGTTCAGAGAATTCAATATTTCGTGTAAAATTCTTAAACAAAGTTCCGACAAGTACTACTGACCCGACAATTGCCAAAAACCAAACAAACGAGGAACCGATGACGAAATATTTACTGATTTTCACTCTTCTTGAAATCAATCTAGCTCCAAAAAGAATGAATAAAATGGCCGGAATGGTCAATAAAACCAAGCCCATGATTTTGGCTGACCAATCTTGCCAAGGATAATCTACAAAGTAGCCAAAGAATTCACTTGGGATTTCACTTGCAGAAGTAATCAAAAGAGCGATGGCTCCGATAATCAATCCGATTCCGGTACAAATCAACATAATTCCTATGAAAATCAGAATGATTTTTCCCAATACACTGAACAAGTTTCCCATTGTAGAGGAAGCATCGCGAGCCACGCCTTTCATTTCAGATGCCGCTTGACTGGCATTTTTTTTTATGGTTTCAAAATCACCGGCTTGTCCGTACATCTCATATTTTTGTGTGGCTGTTTCTGCTTTCGGCAAAATTATCCAAAGTACAATGTAACTTATAATGGTAAGCGAAGCGCCTGATATGAAAACATCTGAAAAGAAAATCACAATCCATAAAATTCTTGTAATCCATGCTTCAATACCTAAATAATGTGCAAGTCCGGAAAGCACACCTGCAATCACCGTATCATTTGGGTCACGGTATAATTTCTTTTTAATTTTCTCACTGGAAATGGACTTATAAGAATAATTATCATTGGTTTCGGCATCTTCGTCCACATATTGTTCGGGACGCCCCATCACCTCTATGATATGCTCTACGTCTTGTTCACCTACAACTTCGCGTGCACCCAATTTTTCCCTGAAAATTTCAGCGATGCGTATTTCTACATCCGATATGATATCATCTGTTCCTTCCATTCCATGAAGAGACTTTCTGATATCGTCCAGATAGTTCTTTAACTTTATGTAAGCACGGTCATCTACTATAAACGAGAAACCGCCTAAACTGATTGAAATTGTCTTATCCATGTTGATTTGTATCTAGAGTTACTTTATTTACTGCTTCTTGTAATTGTTTCCAAGTTTCGGCCAATTCACCCAAAAAGGAAACCCCTTCTTCCGTTAAGGTATAGTACTTTCTCGGAGGTCCTGAAGTCGATTCTTCCCAACGATAATTGAGTAGATTCTCATTTTTCAACCTGGTCAAAAGTGGATAAAGGGTTCCTTCTACGACAATCATTTCCGATTTTTTCAGTTCGTCAATGATATCCGACGCATAGGCATCACCTCCCCTTTTGATGATGCTGAGAATGCAATACTCAAGTATGCCCTTTCTCATTTGCGTTTTTGTTTTTTCTATATCCATTATGGTCTATCTTAATTTGTATTGCAAATATATAAATAAAAGATAGTATTATGCAAAACAAAGTACTATAAATTTAATTTAAATTCTTCTTAAATCTGGTTTAACCCTTATAAATCAGGTAGTTATGATATATAATTTTATGTGATTATTTTTATTTTAATTTATGGAAATAAAAAAATCACCCCAATTGAGGTGATTTTCTATTCTGTAATTAATTATAAATTTATCTAAAATCCGGACTAAACGGATTTCCAAAGTCGTATCCAAGACTAAATAAAACTCCGTTTCCAGCTTCTTTTGCGATGTCTGACAAACCAATGTCATAGGCCATTCCGATTTTAAGCGCTCCAATTTTCATTTTCATAATGGGTGAAATACTCAATCCTTGCGAACCGTTTTTATCGGTATCGGAACGGTAAGAAACGCCTAAATCCAAACCTTGTTGTCGATCTCCAAACGAGATATGCGACATAAGATTCAAGTCAAATTGACGCTCGGAATTGGAATTTAAATTCATTACGACGGAAGGTTCCAAGCGGAAAGATTCTCCGAAATAGATTTGGTACCCCAAAAGGAAATAATACCAAGTTGGCAATGGTTCGATGCCGTTTGAGATGGCTTCATTTTCCTGCAGCGGAACATCTAATACGGAAACGCCACCAAATGCACCTGCGTATTTAAAAGAAACTCCTACGTTGAAATAATTCAAATTAAAATTAGGATCGTTTAGCAAAGGATCCGTCGGATCATTCACGATCACGCGATCCAAATCAAGTCTCTGCTGCATATGACTATACGAAACTCCAAAAGAGAATAGATCTTCTTCTTCATTGAAACGATAATCTCTATCGGAATTAATCGGAATATGATAAGCGGCTGCCAAATTAACTCCTCTTAAACTGGAAAGGCCGTTTTCGTCATTAAAAACATAGAGTCCAAAAGCGAGACGATCCACAACGGTGGAATGCAAACTCAAGGTTTGGGTGTTGGGGCTTTCCGGCAAATCCGCCCATTGGTTTCGATAGGTACCCGAAACGCTCAAGACTTCGGGGTTTGCACCCGCATAAGAAGGGTTAATTAAATACCTGTCACTTACAAGATAATGTTTGTAGAAAGGCAATCCCTCCTGTGCAAGAGTCTGAAATGATACGAATGCAAAGATTGTCGCAAAAAATATTTTTCTCATGTATTTAGTCTCTGTTCCTAACGCTAATTTGCCCAATTTATTTCAAACCAATGAATTCTGTTAAATTCTAATGAATCCAATACCTGTAATTGTCTCTCTTATTCAGTTATTTGTTTTCATTATCATTCCCGGAATATTTTGGAGTTCCGAATCTACAAGAATTTTTCATATCGGTCAAATTTTTTAACACTCCATTCTTTCTGAGTTTTGAATTCCTTGTAGCTATAAATTTCATTTTCAAATTATTTGAACATTATTTCTTAGCGTAAATTTTGTTAGTTATTTAATTATTCTCATATTCTCAGTTCTTTTTCAATTTACTCGAAAAATCCCCTTATTTATTTTCTTAAAAATGAAGGACTATCACTTTTGGACAGTCCTTATTTTATTTTGATTTTCAATGAATTAAACTCATCAATAATTTCTCACGGTGATGTGTCCTACAAATTTTCTCTCCACAAGAATTCCATCTGCCGGCACATGTATGATGTACCAATAATCTCCGGAAGGCACAGGATTTCCTAAGTACTTTCCACTCCAGAAATAATTTCCTTGGAAATTCGTATCCACAAATATTTTTCCGTAGCGGTCAAAAATTTTGATCGTCGCATCCGGTGTTGTTTCAATTCCTTTGATTTCCCATATATCATTCTTTCCGTCATTATTTGGCGAGAAGAAATTAGGAAGGCTCAAAATCGTGAAGGTATATCGATCAATCATACAGCCCCATGACCTTACCCAAACAGTATAAGTTTCACCCGGAATTAAATTTGTGAAATGATTACTGTTTTGCCATAGTGTTCCGTCAAGTGAGTACTCCATCGGCCCTTCTCCATTGTTGGTTGCTCCCACAATGATGTAATCTCTCCCCATTTCTATATTGGTAATCACAGGTTCCGAAGGCAATGTCACTGTTATCGTTCGAGTTTCACTGATACACCCCTCTGCACTATACGCCACGACGGTATGCGTTCCTGTTTGTGAAATCTCTTGAGTTGCTCCGGTCAGTAGGGTTCCGTCCTGAAGCGTCCATTCAAAAGTTGCCGCAGGATCATCGCTTTCGGCAGTAACCTCGAAACTATCGCCCGGACACAAGCTGTATTCTGTCAAAGAAAGTTCCAAACTTGGAGTCGGATGTTTCAACAACTGAATCTCAACTATCACAGGACAGAAATCCGCCAATTCCACTCGTACAAAAACAGAGGTCTGGTTTTCCCCCGGCGTATATTCAGTTATATTTTGAATTTCATTTGAACCCGTTTGAGCATCGTTCATCGTAGGGTGATATGAGAAAGTTGCGCCTGTATTGGTGATATCTCCTTCGTACTGCGTCAAGTCAACGGTATCTTCTGGACAATATTCAATGGGCCCAAAAGGTCCTGGAACATGATCCACTGCTTGATTTTCTTCGAATTCAATTGGCAGTTCAATGGAGCGACAGCCTTCCGGTGTCTCGCCAATTACATAAATCGTAGTCGGCAAAGAAGTAAAGGTATAATTCGTTGTTTGGTTTGCGGGAATGGGATTATTATTTGTAACATCCTCGATACTTGCATAATAGAAATAGGTCATTCCGGCACCCAATAAAGGATTCAAATCCGTTAAATCAAATTCATAAATTCCGTCAAAATTATCATCACAAAGAAGTTGTACATCCAAAGGATTCAAAATCGGTTGCGGAATGATTTCTATGGTAAATGTGGTTTCCGCTGCGCAATGTTCTTCGTCTGGATAGAATGTATAATCCTGCATTCCCAGAATACTTGTATCGATTTCAGCTGGCAACCAATGTCCTGTGATGCCGTTATCCAGTTCAGTGGGTAATTCTACCGCTTCCGAAAACTGACAATAGCTCAACGGCATATCTACCTCCACGGGAAGTTCCGGTAAAATTTCTACTTGGATGGTAACTTCTTCCACACAATCTTCGTTGCCCTGAAATGTAAATTCAAAAGTTCCGGGTTGAGTCGTATCGATTACTGCCGGCGACCAAGTACCGGTAATACCCGGTTCGTTTGGAATAGGCAATTCAGGTGCGGTTGCAAACTGACAAATAGGTTCTATTTCATCAAAAGTTGGCGTAACAATAGGTATGATTTCAACAGTTACCTCCACAGGAACGGTTGCGCATTGTCCTGGATCGGGTGTAAAAGTATAAGTAGTTGTATTGAAGGGATCGTATTCCGGTGACCAAGTTCCCGTTGAACCATCATTGGAAGTAGAAGGCAATGGATTTTCTCCTCCTGCACACTGAGGTAGAATTGGAATAAAAATAGGTACTTCACTTGGAGGAAGGCATTCGCCTATAATCACAGGGCTTCGTTCACATCCTTCACCGTCGGGGCAACAAGATGCATACACGATCATTCCCTCGGGACAAGTACTTCCCGGTGTATCATACAAGAAAGGAGATCCCGTACCGATTTGATTTCCTCCTTCCGGAGCATCCCACCAAGTAACATCATCGCCCGTCCCACATACAGACTCCAATACAGCTATATAGTTAAAACTATCTCCCCCATCGAAACATTCGGTAATGACTTCTGGATTGATGGGTGGAACTTCATACAAAGGAATTTCTGAAGCTACTGTACTGATGGAGTAGCTCACTCTATTTGTATTTACATCGGGAGTTGACCAACAACCCGTATTCCCATCTGAAGAACCCTCCAAAACGAAAGAGGTTACTTCAGTTTCAATCTTACTATTACAAAACGTCATATCAAAAGCAATCGTAAAGGGAGTGCTACAGCTCATCGATGATTGTCCATAATTATTACCAGGAACTCCATCATTGTTACTATTTCCCGGACAACAAGATTGTCCACTGGTACCGTCATAATAAAATCCTACCCCTCCGGTATCTCCTGCGGAACAATAAGCACCCGTACAAGAATCTTGATAAATCCATCCTGCGGGTAAGCTTACGTTGGCAATTGTAATATTCTCTCCGGTCGGAAAAAAGAAACCATGTGCCCAGTTAGCGCCCGGTTGATCGTACCTTAGATTATTCATGGTTACTCTCAGTGTAGTAAAACCACAAGGATCCGTGACCACCAATTCTCCATCAATTACGGCACTTCCTTCTCCTTGAATAATTTCCGCAGTGATATTTGGAGCAGTTCCACAATTAAAATTACCTGTCCGAACGATGTCAAACACCGTGATGCTTTGTCCGTAACTGAATTGAGCTATCAGGAAAAATAGTATATAAAATTTAATTCTTCGCATTGAGTAAAGTTTTGTGTGATTATTGACCTTCTACCAAATTAGTATTAAAGTTTACCTTCATCGATATATTTCTGAAGGATTGAATGGATAGGAGTTATACCCTGCGAATCGGTAATTTGTAAATAATGATTGCAAATAAACTTTTTGTCCTCTGGACTTATTCGCTCATTATATAAAACTTTTAAAATCTCTGATCTTTGAAACGTGTATTTTTCGTGAACATTGGGATCATTTCCATCATCAACTGAATCTAAAAACCGCAAAACATCTGCAGGTAGTTCAACAGAATCACTATGGTTACTTAAATAGTATAAACGATCTATGGTTCTATTATTTGGATGTGATTGGGACAGGTCAATCTCGATGTAATTGTCTTTAGCATTTGAAGATTGGGTTTCCTGACTTAATCCTATTGAAGATATTACCAAAGCAATTGGCAATATGAATTTACATAATTTCATCTCCTTTTGTGTTAATTTATTAGTTGTAAAAATTAAAATCTTCCCTCAAAGATTACGTTGGTTAATTTTTACTTAACTTCAAAAGTAACTATTTTTTTTTATTAAATTTAAATTTAACATATACCAAAAAAAATCCGACAATTCTTTGCCGGATTTCTTTCTAATTCATTTAGATTTTTTTAACCTCTTCTCGGACCTCCATGTCCCATACTTTCTAAATCAGTATTGAATATTTTCACTTGTTCGCCTTGTTTCAATCCCGATTTTATTTCGGTATGAACTCCATCAGAAATTCCAGTTTCCAATAATTTCTTCTGAAATACAGGCTGATCGTATTTTTCAGTTCCTGGTTTCAGAACTTCCACATACGCCTGCCCTTTATCATCGTACTGTATATGCGCCGTCTCCAAAGTCACTACATTTTTTGCTTCGGACAAAATCACTTCCGCATTCGCACTGTAATTGGCACGAAGAAAAATATCTTCTTTCAAATTTACATCGGCTTTGATTTCAAACTGAACAATGCCATTGGTTTCCACACCCGAAGGTGAAATAAAATTCAAAACTCCTTCGAAACGCTCATCCGGCAAAGCTCCAATCATAACCGAAAGCCGCATTCCTTCCTTTAATTTCCCGACATCGGCTTCGTCCACATTTCCTTCAAAAATCATTTGGTTCACATCGGCCATCGTAGCAATCGTGGTTCCCACCGAGAAATTATTGATTTCCTGAACTGTATTTCCAATTTCAACCGGGATCGATAAAATCATCCCCGAAATCGTCGCTCGAATCTGAATCGTCGCATATTGCTCCAATCCCGGCGCAATTCCAGTTTGGGCAATTTTATAATCACTTTGTGCCGCTTTCAGATTTTGTTGCGCCATCTGATAAGTCGCCAATGCATTGTCGTATTCTTGCTTAGGTACAACGCCTTGATCGTACAAAGATTTGGTACGATTGTACTGAATCTTCTCATTGTTCAAGGTAATTTGTGCTGAATTTATTTGTTGCTGCGCCGCATTCAGACTTTGAACGTTTGGAATAACACGAAGTGTGGCAATCAATGCGCCTTCTTCCACTGTTTCTCCTTCCACTACATGAATTTCTGAAATCACTCCCGAAATATTGGGTTTGATTTCAATGACTTCACGTGGCTTCACCGCACCGGTAGCGACCGCTTTGGTTGAAATATCTCGAATCGCAACTTCAGTTGTTTCATAATTCACATTGTCCTTTGTGCTCGTGGCATACATATAATAGAAAGCCGCCAAAACAACGCCAATAAACAATACAATCAATAAAATTTTTAAACCTTTTTTCATTCTTATTTTCGTTTGACGAAATTCGTATTTATTTTAATTCTATAATCTAATTTCTCTTTTCAACTCAAACACCCTCCCACTCCAATCACTCGTCTCTCAAAGCATCAATCGGCTTGATGGAAATCGCCCTCTGTGCGGGGATCAATCCGGCGAGCATCGCCATCACTATCATGATAAGTAGCGCAACTCCAAGAGTTGTTACATCTACCGAAGCATTTATAAATGGAAATATATCGCTGTTTACCGAAGAATTAATCAGGAAAAGCAAAAAACTAGCGCCGACAATTCCCGAAAGCCCAGCAATCAGGGTCAAAACAATGGCTTCCAATAAAATTTGCGAACGAATTTGTCCCGGGACTGCTCCCAAAGCCCGGCGAATGCCGAATTCCTTGGTTCGTTCCGATACCGTAATCAACAAAATACTGGCAATCGCAATCACACCTGAAAATAAAGTCAGCGCACCCACGACAATCGCTAAAAGTTGAAGTCCACTCATGAAGGAAAACATTTTATTCAGATTTTCGCCCAGATTAAAACCACCAATCGCCTGCGTATCGTCAGGGTGAACGGTTTTTCGTTCTTTGAGAAAATCTTTGATTTGTTTTTCAAAGGCCACGATATCCACATTGTCTTTTGCATTGATAATCACATAATTCACCACATCCTGCCGATTGTAAACCCGTTGAAAAGTAGTAAATGGAATATGAATTTCGTTGTTCCGACCAAACCCCATGGAACCTTGCTGATAAACTCCGACCACCGTGTACATTCCCGATCCGATTTGAATCATTTTGCCAACTGGATTTGTATCTTCGGGAAAAAGTTCATCGCGAATATCCATCCCGATGACACATACTTTTTTGCCGTATGTGATATCATCCGGATTTATAAATCTTCCTTGAACAATTGGTTTTTTAAACATTTCGTTTTGCTCGGGATAATCCCCCGAAACACTGTAAGTGCTGTATTTGGTCCCGTATTTGACCGTCGCACCTCCTTCCTGACCTCTGGGTGCAATTTTTTGAATTTGAGGGAAATTTGCCTTAATGGCTTCTATATCTTCCATTTTCAATTCCAACATTCGGCCTCGCTGATAGCCCTCAAATGGAATCGCCGTTTGCTGCATCCAAACAAAAAGACTATTGGTCGCCGCATTGGCAAAAATTTTATCAAAACCGTTTTGAATACCCCTTGAAGAACCCAGAAGCGCCACAAAAAGAAACATCCCCCAAGCCACACCGATCATCGTCAACATCGTTCGCATTTTGTTTTTGCGAATCGCCGAATAAACTTCAGACCAGGCGTCTCTGTCAAATAGTATGGGTTTCATTTTTTAATTTCTATACTGTATTTATATAATTGATTAGTTTTATTCTCTATCCCCTTTTCTCTATTTTCTATTCTCCCCCCTACTTATCATCTCTCAAAGCATCGATCGGTTTGATTTTCGCTGCATACCTTGCGGGAAGAAATCCTGCCAAAAATCCGGCTACAAATAAAATCACACAAGCCATCACCAGCGAAACAGTACTTACACCTGGATCATAAATAAAATAATCCGCCAAACCTTCGTTGATATTTTCTACCAAAAGGGTCGCAAGCAAAATCCCGATGACACCAAATAATAAGGTAATTACCACCGCTTCCTGCATAATCAAGGTGATGATTTTATAAGGCGTCGCTCCCAAAGCTTTTCGAATTCCGATTTCTTTGGTTCGTTCTTTCACACTAAACACCATGATATTTCCGATACTTACGACACCAGCCACCAAGCTTCCACCGCCGATGACAAAAACGATGATGGTCAGTACAAAGAAAAATGCATTGGTGTCACTCATCTGTTGCGAAGAATCCCAAATTCGTATTCCCGAAGGATCCGTCGGGCTGACTTTGTGTCTCGATTTCAAATCACTTCTCAAATCATCTGAAAACTTCCCCAAATCTTTGGTGGAAATCCCGTCTTTCGGTGCTATGGTAATCGTTGGTAAATCCCACGTACCGTAAATGGTTTGCAATGTGGTAAGAGGTACATAAATCATTCGTTCTTCCCGGTCATCATTTGTTTTACTGGAAAAAATTCCTACGATTTCATACATACCCGTTCCTATGTTGATGTATTTTCCGATTGGATCTTGACCTTTCATCAAATCCTCAATGACCATTCGTCCCAGAACCACCGACTTGGTTTGTTGTTTCAAATCTTCATCGCTGAGAAATCTTCCTTTGTCAAGCTGATTATTGACCATTTCGATGTAGCTCGCATTTACTCCTTTTACAGAATAAGTTCCGGACTCACCGCCTACTTTTACCATCATTTGCTGATCGTATTCACCACTTATGTATTTAATTTGATTTGAATAATTTTCAAGAATATAATCGAGGTCTTCATTTTCCAAAACGATGCTTCTCCCCTTTTGATAACCAGCATAGGACTCAGATGTCCTCGTTCCGAAGACATACATATTCATCGCTCCTGCCTGAAAAAATTCTTTCTGAAATCCATTTTGAAGGCCATTTCCCATTCCAAACAAAACAATAAACACAAACAATGCCAGCGAAATGGTAAACCCTGAAAGGATTGCCCGCAGTTTATTGCTTGCAATCGAAGCCCATATTTCGCGCCAGCGGTCCAGATCAAACATCTTCCAAATTCGGATTATTTACATTATTATCTATTTCTTTCGCACGCACTTGCTCAATGCGGTCATCGCTGATGATTACACCGTCTTTCAAACGCACAATTCGTTTGCACATTTGCGCAATTTCATCTTCGTGCGTTACCATCAAAATGGTTTTTCCTTCGTCATTGATTTCCTGGATCAAACGCATTACTTCCTGCGAAGTTTTGGAATCGAGAGCTCCTGTTGGCTCGTCTGCCAACAACAATTTTGGTTTTGCAGCCAAAGCCCGCGCAATGGCAACTCTTTGTTTTTGTCCGCCCGAAAGTTCGTTCGGCAAATGATGCGCCCAAGGCTTCAAGCCCACTCTTTCCAGATAATTCATAGCCATTTCGGCGCGTTTGCTTCGACTTACTTTCTGATAATATAGTGGCAAAGCAACGTTTTCCAATACATTTTTGAAATTAATCAGGTTATAAGATTGGAAAATAAATCCAAGAAATTTATTCCGATAATTCGCAGCTTTTGTTTCGGTTAATTTTTCAATTTTAAATCCGTCGAGTTCATACAAACCCGTATCGTGCGTATCCAACATCCCGATGATGTTCAGCAAAGTGGATTTCCCTGAGCCTGAAGCACCCATAATTGCAACAAATTCGCCTTCTTCGACATCCAAATCTATTCCCTTCAAAACATGAAGCGAAGTCGCACCCATTTTATATGATTTGTTTAAACCTCGGATTTTTATCATTGTTCGATTTTGGTGTTATTTGAATTCCAATTTGAATTCTTTATTCATGCAAAATAACTTTATTATTGGTAGAGAATTCAATTCAAAAGTTACAGTAAGATTTGATTTTCTTCGAATCATTCAAAAAAGGACTACAATTTTATTGTGGATCAACGTCAATTTCAATTCGAACTGAACGAAATGCCTTCACCGTATGCAAAGATTCGATCGCTTTTGAAATCAAATTTTTAACTTTTTGTGGCGAAGCATTTTCAGGAATTTTAATCAATACATTTTTAATGAATAAATTTCGAATTCGACCAATCGAAGGTTCTTCCGGACCCAATAAGTATTTCTCATCGAATTGTGGCTTGAGCAATTTGACAAATTCATCCGAAACTTTATCGAGTCTGTCTTTTTTTGCATGTCGGAATGTGATCCGGATCAAACGCAAATACGGCGGATACAAAAAGGATTTTCGTTCGTACAAAATATCTCTGGCCGTTTTTTCATAATCATAACGCGTCACATTTTGAAGCACTTCATGGTCGGGATTAAATGTCTGAATCAACACTTTTCCCTGTTCATTTCGTCTGCCGGCTCGTCCTGCGACTTGCGTCAATAATTGAAAAGCCTTTTCGTGCGCCCGAAAATCCGGGAAATTCAACATAGAGTCAGCACGAATCACACCCACCAATCCCACATTTGAAAAATCCAAACCTTTGGCAATCATCTGCGTCCCCACCAAGATGTCAATCTCCTGTTCTTCAAAAGCTTCCAAAGTTTTTTCGTAGGCATTTTTTCTCCGCATCGCATCAATGTCCATTCTGGCGATTTTGAGTTTCGGGAAAAGCGATTGCAATTGAGCTTCAATTTGCTCGGTTCCAATTCCTTTTGTGGTCAGTTCCTGACTTTGACAATTGGAACATTTATAAGGTCTTGCTTGTGAATGACCGCAATAATGGCACCTGAGTGAATTGGAGAATTTATGAAAAGTCAGTGGCACATCGCAGTTCGGACAGAACGGCGAATGACCGCAGGAAAGACATTCCATCACAGGCGCAAAACCACGTCGGTTCTGGAAAATCAATACTTGTTTTTTTTCTCGAATGGTTTCTTCCATCGCATCACGCAAACTATGGGAAATATCGCCCGTAATTTCTTTGGTGCGCATCGCCGTGCGTAAATCCACCAATTCGATTTTCGGCATTTTCACCTCGGTAAAACGTTTAGTCAGTTCCACGTATCCGTATTTTCCGGTTTGGGCATTGTGATAGGACTCCAAAGACGGCGTTGCCGAACCGAGAATTACCTTTGCTTTGAAAAAGTTGGCCAAGACCAAAGCCATGTCGCGTGCATGGAAAAAAGGTTTGAAATCAGTTTGTTTATAAACGGTTTCATGTTCTTCATCTACAATTACCAATCCTAAATTCTGAAACGGCAAAAACAAAGCAGAACGTGGCCCCAAAACGATTTTATAGTCATCGTTTAAAGTTTTCTCCCATAATTCTACGCGTTCATTTTGATTGAATTTGGAATGATAAATCCCGACTTTGTCGCCAAAATGTTTGCGAATTCTTTGCACCATCTGTGAGCTAAGCGAAATTTCCGGCAATAGAAACAAAGTGGTTTTATCTTCTTCTATAAATTGTTCGATGAGTTTAATATAAATTTCGGTTTTCCCACTTGAAGTCACGCCGTGAAGTAAAACGGTTTTATCGTTTTGGAAGAATTCTTCGATGGATCTCAGCGCTTGATTTTGTTCCAAATTTAATTGTTCGGAATCTACAATATCCTGCTCTACTTTCTGAATTCTTGAAATTTCAAGGTTGTAGATTTCCACCAATCCTTTTTCTTCCAGCGAACGAAACAGGGAATGATTTCCGCCGTATTTTTTTAGGTAAGCCGATATTTTAATCGGTTTGGGGTTTTGAGCTTCTTCAACAATTAATTGCAATAAAGTTTCGCGCTGTTTGGGTGCGTTTTTTAGTTTATCAATGGATTGATTGAATAATTTCTCATTCGTTTTCAATTCCGGAATTACTTTTACAAAAAGTTCGACTTTGGGTGTGTATTTTTCTTTCAGAACTTCATCGAGCTGAAGAATTCCTTTTTCCCAAAGGGATTTGATGACTTTTATGGCAAATTTTCTTTCGACAATTTTGGCGACTTCGCTCACGGCAAGAATTCCCTTTTTGTCGAGTGCATTCACCACCATCCATTCCTCTTCGGAAAGTTTCTCTTCGATCTTGTTAATGGTTCCGATAAATTTTACAAAAGTTTCACTTTCCCATTTTAGTGCCGTGGGATAAGCATTCCGATAGACTTCACCCAACGAGCTCATGTAATAATCCGCCATCCATTCCCAAAATTTAATCTGAATTTGGGTCACCAAAGGTTCGCTGTCGAGAATCGTGTCGATTTCTTTGGTTTTGAATAATTCGGGTTTGTTTTGATGAATGGAACACACAATTCCGGTGTAGAGTTTATTGGTTCCAAAAGGAACGGATACTCTTTGCCCGATTTTCAGGTAAGGCAAATCGGCGGGCGAAATTTCATAAGTGAAAGTTCCCGGCAAAGCCAGTGGAAGAATGATTTCTGCAAAGAATTGGTCTGCCATAATTGAAAGGGCAAGTTAGTACAATTGTGGAATTGTACAAAGTCGTTCTTCAACCGTCTAAATGAAGTTTAAGCTTGTTTTCTTCTTTTGATTTCCTTTTCAATCAATGAAAGCTCTCGTCCGGTTTGTCCGGCAACGGAAGTATTTTCCTGCGCACGACGAATGAGATACGGCATTACTTCTTTGATCGGTCCGTACGGTAGGTATTTGGCGATATTGTAGCCCATATTTCCCAGTTTGAAACTGATGTTGTCGCTCATTCCGTACAATTGTCCAAACCAGATTTTGTGGATATTGCTCGGAATATTGTATTTGCGCATCAGTTCGGTCAGTAATTCACTGCTGTATTCGTTATGAGTACCGGCAAAAAGTGAAATTCTATAGTTATTTTCCACGATGAATTCCAGTGCCAGATTGTAATCCCGATCGGTTGAAGCCTTGTCGGGTTGAATTGGTGAAGGGTAATTTTCAGCTTCAGCTCTCTCCCGCTCTTTTTCCATATAAGCGCCCCGAACTACTTTATATCCTAAAAGATAATTTTCTCTTTCGGCTTTTTCAAACATTTTTTTCAGATAATCCAAACGATCGTGGCGGTACATCTGAAGCGTATTGCAAACGATGCATCTTTCTTTGTTGTATTTCTGCATCATCTCATCGGCAAGATCATCGGCCGCGTCCTGCATCCAGCTTTCTTCGGCATCGATCATAATGGTCACATCCTTTTCAAATCCTGATTTGCAGACTTCATCAAAACGATTTCGTATGGCTTGCCATTTTTGCTTTTCTTCATCGGTCATTGGAAGGTTTTTCCCGACTTTTTCATAGATATCTTTTCGACCAAATCCGGTTGGCTTAAAAACCACAAAAGGAAGTTCATTTGGGTTGTCTTTTGCAATTTTAATTAGACGTAAAATCTCTTCTTTCACACTGTCAAATTCCGCTTCGGACTCCTGACCTTCTACCGAATAATCCATAATGGAGCTCACGCCGTATTTATAAAGTTCTTTAGCAACTTTCAAGCATTCCGCCGTCGTTTCGCCACCTACAAACTGTTTATAAATTGTATTTCTGATAACGGGTTTTACCAAAGGAATATTGGTTGCAAAGGGAATCTTGAACATCCAGGTTCCCATTTTGGTCAAAGTAGGATTTGCTATCAGCTTAAAAAGCATATGCGCTTTTTTCAAATCTTTGTCGGACTTGGATTCAAAAGCTGTTTGGGCGTCGTCAAATAGCGGCATTTACGTATTGTTTTGGTTCGTCAAATTTAGCAATAAAAACTTTCCTTAATTAGTAATTTAACTAAGGAATGCAGTCTTTTGATTTAAAAATATTAGAATCAGGAGATTAAAAAGGCATATTGTCATCGTCCTCATCATCAAAATCAGAACTAAAATCATCCATTGCCCCAAAAGAATCTTCTGGGTTTCCGACTGGTAAATTAATGGAGCTTCCGATTTCCATGCTTCCCAAGTCTTCTTTGTTCATGGAACTCTGGAATTCAAATCCGCTGAAACCGAAATCCTCTTCCAAATCAGCAAACTTTGCTTGTTCATTTATAAATCTTAATCGAATATTTTCCAAGGCACCGTTTCGGTGTTTGGCAATGATAAATTCAGCTTGCCCTGCACAGGGGGTAGCGTTTTCATCGTCCCAAACATCGAGTTTATAATATTCAGGTCTATAAATAAAGGATACGATGTCTGCGTCTTGTTCGATTGCGCCCGATTCCCGCAGGTCAGACAGCAATGGACGTTTGTTTCCACCTCGCGTTTCGACCGATCGAGAAAGTTGGGAAAGTGCAATCACCGGAATGTTCAATTCTTTGGCGATGGCTTTCAAGCTTCGAGAAATTGTCGAGATTTCCTGCTCTCGGTTTCCAGTTGTCTTTCCGCCACCCAACGTCATCAATTGTAAATAGTCGATGATGATTAGCCGTACACCGTGTTGCGAAACCAAACGTCTCGCTTTTGCACGCAAGTCAAAAATGGACAAAGCCGGCGTATCGTCAATGAACAATGGTGCGTCTTCGAGACTTTTTACTTTATTGTACAATTGTTTCCATTCGTGATTTTCCAAAGTGGCCTTTCTCAATTTCTCAGAGGATATACCTGTTTCGCTAGAAATCATACGCGTAATTAACTGAACGCTTGACATTTCAAGTGAAAAAACAGCAGTCGGTATCTTCATATCTACCGACATATTTCTTGCCATGGAAAGTACAAAAGCGGTTTTCCCCATACCGGGACGAGCCGCTAAAATGACAAGGTCTGAATCTTGCCAACCGGAAGTAATCTTATCGATTTGTGTAAATCCGGATGGTATCCCACTCATACCTTCTTTCTCAGACATGGCTTTGATTTTATCAATGGCTTCGCGTACCAATGTATTGGAATCTGAGAAACTTCTTTTGATTCCTCCTTCGGTGATTTCAAAAAGTTTACTTTCAGAAAAATCAAGCAAATCGAAAACGTCAGTGGTTTCATCATAAGATTTCTCAATGATATTGGAGGAAATTTCAATCAATTGACGCAAAATATACTTTTCGATGATGATTCGCGAATGGAATTCAATGTGTGCTGCCGAAGATACTTTTTGCGTTAGTTGAATCAGATAATAATCACCGCCCACCATATCAAGTTTCCCTTCGTTTCGAAGTTCATTAGATACGGTCAGTAAATCAATCGGTTGCGTGGCATTGAATAATTTTCGGATAACAGCATAAATAGTTTGATGCTGAATTTTATAAAACATTTCAGGCAAAAGAACATCGATTACTTCATCGATTCCTTTCTTGTCAATCATCATCGCTCCGAGCACAGCCTCTTCCAAATCAATCGCTTGCGGAGGAAGTTTCCCTCTATCTAAGTTAATGACTTTCTGTGATTTAGCCTGATATTTTGTAGTTACATCCAAATTTTCCATAGGGTCTGCTAAGGTATGAATTTGTCCATAATTAGAGCCCTAATTATATAAATAAAGTTTTGAACATGGAAGGGGATTGTTAAAGTATCTGTTTCAATCTTTTCAGGCATAGAGTTTGAATTATGACAAATATCATGATATACAAAAAAATATAAATCAAAAATGCTAGCTACTGATTTTGTTCAACCTTTAAAAAAATGGAAATGAAAAAAAATCAACAATTTTCTTGGGACGATTATCTGTTTGAAAATCGTAACAAAGCGTATGGAGCTTATGCACTGAGAACCGGAGAAAGTGATAATTTATTAAAATCACTTCTGATTGGGCTATTATTGGTCGGAATTATGGTGGTATTCTTTTCTTTTGCAAATAAGAACAATGAAATTGCAATCGAAAAGGACAATCCACCTTTGACGGAACATATACTAGAAAACATCAAAGACAGAAAGCCTCCTCTTCCAGAAAAACCTGCTATGTCAAAGGCAATTCCAGTTTCGGTTACAAAAGGAAAAATGGAAAATAAAACAACGCCCAATCCGACAGAAAGTCCGGATGTAGAGACTCCGCCTGCCATTCATCGTGATTTGGGGAAAATTACGATGCCTGACGTTGGAAATACATCTGGAGATACAGGCATGAAAACCCCAGCGGTTGTAGGGAGTACAGAGGGTAGTAGCGAAGGTGATTTTCCCTTAGCAGCTCCCGATCCTGAACGAGTATTCAGTCCGAGAGAAATTTCTGCAATGGCCGTTTTTCCGGGTTGTGAAAAGGCAGGAACTACCAAAAAGGCACTTCAAGATTGTATGTCGGCTAAACTTCAAGAAGAATTAATCGTACAATTGAACGGTTTTGGTCGGGTTGCTGCCAATCGCAACATTCAAACGGCCCATGCTAAACTGATTTTCATCGTGGACAAATCCGGTAAAATCACAGGAGTTCATGCATTACGTGGAGGAAATGAAGAATTCAGTAAAGAGGCACAGGAGGCTTTGAAAAGAATTTCGGAACGTTTAGTTAAGAGAGGGTCCCTTATTCGGCCTGCCCAATTAAGTGACGGTACTTCGGTCAATATGAATTTTACAATTCCTTTGAAATATCAGTTTCAGAATTAGGATATTTTACTGCTCCGCTTCGGCGGAGTTTTTATTCCCATGATTTAAAATCGAAATTCACGAATACATATGGATGTTTTTTCTCATTTTTGGAAAGAGTAATTTGGGATTTATTGATCACAATTTCAGATTCAGTCAAAACCATGGTTTTTATTTCTTCATCGGATTTTCCTTTCAAATCTTCGGCAAAGAAAATCAAAGAGTTGCCTTGAATGGAGTCAAAAATCCATGCTTGGAACAAACAATCCAAATTTCCAAATTTCATTTGTGAAGACAACAAAATTTCGGTGTCGGCATCCAGTGGGATATTTTCAAAATTTCTCATCGTTTATGATTTTTAAATTAAACAGTTATCGATTTCTTTTCAAACTTACTCATCGACAACGTCATTTCGCGTCGCTTAAAAAAAAGAGTTTCGGAATTTTTATTTTATCTATATTTGTAGGAATGGTTAGGCAATACATCAACATCATCATGGGACTCCTTTATGGATTTATCGGCGGCTTCGTCATCTATAGAGAGTGGTTTTTCACTGATTTAAATCCAGTTGCTTCAAAAGCATTGGGAATTTTATTTATAATTTATGGTTTGTTCAGAATTTATCGGGCGATCAAAGCCATTCGTGAATCGAATGCTTAGAAGTCTTTTATTGGTTATTTTCTCAATTGGGATTTTTTCTTGTGGAGATTTAAAACAAGAAGCATCTCATCAGCGGGGCGAAATGAGGATTTATGCCGATCCTTCCACCAAAAGTTTATTGGAAGCTTTGACTCAGATTTACACCATGAAATATCCGGAAGTAAAATTTGACATTGTTTACAAATCAGAAAATCAGGTATTGCAAGATTTATTGGACACGGTGGCTTACGCAGCATTTATCAATCAACCATTGTCTGAACAGCAAACGCGGTACATTGCTCAGAAAACGGATGTGACTCCGCGTTCTACTCTTTTGGCTTATGATGCTGCCATTTTTATAACTTCTGTCGACAACCCTGTGGATTCCATTACATTTGATCAAATTCGAAATGGGATTTTCGAAGGGAATAATCAGATTATTTTTGATTCCGGAAATTCTGGGAATTTCAATACTGTAAAAACGGTTTTAGGCTTGGAGATTCCTACTGGAAAAAGCATTCAGGCCGAGGAAAATGCTCGAAAACTAATTGATTTCGTGAAAAAATCGCCACAATCCATTGGTGTAATAGGCTTAAATGAAATTAGCGAAGCAGATAATCCGGAAATAAAAGAATTGATGGAAGGCATAAAAATCATCTCTGTTATCGATGAAAAAGGCGTGGCACAAACACCTGAGATTCCAAATATTTTAGCCATGAATTACCCTTTTTTCAAAGGGGTATATTTCATCGTTCGTGAACCTGGATTTGGGATTGGGAGTGGTTTTTCAAGATTTGCCGGTTCCAATCAAGGTCAGCTCATCGTAAAACGCGAAGGACTTCAGCCGAATTACCTCTACAACCGTGAAGTTCAGGTCAATTTAGAAAGTGTAGAATAAACTTCAATTTTCATTTGTTGATACTTCGTTGATAATTATTGATAGATTTTAATTTAATTTCACATCAATCGTTCAAAATTTTTGTCAATTTATAAAATTGAAAACTGATGAAATACAATCCAAAGATTTCATCTGTCAGAAAATTAATTTTGAAAAGATCGCATGAAAAAGAAAATTTTTGTACTTGATACGTCTGTTATCATTTTTGACCACAAATCCATCATGAGCTTTGATGAGCATGATATCGTAATCCCGATTACGGTTTTGGAAGAGCTAGACACTTTTAAAAAAGGAAATGATACCAAGAACTTTGAAGCCCGTGAATTTATCCGTTTCCTTGACAAAAACTCCAAAGATCATTTGATTCAAGATTGGATTCCCCTTCCGGGTGAGGGAAAGGGTTCTTTTAAAATTGTTATGGAAACCAATGGAATTCCGAAATCAGCAATGAAGATTTACGGCTCGGAAACCATGGACAATAAAATACTGAATTCCTGTTTGATTGTAGCCCATGAGGAACCCAATCGATTGGTCACGCTTGTGACAAAGGATGTCAATCTCCGACTGAAAGCTAAGGCACTTGGTATAAAAGCGGAGGATTACGAAACGGGTAAGGTTCAAAATGTGGACAATCTGCCCACCGGTATCCTAACTTATACCGACTTTGACCAAGAAGTCATCGATTCGCTTTATAAAGATTATGCGATTCCTTTGGAAATGATTCAGGAAAAAATGGAGATTTCGGCCAATGCTTATTATATATTGCAAGGTGATAAATCGTCGGCTTTGGCCTATTATAATCCTTTTGAACAGCAATTGGAACGAGTTAACAAACAAACGGTTTTTAATATAAAGCCCAAGAATGCCGAACAGGCTTTTGCCATTCATTCGATTTTAAAGAAAGAAATCAAATTGGTAGCCCTTCATGGCGTGGCAGGAACAGGAAAAACCTTGATAGCACTTGCGGCCGCGATTGCCCAGAAAAAAGACTACAAGCAGATTTACTTGGCACGCCCCATTGTTCCGTTAAGCAATAAAGACATCGGGTATCTTCCCGGCGATATCAAATCGAAAATCGATCCTTATATGCAGCCACTTTGGGATAATTTGAAATTTATTCAATATCAATTTGACGAACAGGACAAGGAATATAAGCAAATCAATCTGATGGTGGAACAGGAAAAATTACTGATTACACCATTGGCTTATATCCGCGGAAGAAGCTTGTCCGATGTGATTTTCATTGTGGATGAAGCACAAAACCTGACACCTCATGAAATCAAAACGATTATCACAAGAGCGGGTGAAAACACAAAATTTATTTTCACTGGTGACATTAAGCAAATTGACACGCCGTATCTGGATGAGCAATCCAATGGTTTATCGTATTTGGTTGATAAGGTTCAGGGTCAGAAATTATTTGCTCATATTCAATTAATTAAAGGAGAGCGAAGTGAGTTAGCCAATCTGGCAAACGAATTATTGTAAGTTTGCACCATTTATTGTTGAAAAAAACTTGTGAACAATCTGTATAATTTTGGTAAAGTTATCATATACTTCTATATTTGCGCGTTAAAAAATTCTTAATAAGACACCGATTATGAAAGGAAAATGGCTTATTGCAGGTATTGCGATCATTCTGGGAATTCTTTCCATCAGACAATTAAGTTATACCTGGTACACCAATAAAATCGAAAGTGAGGCATTTGCTTTGGCGACAGATGAAGCTCATGAGCAAGTTATTTTGGACAGTTTGGCCAATGACACGCTCAATTTGGGCATCATTAGTTACAATTATCATGATGCTAAAAATAAGGAACTTAAATTAGGTCTTGACCTTCGTGGAGGAATCAGTGTGATTCTTCAGGTTCAGGTTCGTGACCTTTTGGAAAACCTTTCGACCAACAGTAAAAATCCAATTTTCACAGAAGCACTTGATGCCGCCGACATCCGTCAGCGTACACAAGGTAACCGTGCCTATGTGGACATTTTCTTTGATGAATTTGAAAGAATTCGTGCCGAGAAAGGTCAAACTGATTTACGTTATGCTTCGGCTGATATTTTTGGAAATCGCCAAAATGCAACCTTCATCGATTTCAATGAAAGTGATGAGTCCGTAAAATCAAAAATCAGAAAAGATATTGATTCCAAAATCGGTACAGCTTATCAAGTAATTTCTTCACGTATCAATCGCTTTGGTGTGGTTGAACCTGTCATTCAGCGTTTAGGTGGTGATGCTGACGGACGAATTCTTGTGGAAATGCCGGGTGAAAAAAATAAAGACCGAATTAAAAACTTACTTCAAAGTACCGCTAAACTTGAATTCTGGAAGGTTGAAGCCAATAACCCTCAAGTGAATTCATTTTTCAGCACTTTGAATCCTCAAAATTTAGGAATTAAAACCGAATTAGAGAGTTTGCATGAAATCATCATGCCTCCGATGGAAGGAAATTCTTTGTTTTCGGTAGCAACAAAAGACACCGCCATATTTAATCAGATATTGAATGCTCCCGGTTTAAGAGCGAGCATGCCAACCAGTATCCGAAACTATAAATATTATTGGGGACACAAGCCTATTGAAACACGTGATGCCAATACAAATGCAAGATTCCTTTCGCTTTATGCATTGAGTGGCGATCAAAACAATGCGCCATTGCTTCCAGGTGATGTCGTAGATGAAGCAACCGGAGAAAGAAATACCGGAAGTATTTCAAACGAACCGATTGTTACGATGCGAATGAATGCAGAAGGAGCGCAGAGATGGTCTCGAATTACAGAAGAAAACGTTGGAAACTCGATTGCCATCGTACTAGACAATATGGTTTATTCCGCTCCGAATATTAACGAAAAGATTTCGGGGGGTAGCTCGCAGATTTCAGGGAATTTCACTTTGGAAGAAGCGCGTGACCTTGCAAATATCCTACAAGCAGGTAGTTTACCGGCCTCTTCTAAAATCGTTCAATTGGAAGAAGTAGGACCTTCTTTGGGACAGGAAGCTATTAACAGCTCATTGATCTCCTTTGCGGTTGTATTTGTGTTGATTCTTCTTTGGATGGTATTCTATTACAGCCGAGTTGGAATTTATGCAGATATTGCTTTGACGATTAATATTTTGTTCCTGATGGGACTATTGGTTGGACTATTTGGAGCAACTCTATCCTTACCGGGTATTGCGGGGATCATCCTTACCTTGGGTATGGCGATTGACGCAAACATCATTATCAACGAAAGGGTAAAAGACGAATTATTTGCTGGGAAATCATTAAAAGAAGCGGTCTCGATTGCTTACTCGTGGAAAGGAGCCATTTCGGCTATTTTTGACGGTCATATCACATCGATATTGACGGCTGCTATTCTTTTATTATTTGGAAAAGGACCTGTTCAAGGGTTTGCCATTACACTGATCATCGGTCTATTCTGTTCCTTATTTACAGCCATTTTCTTGACCAAAATGTTTATCGATAAACGTTTGGAAGAAGGCAAAAATGTTCAATTCTTTACGAGTATTACCAAAAACTGGTTCCAAGGTTTGAACATTGATTTCATGTCAAAAAGAAAGTTGTTCTACATCATCTCGACTGTAATTTCTCTTATTTTCATAGTCATTATTTTCGTTCGTGGTTTTGATATGGGAGTTGATTTCGAAGGAGGGCGAACTTATACCATCCGTTTTGAACAACCTGTTAATACCAATGAGTTGAGATTGGAACTTGAAAAAACATTGACAAATGACGACGGAACGACTACGGCTCCAACCGTGAAGATTTTCGGGCCATCCAATCAGGTAAAAGTGACGACCAAACTAAAAGCCAATCAGGAATCTACAGAAGTGGACGAAGAAATCAAGCAAAAAATCTACGAAGGAGTTAAATCTTTCCTTCCTGGTATGAGTTATGAAGATTTCTCCAAAGACGACACCGAAGTCGGGATTCTTTCCATCGTAAAAGTAGGGCCTACCATCGCGGACGATACGACAAGAGCTTCGATTATCGCTGTTATATTGGCTTTATTAGGTGTAGGTATTTATATTCTTTTCCGATTTAGATGGCAATTTGGAGTCGGCATTATCGTAGGAGCTGTTCACGACGTGATTGTGATTCTCGGATTGTTTGCAGCACTTCATGGAATCCTTCCTTTTAACCTTGAAATTGACCAAGCGTTCATTGCAGCTATTTTGACCGCTATCGGTTACTCAATCAACGACTCGGTAATTATCTTTGACCGAATCCGTGAAAACCTTGGACTATATCCCAAAATGCCATTCTACGATTTGATTAATAAATCAACCAATAATACGCTTTCGAGAACGATGAATACGTCTCTGAGTATGTTGTTGGTGGTATTGATTATTTTTATTTTCGGTGGTGAAACAATCAAAGGATTTATGTTTGCGATGATCATCGGGGTAATCGTAGGTACTTATTCATCGATTTATATTTCTTCTCAGATAATGTATGATTTGACCAAAAAAGGAGAAGCAAGAAGATTAGTGAAAAATTCTTAAACGAATATCATTTCATTTAAAAATAAAAGGAAGCCGTCTCGTTTACAAAATCGGGACGGTTTTTTTTTATACCCTATAATTTAGAATAAAAGAGTGATTACATTCAAGCAATGCACAAAAGATGAGCTATTCTCTTTGTTTAAGCACTCATCTTTT
>JAAYKY010000041.1 GCA_012522185.1 Flavobacteriaceae bacterium | reverse complement strand
GATTTAAAACCAGAATCTTGGCTAAAATTACAACACTTACAACCATTCAATATCTCAATAAATTCCTTTTCAACAGGAACATTAACAACCTAAAAATTAATCTCGTTTAATAATGCACTACGGGTTATTCATTTTGTAAAATTAATTGATAAAAACGAAAAAAGCGGACATTTCTGCCCGCTTCTCTATTTAAATTTCCGGCTTAGAGAACCTCAGCCTTCGAAATTTCTTACATCATTCCCGGCATTCCGCCACCCATTGGAGGCATCGCTGGTTCGTCTTTTTTGATTTCGGTAATTACCGCTTCGGTTGTAATCAACATTCCCGATACAGAAGCTGCGTTCTCCAATGCTACACGTGTAACTTTGGTCGGGTCAATGATTCCCGCTTCGAACATATTTTCGTAGGTATCGTTTTTAGCGTTGTATCCGAAATCGGCGTTTCCTTCTTTTACTTTTGCGACCACTACAGAACCTTCGCCTCCTGCGTTGATAACAATCTGACGTAAAGGCTCTTCGATAGCTCTTCTTACGATGTTGATACCGGTAGATTCGTCCGGATTCTCAGCTGCTAAATTATCCAGTGCAGAAAGTGCTCTTACATAAGCTACTCCACCGCCCGGGATGATTCCTTCTTCCACAGCTGCTCTTGTCGCGTGCAGGGCATCGTCGATACGGTCTTTTTTCTCTTTCATTTCTACTTCAGAAGCTGCTCCAACGTAAAGAACTGCAACACCTCCTGCCAATTTAGCCAAACGCTCTTGTAGTTTTTCGCGGTCATAGTCAGAAGTGGTAGATTCAATCTGAGCTTTGATTTCGTTTACACGGGCTTTGATCTGAGCTTCATCTCCGGCACCATTTACGATGGTTGTATTGTCTTTGTCAATCTGAACTTTTTCAGCTGTTCCCAGCATTTCCAAAGTAGCATTTTCAAGCGAATACCCTCTTTCTTCCGAAATTACAGTTCCTCCGGTCAAAATAGCGATGTCTTCCAACATTGCTTTTCTTCTGTCACCAAATCCGGGTGCTTTTACCGCAGCGATTTTCAAAGACCCTCTCAAACGGTTTACCACCAAAGTTGCCAAAGCTTGCCCTTCAACTTCTTCTGAAATAATCAAAAGCGGACGACCTGATTGTGCAACTGGTTCCAAAACTGGAAGGATATCTTGTAAGTTTGATATTTTTTTGTCAAACAATAAAATGTAAGGGTTTTCCAATTCCGCCACCATTTTATCGGGATTGGTAACGAAATAAGGCGATTGGTATCCTCTGTCAAACTGCATTCCTTCTACAACATCAACGGTTGTGTCCGTTCCTTTTGCTTCCTCAACAGTGATCACACCTTCTTTTCCAACTTTAGCAAAAGCTTCTGCAATTAACGACCCGATGGTATCATCATTGTTGGCCGAAATAGAAGCAACTTGTTTGATTTTGTCGGAACTATCACCCACTTCTTGGGATTGATCTTTCAGATTTTCAACAATTGCAGAAACCGCTTTGTCGATTCCGCGTTTCAAATCCATTGGGTTCGCACCGGCCGCAACGTTTTTCAGTCCTTCGCGTACGATTGCTTGTGCAAGTACAGTTGCAGTTGTTGTACCATCACCAGCCACATCATTGGTTTTAGAAGCTACTTCCTTTACCATTTGAGCTCCTAGGTTTTCGATTGGGTCTTCCAGTTCGATTTCTTTTGCCACCGAAACACCGTCTTTGGTAACGTGTGGTGAACCGAATGATTTTTCTAATACTACGTTTCTTCCTTTTGGTCCCAATGTGACTTTTACAGCATTGGCCAATGCATCGACACCTCTTTTCAGGCCGTCTCTAGATTCTACATCAAATTTGATATCTTTTGCCATTTTATTTTTTGTTTAAAGTTTGATGTTCAATGTTTTTACGTTAAATTCAGGAGCAGGAAACCTTGAACTTGAAACCTGAAACCTGAAACGAAATTTTTTAAACGATTGCCAAAATATCGGACTCTCTCATGATCAGGTAATCTTTACCTTCCCATTTTAACTCAGTTCCGGAATACTTACCGTAAAGAACTTTGTCTCCAACTTTAACCGTCATCGGCTCTTCGGGTTTGCCATTTCCGGCAGCTACAATAGTTCCTTGCTGAGGTTTTTCTTTGGCTGTATCGGGGATGATAATTCCCGACGCAGTTTGAGTTTCGGCAGGTGCAGGCGCTACGACCACACGGTCTGCCAACGGTCTAATTGAAATTTCTGACATATCTGTAAATTTTTATTTGAAAATTATTTGCTTCTGATATGTCGAAAAATGTGCCAAGCGAATTAAACTGACATTTTTAAAGCGTTAAGGATTTTTGAACTGACAAGTTGTCGGAGTTCTTTTGTAAATTAAAATCTAATTTATTCCTTTTTTTGACGCAATTGATAAAGTTCGGTTGTGTCCAAAGCGTGAGGGTAGCCCAAGTTTTTGAGTCCATTGATTAATTTTTTGTCCCCAGTCCAAAGGGGAGATTTGGCTTCCAGGCTTAATGCTATAAAAGGAGCGTCAAATTCGTCAATATCTGATGCTATTTCGATAGATTCCTTCCAAACTTCTGAAGAAATGATTTCTAAATTTATAATTTCAACTTTCTTAAGAACCATTCGGACTAAGAAAGCCAAATCACTTTTCGTATAACCTGACAATTTTAGAAGCTTGTTTCTGTGCTTGTCTAATTCATCCAGAAGGAAATCGGGAGCAATAAACTCAAAAATAGGATGGGAATTTAGGAGTAATTCAGAGATTTTTCCTGAAGGGTTTAACAGTGCGCTGAAAACAAAATTAGTGTCAACGATGATTTTCACTTCACAAAATTACTTTTATTTTCTTTCAACCAGCCTGATTTAGACTCACGAGCGATATTTTCGATCTCCTCTTCAGTGGCTTTACTTTTCGAAGTTATCTCACGAAATCGCACATAATCCAAAATACGTTGAAGTCCTAATAAATCGGTGTTTGCCGGAACTCTTATAAGAATTTCATTGTTTAATCTTTCTACTTGCATATCACAAATTTACAGAATTATTTTTAGGATTATGTCAAAGTTTAACTGTGAATAATCAATCAAACAACCCACTCTGCGGACTCGACTTGATTTTTCCCAAATGTTTGTATGCTTTTTCGGTGGCTTCCCGACCGCGTGGGGTGCGCATCAGATAACCTTCTTGGATTAAATAAGGCTCATAAACTTCCTCCAGCGTCCCGATGTTTTCTCCTACTGCCGTGGCAATCGTTGAAATTCCCACCGGACCGCCTTTGAATTTTTCAATGATGGTCAGCAGGATTTTATTGTCCATTTCATCCAATCCGTTTTGATCGACTTTTAAAGCGCTTAAACTGAATTCAGCAATTTTTTTATCGATTTTTCCGGTTCCTTTGATTTGGGCAAAATCACGAGTTCTTCTCAGAAGTGCATTGGCAATTCGGGGCGTGCCACGGCTTCTTCCGGCAATTTCGATGGCAGCTTCTTCTTGAATTTCGGTACCTAAAATTCGGGAACTTCGCTGTATGATGGTACTCAGAAGCTCCTGATGGTAATATTCAAACCGAAAATTAATTCCAAATCGGGCACGCAAAGGAGCTGTCAAAAGTCCCGAGCGGGTAGTGGCACCAATCAGTGTAAAGGGGTTTAAGCCAATTTGTACCGAACGGGCGTTGGGCCCGGATTCAATCATAATATCGATTTTATAATCTTCCATGGCCGAATATAAATATTCTTCAATCACGGGTGACATCCGGTGGATTTCATCTATGAAAAGGACGTCGTTTTCTTCCAGATTGGTAAGCAATCCTGCGAGATCGCCGGGTTTGTCCAAAACCGGTCCGGAAGTGACTTTGATTCCCACCCCAAGTTCGTTGGCAATGATATGCGCCAAGGTGGTTTTTCCAAGCCCTGGAGGTCCGTGCAAAAGGACGTGATCCAATGCTTCGCCCCGCATTTTGGCGGCTTTTACAAAGATTTCCAGATTGTCGAGAATATGCATTTGCCCGGTAAAGTCATTGAAACTTTGCGGTCGGAATTGTTCTTCCAGTTTTAATTCATCATCTGAAAAATTATCAGGGTCGGGATTGAGTATATCTGACATTCTTGTTCAAATTAATTTTACCAAAGAGTGGAAATAGTATATTTAGAAATATGTTCGTCCTTGGTTATTATGGTCATTTTATTTTCCATTGCTTGAGCGATGAGGAGTCTATCGAAAGGATCTCGGTGAATAAACGGAAGGTTTGTCAAATGAATTAAATCGAAATGGGAGAGAGGTAAAATATCGAAACCATTCTCTTCTACTAAATCTACAAAACCATTTAAACCGGACTGAAATTCGAATTTACCAATACTTATTTTGATGGCTAATTCCCAAATTGTTCCAATGCTTATAAACTTCTGATTGTCCGAACTCTCAATTGTAATCCTTGATTTTTCAGATAATTGTGAGCTACCATTCAGAAACCATATAATTGAATGAGTATCAAGAATATAATTCATTTTGTGTATTCATTAAAATCTTCCAAAGGCTCATCAAAATCAGGGGAAATAAAAATCTTTCCTTTACCGGAACCAAATTGGGGAGTTCGCTTCTTTTTGTTGTCTTTTCTCTTTTGAAGCAAGGATTCAACAAATTTATTTATTTCTGTTTTGAGTTCTTCCGGAAGGGAATTTATTTTAATGTATAAATCTGAATTTCCCATCATTATTATTTTAAACAAAGATACAATTCTATTTTCAGAAAATTATTTTTAGTCGGATAAGCCTGACATTTAAATAATTCTTTATCCAACAGATATCATCTTTATTTCAAGATTAATCCTTTAATTTTGCAATAAATTACGCAAAATCCATCGAATGAAAAAAGGAGTATTGTTAATCAATCTTGGGTCACCTGATTCAACAGATGTTCAGGATGTAAAAAAATATCTTAGGGAGTTTCTGATGGATCCATTGGTTTTGGATTCGCCTTATTTAGTCAGAAAATTTGTGGTAGAAGGAGCAATTCTACCCAAACGCCCGGCTGATTCGGCGGAAGCTTATAAAAAAATCTGGTGGGATGAAGGCTCGCCTTTGATTGTTTTGTCCAGAAAATTACAGGATAAAGTTCAGTCTCAACTCGATATTCCGGTGGCTTTGGGTATGCGTTATCAGAATCCATCTATCAAATCTGCTTTGCAGGAGCTTCAGGATAAGGGTGTGACGGATGTTTTGGTCATTCCGCTTTATCCACAATACACGATGAGCTCAACGGAGACGGTGGTGGTGAAAACAAATAAAGTTCAGAAAAAGTATTTCAAAAACATGAATCTTACTTTTTTAAATTCATTTTATAATCGACCGGATTATGTGAAAGTTTTGGCTGAGGATATAAAGTCGAAACTTCCCGAGACATTTGATATGCTTTTGTTTTCCTATCATGGAATTCCAGAAAGACATGATGAAAAAGCAATTAAAAAAGCAAAGAAATATCCTGAACTAAACATAAAAACCTATCGGGATCAGTGTTTTGAATCCACTGAATTGGTACGCCAAGAACTGGGGTTGCCCAAAGAAAAAGTAAAAGTTTCTTTCCAGTCGAGGTTAGGTAAAGATCCCTGGATCAAGCCTTATACCGATTATGTTTTAAGAGATTTCCCGGAACAGGGAGTGAAAAATATAGCCGTTGTGGCACCTGCTTTTGTGTCGGATTGTTTGGAAACACTAGAAGAAATCGCAATGGAGTACGATGAGTTATTCAGAGAAAGTGGAGGAGAAAATTATTCTTATATTTCCTGTCTAAATATTTCTGACGCCTGGGTAGAGGTGCTCGCAAAATGGTCGGAAGGATGGGCTAATCAAGAAAATTAAAAGATGAGAAAATACCTTTTTTTATGGACAGCTTTGGTTTTGATTCTTTCTTGTCAGAACGAAGTGAAAAATTTATCAGACTTAGAATCAAATTTTTACGAGCTTCCTCACAATGGGCTTCGTATGGGTGATAGTCTCAATGTCTATTTTTTCAAAAACCAAGAATTGGTGGATTCGGTGGAGCTTACTTTGAATGGAAAAGCTGTTAAAAACCATGCAGTTATGAATCATTCCAATACACTTTTGGGCGTAAATGATTTGAAAATTAGAGTTTTTCTAGGTGAAAGAACTATCAATGGAGAAGTCCAAATGCCTATCTTAAATTCAGAAAAAGAAACTCCGATTTCATTTGAAGTTTTAAAAGAATATCCACATCCAACGGAGCTTTTCACCCAAGGATTTTTCTTTGCCGACGGGAAGATTTATGAAAGCTCCGGTCAATACGGAAAATCAAAATTAGTTACCTATAGGCCAGGAGAAACACATTATGTCAACGAAGTTAAACAAGACGCAAAACTATTTTCAGAAGGTATCGCTTGGCTAAATGATAAAATTTACCAATTGACCTATCGAGAAAGAAAGGCTTTGGTTTATGATGCAAAATCTTTGGAACTGATCAAAGAATTGCCTTATCCTGATTTTTTGAAAGAAGGTTGGGGTATGACCACAAACGGGACGGAATTAATCGTATCCGATGGAACTCAGAATGTTTATTTTATGGATGAAAACTTTAGGCTCATTCGAAAAATTCAAGTAGCCGGTTATCAGTCTGTTTATACACATATAAACGAGATGGAGTTTATCAACGGAAAGATTTTTGCCAATGTCTGGACCACTGATTTTGTTTTGATTATCAATCCTGAAAACGGCGCTGTCGAACAATATTACGATTTGACATCGATTTCCGAAACCAAAGGGTCAGACGATGTACTCAATGGGATTGCGCTTTTCGGAGAAAATATTTTGGTGACGGGAAAAAACTGGAAAAAGATTTACGAGCTCCCGCTTCCTTAGAGTTTACATATCTTCTCTTTCTTTCTGTTCGCCATCATTCCACTTCTCCAGCATAATTCGCTCAGAAGGCGAGGGGTGCACGCCGCCAGCCAATAATTCCATAAGGGAATCCCAAAGGTTGGTTTTGGGCTCAAACTCCTCCTGAAACTGTCGAATTGCCTTCAAAAAATGGGCTTCTTGTTCTTTCGGGTCGGACCAATTTACATCATCCGCTGAAGTATCTTTCAGAATTCCCAAAACTTTTTGCCGTTCTTCACGACTGTATTTCCCAATAAAGTCCAAAACGAAACGAGCTGTATTTAGTTCATTTTCAATTTGTTCCTGAAAAGAAGACTTGAGAATGACAAAGTCGGTTTCCCAATGACGAAGACACTCCTCTTTGAAATAATTTAGCCCTAAGTTTTCGAAATGCAATGCCGACTCATACAAATGGCTTTTGTGAATTTCTAAGTCTTTCCAGGCTTCATAATTCACTTGATTGGTTTCTAAAAGTGCCTCTGTCAAAGCAATTAATTGTCGGTTACATTGATTGGCATAGACATGAATTTCATTGATTAAATCCTCAGATCTTTTCAATAAATCGGGGTGGGCATATTCTTTTAAATAATCCGATGCGCGTTCATAATTTCGTACAAGTTCAGAAAGATAATTCTGCAAATTTTCGGAATGCTTAGCAAAGCTCTCTTCGAAATTGCGGACAGACAAAAGCAATTTTACCTTCCCTTCAAACATTTGATTTATAAGCGGTTGCTTTTTATTCGTTTCCATAATCTTGATTTTAAGAGTTAGAAACAAAAACTATGCGATAAAATCTATTTTGGGATTTATTTAACAATTAAATCATCTGTACTATCGAAGGCTCAATGACTTCTGTCCAATTTTTAATCCGTTTTGATACAAGTCGATTTTATAGGTGCCTTTCGGGAAATCGTACTCCTCCCAATCAAAACTAATGTTCTGACGTGTTCCTTTCGTATAATCAAAAGTAACTTTGTCTGAGTATTCGATCTTGCCTAGCGACCAAGTTTCTAGTTCGCCTGGAGAAGCGTCTTTAAACTTCCCTAGCGTTCCGTCGGGCTTGTATATGGCAATGAAAATTTCTTTCGGACCTGATTCTGCGAATTCATTGGGATCCAAATCAAAACTTACGCGCATTTTATCAATGCGTTTTGCTTTGTCGGTTTCCACTTCTTTCCCACTGTTGCGAACTCTGAGGCCGGTAATTTGATAATTAGAAACTGAAAAAGTGGAGCGCATCTTCTGTTCAGTTGCTTCGGATTTTGCTTGTTCTTTTACTACTTTTTCGCTCATTTTAAACTGATTGTAGCGAAGTGTATCGTTTACCACAAGAAGCGAGTCGTTTTTCTTTTGAAGACTTGCAATTTCTTGTTTGAATCGAGTGATATCTGCATTGAGCGCATTGATCATACGTTTTGCTTGGCGTAATTCCGAATCCGAAAGTTCGGATTTATTCAAGATATTCTGAATTTCTTTCTGTTTGTCAAATATTTCTGCATCACGTTGGGAAAGCAAAGAGTCTTTGGCTTCGAGATCCATTCGCGAAGCTTCAAATTCCTCAGTCAGTGAAGTAAGCTGATTCTGAAGCACAATTCTAGCTTGCTCCGTATCAGCTAAATCAACTTCCAAAAGCTCTTTTTCTGCTTTATTGGATTGATGCTGGTAGAAATTAAAAATCAAACTACCAATCAATAAGGCGGCAAGCACACCGATGATGATATGTTCTTTTCTTTTATTGGATTGGGGGTTGTTTTCCGGAGTTTCAATTGTTTCCATACCTAATTCTTAAAGTAATTAATCTTTCTTTTAACCAAATAGACAGGAAGACTGTTTTTTGAAATCTCACAAAAGACCCAATTGTTTTCTCTGTCTTTTTTATATTTAAAATCGTAATTATCAATACTTTGGCTTAGGTGGTTGAATTTTTTAACCGATTTGATCAGGCCGTCTCGATTATAGGTTTTTGCCTCTAATAATCTTCCCGATTTTTCAATCAATTCATAGCCCGACAAAAATCCATCATTGTATATAAACGATTCAATTGTTTTTTCATTGCCTGAAGTGGTGATTTTTTTTGTCGAAACACCATCGGAATAAATATACTCTACCGTTTTTCCAGAACGCCCATTGTTGTGAAAGTTGGTTTCTTTCGAGATTTGATTCCTTAGATTATACTCCAAACGATCAACTGAGAAGAGTTCATCTTCCATCCAAAAATGTTTTGCGATGAGGTTCCCTTTTTCATGATGATAATTCGTAACCCAATACTGATCAGAAGTCCGACCCGAATTAAATTCATCTTGTCTGACCAATTGATTTTGCAAATAATAAAACCTTTTGCGCTGCGAAATTTTTCTCGGTTCTTCACCATTCTGAATTAAAGTTGTTTCCAATTTTTCCAATTGATTGGAAGGATTTATTTGAAGAATTGTCCGGTCAAACAAACCCAATTTTCCCCGATAATCAAGAAAATTCTCTCTTAAAATCAAGTTTCTCCTCCGGTCAAATTTCAGATAAACCGAATCAAATTGCTCACTGTCCAGAAAACCGGAAACTTCTGTTTTTGAAGGATTTCCATAAGCATAAGTAACCGATTGAACGCTTTCCACTTTGCCCAAAAGCCGGAAATCCGTCGTGCGGAATTGTGCCTGTAAAATTCCCGTCAAAAGCAGAAGGAAACTACTGAGAATCGCGCATTTCTTTGTAAGCATTGATAAGTCCGTTTGTTGATGAATCGTGTGAATGAATATTTTCTTTGTTTTCTAATTCGGGTAAAATCTTGTTGGCCAATTGTTTGCCCAGCTCCACGCCCCATTGGTCGTAGCTGTAAATATTCCAAATAACACCCTGAACGAAAATTTTATGTTCGTACATTGCAATTAAACTCCCCAAAGTTTTGGGTGTCAGTATTTTATATAAAATGGAATTCGTCGGACGATTTCCTTCGAAAATCTTAAAATTCGTTAGGAAACCAATTTCTTCTTGCGATGTTCCTTGATTTTTTAATTCTTCGATGACTTCCTCTTCCGTTTTTCCAAATGCCAATGCTTCGGTTTGTGCAAAAAAGTTCGACAATAATTTTGCGTGGTGATCAGCGAGCGGATTGAGTGAATTCGCCCCGGCAATAAAATCACAAGGAATCATTTTCGTTCCCTGATGGATCAACTGATAAAAGGCGTGCTGACCATTGGTTCCGGGCTCGCCCCAGATAATCGGTCCGGTCTGATAATCCACCGGCATCCCGTTTCGGTCCACATATTTTCCGTTGCTTTCCATATCGCCTTGTTGAAAATAAGCGGAAAATCGCGACAAATATTGTTCATAAGGCAGAATGGCGATGCTTTCCGCACCGAAAAAATTATTGTACCAAATGCCGAGCAAAGCCAAAATCACCGGAATGTTCTTATCAAATTCTGTGGTTTTAAAATGCTTGTCCATTTCATAAGCACCTTCCAATAATTCTTCGAAATTTTCAAATCCGACTGCCAGACAAATGCTCAATCCAATGGCGCTCCAAAGCGAATACCTTCCGCCAACCCAATCCCAGAACTCGAACATATTTTCGGCATCAATCCCGAATTTTTCGACTTCCGACTGATTGGTCGAAAGCGCTACGAAATGTTTGGCAACATCTTTTTCAGCTCCCGATTTTAAAAACCAGTTACGTGCAGTATGTGCATTAGTCATGGTTTCCTGTGTGGTAAATGTTTTGGAAGCGATGATAAACAAAGTCGTTTCAGGATTTAAATTTTTCAGGGTTTCGGCGATATGTGTACCGTCCACATTGGAAACAAAGTGGAGGTTCAACCTCGTTTTATAGTATTTAAGTGCTTCGGTCACCATGACCGGACCCAAATCCGATCCGCCAATTCCGATGTTTACGACGTCGGTGATTTCCTTTCCGTTAAAACCTATCCATTCGCCCGAAATTATTTTTTCCGAGAATGCTTTCATTCGTTTCAAAACCGAATTCACATCGGGCATTACATCTTTTCCGCTCACCAAAACCGGATGATTCCCCCGATTTCTCAGAGCGGTGTGCAAAACCGCTCGTCCTTCGGTTTCATTGATTAAATTGCCTGAAAATTGTTTGTCGATGGCTTCTTTCAGACCGCATTCTTTTGCCAGTTCGACCAATAATTTCATCGTCTCGGCATCCATTCTATTTTTTGAATAATCAAAAAGGATGTCCTGAAAGCGAATGTGAAATTGCTCAAAACGATTAGGGTTATTTTCAAATAATTCACGAAGGGATTTTGGCTCGATTTCCACGAAATGATCATCGAGTCGTGCCCAAGCATTTGTGTGAGTTGGATTTATTTTTTTTAGTGGCATAATTCAAATTATTTAGACAAAAATAATAAAAGCTTTGTGGGTCTTGATGGGATTTTGAGTTTTTGTATATATATTTAAGACATTTCGAAAAGTTTAAGTAATGCTTTATGAGATTTGAATTTCCACTAAAATTTACAACAAAGTATCGGAGTCATTTATCAAAAAAAGATTCGATAGAGATACTCAATAATAGAGACTCAAAAAAAATACTAAAAGGATTAATGATAGAAAATACGCTAGGGAAATAAAGCAAAATCAATTTCTTATAAGAAGGTACACTTTGGGACTTAATCTTGATTTTATTTTTGGAAAATCACCCTTAATAATTGGCACATTTGAAAATGATAATCCAGTAGAAATTAAAGTAGAATTTATTCCCTCTTTATTAAGTGCTATTTTTCATATATCTGTCAGCTTAATATTTATAATATCTTCTTTTACAATGGATAAGGCTACTATAAATGGGGTTGTTAAAGAGGCGGATTTAGGGGTGAAATCGTTGTTTTTCAGTGTAGGTATTTTTATATTATTATTTTGGTATTGGTTAAATCTTCGACCAATTCAAACTTCCAAAAAATGGCTTGAAGCAAAGTTAAATTTGACGGATTTATTGATCACTCAAATTGAATGTAGTATTATACCAATGCCCAAAATGCTTGTAGAATCCTATAATTATCTTAAATTTGCCCGGAATTCGGGATGTAGCGCAGTCTGGTAGCGTATCGGCATGGGGTGCCGGGGGTCGCTGGTTCGAATCCAGTCATCCCGACAAAAGAAAAGTCCATTCGAAAGAATGGATTTTTTTATTGAGGTCAATTGGAAGAAAATTTATTTTCGAACGATTGACACAATAAAATAAATTGCGCAGCGAACTTTTCTTTTGTCAATTCTCATTGTGGATCAGCGCAGCTAATCCATTCAATAAAGATGCAAAATTCATTATCGAGCCAAACTTGTTTGAATTCGAATAGAAAAAGAAAAGCTAAAGTACGAAGTACAAAGCTTTTGTTGAGTGTCCCAACTCTGGATCAGCGCAGCTAATCCATTTTTAAAGAGCGCAGCGAAACTTTTCTTTTGTCAATGCTCCATGTGGATTAGCGGAGCTAGTCGCCTCTCTTTTTATTATTCTACAAGAAATCCTTTGAGTAAACTTATAACGCTCGTTTGGTTTTCTACAAAATACTTCGCATCGGTTTCAGTGGTTCCCACTTTCACGCTGACCGCATGTTCAGGGACTTGTTGGAACATAAATTCGTCGGTCCAGTCATCGCCGATGGTAAATATAAAATCATAAGGTCGGGTTAAAAAAGCATTAGCAGCATTTCCTTTGTTGATGCTTCCGCTCTTGACTTCGAGGACTTTGTTTCCTTGCATCACGGCGATATTTGAATTTGCGAGCAATCCCCGCAAGACGTTGCTTAGCTCATTGGACCGAATGTCTCTCAGTCCAGGCGCTACTTTTCTGTAATGCCAGACGAGCGAATACTCCTTTTCTTCCAAAAAGGAACCTGGTGTTCGATCCACAAAATTTTCAATAATCGGTCGAATGGACTCCATCCAATCTTTTTGAAGGTTTTGACTCATTTTCCATTTGGAACCCGAATTTTTAATCCAAACCCCATGTTCAGCTACTAATTGAATGGGCAAATGACCAAAATGACGATCCAAAAACGCCCGGTCTCGCCCGCTGATAATGATAATTTCAACTTGATTTTGAATGAGTTGATTCAAAACATTGTAAAGTTCATAAGAAGGAACTGCTTTCTCTGGATTTTTGTGATAAGCCGTCAAAGTTCCGTCGTAATCCAATAAGAAAATTCGACTTTGGGACGCCTTAAATTTTGAAATAATTTTCTCAAAATTTGACTTTCCCAGAAACCTTGTAAGCTTTTCTTCTTTTAATTGGGTTGTGGAATTCAAAGCTTCCATAAAGGCTGATGCCCATTTTTCTACATTGTATCTTTTAATTCGTTTTTGGAGAATTTGATTTCTTGAAATTTGTTCTTCCAAAGGCATTTCCAGAGCGGTTTTTAAAGCTTCGGCCATTTGGTTGTAATCATTGGGATTGATGAGAAGCGCATCATTCATCTCTTGTGCAACGCCCGCCATTTCGCTCAGAATCAAAACCCCGGTTTGATCAGTTCGCGAAGCGATGTATTCCTTTGCCACCAGATTCATTCCGTCGCGAATCGGGGTTAAAAAAGCAATTTCACATGATGTGTACAATTCAATCAATTCCTCAAAAGGTAGCGAACGATAAAAATACCAAACGGGAACCCAAGTCGCTGTGGAGAACTTTCCATTGATTTTCCCTACTAATTCATCCACTTCTTTTTTGAGCTGTTGATATTGTGGAACGTTTTCGCGGGAAGGAACGGCCAACATAATCAAACGGACTTTTTCGTTGTATTCGGGATATTTTTCCAGAAAATATTCCAAAGCTTCTAGCCTTTTTGCAATTCCTTTGGTATAATCCAAGCGGTCGATGGAAAGAATGAATTTCGCATCGGGCGCCAAGGCGCGGTTTTGTTCCAAACGGGTTTTGAGTAAAGTTTTTTCATTTTTATTCTTTTGTTTTTCAGCTTCCTGATGAAATTTCTCATAATCAATTCCCATCGGAAAAGAATCTACTTTTATAATACGGCTTCCGGCGTGAATCGAATTGATATTGGTGTCATAATGCAAAACACGACTTACCGAACTAATGAAATGTCGTTCGTAATCATAGGTGTGAAATCCGATGAGGTCGGCGCCGAGTATCCCTTCCAAAATTTCTTCCCGCCAGGGAAGCGTTCTGAAAATTTCATACGAAGGAAAGGGAATATGCAGGAAAAATCCGACTGAAACATCGGGTCTTTTTTCTTTGATTAATTGAGGAACCAATAATAACTGATAATCATGCACCCAGACTTTGTCACCATCGTCCAAATATTCGAGAATGGTTTCTGCAAATTTCTCATTTACTTTTTTATAGGTTTTCCAATGGTTTTCGTCGTAATCCACATATTCCATAAAGTAGTGAAACAGAGGCCACAACACCCGATTGCTGAAACCGAAATAATATTCTTCAATTTCTTCTTCCGACAAAGGAACGCTGATGCAATTTTCATTGTAGGCAAGATTTTTGATTTCTTTTGTGGTGGATTCGTCAATTTCATCCGAAGGAATTCCTGCCCAACCAATCCATAAACTCTCGGAATTCTGATGGATGGACTTCATCCCGGTGGCCAATCCACCGACGCTGGGAGAAACTTTGACTTCTCCCGTGTCCTCTAAAAAAACATTGAGCGGCAGTCGGTTTGAAACGATAATAGTTTTGTTTTTCATTGCTTAAATCTTTTAATCAGTGAAATTATTTTTTATAAATCCGGTCTAATTGGTTAAAAGCTTTAAACTATAGGATATGATAAATTTAGATTATGGAATCATAGGGAATTGTTTGACTGCTGCTTTAGTGTCCAAAAATGGTTCCATAGATTGGTGTTGCCTCCCTAAATTTGACTCGCCTTCCGTCTTCGCAAAACTGCTCGACAAAGAAAAAGGTGGTAGTTTTGGTTTCGAAGTAGATGAATCCTATACCATTTCTCAAAATTATTTACCCAAAACAAATATCCTTGTGACTCATTTCGAATCACAAGACGCGGCTTTTGAAGTACGTGATTTTATGCCCAGATATTACGAAGACAACGGGAAACTTCATACGCCGCTGGTCATCATTCGGTACCTGAAATTGTTGAAAGGTGAACCGAAATTCAAAGTAGTTTATGATCCCAAAATCGGATATGCCCAAGAAGAAACCATCAGCCGAATTAAAGATAATTACATCAAAAGTCATACGGTGGAAGGCAGTTATGATTCGGTTTATTTCTATTCTGATTTTGATTATGAGTCGATTTTAAACGGTGAAGAATTGACTTTGAAGAAAGATTCGTTTTTCATGTTGAGTTATTATGAAAAAATTCTGGATCAAACCATTGACCGATGTTTTTTGCAATACCAAAGAACCTATGCGTATTGGCTGAATTGGTCTGAAAAAACCACGAATTATAATGCTTACAACAAGCAAATTAGACGTAGTGCGCTGGTTTTGAAATTATTAACTTATGAAAAATCGGGTGCGGTTCTGGCTGCGGCAACCACTTCTCTACCCGAAACCATCGGCGAAGTCCGAAACTGGGATTATCGGTTTTGCTGGATTCGCGATGCTTCTATGGTTTTAAGGGTTTTATTTGAACTTGGACACGTGGATTCTGCTCAGCGATTTATGAATTTTATCGTGCATACGGTTCCCAACAAAGGCGATAAAATGCAGATTATGTATGGAATAAACGGCGAATCGATCCTGACCGAATATTCACTTGATTATTTGTCCGGATATGAAAATTCTAAACCGGTTCGGGTCGGAAATGCGGCTTATATTCAAAAACAAAACGATATTTTCGGCATTTTAACCGAAATCATCTATCAACAGTTTTTATACTTTAAAAATTCGCTCGAACACAGTGAAGAACTTTGGACGATTGTCACCCAAATTGTTCATACCGTGAGTGAAAACTGGATGAAACCTGACAAAGGAATTTGGGAACATCGTGCCGAAGACCAGCATTTTACGTTTTCGAAATTATTGTGCTGGGTAGCCGTGGACAGAGCCATAAAAATCGCAAAACTTATCCATAAAACTTCAGTATTGGAAGAGTGGGAAGCATTGGTTTCTGAAATTTCTTTTGATATTTACAAAAAAGGATGGAACGAAGAAGTAGGCGCCTACACACAGTCTTATGGATCGGAGGCTTTGGATGCTTCGATTTTGTTAATGGAAGATTATGGTTATTTGGAGCCGCACGACCCGCGTTATGTTTCGACTGTGAAAGCCATCGAAAAAGAACTTTGCCGTGATGGTTTGATGTATCGCTACAAAAATCGTGATGACTTTGGTTTACCGAGTTCCTCATTTACGATTTGTAGTTTTTGGTTCATCAACAGTTTGTATAAGATAGGAGAAAAGAAAAAAGCCAAAGAATATTTCGATCAGATTCTTTCGTATGGAAATCATTTAGGACTTTTCAGTGAAGATTTGGATTTCGAAACCAAACGATTATTGGGGAATTTCCCACAAGCTTATTCGCATTTAGGATTGATACAAACTGCCATTAATTTCTCCGGAGGAATTAGTGATCAGGAAGAATTGAAGAATTTATAACTGCCATTTTGGCGCATTTTTCACTTCGGATTTAATTTTGCTTTTAATTGAGAAATTAATCTGAACATGGACTTTAATCAATATACAATCAAATCAAGAGAAGCCATACAAAAAGCACAGCAAATTGCTTTTGGTAACGGACATCAGGCGATTGAGCCTGCGCATATTCTCAAAGGAATGATGGAGTCTGATCAAGAGGTTCTGGACTTCATAATCGAAAAGCAAGGCGGAAATCCATCCGCAATTGCAAACGAATTAACTGACATAATTTCACGTTTCCCCAAAGTTTCGGGAGGTTCTGGAAATCATCTTTCCAACGAGGCCAACAAGATTTTGCTTGCCGCAATGGACGAAGCCAAAAAGATGAAAGATGAATTTGTAACGATGGAACATTTGATTTTGGGAATTTTGAAAAACAATTCCAATGTTTCCCAAATCCTCAAAGACCACGGACTGACTTATGACGGTTCAATTCAAGTCATTAACGAACTTCGAAAAGGACAAAGAGTAACTTCTGAAAACGCAGAAGAAACCTATAATTCACTCAATAAATACGCGAAAAATTTAACGGAACTGGCCTACGATGGAAAATTAGATCCCGTAATTGGGCGCGATGATGAAATCCGTCGGGTTTTGCAAATCCTTTCCCGAAGAACCAAAAACAACCCGATTTTAATCGGGGAACCGGGTGTGGGAAAAACCGCAATTGCAGAAGGAATCGCTCATCGAATCATCAGCGGCGATATTCCCGAAAACCTTTTGAACAAAAAAGTCTTTTCACTTGATATGGGTGCTTTGGTTGCCGGAGCGAAATACAAAGGTGAATTTGAAGAGCGTTTAAAAGCCGTGGTGAAAGAAGTAACCGAGTCAAACGGTGACATTATTTTATTCATCGACGAAATCCATACGTTGGTTGGAGCCGGTGGTGGCGGTGAAGGCGCTATGGACGCAGCCAACATCTTGAAACCGGCATTGGCTCGAGGTGAATTACGTGCCATAGGTGCTACAACTTTGAACGAATACCAGAAATACTTTGAAAAAGACAAAGCACTGGAACGTCGTTTCCAACAGGTTTTGGTGGAAGAACCGGACGAAGAATCAGCGATTTCTATTTTGAGAGGAATCAAGGAAAAGTACGAAGTTCACCACAAAATTCGCATCAAAGACGAAGCAATCATCGCAGCAGTTCAGCTTTCAACTCGTTATATTTCAGACCGTTTCTTGCCCGACAAGGCGATTGACCTGATGGACGAAGCGGCTTCCAAATTGCGAATGGAAATGAATTCCAAACCGGAAGAATTGGACATCATCGATCGAAAAATCATTCAATTGGAAATTGAAATTCAGGCGATTAAGAAAGAAAACGACGAAAAGAAATTAAATCTTCTAAAAGAAGAATTAGCCAATTTACAAGAAGAAAGAAACGAATTGAATGCCAAATGGTTGGAAGAAAAAGGAAAGGCCGATCAGGTTCAGGAAGCCAAAAGGAAAATCGATGAATTAAAAGTTCAGGCCGAACAAGCCGAGCGTGCGGGTGATTATGAAACCGTTGCACGAATCCGTTATGAATCCTTGAAACAAGAAGAAGAAAAACTTCAGAATCTGGAGAAGCAAATGGCGGAAGAAGGTCAGAACAAATTGGTAAAAGAAGCCGTGGATTCGGAGGATATCGCAGAAGTTGTTTCCAAATGGACGGGTATTCCGGTCAACAAAATGTTGCAAAGCGAAAGAGAAAAACTCCTGCATCTGGAAGATGAATTGCACAAAAGAGTCATCGGTCAGGAAGAAGCCATTCAGGCGGTGGCCGATGCGATTCGTAGAAGCCGTGCGGGATTGAGCGATGAAGGCAAACCGATTGGTTCCTTTATGTTTCTTGGTCCGACGGGAGTTGGGAAAACAGAATTGGCAAAAGCACTTGCAGAATTCCTGTTTGATGATGAAAATGCAATGACCCGAATTGACATGAGCGAATACCAGGAAAGGCATTCGGTGAGCCGTTTGGTCGGTGCGCCTCCGGGTTATGTGGGTTATGATGAAGGTGGACAATTGACCGAAGCCGTGCGTAGAAGACCTTATTCGGTTGTTTTGCTCGACGAGGTTGAAAAAGCACATCCAGATGTTTTCAATATTTTATTGCAAGTTTTGGATGACGGACGATTGACGGACAACAAAGGTCGTGTGGTGAATTTCAAAAACACGATTATCATCATGACTTCGAATTTTGGTTCGCCAATTATTCTAGAGAATTTTGAAAAAGTGACGACTGAAACGGTTTGGGAGATTTATGACAAAACAAAAATTGAAGTTTTTGAGGAATTGAAACGTCATTTCCGACCGGAATTTCTGAATCGAATTGATGAAACCATATTGTTTAAACCTTTGAGTACACAACAGGTTTCAGGAATTGTTAAAATTCAGATTGATGAATTGGCCAAAAAATTGGCCAAAAGAGACATTACTTTGGATATAACCGATGAAGCTTTGGGCTATATTTCCAACAAAGGTTACGATCCGCAGTTTGGAGCGAGACCTTTGAAACGAGTCGTTCAGCAGGATGTTTTGAATGAATTATCCAAAGAAATTCTCAAGGGAAATGTACATGATAACAGCGTGGTTTTGATTGATTATTTCCCTGAAAAAGAAGGAATAAACAAATTGGTTTTTAGTGTAAAATAATGCCCATTTAAGAAGGAATTAAAATTAGCTTAGTCTTGTCAAGGTTTTGAAACCTTGACAAGGCTTTTTCAATTGAAACCGTCAGAGCAATCCGGCGGGATTTTTAATTATTTCTCTTTTTTAAAAGATTAATTAAGTTTAGAGTAATTAATATAAAAAAGGCAGGAATTAAAAAGAAAATAAGTGAATAACTAAGCCATCCGATGCTTAAGTAATGGTTAATTTCCAAAAAATAAATTATGATAGCATAAACCAATATTGAAAAAAAGGATTGTGAATACAATCTCACAAAAAATCTGTAAGTTTTTACTTTTTTAGCGAGTAGCAAATAATTTATAATAATAATTAATAGTGCAACAACGATTGTTATTACATAAAACATTAAACATTAGTTTAAATTTTAATACCCAAACCTCCGCAAATCTCCGTCTTTTTTACGCCAGTCTTTTTTTACTTTCACAAAGAGCTTCAGGAAGATTTTTTTATTGAAGAATTTTTCCAAATCTTCGCGGGCTTCTTTTCCGACTTTCGTAAGAGACTCGCCTTTGTGACCGATGATAATTCCTTTTTGACTGTCACGTTCTACGTAAATTTCACTTTCGATTTGAATTAATTCCAATCCTTCTTTGAAGATTTGCGTGACGACTTCAACTGAATAAGGAACTTCTTTTTTGTAGTTCAAAAGAATTTTCTCGCGGATGACTTCATCCACAATAAACCGTTCCGATTTGTCGGTCAACTGATCTTCTGGAAAATACATCGGACCCTCCGGCAAAAGCTGAATGATATTGCTTTTCAGCAAATCGACATTGACATTTTCCAAAGCAGAAATAGGTAGAATTTCGGCTTCCGGCAATAAATTATGCCAATGCTCCACCGATTGTTCCAGCTTTTCCTGAGTCGTTGTGTCAATTTTATTGAGAAGAATGATAACCGGAACTTTTGTTTTTTGCAGTTTCTCAAAAAACTCTTCGTTTTTGGGTTGCTTTTCACCCACTTCCACCACATACAAAATCAAATCGGCATCCACCAAAGCTTCCTTCACATAATCCATCATTTTGGTCTGGAGTTCGTAAGCAGGTTCCAGAATTCCGGGCGTATCGGAAAACACGATCTGATAATCATCGCCAGTCAGAATTCCCTTGATTCTGTGACGTGTGGTTTGGGCTTTGTGCGTGGCGATTACGAGCTTTTCGTCCATCAACAAATTAAGCAAAGTGGACTTTCCCACATTCGGATTTCCGATGATGTTCACAAACCCTGATTTGAATTTTTTTTCTTCCGGCATTTTGCAAAGTTAAATAAAAGCTGTCTAAACTGTTTTTTGTAAATTTACCTGAAATAATTCTGTGATGAAAACTGTTTCGCTGGAGTCAAAAAGAAAAAAAATTACGGACTGGGTCAATAAAATTGAGGACAAAGAAGTGCTTGATCAAATGATTGATTTCATAAATAATTCGGAAAAAACCATTTATGATCCCGCTTACGAAGCAAGCCTTTCGGGTAAAGAGAAAATTGAATATTGGAAAAAAGTTGGGATCAGTGGGGATGAATTGTTAAGAAGAGTTTATGCTCATATCGACACTTTGCCGTGGAAAAAATAATCTACTTACCGCAAGTTGAAATTTTCCTTAATGATCTTGTTGATATATTATTTGAACAAGAATATTTTGGATTTCAAAATGATGCGGAAATCTATATAAAGAAAATTAAAATCTTCATTCAAGAAAAAATTTCAGTTTTTCCATCGAAAAAAACTCCGGAAGTTTTGAAAAAATTTGGTGAGAGATACGTTACCTACAAAGCCAATAACCGCACTACTTGGTATATTTTCTTTTCACAAGAAGAAGACTTCTACTTCATAAAATTCATCACCAATAACCACACGGACTTTATTCAAAATTTCAATTTATAATTCTTTTTTCAAATTATATTTTGTCAGGCTGAGCATGTCGAAGCCAATTTCCTTCAAAAATTCTGTATTTTAGCGCAATGAAATCCTTACTTCATTGTAAGGCAAGAATACTTTCATGAAAACAAGAAAAGATTTTTCCAATATAACATACAAACCAAGCGGTAAGACAGAGGTTTCATCGCAACAGGAAACGGAACTCGACAGTCTGAACGTCAAAGATATTTACACTTCAGAAGACGCGGAAATCAATCCTTATCGGAATAATTTACCCGGAATTGCGCCTTATTTGCGCGGACCTTATACCACGATGTATGTCCGCAAACCCTGGACCATCCGCCAATACGCCGGATTTTCCACTGCCGAAGAGTCCAATGCTTTTTACAAACGAAACCTCGCAGCCGGACAAAAAGGTCTTTCCGTTGCTTTTGACTTGGCCACACACCGCGGATATGATTCTGACCACGAAAGAGTAGTCGGCGACGTTGGGAAAGCCGGTGTGGCAATCGATTCGGTTGAGGATATGAAAATTCTTTTTGACGAAATTCCATTGGATCAGATTTCGGTTTCCATGACTATGAACGGTGCGGTTTTGCCGATTCTGGCGTTTTACATCGTGGCAGCCGAAGAACAAGGCGTAAGTCAAAATCAGCTCAGCGGAACCATTCAAAACGATATTTTAAAGGAATTCATGGTGCGGAATACATACATTTATCCGCCTACTCCTTCTATGAAAATCATTGCCGATATTTTTGAATATACATCGAAAAACATCCCGAGATTCAATTCGATTTCGATTTCGGGTTACCATATGCAGGAAGCCGGCGCAACGCCCGTTTTGGAAATGGCTTATACGCTCGCAGATGGATACGAATACGTAAAAACCGGATTGGCAGCCGGATTGAACATTGATGATTTTGCACCGAGATTGTCCTTTTTCTGGGCCATCGGGATGAATTATTTCCAGGAAATCGCCAAAATGCGTGCAGCTCGTGTCATTTGGGCTGAAATGATGAAAGAATTCAATCCGAAATCACCCAAATCATTGATGTTGCGTACACATTGCCAAACTTCAGGCTGGAGTTTGACCGAACAAGAACCTTACAATAATATTACCCGGACTGCCATTGAAGCGATGGCAGCTGCTTTGGGCGGAACCCAATCTTTGCATACCAACGCCTTGGATGAAGCGATTGCTTTGCCCACTGATTTTTCTGCAAGAATTGCCCGAAATACGCAGTTGATTATTCAAGAAGAAACCCAAATTTGCCGAACGGCTGATCCTATGGCCGGAAGTTTTATGATCGAAGCCTTGACCGGACAAATGATGGAAAAAGCTTGGGAATACATCGAAGAAGTAAAAGAATTGGGCGGAATGACCAAGGCCATTGAAGCCGGAATTCCCAAAATGAGGATCGAAGAAGCAGCTGCGAAAAAACAAGCCAAAATCGACATTGGCGAAGATGCGATCATCGGTGTGAATTCTTATAAATCCAAATTGGAACAAGAAGAATTGGAAATTCTGGAAATCGACAATACAGCAGTTCGACAAAGTCAGATTGCGCGGTTGAATAAAATGAAATCCGAAAGAGATTCGGAAAAAGTAAAAGAAATTCTGGATCAACTGACCGAAGCTGCAAAATCCGGAAACGGAAATTTGTTGGAATTGTCGATTGAAGCCGCAAGAAGACGTGTAACTTTGGGTGAGATTTCCGATGCTTTGGAAAGCGTTTTCGGTCGTCACAAAGCCCAAACCAAATCCATTCAGGGAGTTTATGCTATGGAAGCCAATCAAAATACATCATTTGCGGAAGCAAGAAATTTAGCCAATCAGTTCGCAGAAAAATTCGGTCGAAGACCAAGGATTATGGTGGCGAAAATGGGACAAGACGGACACGACCGCGGCGCCAAAGTCGTGGCAACGAGTTATGCCGATATGGGATTTGATGTGGACATCGCACCACTTTTCCAGACGCCAGCCGAAGTCGCCAAACAAGCTGTGGAAAACGACGTACACATTTTGGGAATTTCTTCATTGGCAGCCGGACATAAAACTTTGGTTCCGGAAGTGGTAGAAGAATTGAAAAAATACGGACGCGAAGATATGTTCATCGTGGTGGGCGGTGTAATTCCGCGACAGGATTATGATTTCCTTTACGAGCACGGTGCTCATGCGATTTTTGGACCGGGAACCAATTTGGCCGATTCGGCGATTGAAGTTTTGAATAAATTTTTAAAAGATTAAGCATCTATGAATGAAGAGGTGAAAATACCAATGAGTTTGAAAAAGTCAATATTATCAATTATTGGGTGCCTTGTCTTTATTGGCTTTAGCATTTGGTTCATTATAGATCCTCAACAATTTCTAAATTTTAGACGTCAAAATGAAACGACTATATTTATTGTTGGTATTATTGGATTAGTCACATTTTCAATTTTTTTGTTTATCATTATTTACAAATTATTCCAAAAAAACACTGGAATTCATTTCAAAAAGGATGGTTTTTTTGATAATTCAAATGCCACTTCTGCTGGTTTTGTAAAATGGGAAGATGTTTTGAAAATTGATGAAGCAAAAGTCGCTAATCAAAAATTTGTTTTGGTAATGGTTAAAAACCCGGATGATTATGTAAAATGGCAAAAATCATTGGTAAAACGTAAATTGATGGCGTCTAATATGTCTTTTTATGAATCTCCAATTATGATATCAGCAAATCATTTACAGATAAATTATGATAAACTGTTGGAACTAATGAAAAGTCAGTTTGAAAAATATAATTTAATAACCACTTAAATTATCGGAATTTGTTTAGATTATTTACTAATACCCTAAAATTTCTCTGCCTGGTTTTTATTGCTTGGTTTGCGGTCTATTTCCTTTTGGGAGACCGGTTTTCCATCTATTTTACCGATCGGGTTTTCGCTTCATGGTTTCCGCAGATTTTGGTTTTTCTAACTGCGGCATCCATCTACGCGCTTTTCATTTTAGCCATTAAATCATCCCGAAAAAAATGGCAAAACATCCTGCTTTTCATCGGAGGTTTTTTCTTTGCATTGATTCCTTTTGTAACGTATCACGGTTATTTTCAATACCAATGTGAATTCTGGAATGATGAAATTAAGTCAGAAAAAACATTGTATATCAATAATTTGAATCAAAATGAAACCGTGAAAGTTGTGAACTCATTTTGTACAAACGAGGAGTCAGAAATTAAAACCGATACGGTTTTTTCCAAAAAATTTACGCCTTATTTTGAATTAAATGATGAGGTAAAAATTAAGAAAGTGGAGAAATCCGATTGGACGGTTTTCAGATAAATACTTTTTCTTTCGTTTTTGTATCTTAGCATAAAGTTTTGGTTATGGATATTCAATCAACAAAATTGGAATTAATTCAATATTTATTAAACACAAAAAAAGAGTCTATGCTCTTGAAGATAAGGGAATTAATTCTTCAGGAAAAAGAAGAAATCATTGGGTATTCCGGAAATGGAGAGCCACTTACAATCGAAATGCTGAATGCTAAATTAGAAAGAGCCGAGAAAGACTATCAAGCAGGAAGACTTACTACTGACGAAGATTTGGAAAGAGAAATTGAGAATTGGTAATGGCCAAGAAGAATTATAAGGTAGTTTGGTCTGATGAAGCGAAATCAGATTTGAAGGACATCTATAATTATATCAAAAATAAATCTCCACAAGGAGCAAAAAGTGTTATTTCAGATATTCGCAATGCTCCAAAAAAGATTCATTTTTCCCAACAAAATGAACTTGAGCATTATAATAATACCTATTATAGGATAATCGTTCGAAATTATAAACTGCTTTATCGAGTATATGAAGATAAAAGGGAATTAGTCGTCTATGTGGTTTTCGACGCACGTCAATCTCCTGAAAAATTAATCGGTAAATAATTTTCCCAAATCTCCTTACCTTTAAATTTCAAACGAACTCATGCGCTCTGAAAAAGAAAAGCAGTTAAGAAAACATAAAAGCATTGCAACGGGATTGTTTTTCCTGATGGCAATTGTGTATGGACTGATGGTTTACCTACAACACAATTCTCCCCAAAGCTGGATGGGTTACGTCGAAGCATTTTCCGAAGCCGGAATGGTTGGCGCTTTGGCTGATTGGTTTGCGGTTACCGCTTTGTTCAAACATCCGCTGGGAATTCCGATTCCGCATACCAATTTGATTGAACGAAAGAAAGATGACTTAGGAAGGAACCTCGGTTCCTTTGTGAAAACCAATTTCCTTAGTCCGCAGAATATTCGCCCGTACATTGAAAAATTAGATGTCATAAAATTCGTATCGGATTGGCTCAATAAACCGAGTAGTCGAGAAGTTTTGGGAGCCGAAATTCTGAATCTGATGAAGAAAATCATCCATGATTTGGACGATGAGGAAGTCCGGGGATTTTTGGCCCGAAAAGGTTCCGAAATATTAAAAACCATTGATTACCAAAAAATTACTTCGTCGGGCATACATTATTTGGTCGAAAAAGGCGAACACATCAAACTTTTGGAAACGATTTTACCCCAACTTCGCGAATATGTAGAAGAAAGCCAGCAAATGATACGCGAACGGATCAGTGAAAACCGTCCCTTTATTTCATTTTTGGCGGGGAAAAGAATTTCGCGTGAAATGACAGATGGGATTGCCAAATTTCTCGAAGAAATCGAACAAGATAAAAACCATTTCGTTCGTCAAAAACTGACCGAAAACCTTGAAAAATTTGCCGGTGATTTAGTGGTTTCTTTGGATTGGGAAGAGAAGTTCACGCAGCTGAAAAGCGATTTGATTTCAGCTGAAAATCTGAGTGAATATGCCGCTGATGCTTGGGAGGCAGTGAAGAAAATGCTGGAAGAAAATCTGGAAAATCCCAATTCAGGACTGCATCATTACCTGCACAAAAACATTCAAAAGATGTCTGAATCGCTTCAGAACGATGAAGATTTAAAATTGAGGCTGAACAAATGGATTCGTCATTTTTTGTACCGAATGATTTTGAAAAACAGTGAAGAAGTGCAGAATCTGATTAGCAAAACCGTTGCCGGCTGGGAAGGTAAAGAGTTGAGTAATAAGCTGGAACTGGAAGTAGGGAAGGATTTACAATTCATTCGAATCAATGGAACTTTGGTTGGTGGATTGGTGGGATTGGTGATTCATACATTGACGCAGTTGTTTATTTCTTAAAAACTATTTTACACAAAAGCTTGGATTTATGCTTGTAAATGCTATTTTTGTATGCCTTATAAATTAAATAAAGAAAAAATTATGAAAGATTTAGTTGACAAAATCAATGCAGAATTCGAAAATTTTCAAACAGAAGCAAACGCTCAAGTAGAAAAAGGAAACAAAGCAGCTGGAACAAGAGCTCGTAAAGCAGCTTTGGAATTGAGCAAAATGTTCAAAGAATTCAGAAAAGTATCTGTAGAAGCTTCTAAGAAGTAAGAATTCTTTAAATGCTTCGGCATTTATTAAAATCTAAAAACCGTACTGTAAAGACGGTTTTTTTTGTTTTGAAAATTAAGCTTTTCTCCATTTGAAATACATCATTTTTCAATTGTCGTATATTTATCCCTTATTGCAGAATTTCAATGAATTATAAGTTTTTTCTTTTCTTTATCTTTCTTTTTGTTAGCATGGGTTTGAAAGCTCAGACCGCAGAAGAATGCCATGATATGATTGTGGAAGGAATTGAGGAAATGAACAATAAAAACCATGCGCATTCACTTGAGATTCTGTTAAAAGCCAAAAACATAGCCGAAGAAAAAAACTGGCCTCGTCATCAGTTTCTTGCTATCAATAACATCGGAGCCAATTATTATCTGATGCTTGACTACGGTGAGGCACTCGACAATTATTTGGAAGCTTATAAAATCGCTCTCAAAGATCTTGAACCGAATTATGAAATGATTGTGCTTAATAATATTGCGATTTTATATTCAAAGGAAAAACGATTTGACAAAGCGGAAGAGTACTTTCTGAAAGCGTATGAGATCGCAAGCGAAACCAAAGATTCTTTAAAAATCAGTTTATATAGCATTAATCTAGCGACGGTGGCCAATGAAAAAAATCAAGTTAAAAAAGCAGAAAATTACTTGGATATAAGCTTTCGACATCTCCGAAAATCACCCTCGCTTCGAATTCAAGCCTTGATTACAAAAGCTCAAAACTTGGTTTTAAAAAATCAATTTATAGAAGCCGAAAACATTGTAGATTCTATTTTACCTAAACTCCAAACACCTGATTTGAGTGAACAAAGGATTTCGACCTATATGCTGTTGGTTTCGATTTATGAAAAACAAAATCGCTTCGAACCGGCCATAGAATATATAAATTTAGCGTTAGAAGACGCACAATCGAGCATTGAAACCAAGATAGATGCGTTCGATAAATTAAGCCAACTCTACCGAAGTTTGGGCAATATGGACCGGGCGTTTTTATATAAAGATTCATTGATTTTGGCGAAAGACTCGCTTAATCAAGTCAAAAATGGAAAATTATTTGAAAACAGTCGAATCAAATTTGAACTTCAAAATTATCAAAACGAATTATCCCAAAGTCAAGAAAAGCTGAAAGCCGAACGAAAAACTTTTTATATGATTATTGGAGGTATTATTTCATTGATAATCATCACCTTATGGGCGGTTAGAAATTATTATGTCAAATTAGAACAAAGGAAAATAATAGCCGAAAACAATCAGAAAATCACTGAGTTGGAATTAGAAAAAGAAAAGCAGGACAAATTAATTCTCAAACAAGAATTAAACGAACAAAGCGTTGCGGCTCAACTCGAAAAAGAAAGATTTAAAAATGAAATCGAAGCTAAAAACCGAAAGCTCACTTCCAAAGCTTTGTTGGTTTCGACACGTAATGAACTTATCGAAAACATAATTGATTCGCTCTCGCAAGAATCAGAAGTTCGAACCAATGAAAGTTTGAAAAAAAGAATTTTTGAACTTAAGAATCACCTCAAAAAAGAATCTGAATGGGATGATTTCTTCACGCATTTCGAAGAGGTAAATCAAGGGTTTCTCAAATCATTAAAAGAAAATCATCCGACCCTAACCGCCAATGACATTCGATTTCTATCTTATGTTTATATGAACCTAAGCTCCAAGGAAATTTCCTCAGTTTTGAACATCACCGTTGAAGCTTGCCGAAAGCGAAAGGAGCGTATCATCAAGAAAATGAATTTGAGTGATGATGTCGATTTATATAGCTATATATCAGCTCTTTAGAATAAATGTCACGGTTTTTCTGTGAACTCGTCCTACTTATTCCTTTGTATTTTTTTTTATTTAATGATCTGAATTTGAAATTGCAGAAAAATTAACGGAAAAAATATACACATGAAAAAGATTACAGTTTTATTCATCATTTTTCTGAGTTCAATCGGCTTTTCCCAATCCTCATTTGAGGTGATTGGTTCGGAGGAATTCGGAAGAATTTTTGACCTGACTTACGATAAAAGTACAGAGAACAAAGTTTATGCACTGACGATGGGCAATCACATCATTTCGTCTGAGGATAATGGACAGACTTGGGAAATTTTTTATTCGCATCCACAGGGAGATATTGACGGACTTAAATTCATTGAATCCGAAAATGCGCTAAGCTTTTATTCAAAAAACACAACGAATTATTCGCTTATGATTTTTGATTTAGCTACCCAAGTCATCACAAAGGAATTTCAATTGCCTTTTCAAAGTGTGGACGGAGAGTGGATTAATAGTTATTCGATTTGGGAAAATGATACAGATGTCGCACTCGTAGGACAAGGATTTAAAATCGGAACGTCCAACTTCGAGAAAGCACAATACACTACAGACGGCGGTGCAACCTGGTCAGAAGTTTATTATACGGTAGATAATTACAATATTTTCCTAAACAATGTGGCCATCGATCCAGAGGATTCCTCGAAACTATTTTTGATGAGAGGAAACGGTAATACGGATATCGACGGTGGTCTTTTGATTTCGGAAGATGGCGGTCAAAATTGGACAGAAAAATTAGCGGGAATCAATTTCAAACCCATAGCTTTTCATCCTGAAAATTCCAATGAAATCTGGTTGGGATCAAGCCTTTCAGGAGGCCCCGATCATTCACAGGGATTGTACCAGTCAATGGACGGTGGCGAAACTTGGAATTTAATTCCAATTACTTGGACGGATTACATTCTCGATTGCATAAACATCATTGAATTCAACCCTTCCAATCCCGATAATATCATTGTTTTGGAAGAAAATGAGGTCGCTATTTCTCATGATGGAGGCGAAACTTGGGAAGTCGATGTTTATCCCAACGCTTATGATACCATCGAAGAATATTGTTATGGATTAAAGGCTTCTTTCAACCCTTTTAATGAAGACGAAATCTTAATCAGTTCTAATTATTATCCATTCTTCTCATCCGATAAAGGACATACGATGAACCGTGTGAAAACACCTTTTTTCGTTTCCGATGGAAATATAAGATTCTTCACAAACGAAGAAGAGCAACACCTATATTACGGCGTACAATTTGGGTTTGCCCACCGAAATATGCAAACCATGGAAGAAAATGCCTACAATATTATGGAATTGAATATGGTTTCAAATTCACCCGGAACTACAGTTCACATTGACCCTAACACAGCTGGAAGAGTCTTTAGTTTTACCGGTGGATTCATGGGGAGCTCCCTAAAGGTAAGTGATGACCACGGTGCTACGCAACATCAAATTTTCTCCATTTTCTCCAATGAAGTCAATGCCGTAAATTCCATACCTGAAAATTCAGATGTCGTATGGGCAAGTTTTTCTTCTTATGGTAACAATATTGAAATTCAAAGAATTGACTTCACGGATTTGAATAATGTCCAAACCGAAATGATCAATACGCCTCAAGCAGAAGGACGTGTCATGAACATCTTTTTTGACGAAATAAATCCAGATAATGTGATCATTTCACAAGGTGGAAGAATCTATAAATCGACCGATGGAGGAACAAGCTGGAACGACAGCAGTACCGGATTAGAGTCTTTGAACAACATCGATGATTTGATTATGAAAATGGTAAAAAACCCATTGAATCCAAATCAATTAACCATTTCAACTTCTGGCGGAATTTTCACTTCATTAGATAACGGCGATAACTGGGAGCAGATTTACCCTTCTTTTGCGCATAACATTGCTCATTCACCTTACCATGAAGGACATATTGTAGCTACTATTCACAACTCAAACGCTTCTGGGTTTGCGTTGCGATTTACCAAAGATGGAGGAGAAAACTGGGAAACCGTTGATTCGGCAGAATTATATTTTTTGAATTCAACACATGTTTTCACTTCAACGGCCATCAATTTTGTGGAGGACTTTGCCCATATTTATATTGCTACTGCAGATTTGGGCTTGGTAAAATTTGAATTAAACTTAGAGACACTTTCCATAAGTGATCCTGAATTAATTTCAACAAATCAAACTCAAATTTACCCCAATCCTGCAAAAGATTTTGTGAAAATTGCGAGCAATGAGAAAGTTCAATCGGTTGAAATCTATAATCTGACCGGACAGAAAATTCTAAGTTCTACACAGAAAGAAATTACTATTTCCAATTTAAACAAAGGAATTTATTTTGTAAAAATAATTTTAGAAACCGGTAAAGTAGAAACTCACAAGCTGATTAAAAAATAATTACACAAGGCTCCCGAACTCGTTCGGGAGTTTTTTTTATTTAAAATCACGCTCTGTCACAAAATGTCTCTTAGCAAACCTCGTTTTGAAACTCACATCTGAGTATTTTCACAGAAAATTTATAGATATGATTAAACTTTCACTTCAAATTTCATTTTTCATTTTGACTTTGGTCTTGGCTTTATTTTCACAAGCGAATGCGCAATTCGTGGAACATCAAAAATTAACCGGAGATCGGGAAGAACGTGCTGAGTTCGGGACTTCTGTTGACCTCAATGAGAGTTTCGCAGTGGTAGGAGCCTCGCGTGAAAACATAGCAACGGGAGCAGCTTATGTATACCGAAAAATCGATTCCAATTGGGAGTTTTCTCAAAAAATCCAAGCTCAGGATGGAGTTGAAATGGCTGAATTTGCCGGAGGAGTGAAATTAGGAAATGACTTTCTGGCCGTAGCATCCGGACGAGCCGATATTGCCGAAATGCTTCGGGCAGGAGCTATTTACATTTATAATCTAGTTGGAAATGATTTTGAATTTCATACAAAATTAATCGCATCGGACTATAGTGACGGTGCTTTGCTGGTGGTAAATCCAACTTCTATGGATGTAGAGAACAATACAATTGTGGCCGGTGCTCCGGGAACTTTGGATTGGACAGGAGCGGTTTATGTTTTTGAAAGAGAAGGTGAAACCTGGATAGAAAAGCAGAAAATTCTAGCACCTGAATCCGTTCTTTACAGCAATTTTGGAATTGGGGTAAGTATTTCGGGGAATTATTTGGCTGCAGGAGCAAGCGGAGAAAACAACGGAGCGGGCAAGGTTTATATCTATGAAAAAAACCAAGAAGGTTTATGGAATTTTACCCAAGAAATCCAAGCTTCGGATGCGCATCTCAATACCTATTTCGGAAACGCAATTAGTATTTCAGGTGATCAGATGGTTGTGGGTGCCTATGCAGAAGGACATGGTTCAAATAATTTTGCGGCTGCCTATATTTATGAAAGAAATGATTCGGGACAATGGATTGAAATTCAGAAGATTTCTGGGTCGGAGTCCACTGAAGATAGTTTTTTTGCTTGGATGTGTGAGATGAAAGGGAATCGAATGATTATTTCTGAACCTCATATATATGGTTTTGAGCCAGGCAAAGTTTTGGTTTATGAAAAAATGAGCGAAGGTGTTTGGGAGGAAATTCAAAGTTTGACCCCCGCTGAAGATATCATTGAAGATTCCTTTGGTTGGAGTATTGCGATGCATGAAGATGAGCTTATCATCGGTGCTTCACGTGATAATTTCGATGAAAATGGAGAAAACGAAATGATGGACGCGGGTTCCGCTTTTATTTTTAAAGCCGAAGATTTAGGAAATTCAGAAGAAATTTCATTGAATTCAATTTTCGTTTACCCCAATCCTGCCAAGGATCTAATTCACATAAAAAACACAGAGAAAATTCAATCTGTGACGATTTATTCAATTTCAGGACAAAAAATATTGACAGCCAAAGAAAGCTCAATTGATGTTTCAAAACTGCAAAAAGGAAATTATTTCATTCAAATAAAAATGAGTGCAGGAAATACAAAAACCTTGAAATTCATTAAAAATTAAGCTTATCAATTTTGATAAGACATTTGGTTAGGGAATGCCCGGGCTGTATGTCCGGGCTTTTTATATTTCGATTTTTACATAAAACCCTTCGTGACCACGTACATTCCAAACAATTCCGTCCTCGAAAATCCAATATTGACCTTTGATTCCTACCAATGTCCCTTCGAATTCGGGTTGTTTGGCAAGATTTAAGGTTTTGACCTTTTCGGGGTATTGAAGCACCGGATATTCAAAACTGTAAATGGATGTATCGGGTAGGTAAAACTTGGATTCTTCCTCAGGAATATACACTTTAAACAAATCTTTTTGTTGAATCAAATCTACTTCGAGAACTTCATTTTTCAACATTCGGACATAGTTCGTCTTGTCGGAAACATGATTTTTCAAAGCTACCTCGATCACACCGGCTTCGTATCGGTTATCGGTTTTAGCAAGAATTGTTGCATAGGAAGCGCCTTGATCAATCCATCTTGTAGGAATTTGAGTGAGACGCGTAACGCCAACTTTTATGTCAGAAGCAACAGCTAAATAGACGATATGCGGTTGGAGTTCAAACTTTTGCTCCCATTCCAAATCCCGTTTGGCAATGCCCAAATGAGCCGTGGAAAGTTCGGGACGGATGATGTTTTCATTGGCTTCGGGAACCGTGAAAAAACAGTTTTTACAATAGCCCATGCGATAAATCGGATGATCCAATCCGCAGTTGAGACATTGATTGTGCAAATGAGAAATCCGGATTTTTTTACCCAATTGTTGGTTCACATCCAAAAAATCATCTTTTAGATTTAAATAATAACGAATTGGACTCCCGTTTTCGGTAATCATCTTGCGTATCTGCCCTTCAAAATTCATTGTTTTCCATTAAATTTGCTGTAAAAGTAAGAAATTATGCCGGCACAAGGATTGGTCAATAAAGTAATGGAGCTTCTGATGAGTAAAAGAATGCGACAGATTGAGAATTTTATTCAAAATCCAATTGAAACACAGGAAAATATTTTATTTAATAACCTTTCCGTCGCCCGAAATACAGAGTACGGAAAGCTTTATGGTTTTAATGAAATTGACTCGATAAATGAATTTCAATCAAGAATTCCACTTGTCAAATATGAAGATTTTGAACCTTTTATCGAAAAAGCGCGTAAAGGCATACCGGACGTTTTTTGGAAAGGAAAAATCAAATGGTTTGCCAAATCATCCGGAACTACAAATGCCAAAAGTAAATTCATTCCAATCAGCGAAGACTCACTCGATGACTGCCATTATGCAGCGGGAAAAATGATGTTTGCAATTTATTTAAACAATCACCCTGACACCCAAATATTTAAAAACAAAAACTTAAGACTGGGCGGAAGTAGTGAAATTCATCAAAAATACGATACCCTTTTCGGGGATTTATCGGCGATTTTAATTGATAATCTCCCGTTTTATGCGGAATTGCGCAATACGCCCAACAAACAAATTTCTTTGATGTCCGAATGGGAAACCAAAATGAAAGCAATTTCTCAAGCGGTTGTGCAGGAAGATATTGGTTGCCTTACCGGAGTGCCTTCTTGGATGCTTGTTTTGCTCAATAATATTTTGGAAGAAACTGGAAAGGCCAAGTTAGATGAGGTTTGGCCAATGTTAGAAGTGTTTTTTCACGGCGGAATCAGCTTTAAGCCTTACGAAGAAAACTATCGGAATTTGACACATAAAAACTTGAATTTTTATGAAATTTATAATGCTTCGGAAGGATTTTTTGGAATTCAAGATCGAAGCGATTCAAAAGAAATGCTTTTACTTTTGGATAATGGAGTTTTCTATGAATTCATCCCGATGGAGGATTTTGAGTCAGACAACCCAAGAGTTCTTCAGTTGCAAGAAGTGGAAATTGGGAAAAATTATGCGATTGTTATTACGACCAATGGAGGTTTGTGGCGATATGTCATTGGCGATACGGTAAAATTTACTTCCAAAGATCCTTTTCGAATTTTGGTTTCTGGGCGAACCAAACATTTCATCAATGCGTTTGGAGAAGAATTGATCATCGAAAATGCAGAAGAAGGCTTAAGAAAAGCATGTCAGGCGACTGGAGCGATTGTAAAAGAATTCACAGCTGGACCGATTTATATGGAAGGAAATGAAAAAGGAGCGCACGAATGGGTCATTGAATTTGAAAGAATGCCAGAGGATTTGGAAAAATTTGCCGAAGTTTTGGACGTTTCGCTTCAGGAATTAAATTCTGATTATGAAGCAAAACGGTATAAAAACATTACGCTGAACCGATTGAAATTAAATCTGGCCCGTGAAAATTTATTTTTTGATTGGATGAAATCAAGAGGGAAACTCGGCGGTCAGAATAAAGTGCCGAGATTGGCCAATTCAAGAGAGTTCTTGGATCCGCTTTTAGAAATGAATCGATAAAAAAATGCCGCAAATCTTGCGGCATTTTTCATTTGAATTATACTTTATTTTTTGACAATCTTTTTAGTAACAGTTTGTTTATCAAGTTTCAGGGTCAAAATATAAACCCCTTTGGGGAGATGTCCGATATGAATTGAACCGCTGTGGTTTGCTAATTGTTTGCTCATCACCACTCTACCTGAAGCATCCGTTAAGGAGAAGGTTTGGATTTTTGATTTAGGAGACTGAATGTTCAATAAGTCGGAAGCTGGATTGGGATAAACTGAAACATCAAAAGATTCGCTCATTTCTTCGATTCCCAATGCGGAGCATTCAATGTAAGCCTCCCATCCATATAGGTTCAAAGTTGCATTTGAGATAAATTCGATAGTTATGGCGCCTGTGGGATGTGTTGATGTAAAAGACGGTCCCGTACTTTGGGTGCCGGTAATTGTTCCGCCTTCAAATAATTCTGCATCTGTACTGTCTCCGTCGTAAACGTACAAAAAGTCAACATTTGATTGAATCCCATATTTTTCAAATCTCAAGGTTACGAAATCGCCCGGTGAGGAAGGATAAAAAGTTTTGATGAAATGTTCATTAGCAGAATAAGTTCCGTTTTGACCACCTGTATCGGTAAAGAGCGTTCCATCACAGAAGTCGCCAGGCAACAATATAGTTTTTCGACTGTTGCCAATGATTCCTTCGTCACAAACATTAACCACTTCAATTTCATGATAGAGATGAGGTGTCAAATCACCAATTGTAAAGATGCTACTATCCGTAAAGACCCATTCATCGTTTGGATTTTCTCCCATAGGATAGACTCTGCACTTCCATTGTTGAGAAGCTTGGTCAATGATTTCAATTTGAAATGTATCATTGGTAAGAGAAGCGGTTCTAAGGCTTTCAACTGAGAAGGAACAATGGTTAAAATCACTTACACAATCAGAAGAAAGACAGGGTTTTGAGTTGATATTATTTCGGATCAAAGCAGCAGGCTGATCACCGAAACCTAAATTTAGATTAATTCCGGTCCATGTAAGGTGGCAATAGCTCATGATGGTTCCTCCTTCCTCCGGAATTTCTCCGGTACAACCTTCGCTATAACCGGCAGAAGGCCCACAACCGTCGATGGCTGTATTATTGCCATTCCAACTACAATTGTGTGTATGAGGAGAACCAAAAGAATGCCCCATTTCATGCGACATGACCATTATCGTCCAAGAATAGGTCGGAACTTCTTCGTAGTATTTAGAGATGGCCGAGTAGGCATAATTCCAGTCGGTACATAAAGCGTTTACATAGGCAGCACTGGTGGCTTCCGGCCAATTGATTAAATGGGCGATATCTCCATCAAATTCAGTGGTATGGCTCATGAATTGATTTAGAATTTGTTCGTAGCTTCCACTATAAGAATCCGCATAAGTCCAGATTTTAACCATGCTGATGGCAATATTAATCCCGTCATTGTCGTAAAGCGTTCCGATATTATTTTGAATTCCCGTAATCCAGTCCAAAGTTGCCGGAATACTTGAATCGTTTTGAACATAGGGCTGGTAAGCAATTTCATAGTAAAGCCTTACGCAATTATCTGTTTCAGAAGCCCGGTTGTCAGACGGATCAAATGAGATTTCATCCAATGCATTTTGATTGTATTCCAAATGCTCTACTCCACAAACAAATGGATTTTCACCCATCAAATTTCGATCGGAATAGGAAATATAATCCTCTCTATCAGTGGACTTCCCGACAACTACATTGCCCTTGTCGTTGGAGGAAATTACCCCAATTACATTATCCTTAAAAAAACTCAGCGCCACCAACGAGGTTTCATCACCGGAAACAATTCCACGGTAATATTTACCGGGTGTATAATCATGATAATTTCCGCTTTCATCTACAATTTTGAAGTCATCAGTCAAAACATTTTGTTTATAAAGCTGCACTTCGATGATTTCATCCTGATAAGGCACAGATATTTGAATCAAATTCGGGGCTTGTCTCACCAAATCAAACAGTTCAGATTCATTGAGGTCCAAAACGCTAACATCCGATGCAGAAGATCGGTATTTAGCAGATTTTTGGTCTACACTTTTTGTAAATAAATTAAAATTCTCAAATTTTAGATTTTTGGAATTAAAATCTTCAATTTGTTTGGCAACCATACGGGATTGACCCATCGCTAAATGACAAAGAATCAGCAAAGCGACTAAATAAAAGTTTTTCATTGTGTGTGAATTATTTTAGACTAATTCCAAATATAGTTAATTTTGGAAAAGATTAAAATTCAATTGAAAAATAAAGTGTTAGACTATCTAATTGTAGGTCAAGGTGTTGCTGGAAGTTGTTTTGCGTTAAAGCTTTTTAATCAAAATAAAACCTTTCAAATCATAGATTCAAACCAAAACAAAGCTTCATCGGTTGCTGTTGGAATTTACAATCCGGTTGTTTTGAAAAGGTTTTCGCTCATTTGGAAAGCGGAACAGCAGCTCCAATGGATGTTTCATTATTTTTCTGATTTCGAAAAATTATTGGGTGAAAACTTCATCGAAAAACTGCCTACCTATCGGATTTTAAAAAGTGAAGATGAAATCCAAACCTGGAAGAAAAAATCGGATTTACCAGTTTTGGAAAATTTTCTATCCAAAGAAATTCAAACTTCAAAAAACCAAAACATACATGCGCCCTTGGGCTTTTCTGAAGTGAAACACACCGGCCGTATTCAATTGGAAAAATGCATGCGTTTGTTTCGAGAGTTTTTGATACAAAAAAATAATTATCGCCACGAAGATTTTGATTATTCGGAATTAAAAATCCAATCCGATAAAATCATTTACAAAGGTATAGAAGCAAGGAGAATCGTTTTTTGTGAAGGTTATAAACTGCTTGAAAATCCTTATTTCAATTATTTACCGGTGATAGGCGTGAAGGGAGAAGTTTTGGAAATCGAAACTGAATCGGAAATCCCAAAAGCCATCTGGAAGGCGCATAACTTTTTGATGCCCGAAAATTCAAAAACAGCTTTGACCGCTTCCACCTACGATCGCGAAGATATGACCTACGAGCCAACGGAAAACGGACGAAAACAAATGCAGAAATATTTGGAGGAAATCTATACAGGCAATTATAAAATTACAGATCAAAAAGCCGGAATCCGCCCGACAGTTGTGGACAGACGTCCGATTCTTGGAAGCCATCCTGCGCACCAAAATCTATTTGTCCTAAACGGAATGGGAACGCGTGGAACGCTTCTGGCACCGCAAATGACCGAATATTTGTACGAACACATCGAAAACTCAGCTAAGATAGACAAAGAGGCTGATGTACGAAGGTTTGATAAATTCTGGGATTAGCTTTATAATTGTAAAAACTTTTTACTATGAACTCATTTCGCGATCCTGTGGATCATTCATTGGCTTCAAAAGGCCTTCGCTTTGCAAACTTTATCATTGATTACATTTTTTTGCTGGTTCTCATGTTTATGTTCGGGGTAGTTCTGGCGATTTTGAATATGACTTCGCTTTTAGAGGTTTTTGATAAACCATTCATTGGAAATATCGTAGGGATATTTATCTATTTTGTATTTATGCTGGTTCAGGAGGCCGCTTTTAAAGGAAGAAGTTTAGGTAAATTAATTACAGGAACGCAAGTGGTAATGGAAGATGGTTCGGAGCCGACGATGAATGAATACTTTGTTCGAAGCATTTCTCGTTGTGTTCCTTTTGAGGCTTTTTCGTTTTTCGGAACGACGGGTTGGCATGATTCCTGGTCCAATACCCGCGTGGTCATCAAAAAGGAATTTGAAGAAAACCAACTGAAATTCAACTCGATTGAACAAATAGGCTCGAATTCTTAACAAAATTAAATTTGAAATGGTACGCTGATTGATAGGTAATCTCCTCCGAAAGAGTTGGTGAAACTCCTTCTAACCAATGATTGATAGAATGAAGAGGACAAAATTATCGCTGACAGTACTAAGTTTATTTTTAATTTCAATTCCGGTATTTGCTGGATTTGGATTTATTTTTTCTCAACAAAATTCAGAACCCCAGATAGACAAATTGCTTGAACGAGCCGATTCGCTTTATTTGGACGAAAGCTTTGATAATGCTTTGGAAATCTATAGAGAAACTAAAGAATTATCCCAAGAAAAAAACTATTCGAAAGGCCTTACACTTTCCTATCTTGGACTTTCAGGAGTCTATTTTATGAAAGGAAAATTAGATGTTTCGACTTCTTATTTATTGAAAGCTAAAGCGGAATCCTATGCTTCGAGCGATCCGAAAGTCGGCTATACCATCCATTTTTGGGAGGGATTGTATCATCATGCGCTTGGACTTTATGATGACGCCATAAATCGTTACAAAGATGCGATTGAAATTTCTCATAATATCGAAGATGAAGAGGATAGGCTGAATAAGATTTTCGGTGCTTATGTGAATATCGGGGATATTTATCAATTGAAAAAGGAGTCAGATTCTGCGCTTTATTATTATAAATCCGCTTATTATTCGCCCACAACCAATCTCAACAACAAATTTACGAGTGCCATAAGCATTTCGGAATTGCACATCGAAAAGAATCAATTGGATTCGGGGCGGATTTATTTGAAGTACGCTGAACAGTTTTCCAAAGAAATGAATACGAATTTGTCCAAAGCGCTCTTGGAAGAAATTTCCGGGAAATACTATTTAGCGAAAGAGGATTTCACATCGGCCATAAATTCATTTGAAACGGCGATTGAGTTAAACAAAAAAATCAATCGCCCGCGAGCAGTACTCTATAAATTAATCTCAGAAACCTATCAGAAAAATGGAGAGGCGCAGATTTCAAATTCCTATTTGATTCAATATGTTTCGATCCGAGATAGTTTGGAAGAAGCGCGTAAGGGCAATATCCGCGTTCCTATGATGTTGGCTCAAGTGGATGGTGAAAAGAAAGCCGAAAAAGCAAGCTCTTATTTAGTTTTGGTTTTTATAGGTTCAGGTATCCTGGTTATAGCTGTTTTGATTTGGGTGTATTTCTTTACCAAAAAACAAAGAAAAAAGAGTCTAAAAGGAAAAAAAGAAAATCTTCAATTAAAGAAAAAACTTAACAATGCCTTTGAAGAAGTGGTGGAATTGGCCAATGCCAATTCTCCGAACTTTCTTTCGAGATTCATCGAGGTTTATCCAGAATTTTATAGTGAACTAGTCAACGATTATCCCGATTTAACGACAGCAGATTTGAAGTTATGTGCTTTGATGAAGCTTGATTTTTCTACCAAGGAAATTGCAGAAATGACGTTTAGTTCGCTTCGAACGGTACAAAATAGGAAATACAAACTTCGAAAGAAATTTGGGTTGACAACAGAAGAGAATTTGAATCAATGGATCCAGAATTTTCATGTCGAAACCCTGACAATTGCATAAAAAAAGAGCTGTCTCAGTTCAACCGAAACAGCTCTCTTCGTTAAATTTATCCTTTATTTATTGGTAATTCGGATTCTGTACCATCAAAGAGTTCGTATTCATTTCATTCAATGGAATAGGGAAAACTCTTCTGTAGTCGCTAAATGGCATTTCGCAATTGACTGTACAGTTATCGTTTTTCTGGATGTCCAGTTGATATCTGTTCATGTCAAAGTATCTATGCCCTTCAAACGCAAGTTCAATTCTTCTTTGCAAAAGAATCTCATCAAGCAAAGCCTGACCTGAACCGCTAAAGCTATATTCAGGATCTCTATACGTCTGAACCCAATTCACTAATTCAGTTAAAGCTTCTGAAGGATTGGTGTAATAAAGTGCTTCAATTTTGTTTAATAAAACTTCAGTTGCACGAATCACCACTACATCATTGTCAACACCACCAAATTTCAAAACACCATAAGGCTTTGGATTGTCGGTTGTGTCCCACTCTTCATACAGACCTTTTCTCGCATCTGTATCTGAAATCAAGTTATAGAAATCGGTTGTAGCCGCTGTGTCTTCGTATCGACCGATGGACCAAGTTGCATACAAAGCATCGTTCGCACCTGGATTGTCCAAAGCTGTAAAGTCAATTCCAAACAAAGTTTCATCAGAAGTCAATGGATCTAAATAATAAGAATTCAACTGATCTCCATTCAACAAAGTTGCGGATCCTAAAGCCAAATCAGCATACTGAGCCGCTTGCGCATAGTCTTGTTTGTACAAATAAGCTCTTGACAAAAGCCCGTAAACCGCCTCTTTTGTGATTCGAGCCTTGTTTGTATTGGTCAAATCCTGAGCTGCAAGTTCAAGTTGAGAAATGATTTCATCATAAACTTCCGATACGGATTTTCTTGGTAATTCTTCCCCGATGTTGGGCTCAACCGGAATTGGAATACCCAAATCCTGGTCGATCGTACCATAAGGTCTTGCATAATAATTTACAAGATTGAAAAGAACCAAAGCTCTTAGCGCTCTTGCTTCTGCAAAATTATTGCTCACTGAAGCGCCTTCAATTTGCCCTTCATAAGACAAAAGGAAATTGGCTCTACCAATGGTTCTATAAGCCATTGTCCACATGTTGGAAATGGATCCTCCCGAAGAAATCGCATGTTGGTAGCGATAAAAATCTGTAAATCGGTTTGAATTTGCAAATAAAACAAAACCATTGTCAGTCATCAATTCCTGGGCGGAAATATAATAATTCCCATACAAGAAGTTGCTTTGAAAACCATCGTAAACTCCGTATAGCGCACCTTCAAGCTGTCCTTCATTGGTGATAGCTGTTGATGCATCTTGTTCGCCACTTGGCTCAAACTCCATGAAGTCGTCCTGACATGAAGTAAGACCAAGAAGTCCGATTATACTTAAGCTAAATAATATTTTTTTCATTTTAAATTTTTGATTTAATTATTAGAAATCCAATCTTACCCCGAAGATGAATTGTCTCAGGTTGGGTTGTGTCATGTCATACAGTCCCATTCTTTCGATTCCATACGCGTAATCAGAAGTATTGGAAGCTGTTTCTGGGTCAAACCACAAATCATCATCAAATGTCCAAACGAAAAGGTTGTAACCTTTCACATACACATAGATGTTGTCCAATCCGGTTTTTTCTCCCAAGATATCTTTCCCAAATCGGTACCCGAATTCAGCAGATCTCCAACGGATATTGTCGGCATCGTAAAGGTATCTTGTAGAGTTCGTACTACTTGCGTTGTTTCCTCCGTAAATAATTTGTGGAGAAGTCGCGCTACCTGCGTTTTCGGGTGTCCATGCACCTTCAACCCAGTCTTCTCTTGTGTTCAAGTAGGCGTAACCACCGTCACTGTTGTAAACAATTCCCCAACGGTCATAAACAGAGTGACCTCCTTGGTAAGTAAACTGTGAGCTCAATACAAATCCTTTATAATTCAAAGAAGTTGAAAGTCCGGCTGTATGAACTGGAAGTGCTTGTTTTCCTGTAAATACTTGTTTAGCCTGAGCTACATCAGATGTTGTAGTAGTTCTGGTTTCGTCCGTGTACCAAAGTGGCAATCCATTGGACTGATCAACACCCGCCCAAAGTCTTGTATAGAACTCTGTTGGATTATGTCCGTTTTGCCATGCTTTCAATCCGTTTCTTACAGCTACTTCACCATTGTTGATGTCAACAATTTTAGAATCGTTGTAAGCATAGTTTCCGGTTAAAGTCCATTCGAAGTTATCAGTTCGTACAGGCACAACAGTCAAGCTTGTTTCGATACCTTTACTCTCCAATTCTCCATTGTTCGACCATAGAGATCCGAACCCAAGTGAACCAGACTGGTTAACCGGTACAGTATAAAGTAAGTCTTCTACTTGTTTGTTGTACACATCCACAGAAGCTCTCAATCTGTTTTCGAAGAAGCCCATATCCAAACCAAGGTTCAATTGCTTTGTGGTTTCCCATTTCAAACTAGCATCTCCAGGTTCTGTAATGTATCCACCGGCAGCTCCAAGATAGTTCCCCGCAGCAGCACCGTATTTGGTCATAAATTTATCGTTTCCGATTTCTGCATTACCTACAGTACCATAAGATCCTCTAAGTTTCAAATCGTTGATTTTGTTTGAATTAATAAAGTTGTGAATGTTCAAAGCAGCACCAACACCCCAGAAAGTTCCCCATTTGCTGTCAGGACCAAAACGAGAAGAACCGTCTCTACGGATGTTACCGTTGATCGAGAAATAACCATCAAAATCATAAGCAAATCGCCCGAAATAACTCAAGAAAGAGTAATTGTCTTTACCTGAAAAAGCACCTGAAGGGTTAGCAGCATTGTCCAAAGTCGGTTTGGTATTTCCTGCTGGAAATCCTCTTCTCTCTGCTGAAGTCACGCTGTATGCATATTCAATAGCTTCCGTACCTGCTGTCAAAGTCAAGTTATGACGATCTGCAATACGAGTGTTGTAACGCAATGCATTACTCCAGTTCCAAGTGTTGAAATTTCTTTGAGAAGCATATCCATATCCGTTTCCTAATGGATCTCCGTTGTTACCATCCCCAAAGTCAGGATTCCAGTACAACAACTCATCGTAGAAGTTATAATCAACTCCGAAACGTGTTTCGAAATTCAAGTTCTTGGTGATATCGTAATCCCCACCCAAATTGATCAAAGCTTTGTAAAAATCCGATAAGGTTTTATTCGCTTCTTGAAGCGCCAATGGGTTAAACTCAGCGTTCAAGAAATACAAATCTAAATTGTGTGAACCATCAGCATTGAAGAAAGGCTGAGTTGGTGACATCACAGTTCCCGCAAAAACTGGGTTCGAAAATGAAGAACCATCCGTTGGGCCCGTTTGCTTCGCTCTACTCACGCTCACATCGAAGTTTAAGTTCAAACGGTCATTAACCATCCAATCCGCTCCTAAATACCCCGAAATACGGTTGAAACTTGCATCTCTTGAGATACCATCCTGATCATTATAGCTCAAAGAAGTAAACAATCTGAACGCATCAGATCCTCCCGAATAGTTAAATACATATTTCTGTGAACTTACAGAATTCTGACGAACCGCTTTTCTCCAATCATAATTGGAAACACCGTCCCACCCTAATTCGTTTACAATCATAGGATACACATCATCAAAACTATTCCCGGTCGCATTGGCATAAGCCTGAGTAAAGAAATTCGCATGACCTTGTGCATCTAGCCAGTCTTTCTTTTCGAAAGCCACATCACCCGTTCCGAATTCAGTGTTGAACATAAATCGGTTGGTGTTGTTTCTCCCTTTTTTCAATGTAACCAAAATAACTCCGTTCGCACCTCTCGAACCATAAAGTGAAGTAGCAACAGCATCTTTCAAAACCGTTACATTTTCGATGGTGGAAGGGTCAATATTGGCAAGCGGGTTAGAAGTAGCCGCAATACCTGACATCTGATCCGTAGTCACAGGCACACCGTTTACAACCACAAGTGGCATTGTATTTCCTGTAAGCGAAGTAATCCCACGAACAAAAATCGGTGTATGTGCACCCGGCTGTCCGCTTCCCGCACCGATGCTCACACCGGCAACCTGACCCTGCAACGCCTGATCAAAAGAAACAGAACCTATCTTTTCAATATCATCAGATTTGACGGTGACATAAGATCCGGTTTTTTGCTCGTCAGACTCAGTAATTCCATAACCCAAAATAACAGCTTCGGTCAAAACTTCTGCTCCAACGGTCAAAATACCTAAATTTGTACCCGTCACATTAAATTCACTGGATATTCCCAGCATATCTGTCACAACCAGAACATCTCCTACTTGGGCATCAATCTCAAAGTTTCCATCCATATCGGTGAAAGTTGAAACATCGGTTCCCATAACTGTAACTTCGGCATCTCCAACGCCAAATCCATCCTGGTCATTGACTGTCCCTTTTACCTGCGCATCCACAAACTGAAAGAGCGCAAATAAAAAGAGAAAACTTAATAACACATTTCTCCTCATTTTACTTTTTGTTTAAAAATTTAGGCTACAAATCAATAAAAGAATTCCCGGAATCCTTTGTACAATTGTCAAGGAAATGTAAATTGAGTAATAGTTAAGTTGATTCTGTGCACCTACTTACTTAGTACTCATTTGAATTCTAATTGCCTGATATAAAGTAAGGTAAATTTATTTTAAAAAAAATCGCCTGTTTCTGAATGTTAAAATTATTCTTAAATTAATCTGAAAGAACAGAACCCCAATCAATCAAATTTTTAGCAGAAAATCCCATTGAGTATTTTATAAGTAATCCGAAATTATTTCTTACCACAAATTTGAAATTTATTTGCATACGAAATGAATCAGTAAATTAAGTGTTAATTAATAGTCCTCATAAATATTTAAACTGATTTTTTCATAACATTATTATAAGATTGTTTGAAAGGAAGGAATTAATTTCTTCCTTTTTTCATTTATAATAATCTCTTCCAAATCCCTTATTTTTGCAAAATGTTATTAGTTCAGAATTTAGGTGTTCATTTCGCAGGAAATTATTTATTTGACAATGTTTCCTTTCGTGTCAACAAAGGAAATCGGGTAGGTCTCGCCGGAAAAAACGGCGCCGGAAAATCAACGCTTTTAAAAATCCTCGCCAAGCAACAGGATTCTGACGAAGGCGATGTCGTGCACGAAGGCGAAGTCAGCGTGGGATTCCTGACACAGGATATCGATTTCGAACGCGGAAGAACCGTTTGGGAAGAAGCCGGAAGAGCCTTTGAACAGCTCAATGAAATCCAGAAAAAAATTGATTATACCAATGAACAATTAACCACGCGCACCGATTATGAAAGCGAGGAATACACCAAATTGATTGAAGACATCACAGTGCTTACCGATCGGTTTTCTATTTTGGGCGGATATACCAAAGACGCAGAAATGGAAAAAATACTCTTTGGACTAGGGTTCAAAGCCGAAGACTTCCATCGGCAAACCGACGAATTCTCCGGCGGATGGCGCATGCGGATTGAACTGGCCAAATTACTACTCCAAAAACACGATGTTTTGCTTCTGGATGAGCCGACCAACCACTTGGACATCGATTCGATTCTATGGCTGGAAGAATTTCTGCAGGATTATCCGGGTGCAGTCGTTTTGGTTTCGCACGACAAACAATTTCTGGACAATGTGACCAATCGCACACTGGAAATTGCCAACAAACAAGTTCATGATTACAAAGCCAATTATTCCAAATACATCGAACTACGTCAAGAAAGACGTGAAAAAATGGAACAGGCACAGAAAAATCAGGAACAATACATCAAACATACCCAACAATTAATCGAAAAGTTCCGGGCAAAAGCTTCCAAAGCGGCTACCGCACAATCATTGATAAAAAAATTAGATAAAATCGACCGGATTGAAGTTGAAAACGAAGATGTTCACAAGATGAACATCCGTTTTGCTTCGGCCGTAACGCCCGGAAAAATCATTTTTGAACTTGAAAATGTAGGAAAAGCTTATGGCGAAAAACAAATCTTTGACAATGTAAGTTTCTTTGTCAATCGCGGCGAAAAAATCGCTTTCGTCGGACAAAACGGACAAGGAAAAACCACTTTGGCGCGGGCGATGGTCGATGGACTGAATCATACCGGAAGCATCAAACTTGGACACAATGTGGAAGTCGGATATTTCGCGCAAAATCAAGCTGAAGTTCTAAACGAAAAATGGACCGTTTTGGAAGAAGCCGAATATGCCTCGACCGAAGAAACACGAAAACAAGTTCGAGATGTTTTGGGAGCCTTTTTATTCAGCGGAGAAGCAGTAGAAAAGAAAGTGTCGGTTCTTTCGGGTGGGGAAAGAAATCGTCTGGCGCTTGCCAAATTACTGCTCAAACCTTTCAACGTTTTGGTCATGGACGAACCCACAAACCATCTCGACATTCAATCCAAAGAAATTTTAAAACAAGCGCTGAAAAAATTTGATGGAACTTTGATTCTGGTTTCGCACGACCGTGAGTTTTTAGATGGACTTGCCAATAAAGTATTTGAGTTTCGGGATGGAAAAGTTAAAGAATTCCTTGGTGGAATCAACGAATACCTTGTCGAGCGTAAAGCACAAGGATTCCGAGAAATTGAAGCCTCTTCCAACCAACCAAAAGACGGAGAAAATTTGGACGTGGAGGTGAAAAAAGAAAATGAATTATCCCAAGAAGAAATTAAAGAACAAAGACGGATCAAGAACAGAATTACAAAACTGGAAGATGAAATTGCTGGGTTTGAATCGGAAATTGCTTCCTTGGAAAAGAAATTTGAAACTTCACATTCAGACGAGGATTTGAAAAAATACGACGAGTTAAAACTTTCGCTCGAAGACAAAATGCAGGAATGGGAAGAATGGATGGAAAAGATTTAATCAAAACCATTTTTGTCCTGGTTTTTTTACAATTAGCCCCCAAATAAAAAGAACAATAATTGTCAATAAAAGAGTAAAGAGGTTCATAAAGTAAATTTATAAAGATTTCTCAAAATAAACCATTTCATTTGGGTGGTTTGAAAATTCCTTTTCGTCAGTTAGACCGACTGCCGATTCCGATTTGTCAATTAATTCCGAAATCATTTCTTTTTTGGATAATTTATGAATGGATAATTTCTCAAACACTTCACGCCCAATTCGGTTATTGTGCAAATCCATTTCATGGTCAAAAGCTTCGTTAGGGAAACATTCTTCGTGCAAATCAGTGATGAACTTGGCCCATTGGACGGCTTTTTCATTCGAAGTGAAAATCGAACAGTTTTTAGCAATCAATAAATTCCAGGCAGCATGCCGAAAGGCATTAGCAACCCCATCACCGCTATGAGATTCTTGAAAATTTACTTCGGAAAACAAGATCGACTCAACGGTTGCCCAAACAGTGGGGATCAAAAGCAGAGGCCGGGAAATCAAACCACGGAACATTTTCCAAGTAAAACTAACCGATAATTTTCGGAGGGTTTGAAGCGATTTTTTCACCTTCCAAATTTAATCAATTTCATCGGTGGAATCCTTTTCTGATTCCTTCTGGTTTTTTTTATTCTCATTTAATTTTCTTTTTTTAGTTTGCTTTTCGGTTAAAATATAAGAATCATCCGGTTCGCTCAACAAGAAACCATAAGGAGCGGTCTGTGGCATGGAGTCAAAGATAATTTTGAGCATTGCCAATAAGGGCAGAGCGAGAATCATTCCCGCAATCCCAAAGAGCATTCCACCCAGAAAAAAAGAGAGAAGAGATACGAGCGGATTTAAACTGGCCTTTCCGCCCACAATTTTGGGAGTGATGAAATTCCCTTCGAGCGTTTGAACCAATTGAAACCATAAAACCACACCCAAAGCATACCAAGCGCTGTCCTTCGTCGCCAAGGCAAACAAAGCAGGAATAAGGGATCCGATGAAAATCCCGATGTAAGGAAAAATCGTAAGCATCGCTGCTAAAATCCCAAAAAACCAAGCGTATTCAATTCCCAAAATCATCAAACCAACGGTATTCAGGACTGCTACAATTCCCATTACAGAGATCAATCCGACCAGATAATTTTGCAATACTTCATATATTTTGCTAAGCACTTCTTCAACTTTTTCTTGGGGAGTTTGAGAAAAAACACGAAAGAAAAATTCCCTGAAAAATTCGCGATAATACAGAAAGAAGAAAATCATAATGGGAACCAATAGACCGTATGCGAGTGAATTTCCGATGGAATTTATGATGGAAGTAGCATAGCCACCGATGCTTGCGGCGCTGTTGCCCATTTCTGATTCAAGACGTTGGATTAGGTCATTTGTGGACATATTGAATTTATCTGAAACCCATTCTAAAATCCGCATGAACAAGGATTTGATTTTGTAAACGATATCGGTCGCATCTTGACCGATGTTGATGGTTTGAGAGACAATGAGGTAACCAATTCCAGCAAGCACCAAAATCGCAATCAAAAGCGAAGTCAGTGAAGAAAAAGCACGGTTGAAACCCCATTTTTCAAATCGATCCGAAAGGGGATGAAGCAATACCGATAAAATAACGGAAAATATAATGGGAACTATGATGCTTTGAAGCATATAGCAAATGAGTACAATCAGCACCAACATCAGCAATCGGGCTGAGTTACGGATGCTTCGGTCTTTGGTCTGTTGCATCTTAGGTATTTTCAATAAAGATATAAGATTTCTACTTTAAAAAAGAGTGAAATTTGAAAATATGTTTCCATTAAGCATCAACTTAATAGCTCGGTTTATATTTATTTCTGTTGAAAATATTTGATGAATTCAGAAGGAGAAACACCTACGGATGCTTTGAAAACAGTCGCAAATTTGGAATGAGATGAAAAACCAGATTCTTCTGCCAATGCATTAATTTTGTATTGACGATAAATCGGGTTATCGGTTATTTTCTGAATGATGTAGTTGATCCTCAGGTCATTGATGTATTCGTTGAAATCTTTCTCTTTGTGTTTTTTGATAATATAGGATAGGTATTTGGTGTTGGTTTCAATTTCGGCAGCCACATAGGGTAGGGAAACTTTCCGTTCCAAGAAAAGTTGTTTTTCCTCGAATTTATGAAGCTTTTCAAGAAGTTTTTCTTCAGCTTCCGCTGGCATAATAGGTGTGCTTTTTTCTTTTTCAACTTCTTTGACCTTATTTAGTTTCGGAGATCTAAGTTTTTCGTTTTGAATTTGTTTGGCTTTAAATTGCTCCAAGGCCGTTTCAATTTTTTTGATTTGTTTTTGCTTTTTGTAATACAGAAAAAGCGCAATTCCCAAAACCAGCAAAACAATTCCAATCAGTGTGTAAATGATTATTTGTTTGCTACTATTGTTTTGGCGAAGTTCTTTTTGTTTGGAAATGGTATTGTTCAACGCAGTATCTACTGCAATTCGATTGATGTTTAGTAAGCTGTCATTGAGAGCTGTAAATTGACTTAAATAATTTTTTGACTTTTCGGTTTCATGCAACTCCATATAGGATTTCGACAAAACTTCAAAAAGATCTCGCCGAAGTTGCGGAATGCTGGCTTTTCTTTCAATGGAAAGTCCTTTTTCAGCGTATTCAACTGCTTTATCGTATTCTTTCTGACCCAAATAAAAATAGCCAAGTTGATTGAGTAAAACCACTCTCTCCACAAGCGGAACGGTTTTCTGATTATGAATTTCAAGTGCTCTCAAATAATAATCTTCGGCCAAATCCAGCTCTTTTGCCTTTTCATATTCGTTGGCCATAATGATATAGGAATAAGCGATAAGGCTGTATTTTCGGTAGCTGTTGGCCGAGTCTGTTTCTTGAATTTTATCTGCTTCTTCTATGCACTTATGAACGTAGTTTAGTACTTCGGCTTGCGATGCACCTGACTTCATCTTGTAATTGGCAAGATTACTATAAATCAAACTAAGCGCATTTTGTTTGTTGTTGCCCGGACTCATTTTTCCGGCGTATTCAAGCGCTAAATCATATTCTTCGCTTCCTTTGCTCAAAAGTCCGAGTTCCGAATAAGCGCAACCCATCAAACGATGAAGATGCGAAACACTCTCATAATCTTTAATTTGCCTGCCAATCTCTAAATAATCATCGTCCAGATGAATGACTTTGTTGTAATCGGTTGAGTTGAAATAGATAATTGCAAGGTTGTAACCAACTCTTGTAATACCTGAATTATAACCAATCAAACGTGAGTTTTCTTCAATTTCTTCTAAAAGCGCAACTGCTTTTTCGGGATTTGCAGCGTCGATAAGCCGAGCTGCTTCATCAAATTTCTGATGAATATTCTCAATCGAAATCTGCGATTGAGCTGAGCTGTTTATTGCAAAAAACAATAGCCAAAAGACCAAAAAATAACCCGAAGGTCTTTCTAAAGAATTACGTAAACCCTTAGTGATTTTAAAATAAATTTTCATTTAAATCTTTCCAATTTCCCGCATTTTAACTCATCCATCTAATGAGAAATAACGAATACATTTTTCTCAGGTAAAGGGTTTTTGGGAAGCTTAAGTTTTTTCTAAACATTCTGAAAAAAATCATCTTGTTAAGAGGAATTAAGGGTTAACAAATATAGAAAAACAAATCTAAACTTTAAGATTTCTTTTTAATAAGCTATGAAGAGCGACAATCCACGTCTTTTTTAATGAAAATTAGAATATTGATAATCAATTGTTTAAAATTTTAATTATGTTCAAATTACAGAAAACAGATATTCTAAATCTTTTATATGTATTCAAATCTTGCTTAATTGCCACATAATTTCAATACTCGAGTTTGAGCGAAGGAGCTGATTAAATCAGGGAAGTTCAATCGAATGGTAAATTAAAACTTAAAAACAATCAAGTAACAAGAAAAACTCAAAACATCATTTATGAAAAAATCGGGACTAGTTAAAAGCACAAGAAATCTTTTATTAACAACTTGCTTAGCAGCCGTGTCTTTTGTTCAAGGTCAGGAAATTATTTATCAGCAAAATTTTGATGGAAACAATGGTAATTTTACCAATACAATTGTTTCTCAAAATACAGCGACCAACGGGTGGCTCGCAAGTTCAACTGAGCCACAATATGGAGGTATCTATCGTCATATGTGGAATTTCTCTGATGTGACAGCTGGAGCCAACCCTATCACGATGCCTATTTCAGGGAAATCTCTTGGAATGGGTTTCTATGAAGGAAATGACCCATGGGTTCCCAATGAGCCTTTCCACTACTATGCAGCAGATCCTGCTGATGCTCCATTCTATACCACAAGATGGGCGCATGTAGGGTTTTCAACCGAAGGATACGAGAATATCACCGTAGAATTCAAATGGAGATGTGCCGGAGAGATTTCTGGAGGAATTGTGTATGATTACGGAACGGTAAATACTTCAATTGATGGTGGCGCAACTTGGGCAATGGATCAAACAGGGGGATTGGCAGGAACAACAAGTGAACACGGAACTTTTCCTGGTGGACTCTATTATAACAATGAAGGCGTACAAACAGCCGTTTTGACTTTGCCAGAAAACAGAGCCAATCAACCCAATTTCCGAATTGCATTCCGTATGGTTATAGATGAAGGATACGGGACAGGAGGTGGATTCATAGTGGACGATATCATCGTTCGTGGAACGCCCATACCAGATCTTGCAACAAATGATTTGGACAAAGCAAGTCTGAAAGTTTACAAAGATGGAAATGATTTCGTAGTAAAATCATCAGCCCAAAACATTCAAAAAGTAGAAATCTACGACTTGAGCGGGAAATTGGTGACAAGTCTAAACGATACAAATCGCGAAATCCGAATCGAAGGAAGCCGACTATCAAAAGGAGTTTATGTAGTAAAATCAACTCTGGAAAACGGTGAAGTATTGACACGAAAAATTCTTAAATAATTCAAAATATCAAGAAAGAATCTGAAGTAGATAATCAGGTTCTTTCCTTTTTTTTCTATTAAATCCACGCAGTAAATCGGTTTCCTAAATACCGAATCAACTGCAAAAATAAAATCCGTCTCGGCCGAGCCAAGACGGATTTTTGTTTACTATAATTATTACTTAACTCAATTGATTTCCAATTTGTTCCAACCTTTTCAGAACTTCCTCTTTGCCCAATAATTCCATCAGAACGGGTACGTCAGGCCCCTGCAAACTCCCGACCATCGCCAAACGAACCGGCATCATCAGTTTACCAAAACCAATGGATTTTGATTGAACAAAACCCTGAACCATTTCATGGATTTTTTCCGAAGAGAATACCGAAATATTTTCCAATTCCGAAGAGAATTCTTTCAATAATTCAGCCGTATCTTCTTTCCAAGCTTTCGATACCGCTTTTTCATCATAAGAATCAGGCGCGGTGTAAAAGAATTTTCCTTGCTGATAAATATCCCGTATGAAATTGGCTCGCTCCTTTAGCAATTTAATCAATTTCAAATTGAATTCTTTATCAGCGGTTACGCCATCTTTCTCCAATATTTTTTCATATTCCGGAAGGATTTCTTCGGCCGTTTTTTGTTGAATATATTGATGATTGAACCAAATGGTTTTCTCAGGATTGAATCGCGCACCGGATTTACTTACTTTCTCTAAACTGAATTCTGAAATCAATTCATCTAAACTGAAAATTTCCTGTTCAGTCCCCGGGTTCCAACCCAAAAGTGCAAGCATATTGACCAAAGCATCTGGAAGATAACCTTCTTCTCGATAGCCTTTGGAAATTCCTTCTTCGGCCGACCATTCCAATGGGAAAACCGGGAATCCATGCTTATCACCGTCACGTTTGCTGAGCTTTCCTTTTCCTTCAGGTTTTAAAATCAAAGGCAAATGTGCAAATTGAGGCGCCGACCAACCCAATGCTTTGTAAAGAAGTTCATGCAAAGCCAAAGAGGGCAACCATTCCTCACCACGAATGACGTGCGTAATTTCCATCAAATGATCGTCCACGATATTCGCCAGATGATAAGTCGGCATACCGTCTGATTTGTATAAAACTTTATCATCCAGTGTGTTGGAGTCAATCGAAATTTTGCCACGAATCTTATCGTCCAGTAAAACCGTTTGGTTCTCTGGAATTTTAAATCGAATGACATAAGGCACGCCTGAATTTATTTTCGCCTCAACTTCTTCCGAACTTAAATTCAGAGAATTATTCAAACGATTTCTATTTTCTGAATTATAAGTAAAAGTTTTGCCTTGCGCTTCTGCTTTGGAACGAAGTTGATCCAACTCCTCTGACGTATCAAATGCATAATATCCACTGCCGGACTCAATGAGTTGAGTGGCGTATTTCGCATAGATTTCTTTTCGTTCGGATTGGCGATAAGGAGCGTGTGAGCCGCCATAACCGACGCCTTCGTCGGGTTCCAAACCGAGCCATTTCAGGGACTCGATGATGTAGTCTTCGGCTCCAGGTACGAAACGATTCTGATCTGTATCTTCAATTCTCAACAAAAATTTACCGCCATGGTGTTTAGCAAATAAATAATTAAACAAAGCCGTACGCACACCGCCAATGTGGAGCGGACCGGTCGGACTGGGGGCAAATCGAACTCTGACTTCTGACATTCTGAAATTTTTTTGCGAAGATACTAACTAGAAACTTCAAACCTAAAACCTTAATCCATCAATTTGGCTAAGTTTTTGTAAATTCATTCCGTTTTTAATTTAGAATATGATGAAAAATACAATTCTTGGGATATTATTTCTTGCTTTACTCTCTATTTCAAAGGCTCAAGAAGTTCCAACGGAAGTGAAAACCGAATTTGACGAAATCTCATTAAGCCAAACTCTTCAAGACCTAGACGGAAATCAACTAAGCGTAGGCGAAGTTTTTAAAAAAAACGAAGGAAAAATTATTTTACTCGATATTTGGGCCTCATGGTGTCCGGATTGTATCAAAGGACTGCCGGCTTTGAAAGAAGTTCAAAGACAATATCCCGAATTGGTTTATTTGTTTTTCTCTCTGGATCGGATTGGAAAAGAAGAAGCTTGGAAAAATGCAATCGAGAAATTTGAGATCCAAGGCGAACATTATTGGTTCAATACAGAATGGAAAAATGAGTTTACAAATTACATCGGATTGAACTGGATTCCGCGGTATTTATTGATCGATACGGAAGGAAAGATTGCCCATTATTACGCCATTCACGCGGACGACCCGACGATGATGGAAACCTTGGTGGAGTTAATGAACAATCCGAAACAATAAGCCAATTCCTAATCTTAATGTTTCATTTAAGCATATTCCACCTTATTTCTCTATTTTTGAGTGATTTTTTACTTAAATGAATTACCCAAAACTCATTCGGATTACAACTGTTCCGCTTTCTCTGAAGATTTTACTGAAAGGACAGCTGAAATTTATGTCAGACTTTTTCGATGTGGTAGCGGTTTCCTCGCCGGGAGAAGATTTGGAAATTGTAAAAAAAGTAGAAAGCGTACGAGTGGAAGCCATTGAAATGACCCGTCAGATCACACCTATAAAAGATTTGATTTCCCTGTTTCGACTTTACCTTTTTCTTCGCAAAGAAAAACCACAAATCGTTCATACACACACGCCCAAAGCCGGGACAATCGGGATTTTAGCCGCTAAGTTAGCCGGAGTTCCTCATCGTTTGCATACGGTGGCCGGTTTGCCGCTTTTAGAAACAAAAGGAAAAAAAAGAAAACTTCTAAATGCAGTCGAGAAAATGACGTATGCATCGGCGACGAAAGTTTACCCCAATTCTCAAGGGCTTTATGAAATCATTCTCGAAAATGGATTTACGACCGCTGATAAACTCAAAGTCATAGGAAAAGGAAGTTCCAACGGGATTGATACTTCATTTTTTGATCCCAATCAAATTTCAGATGAAGAAAAAATCAAACGAAAGCAAAGTTTAAATTTGGATGAAAATGATTTTGTTTTCGTTTTTGTAGGACGTCTTGTAGGCGATAAAGGGATGAATGAATTGGTTTCTGCTTTTAGTGAATTGTCGAAATTGAATCTCAAGAAAACTCCGAAATTGGTTTTAGTGGGGCCTTTGGAAGAAGAATTGGATCCTTTGTTGCCTGAAACCATGAAAAAAATTCAGAGCCATCCGCAAATTCAGAGCTTGGGATTTCAAGAGGATGTTCGGCCTTATTTTGCGATTTCAGATTGTCTGGTATTTCCAAGTTACCGAGAAGGATTTCCCAATGTAGTGATGCAAGCCGGTGCGATGGGGCTTCCAGCGATTGTGTCAAATATCAACGGTTGCAATGAAATCATCAGCGACGGTAAAAACGGTCGGATTGTCCCTCCAAAAAATCGGGAAAGTTTATTGGAGGCAATGAAAGAAATCATCGAAAATCCGCAAAAAAGAAATCAATGGGCGGAAATAAGTCGAAATCAAATTTTGGAAAATTACGAAAGAACTTATATTTGGAATGAATTATTGAGCGAATATAAGTCGTTGTTAGGTAATTAATTATGTACAAAGATTTCATCAAACGTATCATCGATTTCTCGGCAGCACTACTCGGTTTTCTATTCTTGAGTCCGATTTTTCTCGTCGTTATGATAGGGCTGTCAATTGCCAATCGGGGAAAACCTTTCTTTTTTCAGAAACGACCTGGAAAGAATGAAAAGATTTTCAAGATTATCAAGTTCAAAACCATGAATGACAAAAAGAACCTCGAAGGAAATCTACTTTCTGACGCTGAACGATTGACTGCTATGGGTTCATTTGTGAGGAAAACTTCTTTGGATGAAATCCCTCAACTTTTAAATGTAATCAAAGGTGATATGAGTTTGATTGGACCGAGACCGCTTTTGGTGCAGTACCTGCCTTTGTATGATGAAGAACAAAAAAAACGCCATCGGGTTCGCCCCGGAATTACAGGATGGGCTCAGGTAAATGGTCGAAATGCAATTTCTTGGGAAAAGAAGTTTGAATTCGATGTTTGGTATGTAGAAAATTTGTCTTTTTTACTGGATGTGAAAATTATATTTCAGACCTTGAAAAAGGTTTTCATTCGCGAAGGAATTTCGCAGGAAGGACAAGCAACTATGGAAGTTTTTAAAGGAAATAATTAAAATATGTATTTATTTGGCGCAAGCGGACATGGCAAAGTGGTGGCGGAAGCAGCGGAAGCAAGCGGATTGGAAATCAAAGGCTTTATCGACGACAACCCGGATTTGAAGAATATTTGGGAATATCCCGTACTCAGAACCATGCCTGAAAATACCGATAAGTTATTTCTTTCGGTGGGAAATAATTTCACCCGAAAAAAAATGGCAGAAAAGTATTCGAATCTGAATTTTGAAACGATCATTCATACCTCGACGGCAATTTCGCTTCGCGCACAGATTGGAAATGGCTCGGTTGTGATGGCGGGTGTTTCGGTAAATGCAGACGTGAAAATTGGCCAACATTGCATTTTAAATACCAATTCCTCAATTGATCATGATTGTCAGATTGAAGATTTTGTACACATTTCTCCCAATGCGGCTTTGGCCGGAAATGTCAAAGTAGGTGAGGGCTCGCAAATTGGGATTGGCGCATCGGTCATTCAAGGTGTAAAAATTGGGAAATGGGCGATGATCGGCGCCGGTGCGGTGGTGATAAAGGATGTTCCGGACTTTGCCGTTGTCGTTGGCAATCCTGGGAAAATCATCAAATACAAGGACTCAGCGGAAAACTAAGATATCTTTTGAGATACTAAATTTTCAAAATACCAAAATTTAGGGATGGACTACTAGAGAAAAATCACATAGTTTTGTCAACAGAAAGGCTTAAAGCTTTTCTAGGATTAGGTTGGTTAGGAGATACCATCATTCTCATTTGAGTGATGGTATTTTTTTATTCCTGATTTTGACTAATCAATCGCCTCTGCTACCACGAAAGTACTTCCTCCTACATAAATAAAGTCTTTGGATTGAGCCTTCTTCAAAGCATCTTGAAGCGCACCTTTTACGGTAGGATAGTAATTTGCATTCAGATTTTCGGGAACTATCATTTTCAAATCTTCAATTTTCAGCTTCCTTGGAACATCGGGCTCCGAAAAATAATATTGGGCATTGACAGGGAAATACTCAAGAATGGAAATCACGTCTTTATCATTTACAAATCCAAGCACCAGATGTAGTTTTTCGTACGGCGTTTGTTCGATTTGCTTTTTCACTTCAGAAAGACCATGTGGATTATGAGCGGTGTCGGCCACGACAAGCGGATTTTCTTGTAAAACTTCCCACCGACCACGCAATCCGGTGTTGGAAATTGTGTTTTTTAAACCGTTTTTGATGGCTTTTTCGTTGATTTGAAAGCCTTTTTCTTTGAGAACTTGAATTCCGGTGAGAACGCTACGTTTGTTTTTGAGCTGATAAGTTCCTTTGAGGTCAGATTCGTATTCGGGGAATTCAAAATTTTGAGCAAAATAAATTTCGGATTGAGTTTCTTTTGCTTTTTCAATGAATATTTGTTTTAAATCATCTTCTGCTTCGCCAATTACAACCGGGGAATTTGGTTTGATGATTCCTGCTTTTTCTTTAGCAATTTCGGCAAGCGTTTTCCCTAAAATTTCGGTGTGATCCAATCCGATATTGGTAATGAGCGATAGGTCTGGATGGATGATGTTGGTAGAGTCCAAACGACCTCCAAGTCCGGTTTCAATGATGGCAATATCCAATTTCTCTTTTGAGAAATAAGCAAAAGCCATTGCGACTGATACTTCAAAAAAGGATGCATTTAGTTCTTCAATGAAATTTGCATTTTCTTTTACAAATTTGATTACAAAGCTTTCCGGACAAATTTCTCCATTGACACGAACTCTTTCCCGAAAATCTTTTAAATGAGGTGAAGTCGTCAGCCCGGTTTTGTAACCGTATTCCTGCAAAATAGATGCAAGCATATGGGAACAGCTGCCTTTGCCATTGGTTCCTGCTACGTGAATGGTTTTAAAATCCCGATGTGGATTTCCTAAATGTTCCATCAGGGCGCGGATGTTTCCTAAATCTTTTTTGTAGGCTGAGGATCCGGTTCGTTGAAACATGGGCAGTTTGCTGTAAAGCCACTCGACGGTTTCTTCGTAGTTTAAATTCATAAAATAATCAGTTGCAAAAGAAACTTCAAATTTAGGATTTAGAACGGGATGAAAACTAATTTTCTAAGAATTAAAATGCATAAAAAAACCCCGCATAGAGCGAGGTTTTTTTAAATTTATTCCAATCAATTATTCGATTGTGAAATTATCAAAATGCAAATCATAGTTTGCGTTTTTACCGATTTTCAAAGCGAATGAATCTCCGCCCGGTCCTACGTTCAGGTCTGTGATTTGACTTAAATCAAGAGCTACCAAAACCCAGTCTCCTCCGGTATTGATGTTTCCGCCGTATTGGTTGTTTCCTGCCATCTCAATGGTTGAGCTAGAGGTTAAATCGCCTAAGTTGAAAACATAATAAGTTCCGTCTGTTTTGTAAACATTTAGGGAAACAGATTTATCGGAGGTACCTTTTACATAGAAAGTAATTCGGCTATAGTTAGAAGGTAATCCTGCAGGTGCTACCGTAGTGAAAACGTAGTCGTTTCCGTTGGTAGTTGTAGGGTCTGTCTGGATAGCCAAAGAAGCAGTTCCGTTCATTCCGGTTCCGGCGCTCTGTGTAGCATAGGATTTAATTCCAAAAGAATTTAAACCTGCGATGAAGTTATCCCAGTTTTCAAAATCATGTCCTGCAAACAATGGAATTGCATCTGCTGCCGGTGGGTTGGGAGCGTCACCACCACCTCCGTCGCCAGATGAACAGTTCGGGTCATCATTGTCCACAATCTGAATGTCATCAATCTGGATGGTTGTCGTAACTCCATTTCCACCTTCGTAAGCAAAGATGATTACTCCTTGACCGCTCAATGAATCAAAGCTATAGCTTCCGGATTCTGTGAAGTTATCTGCATAACCATTGGTTGTACCTGTTGCGATATTGAAAGAAGAAGTGATGTTTACAAGAGTTGCTCCTGTATTGTCACCGCCGGGAGTATAGTTGGTTGAATAATATACTCTCAATGGATCTCCATTATTGTGTCCGTCTTTGGTTTTGAAAGAGAAACTGTCCGCTTCGCTGAAGTTAACAGGTACTACGAAATGTGTAACTACTGCTCCAGTGGTTTGGAATGCGCTTACCTCGATGTATTGGTTTGCACTGAATTCTCTTACTCTCCATTTGCGAGTTCCCTGAACAGAGATGTTTTCATAGTTTGGGAAAGACTCATTGTCCACGTTGTAGGAAGAGAAATCTTCGTCTAAACAAGCAAGGAATTCGAATTCTCCTGGGGTTCCTCCGCCTTCACCGTATCTTGGATTGTTGAACTGAACGTCATTTGTATCTCTGATGAACAATTGGTATTCGCTCGCAGTGATAGATCCGTTGTTGTTTGAGTCGTATGCGCTTAACACAGCCGTGATGCTTCCGCTTCCAGATGGAACTGTTTCACCTGCAAAATCAGCAAATCCACTCGTTCTCAATACTACTTTTTGGTTGTTTGTTGTTTCAGTAGCTCCTACCAAGTTAAGGTTTACTGTGGTTTGGTTGGTTGCATCTGCATAGGTAACTCCTACATCTTGGAATTGAACATTTTGGATGGTTACCAAAGTGTTGATACGATCGGAAGCTCCTACTGCTGAAATCGCATCAGCAATCGATGCGTAAACAACGGGTTGTAGGTCTGCAACAGGGTCACAAGCCAATTTTACGTGGCTGTCAATTTTGTTTTCTGCCATTCTTCCTACACGGATATTTCCGTTTGCGTCTTGATAAGTTTCTCCGATTTTAAGTGTTCCACGGTCAAATCCTACGTTCAAACCGTTTAAGTTTACTTTTACTTTTGAGCCTAAAGGGAAATTATTGAACAGATTGGTTCGGTCCATTTCTACTTGCAAAGCACGGTTAGGGCTGAATGGACTATCTTGAATGGAAATTGTTTTAAAGAAATTTCCAGTTAAGTCGCTTGATACTACATAGCCTTCTACGATTTCATCTGAAGTGAAAAATAAGATATCATCTGAATTTTCGGCTTGAGTCATTAGTTCAGCAATCGTTAGATTGGCCGTCCAAGTGTCATTACACACTACCGGCGGCAGTGCGAAATCGTCATCCTGTACACATGAGTTGAGCGTCAAAAGACCGACCATGGCAAGGACTATAAATTTGATTTGCTTAATTGTATTCATTTTATGTAAAATTATGTCGTTGTTAAATTAAAATCTGAAGAAAACATTGATGAAATAAGAACGTCCTCTGTCGTACCAATACCTTGGTGCGAAAACTTTGTCATATCCGGGGCGGTTTGCCAATACGTCGAGGTTTCCGATACGCACTTGCTCAAATCCTCCGGTTACATATTGACGGTTGTTGAGTACGTTGTTTACGTTTGCACTGATTCCCATGAAGTATTTTCCAAAGCGGAAGGTTTTACCTGCGTTAAGGTTCAGCATAAATTCATCTGAGAATCTTTCTTGTTGTAGAAAATCTCTCACCATATCGTCTGTATAATTCCAAGGCTGACTTCCCCAGACCCCTGAAGTTCTTCGGTAAGGAGCCGGATCTAGGTAATTGCTTGCCATATAGTTTCCGGTTGCGCCAATCCACCAATAGTTCGGGTCGCGGTATTCAAGTCCTAAGGAATAACCTTGTTGAGGTCCGGTTGCCACTCGGTAATCTTTCAGATAAGTAGTCTGAGGTGCTTCAGCTCCAACCGTAAGCAGCATATCGCTTCCCTCAACCAATGCAGTAGCATAGCTGTCAGAGAATCGCTGATAAGTTGGGTTGTTGTCGTAAGTGAATTGTCCTACGGAAGCAACTGCTGATAAAGTCAATGTAGTGGTCAACTGAACTTCAGCTGCGATTTCTCCTCCAAAGAATAGTTTGTCCACATTGTACATAAATTCAGCTCCAAATAAGTTAGCATTTCCAGAACCGGTGTCGATGTACCCGAAATTTTTCTCATACTCATCGTAGAATTTGGTATAATAACCCGTCAAACGTCCCTTCACTCGTGGAGCTCTCAGGATATAGCTCAAATCTGTAGAAAGAATTTTTGAACTCGTCAAATTGTTTCCGTTTTGCAAATAATTGTTCTCATCGATGGTGTAATCGTTGGATCTTGCATTTGGAAAGATCTCATCAATTGTTGGAGCATTGGAAGCATACAATGCGTTTAATTGGAAGAAGTTTCTACCATTTAACTTATAAAGCACCTGTGCTTTTGTTCCAAAATCAAAGAAATTATAAGTTTTGCTCTTTCCTTTTGAATTGTCCAAGTATTGTTCGTGACGGTATTTTCCATCTCTGAAAACCGAAGTATAACCAGCTTTCATTCCCAATGTGATATCAAATTTGTTCAAAGCCAGTTTTCCCTGAACAAAAAGATCTCCTCTTTGATGACTGATGTTATAGTGGTATTGGTATTTGTCTCCCACATAGACTTTGCGGTTAGGATCTTCATCTACGTTGTAGAAAGATTTTTGGAAAGCATTATAGTTCACGAAATGATCTCCACCCAATAAATCCAAAACTTCTCTGTATTGCTCAGATTGGGTGTTCTGATAATTAAATCCGGCAATGAAATTGAAATTACTCAAGATTTGGGATTGGAAACGAGTTGAGAAGGTCATAATTTGATCTTCGTTCACGTCAGCGGCCAAAACATAAGCAGCAGCTCCCGTTCCTCGGTTGTAGTTTTGATTGTAAATATCGGTCCAATCCAACTGTGAATAGTTTTGATCATTTTGCCACATACGGATAACTTCTTCGATTTGCTCCGGAGTGGTTCCATCTACAGTTGCATAGTAGCTTGGAAGATTTCGGTAATAAATCGGCGAAGGGTTATTGGCTTTGAACCAATCCAGACGGCTTCTGCTGTCTTTTCCGAACTGATAGCCCACCGAAGTCAAAAGTTTTGACTTGGGAGAAAGATTCCAATGGTGAGTAAGAGTAATTAGAGGTTCGTGGAAATTACGAATTCTTTCACTTCTTTTCTCACCGTCTTGCCATCCCCAGTACGCATTATAATCTTTGCCCATCAAATCATATACTTCCTGTGTATTCGGGCTATTGGTCGAACGACGAGTAGGAGCTCCAAATCCACTCAACACAATACTATGTTTTTCGTTGAATTTTTTTTCAGCCGCAAAGAAGTACGCCCATGAATCATAGAAAGTACCTTCGATGGCTCCTTCTTCTGCCCATCTTCTCGCAGCAGAACCCATAAAAGCCCATCCATTGTCCATCAAACCAGTGTTGTAAGTGGCTAAAACACGCTGATTATACGAACGATTCGTGAAAGAATAAGCCAAACTGGTTCCTTTGCGAAGTGTGGAAGGGCGAGTATCGTAATAAGTTACTCCTCCCACATCTCCAAAAGCATAATCAGAAGGTTCAATCCCGATGGTTTGCTCAGCTGGACGACGCGTTACATCGTTTAGTCCACCCCAGTTACCAAAATTCACACGATCATTGTAGATCTTGTTCATACGAACTCCATTGAAAAACACATCGTTGTATTTGTTATCATACCCACGAACTTTGAACCAATAAGCCCCTAATTCATAAGAAGCAGTACTTGCAAAAACATCCTGAGAGGATTGAAGCAAACCTGCCGCTGACTGAGAAGAAGACTCATCGGCCGATAATTCATCTTCGGTCAGCGTGATAATTCCGATTTCTACACTTCTGGGGTTGAAAACCACCATCAAATCACCTAAATCAATTCGAGGTTCGTTGTTTACCACCACTTCTCTCTCAAAGGGTTGATAACCAACTCCCGTAACTCTAATGGTATAAATACCTGACGTAACATCCACGAACTGGAAATAACCAATCCGGTCTGTCCTTACTTCCTCACCGGTTTCCACAATGGTTACCGCAAGGTTGTATATCTCCTTTTCTGTTGAGGAGTCCTTCACGACTCCAGAAATTCTTGTTTGACCCATCAGCGCGATTCCAAAAATCACACTGAAAATCATACTTAATAATAATTTATTCATTCAAAGAATTTTTATCTTTAATTTAGCGCTCTCAAATTAATTGTCTTACCCAAGAAATTTGAGGCAACAAAAGTAATAAAATATATCATGACTAAAATTAATAAATCTTTAACGATTTTCAGCATTATTGCCCTATTCTTTTCAATGTCCTTATATGGACAGGAAAATTATCAGGCAGCAACCGTAGGTTTTTACAATGTGGAAAACCTTTTTGATACAGAAGTCTCTGTGGGTTATATAGACGGTACAAGAAGCCCAAATGATTCTTTGTATCATATTTCAATCTCCGTTGATGAAATTTCTAATTATGAAACCGAACCTTTCGACGGCGAATTTAACTACGAAAATCTAGAAGGAAAAAAGGTAATCCGACCATTGATTTTACAACGAGAGGAGTTTTCTCCAGGCGGTAGAAAAGTTTGGAACGAAGATAAATACAACCAAAAACTGAAAAACCTTTCCGAAGTGATTGCGGAACTTGGTAAAGCCGAAACCCAAACTGCTCCGGTGATCGTGGGGCTTTGTGAAATCGAAAATCGCCAAAATGTAGAAGACCTTATTAATCAACCGGCATTAAAAAGATACGATTATGGCGTCGTACATTTCAACTCCTTTGATGCACGAGGCGTGGACGTTGCTTTGATCTACCAAAAAAGTCGATTTGAAGTAACCAAGGCCAAACCTTATGTGATTGAAATTTATGGAAGTGATGGTAAAAGAGATTATACCCGTGATATACTACGTGTAACAGGTTTATTGGACGGAGAAGAAATTACCTTTTTAGTAAGTCATTGGCCCTCAAGAAGTGGGGGTGAAGCGAGAAGCCGTCCGAGAAGACAAAAAGCAGCCGAAGTGATGAAATCTATCTTTGAGGAGATCCGTGCAGAAAACCCAAAAGCGAAAATCCTTTCTATGGGTGACTTCAACGACGATCCCGTAAGTCCAAGTTTGGACAAGGTGATGAAAGCAATTCCAAACAAAGGGAAAATCAAAGATTCAGATGTGGTGAATTTAATGTACAATATGTTTCGAGGTGGAATGGGTACACTCGCCTACCGCGATTCTTGGAATCTTTTTGATCAAATCATCGTTACGGGTACAATGATTGAATCCGACAAGAAGTATGAATCTTACAAAGTTTATAAAACAGAGATTTATTCACCTGATTATTTGGTTCAACCCGATGGCCAATACAAAGGATATCCTTATAGAATGTTCTCAGGCGACACCTTCCGAGCCAACGGATACAGTGACCACTTCCCGGTTTACACGGTACTTTTGAGACAGGCAAACTAATTACCTCCAATTGATTCCCTCCCTTTTGGGGAGGGTCAGGGTGGGGCTTATTTCTTCTTCAACAAAGGAACTGTACTACATGCTTCACCGTACATCAGCGATTGAATTTCTGGTTGAATTTTTTCGATCAATTGAATGTAAGCTGCATCCGGAACGGGTTTTCGACTGCATCCTTTCACGATGATTTTCTTTCCTTCCCACTGCGAAACATCCAAATTCTGAATGATTTCCTGATAAACCGAAGTTTCCAAATTCACTAAATTTCCCTTCACAATCTTCTTCGCATAAGGCTGTAAATAGGTGGCAACCAATAAAAATGCCCAAGACGGAATGATCGCATCCGTCGAACAATCCATCGCCACATAAGCATCCTGATACTGCGACCAATCGTGATTTTTCAAAGACTCGCGGAAGTCTTTTTCTTTCAAAATCAGTTCTTCGTATAAAAAATCCTTCAAGTCAAAGACCATTCTGCGACCTTCCGGATAATAATCTTCCAAATCAATGGTTACCAAAGGGCTTTTGGCAACACGATTTACTATCTCTCCCATTTTCAAAAATCTCTATATTTGTTCGGATTGTAAAGTTACGAAAGAATCCTTGAAAAATTAATTCACATCCGGTTTTGAAAATAATACAAACGATATTTCTTCTTTTATACATTTCTCAATTGAGTCTGGCACAACCCAGAAATCAAAAGGAAGCGACTGTTTTAATCGACGAGGGAATTGAAAAAATGTATCAAAAACAACACGCCAATTCACTTGAACTATTGGTGCAAGCAAAATCAGCCTCTGAAGATCAGGGTTGGATTCAAGAAAATTTTAGAGCGACCAATAACATTGGAGCCAATTATTATATGATGCTCGACTTCGGAGAAGCACTGAAATATTACTTAGAAGCCTACGAAATTGCTGAAAGGTCAGAAGATACTCAAAACATCATGACCGTTTTAAACAATATCGCCATTCTTTATTTTCAGGAAAGAAATTACGAAAAAGCACACGAATATTTCCTCAAAGCCTATGAGCTTGCCAACCAATTAAACAAAATCGATAAAAAAGGTTTTTATGCCTTAAACTTAGGATTGGTGCTAAATAAATTAGGAGAATTGGACGAAGCAGAAAAATTTATTTCGGAAGCCAAAAAACTAATTCCGCCCGAGTCGGATTTCTTCCAAATGACCCAAATGGCTACGGCAGAAAATAATTTGTTTGCAAAAAATCTTTCTTTGGCCGAACAGCAAGCATTGGAAATTTTGCCGCATTTAAACGGAGAACGTCAGCTTGAAAACCGGATTTTTATCTACCTCGTATTGGCACAGGTTTACGAAAAGATGAAAGATCATGAGAAAGCAATTTCTTACTTAAACCTAGCACGAAAAGAAACCGCAAATGTGCAAGATAAATTAGAGGTTTATCAGTTTTTGTCACGAATTTATGCAGAACAAAAAGAATACGGGAAATCGCTTTTATACAAAGACTCGGTCATTCTCACCAAAGACTCGCTCAACAACATCCGAAATTCAACTTTGTATGAAAACGGTAAAATTAAATTTGAAATTCAGAATTACCAATACGAACTCAGAGAAAGTCAGCGAAAACTCGAATCAAGCCGAAGCTTACTTTTAACTATTTTAATATCAGGTTTTTGTATAATTATTTTAATTGGTTTTGCCTTTCGGAACAACCATATCAAACACAAGCAAAAGGAAAAGATTGCCGAATTGGAACTGGAAAAAGAAAGAAATGAAAACCTCTTACTCGAAAAACAATTAAAAGAACAGGAAGCATTGGCTTTGCTTGAAAATGAAAAACTCAAAAACGAACTCGAAAAGAAAAACCGAAAGCTTGCGACACGCGCTTTGCATCTGTCGAGTAAAAACGAATTCATTGAAGAAGTCATCCAACAGATTTCCTCCCATCCTCAAACTGCAAACATTGACTTTTTAAAAAAATATCTCCAAGAACTCAAAATGCAGTTGAAAAACGATAATCAATTGGAGTCTTTTTTCACGCATTTCGAAGAAGCCAATCCCGGATTTCTCAACCGGCTCAAAGCCAAACACCCCGACCTCATTCCGGGTGAAATTAGATTTATTACCTATGTGTATATGAACCTAAACAACAAAGAAATTGCTTCCCTACTCAACATCACACCGCAATCTACACGCAAGCGAAAAGAGCGACTTACCAAAAAATTAGACCTACCCGATGGCGAAAACTTATTTGGCTATTTATCAGGTGTTTAGTGTTAAAGTCACAAGGGAGGACTTGTTTTGTCACAAAATGTCGCAAGTATTTTTCTTCAATTCAAATTCCGAATTTGGAAATTTACATTGATTTAATTTTTAACAACATGAAGAAAATATTTATTTGCTTTTTACTTGGGCTTCTGATAAACGTTCAGGCCCAGTTTCAACTTGCTGGTTCTTATGAATACGGACAGATTCTGGATGTAACTTATCATCCCACTCAGGAAAATACCGTTTATGGAAGAACAGTTACCAACCATATTGTCAAATCAACCGATTTGGGTGAATCCTGGGAAGTCATTCATTCGGTTCCGCAAGAAAATTGGTACATCACAATAAAAGATTTGCGATTGACGAGCGATGGGACTTCGCTTTCCTACATTTGCTTAGCGGAGGGTACCATTTACAACCGGGTTGAAATTTTAAATCTTGCCACAGAAGAGGTCGAGAAAGAAATTGTTTCACCCATTGGTCCGGCGCCGGGAAGTTTATTGCAATCTTATTCGCTTGCCAAAGACAATACAGACATCGCATTGTTTCACACCACCAAAATCATCGACTGGGGACTGGTTACTGAAATTTTCTATACCACCGACGGTGGTAGTATTTGGCATTCAGTTTATTATGGCCCGGATAACGGCGATATCAATGTAAACAATGTTGCAATTTCGCCTTATGATTCAGAAAAATTATTCATTATGCGTGGCGCATCACCGAATTCGGTGGAAGGCGGCCTTTTGATTTCGGAGAACGGCGGACAAAGCTGGACGGAAAAAATCCCGAATACCAACTTTTCAGCGATTGCTTTTCATCCCGAAAATGAAAATGAAATTTACCTGGGAACTTATTATCTCGGATATGAACAAGAACAAAATCTTTACAAATCCACAGATGCAGGCGAAACCTGGTCGGCAATTCCCTTCAGTTGGACAGATGGTTCCACCAACAGCATTCATTCCATCGTTTACAATCCTTCCGACTATGAAAATATTTTAATTCTGGAAGAAAATGAAATCGTAATTTCAAACGACGGCGGTCAAACCTGGGAAAATCATGTTTATACCGGAACCGATTATGAAGCCGACTATTACTATGGAATTTCGGCTTCTTTCAATCCTTTTGATGAAAATCAGGTGATCATCAGTGCTAATTATTATCCGTTCATTTCCAATGATGGCGGATTGACATTGGAGAAGTTTAAATCACCTTTCCTGAACGCTTCGCTACGAATGGACATTCATCAAAACGATGAAAAGCATCTTTATTACGGATTGCGAAATGGAATTGTTCATCTGAATTTAGAAACCGGTGAAGAAAATGCGATCGGTCTGCTTCCGCTTGGGCAAATGTCCAATATGAACCGAAGCGGTGCTTATGCCGATGCGCACAAAGCCGGACGCTTGTTTTTTTCCAATACGGCCATGATGGGGAATTCTTCTTTATTTATGAGCGATGACAATGGCGAAAACTTTTCCATTGTTTATTCCGGAAGTTACCTTTTCCTGATTGCACAAGCAAGTTTGCCTTCAAATCCCGATAAAACCCTGATTTCCTTCGGTGAAATGCTGGTAAAAATGGATTTGACAGATTCCGCAAATCCTTTGAGTGAGGAATTAATGCTTCCATCCTTCGGTTATGTGGAAGTTATGCTGTATGATGGAGATGAAAACACCTTTTTCATCGTTCAAGAAAACAAAGTATATAAAACCGAAGATGGCGGACAAAACTGGACAGATGTCTCTTCTGGACTTGAAAACCTTACCAATGATGACTTCATTTATGATTTAAAAAGAAATCCTTTAAATTCTGATCAATTGGCTATAGCGACTTCAAAAGGAATTTTTATTTCAAATGATAATTCTGACAACTGGACTCAGATTTATGATAACGGACCGATGAACCGCGTGGAATTCTCTCCTTTTGTAGAAGGGAAAATCGTGGCTTCAGCCAGATTTGAAGACGGAAGTTTTTATCCGGCTTCTCATTCCAAAACCGTTTTTTCCAATGATGCTGGTCAAAGCTGGACGGAAATTTCTACCGAAGAATTAGGATATATGAGAACCATTTCGACGGAAATTATTTTCAACGATGAAAATTCGGCCGATACTTATTTCTTGGTTCCTGATTTGGGATTGGTTCAATACACATTGGATCTAAGTACAATGGGGATCTCCAATCCTGAAACAAATCTTTCAGACGTAGTGATTTATCCAAATCCGACTTCAGGAATTTTAAACATTCAGTCCGAAAAGGAAGTTGAAAATCTTATGATTTTCGACCTGAATGGAAAGAAAATCAAGGATGGGAAATCCTCTAAAATAGATCTGTCTTACCTTCCAAAAGGAGTTTATTTAATTCATATAAAACTCATCGACGGCAAGACCGAAATAAAAAAGCTAATTAAAAAATAATGTGTTAATTAGTATGTTAAGTGTATATTGTGGCAACCTCTTGTGGGTTGCCTTTTTATTTTTCAGTCAAAGGCATTATCTTTGTTTCGGTCAGCTTTGCGCTGATTTTTTGAGAAAAATAAATGAAATACTACATCATAGCAGGTGAAGCCTCAGGCGATCTCCACGGTTCCAATCTGATGAAAGAACTGAAAAAGAAAGATGCGCAGGCAGAATTCCGTTTCTGGGGCGGCGATCTCATGCAGGAGCAGGGCGGAAAACTGGTCAAACACTATCGCGATCTGGCTTTTATGGGCTTTGCCGAAGTGATTATGAACCTTCGCACCATTTTGGGAAACATCAAATTCTGCAAAAAAGACATTCAGGAGTTTAAACCCGACGCTGTGATTTTGATTGATTATCCGGGATTTAATTTAAGAGTCGCCGAATTCGTCAAAAACCTAGGCATAAAGGTGTATTATTATATCTCACCTCAAATCTGGGCTTGGAAAACCGGGCGTGTGCACACCATCAAAAAATTTGTGGATCAGATGTTTGTGATCCTTCCTTTTGAGAAGGATTTTTATGCGAAATACGATTACGAAGTCGATTTTGTGGGACATCCTTTGCTCGATGCTTTGAAGGATTTACCTGAGTTTACCACCGAAAAATTCAAATCTGAAAACAATCTGGACGACCGAAAAATCATCGCGATTCTTCCCGGAAGCCGTAAACAGGAAATCAAGGTGAAACTTCCGATTATGCTTTCGGTTGCGAAAGATTTTCCCGAATACCAGTTTGTCGTGGCAGGCGCTCCTTCGCAGGAAGAAAGTTTTTATCGCGAAATCGCCGGCAAGGATCTGAAAATCGTTTTCGGCAAGACCTATGATTTGTTGCGAAGTGCCGAAGCCGCTTTGGTGACATCGGGAACTGCAACTTTGGAAACGGCTTTGCTCAATACACCCGAAGTGGTTTGCTACAAAGGAAGCCGGATTTCTTACGAAATCGGCAAAAGAGTAGTGAAATACATCGATTATATTTCTTTGGTCAATTTAATTATGAATAGAGAAGTTGTCAAGGAATTGATTCAAAGCGAATTAAATACAAAAAATCTGAAATCCGAACTTTCAAAAATTCTGAAAGAACCGAAACGCTCTGAAATTTTGAAGGATTACAATGATTTGCGCGAAAAGTTAGGCGGAGAAGGCGCTTCGGAGCGTACGGCAGAGTTGATTATAAAAGATTTAGAAGAATAATTATTTCCGCAAAGTCTGTAAATGATTTTTGCCATGATATTTCAGTATTAAATTCTAAATTCATTTCTATTTACTAAAGATTTCCTTGATTAACCTTTCATTAACGAAAATCAGCATTTAATTTTTTTAAAATTGCACCGAAACTTTTTAACAATGAAATTCAACCAACTGTGGCTTTTTTTATTTAGCTTTTTGCTCTCAATTTCAATTTTTGCACAAGATAGAATCAATATTAAAGGAACGGCTGTTGATGAAATTCTCCAATTGCCGGTCGAAGAAGCGACGGTTTATCTTTCCTTGAAAAAAGATTCAACCGTTGTGGATTATTCGCTTACTGATTTAGAAGGAAACTTTAACCTTCAAGTCAGAAAAATCAACGAACCTGTGTTTTTTATTGTTTCAGATGAGTTGAATGGTGAATTTACTCGTGAATTTGAATCTCTTACCGAGGATTTGGATTTAGGCGAAATACAATTGATAAACAGAGTTGATTTAGAGGGAGTTGTCATCACGGGAGCTCCGCCGATTCGAATCAAAACCGATACACTCGAATTCAACGCTTCTTCGTTTAAAGTTCGTCCAGATGCCAATGTGGAAGGACTTCTAAAACAACTGCCAGGCGTGGAGGTGGATGAAGAAGGAAAAATCACTGTCAATGGTAAAGAAGTGAATCAGATTCTTGTCAACGGGAAACCTTTTTTTGATAAAGATGGTAAAATCGCACTTCAGAATTTACCGGCCAATATCATCAACAAAGTTCAAGTAACCGACACCAAAACCAAAAAAGAAGAAATATCTGGCGATAAAGCAAGCGGAAATAGTGCGAGCATTAACCTCACGATTGATGAAGATAAAAACAAGGGTTTTATGCTCAAAGCCATGGCGGGTTATGGGACCGATGAGCGATATGAAAGTAGTATGATGCTCAATTATTTCAAAGGAAATTCAAGGCTGAGTATTTTGGGATCGTCCAATAATATCAATTCGGTTGGATTTTCGATGAACGATATTTTTGATAATATGTCGGGCGGCAGAAGTAGAACTGTACGCATGAGCGATTCTGGGTCTTTTAATATCAATGGAATTAATTTCGGTGGGTCGGGCAATGGGATTACCCAATCGCACGTAGGCGGACTGAATTATTCGGATTCTTGGGCAGAGGAGGACATTGAATTCAATGGAAGTTATTTTTATACTGGCTCGGATACCCGAAACAATAATCGGACGATTCGCCAAAACTTACTTCCCAACAATACATTTACGACCGAATCGAATTCAACCTCCCGCGATCAATCATTCAATCATAATTTCAATACCAATTTCGAAGTGAAAATTGATTCGACTTCCAGAGTTTGGGTGGAACCGACTTTCGCTTACAATAAAACCAAATCGGAACGGGTTTTTGATCAATTCTCTACCAACGAATTGGGAGAACTTCTCAATGAAAGCAATGGAACAACCCAGGATGAACAAGTAAAACAAAGTTTCAGCAATAGCATTAATTATTTCAAATCCTTTGCAAATAAATCAAGATTAAATCTCGAGTTTTCCAACCGAAGCTCAAGAGATAAAGCAGATGGACAAAATGTTTCAAACACCTATTTTTATCAATCTGGAGAGGCAGACGACATAAGAAATCAATACAAAAAAGACCGAAACAAAGAAGACGAATTCAGTTTTAATCTCGAATATGAAATCCCCATCTTGGATTCGGCCAATCTCGGAATTGGAGTAGATTATACCCTAAGAAACAAAGAAGACCTGACGCATACCTATGATTACGATGAATTTCATCAAGACTATGCTTTGCTAAATGAAATTCTGAGTTTTGAGATTTCCTCCGAGTTCGATAATGTAAATCCTTATGCTATTTATAAAATCCGTAAAAACAAATTTAATATTTCCCTCACCGGAGGAGTGAATTTCCTTTCTCAAAAAAACAGAGGACATTATCTATCAGACGATTATTTCCTCAAACAAGAGTTTATTTTGCCTTCGGTTTCAGCCAATGCCAACTATCGTTTTGCTCGAGGTAAATCCATTTATGTAAATTATAATTATCAAGTCAATACGCCTTCGGCGCAACAGCTTCTACCCATTGAAAACCTTTCCGACCCTTTGAATATTTTCGTTGGAAACCCGGATTTGAAACCAATTCGAACGCATAATATTTATTTTGGATTCAATAATTTTAACTTCCAAGCACGAACGGGGTATAATATCTATTTCGGAGGGAATTTCACAGAAACCGGAATTACGGGATACCGAGAAATCAGTGAAGACTTTGTGACGACTTCTACCTACCGAAATGTAAACGGGAACTACAATCTTTGGGCAGGTATTAATGGAAATAAATCCTTTACCAAAGGCATCAGTAAATTCCGTTTGAGCGGGGGAATTGGCATCAACCATTCAGCCAACAAAGGTTTCGTGGACGGAGAAGAGTATTTTTCTAAAATTTACAGCATTTCACCACGCGTGAATTTCAATTGGGAACTTGGAACTGTTTTGACAGTCAATCCAAGTTATAATCTGAGGTATCAGTTTTCTGATTATGAAAATTACCGAGTGAACAGTTCTACCAATGTCGTACATACTTTCAAGTTGACCACAACGAATTATTGGCCGAAAAACTTTGTCTTCGGAAACGATTTTAGTTACACATACAACTCCAACATCGCAGACGGATTTAAAAAAGATTTCTTTCTTTGGAATACCAGTCTGGGGTATAATTTCCTGAACGATCAACTAAATTTCAAAGTCAAAGTTTACGATATCCTCAATCAGAATACAGGCGATAGGAGAACCGTTGCGGATACATATATTTCCGATGTTCAAAACGATGTACTCAAACGATACGTCATGTTCTCTTTAGGATTCAAACTTGACAAGTTTGGAGGAAGTGATAGACGGCAGGGTAGAGGTTCGCGCATGAGAGTTTGGGATTGATTTAGAATACTCCCAGCACAAAGCGCAAAAATTCAAAAATAGTTTTTAAATTTGCTCCTTGACGATTTAGTTATGGCAGAAAAAACATTCAGAGAAGTCATTGCAGAAGCAATGAGTGAAGAAATGAGAAGAGACCCTTCAGTTTATCTGATGGGTGAAGAAGTGGCGGAATACAACGGAGCGTACAAAGCTTCCAAAGGTATGCTGGACGAATTCGGACCGGAACGCGTAATTGATACACCGATTGCCGAAGGTGGATTTTCTGGTATCGCAGTAGGCTCAGCAATGAACGGCTGTCGCCCGATTGTCGAGTACATGACATTTAACTTCTCGCTTGTGGCCATTGACCAAATCATTAACAATGCCGCAAAAATGTATCAAATGTCGGGCGGGCAATGGAATGTTCCCATCGTCTTCCGCGGACCAACTGGTTCGGCAGGACAATTGGGTGCAACGCACTCCCAATCTTTTGATAATTGGTACGCCAATACACCCGGACTCAAAGTGGTAGTTCCATCCAATCCCTATGACGCAAAAGGATTATTGAAATCCGCAATTCGTGACAACGATCCCGTGATTTTTATGGAATCCGAACAGATGTATGGAGATAAAATGGAAATCCCAGAAGATGAATATTTAATCCCAATCGGGGTGGCGGACATCAAAAAAGATGGAACCGATTTGACCATTGTTTCCTATGGGAAAATCATGAAAAATGCTTTGGCAGCTGCCGAACAATTGGAGAAAGAAGGCATCAGCGCAGAAGTCATCGACCTGAGAACTTTGCGTCCGTTGGATTATGACACCATTATCAATTCGGTAAAGAAAACCAACCGATTGGTAATTTTAGAAGAATCATGGCCTTATGGCTCTATTTCGACGGAAATTTCCTATATGGTTCAACAAAAAGCTTTTGATTACTTAGATGCACCAATCAAAAGAATCACTGCTCCCGATATTTCAGCGCCTTATTCGGCTGAACTTTTCAAAGAATGGTTTCCGAGTGTGGACGAAGTGGTGGACGCAGCAAAATCGGTCGCTTACAAAAAATAAACAATTAAATATGTTAAACATAGAAACCTTCCTGAATTCGGAAGGTTTTTTTGTGGATATTTGCTAAATATTTTATGACTATCAACCGGCTTATTATTTATCTTTTACCATTGATTTGTGGATCTTTGGTAGCGCAAGTAAAGGTTTCGGGCAAGCTCACCGATGCTGAAACGCAAAGACCTATTGCTTACGCTGATTTGTATTTGCCAAATGCGCAAATCTTCACCACTTCTAACACCGATGGAAGTTTTTATCTGGAATCCGAAATTCAGGACTCCATTCTCGAAATTTCTGCCAATGGATATGAATTTATAGAACTGGAATTAAGGCAAAGGATTAATTATAATTTAAATATCAATCTTACCCCCCTTGATTTAAGCGAAAACTCTACCGTTTCATTGAACGAAGCTACACTTACAGCACGAACAAAGAAGTATAAAACCAAAAAAGAAAATCCGGCGTATGCCATCATGCTCGAAGTCTGGGCGAGAAAAAGAAACAACGGACTAAGAAACGTTCCCCAATATGAATACGAGGAATACGAAAAATTGCAGTTCGACCTGAACAATGTGGACAGCGCCCTCACAAAAAATCGGATTTTCAAGGATATGGAATTTATTTTTGAGAAAATCGATACTTCCGAAATCACCGGAAAAGCCTATCTCCCGGCATTTTTCAACGAATCCATTTACAAAGTGTATGGTAAAAATTTACCCACAAAGAAGGAAAGAAAAGATTTATTAGCCAATAAAAGTTCCGGATTTGATGACAACGAAATCGTAGGCCAAACCCTGAAAAATCTTTACAAAGAATTCAATATTTACGACAATCGACTTAATTTCTTCAATATCAATTTCGTAAGTCCCATTGCACGCGACGGATTTTCGGTTTATGAATACGAACTTTCCGACACTATCAACATCGACGGAATTGATTGTTACCGAATTAAATACTATCCAAAAAGAGACGGCGGACATACGTTCAAAGGCGATTTTTACATCAGTATGAAAGAATACGCCGTGAAGGAAATCGATATGCAAAGCACCAAAAACATCGATGTGAATTTTGTGCGGGATATCTTTGTGAGCCAACAATTTGACGTGAAAAACGATTCGGTTTTCTTATTGAAACGCGAATATATTTTATTGGATATGAGTCTTTTGAATAAGAAAGAAAGTTCAAAAGGTTTGTTTGCGCACCGAACGGTTTCTTACAAAGATTTCAATTTTGAAAAACCGCATCCGGACGAATTTTACAACGAAAGAAATCACGATCCTTATACTTCGGGCGCTTTTGAGAAAAATGATTTGTATTGGGCAAACGCCCGCCACGAAAGACTTTCCCGAAACGAAGATGGGATTTATGAAATGCTCGACAGTCTTCAGCAAGTGCCTCGTTTCAAGCGAATTGTGAAATCGGTAGAAATTCTCGGCTCGGGTTATTGGCAAGTTTGGAATGCCATCGACATTGGAAATTTATATTCTTCATTTGGATACAACGATATTGAAGGTTTCCGTTTACGTGCCGGCGCACGAACTTATTTTTCACAAAACGATATGTGGCGAATTGCCGGATATCTTGCTTACGGATTCAGGGATCATCAGTTTAAATACGGTGCTGAAGCAAGGTTTATGTTCAATAAATTCAACCGCTTCCAAATTGGAATTGGAACCAAACGCGATATTGAACAATTGGGCGTTCAACTCACCACTTCCGACGGGATTATGACCAGAAGTTTTGCATCTTCCTCGATCATCGGACAAGGAAGCAATGACAAACTCAGCCATATCAACAAGACGAATATTTACACTTCGATTGATCCTTGGAAAAATTTCACCGTGCGGATTGATGGAAATTATCAGACCACACGCGCCGGCGATCCGGCCTTGTTCAACATCGGTTACATCAACGAAAAAGGCTACCGTGAAGAACATCTAATCGATACCCATCTAAGTCTGTCATTGATTGCCCGCCCCGGTGCTAAATTTTCCCGATACGGAATCGATCGCTACGAACACAGCACTTTGGCGCCGACCATTATGTTGCGCTATACCAAAGGTTTCAGCGGACTATTTAACAGTCAGTTCAATTACGACAAACTCCAGTTTTTATTCAGCAAACCTATTCTGATTGGTTCTTTGGGTAGAAGTGATTTGACGGTCGAAGCGGGAAAAATCTTTCAAGGTGTACCGCTTTCTTTGCTAAGTGTAATTCCCGGAAATGAAAGCTATGGGCAGATTCCTGGCATCTTTTCTCAATTGGATTATTATGAATTCGTCACCGATTCCTATGCGACTTTTATTCTCGATCATCATTTCAACGGATGGATTTTCAATAAAATCCCTTTAATCAAGAAGTTGAAAATCAGAGAAATAGGATTTATCAGAGCGGCTTGGGGCGATATCTCAAAGGAAAGTTTGGAGATGAACCGTTCGGACATTGAATATTTGGCGCCAAATGATAAAATTTATTTCGAATACGGATTTGGGATCGAGAACATCGGAATCGGGAATTTCCGTCCGTTCCGAATTGATTTTAACTGGCGTGGAAATTATCTGGAACTGCCCGATGCGCGAAAATTCGGCGTTACGGTTGGGATGGGACTTTCATTTTAAATTAATTCAAATCAATTGGAAACAGATTTCGAGAAGAAATCAAAGAATTCCATTGACTTAATGAAAGATAAAAATCAAATTTCTTTTCAAATAAACGGAATATGCTATATTTGCTGATTGTTAAAATTTTTATAAAATGCATAATGTCTATGAATTTAAATTTGAGTTAAGACATTATCTAACAATTAAAAACAATTAAAATTATACAGATGGAACAACTCTCTTTATGGATTCCGGTAATTCTCGCTATTGTAGGATTATTGATGATGGTATCCAAATTCATGTGGGTAAAAAAGCAGGATGCGGGGAATGAAAGAATGCAAGGACTTGCAAAGAACATTCAGGAAGGAGCATTGGCTTTCTTGTCGGCTGAATATCGTTTATTGCTAATTTTCGTAATCGTTGCATCTGCAGCTTTGTTTGGTATTTCTACGATTGTAGATACCACAAGTTGGTTGATTGTTCCGGCTTTTATCATCGGTGCGATTTTCTCAGCTTTTGCGGGTAACATCGGGATGAGAGTAGCGACTGCAGCAAACGTAAGAACTACTCAGGCGGCTCGAACAAGTTTACCAAAAGCCCTTAACGTATCTTTTTCGGGAGGAACCGTGATGGGACTTGGAGTTGCAGGATTGGCCGTATTGGGTCTTTCTTTGTTTTTTATCTTTTTTGTAAATCATTTCGTAACAGGTGGAAGACCTTTTTACGAAGAAATGACCATTGCGCTCGAAGCACTTGCCGGATTCTCTCTTGGGGCTGAGTCAATTGCACTTTTTGCCCGTGTGGGTGGAGGTATTTATACCAAAGCAGCCGACGTGGGAGCGGACTTAGTGGGGAAAGTTGAAGCAGGAATTCCGGAAGACGATCCAAGAAACCCTGCGACAATTGCAGACAACGTAGGAGATAACGTAGGAGATGTGGCCGGAATGGGAGCTGACTTATTTGGTTCTTATGTAGCAACTGTATTGGCATCCATGGTTTTGGGTAATTACATTATTAAAGATTATGTAACAGCAAATGGTACTGCATTTACCGATGAATTTGGGGGTATGGGGCCTATCGTGCTTCCAGTTATGATAGCTGGGGTAGGAATCATCGCATCGATCATTGGTACTTTCCTTGTAAAAGTAAAATCAGAAGATGCGAAAGAAAATAAAGTTCAGGCAGCCTTGAATTTAGGAAACTGGTCAGCGATTATTTTAACAGCTATTGCCGGTTTCTTTCTCATCAATTGGATGCTTCCAGAAACATTGTACATGGATTTCTTTGGGGAGGGAATTAGAGAAGTTTCCAGAATGAATATATTCTATGCGACTTTGATTGGTCTTGCCGTGGGAGGTTTGATTTCTGCATTTACTGAATACTATACTGGATTAGGTAAAAAGCCAGTTTTAAATATTGTGAAAAATTCATCCACTGGAGCCGCTACCAATATCATTGCAGGATTAGCTACCGGAATGATTTCAACTTTTTCATCTGTACTTTTATTTGCATTTGCAATTTGGGGATCTTATGAATTGGCAGGTTTCTACGGAGTGGCTATAGCAGCTTCTGCGATGATGGCAACTACTGCGATGCAATTGGCAATTGATGCTTTCGGACCGATTGCAGATAACGCAGGAGGAATCGCAGAAATGAGTGAGCTTCCAAAAGAAGTTCGTGAGAAAACAGATATCCTTGACTCAGTTGGAAACACAACAGCTGCAGTAGGAAAAGGATTTGCAATTGCTTCTGCAGCTTTGACTGCACTTGCATTGTTTGCAGCTTATGTAACCTTTACTGGAATCGATGGAATCAATATTTTCAAAGCCAAAACATTGGCCGCTTTGTTCATCGGGGGTATGATCCCTGTAGTATTCTCCGCATTGGCGATGCAATCCGTTGGGAAAGCAGCGATGGCGATGGTGGAAGAAGTTCGTCGTCAGTTCCGAGAAATTCCCGGAATTATGGAAGGAACCGGAACACCGGAATATGGTAAATGTGTGGAAATTTCAACCAAAGCAGCCTTAAGAGAAATGATGTTGCCCGGTGCTTTGACCATTATTACACCCATTATCATCGGATTTGTGATGGGAGCCGAGGCCTTAGGTGCCTATATGGCTGGAGTTACCGTTTCGGGTGTACTTTGGGCCATCTTCCAAAACAACGCCGGAGGTGCTTGGGACAATGCGAAAAAATCTTTCGAAGCTGGAGTGGAAATCAACGGGGAAATGACATACAAAGGTTCTGAAGCTCATAAAGCAGCAGTAACCGGTGATACTGTAGGAGATCCATTCAAAGACACTTCAGGACCATCCATGAATATTCTGATCAAATTGACTTGTTTGATTGGATTGGTAATCGCTCCGATTTTGGGTGGACATACTTCAGGAAATTCAGATGCTTTGGTGCAAACGGAAGTAGAGGAAACTTCTGGAAATGTATATGTAGAAGCTTTGGATGCAGAAGGGAATTTCATTTATAATTTAGGAGAAACTACAGAAATTACATTGCCATCAGGTCTGATTTTGAATGTAGGTTCTTATTCAAGCGAATCTAAATTGTTCCGATTTATTTCAAATTCAGCCAATGCAAAAGTCGATAGATGGGTTTCGCTCGACAGAGTTCATTTCAAAACCAATTCTTCTGATTTATTGGACGAATCAAAAGAACAATTGTCAAATATCGCTACCATGATGGCGGAATTTCCAGATGCCAAAATTAAAATTGGAGGATATACCGACAATACCGGTGCAGAAGAAGTAAATCTTAATGTATCGACCGAGCGTGCAAACATGGTGAAATCAGCTCTTTCTAAATTGGGAGTTGAGGAAAGCAGAATGCAGGCCGAAGGCTATGGCGCACAACATTTCGTTTGTGAAGCCAACGATACCGATATTTGCAAAGCTAAAAACCGAAGAGTGGACATTAAAGTAGTTTCCCAATAATCAGGAAACTTCAAAATAAACAAAAGCAGTCCAAAAAGGGCTGCTTTTTTGGCTTAAACCTGTAATTATCGACGTGGAAAATCACAAATGAGACTAATAAAAATCTATACCGACTCATTCAAAGGACTTTCAGCCGAAAGTTGGATGTTGGCAGTGGTGATGCTGATCAACCGCTCGGGCTCCATGGTGCTTCCTTTTCTTGGCATTTACATGACCGATCATCTGGGATTTAGTCTCAAAAATACGGGTTTGGTATTGAGCTTTTATGGAATTGGATCGGTTCTCGGATCTTGGCTCGGAGGGATGATTACCGATAAAATCGGAGAGTTTAAAGTCCAATCGGCAGCCTTGCTTCTGAGCGTTCCTTTGTTTTGTATTATTCCAATTTTCAAATCCGAAGCAAGTTTGGCTCTAATCATTCTGCTTCAAAGTACCATAAGCGAAGCTTTTCGTCCGGCCAACTCGGTGGCAATTACGCGTTATGCCAAAAAAGGAAATATCACACGTTCTTTTTCGCTGAATCGGATGGCGGTAAATTTGGGGTTTTCAATCGGGCCGGCACTCGGTGGAATTCTTTCGGCGATTTCCTATAATTTTTTATTCTTTTCCAATGCACTCGCGGCACTTATTGCCGGAATTACCTATATCTGGTTTTTTCGAAATAGAGAACATCGAAACAAAGAAATACCAAGCCAAGAGCCCGAAATCCTATCCCTTTCGCCTTATCGGGATAGGAAATTTATACTATTTTCCTTTTTCTGTCTGATTTTCTCGGTTTGTTTCTTTCAACTTCTCAACACACTTCCATTGTTTTATAAAGAAGCAGCCGGTTTGTCGCAAAAAACAATAGGCTACATTTTGGGCTATAGCGGACTGATTATCGTTATTATGGAAATGCTATTGGTTCAGATAGCTGATAAAAAGTTCAGACTACGTTTTACGGTTTTCCTCGGAACTTTTCTTTGTGGAATCTCCTTCGCACTACTTGGATTTAGCACACAGCTCATCGTATTGTTTATTTCGATGACGATTTTATGTGTAGGCGAAATCTGGACTTTGCCTTTTATGTCCACAGTTACAGCACTGCGTTCTGGTGCCAACAACAAAGGAGCTTATATGGGGCTTTTGGGAATTGGATTTTCATTGGCCTTTATTATTACTCCACCTTTGGGAACTTATATTGCACAGGAATTCGGTTTTTCCGCTTTGTGGATGGGAACAGGTGTGCTTTTGACCCTTACGGCGATTGGGTTTTATTACACGATTCCTTGGATGTTGGGCGATAAACAAAACGAGTCCGATATGGAATAATGAAATCCAAATGAATGTTTTGAGCTGATTTATAAATAATTATTTCCTAATGAGGTTTTTTCGTAATTTTGCAGATTCAATAAAAAGGATATGACAAAAGACGGAAAAATGGAATTGATGGCACCCGCGGGGAATTTTGAATCGCTTCAGGCGGCCCTTGACAATGGAGCGGATTCGGTTTATTTTGGAGTGGAGCAATTGAATATGCGAGCACGTGCTTCCATCAACTTTACCATAGATGACCTTCCCGAAATTTCCAGACGTTGTAAAGAATTAGACGTTAGAACTTATTTGACGTTGAATACCATTATTTATGACCATGACCTTTCTGTCATCAAAACTCTGATGGATAAGGCCAAGGAAGCGGAAATCACAGCTGTGATTGCGATGGATCAAGCAGTGATAGCTTATGCGCGTCAAATCGGAATGGAGGTTCATATTTCTACTCAAATCAACGTGACAAACATTGAAACAGTTCGTTTCTATGCGATGTTTGCCGATACCATTGTTTTAAGTCGGGAATTGAGTTTGAGCCAAGTCAAAAAAATAACAGATTTAATTAAAAAAGAAAATATTTGTGGCCCTTCCGGAAATTTGGTGGAAATAGAAATTTTTGGGCACGGTGCACTTTGTATGGCAGTTTCCGGGAAATGTTATTTGAGTTTGCACTCACATAATTCATCAGCTAACCGAGGTGCTTGTAAACAAAACTGCAGAAAGAAATATACAGTTATCGATCAGGAATCTGGATTTGAAATTGAATTGGACAACGAATACATGATGTCACCGAAAGATCTTTGTACCATTGATTTTCTAGATCAAATAGTAGATGCTGGTATCAAAGTGCTGAAAATCGAAGGGCGTGGCCGTGCGCCGGAATACGTAGCCACCGTCATCCGCTGTTACCGAGAAGCTATCGACTCTATCGCTGATGGAACTTATTCCAAAGAAAAAACAGATTACTGGATGAATTTACTTCAAACCGTTTACAATCGAGGTTTCTGGAATGGATATTATCTGGGACAAAAATTAGGCGAATGGTCGCCTGCCAATGGCTCTATGGCCACTCAAAAGAAAGTTTACATAGGAAAAGGAAAACATTTCTTTCCCAAAACCAGTATTGGACAGTTCCAGATTGAGGCGTATGATTTGAAAGTGGGCGATAAAATCCTTGTCACAGGGCCAACAACCGGCGCTAAAGAAACTATAATTTCTTCTATGATGGTCGAAGACTTGGTTTCAGATTCGGCTACAAAAGGAGATAATATTACCATTCCGATTGATTTTAGAATTCGCCCTTCCGATAAATTATATAAATTAGTCAAAACTGAATTTGCGGAAGCGTAAAATAGAAGGAAAGTAAAGGGTTTGAGTGTTAGTTAGAATGAAAAAACTTGATGCCTTAAACCAGAAGCTTTAAACTTTGCACTTAATGGTTATCATAACTTTACAAAGGGACAAATGTATTGGCTGCAATTATTGCGCTGAGCTGGCACCGGAGAAATTCCGTATGTCCAAGAAAGACGGTAAATCCGTTTTGTTGAGATCGGTTGATAAGAAAGGCTTTTACACTTTAAAGGATCCCGACCACAGTATCTTCGAGGATTGTGAACGCGCCGCCAAAGCTTGTCCGGTAAACATAATTTCGGTGAAGGAAACATGAATAAATCCCAACTCAGAGCGCTTTATAAATCCAAAAGAATTCGGCTTTCTGAAGTTGAAATACAGGAATTCAGCCAAAAAATTCTTCAGAAGCTGATATCAATGCCGATTTGGGAGAAATCCGTTTTTCATGTATTTGTTCCAATTGTGCAGAACCACGAAGTCAATACTTTTCCTATTATCGAATATCTTCATGAGCACGGAAAAACAGTCCTCGTGCCCAAAGTTGAAGGAGAAAAAATGCATTCTTGCTTGATAAATGCTGATGCGGAATGGACAATTGGGAAGTTCAATGTGCCTGAGCCTTTGGAATGCCTCAAAACAGATTTGCCTATTGATGTAATTCTCATGCCAATGCTTGTTTGTGATCTTTCCGGAAACCGGATTGGGTACGGAGGCGGCTATTATGATCGGTTTTTGGGCGATATAAATTATCCGATTTTGAAACTGGGATTGAACTTTTTTCCTCCCATAAATCAAGAATTTGAGATTTTCACTCAGGACGTCCCATTGGATTATTGCGTGACACCTGAAGAAATTGTATCATTTTCTACTTGAGGGGTACTAAGGTCGTTGAAGTAGAAAATAAATTCATGTTTGAACTTTTTGGGTTCCTTTTTCAAAATATATTGAGCCGTTTTCTGAAGAGAGTCAATGAGCTTTTTGTCCTGAGAAAAATAGCGAACACTATAATCTACTAATTTAACTGAATCCGGGCGTAGCGAATCTTTTTTGTTGAGTCTAAGGTTTCCAATTTCTACAAAATGGACTCTTAGAGAATCCAATTCACTCAAAATAGTCCGAATTTCCACCGAATCATTCTTCAAGAAATAACTCTGCATCTGAGGATAAAGAATTTCTCTAAGTAAACTATCGTTTGGATTGGAGGAGTACAAAGAACTGAGCTCATATACTTCTGTCAATTTCTGTCGTGTGATAAAATTCACAGAAGCCAGTGAATCCATTCGGGATACCGCTGTGGACTGATTTTTATAGGTTTTAATGACTTCAGGGTCATGATTCCCCTGAAAAGTCGTTTCATTTTTACATGAACTAACGAAAAAACCAAAGCCCAGAATTAGGATTATTAAGAGTTTAACTTTCATCTGAGTGGATTTTAAATTTAATTTTCACAATTTTTCCGCTTTTCCTTTCCGCTTCAATTAGCGTGAAATTCTTTAACGAACTTGTAGGCAGGGATACTAAATTGATGTATTGCTTTTTGCTCAATACCTCTACCCCAAAGTACTCATTATCATATACTTGATAAATCAATGCGTCGTCTGCAATCATCTCATCGAGCATTTTAATCCGTTCCTTTACGCTTTGCGAAGATTTGGAATAATGCCGAAGCATCACTTTGTAATCATCGGGTTCGAGTCGGATGGTTTCCATGCCCTGATAATGGTGCAGGTTAATTTTAAATGTGTCTTGTTTATAATAAGTTGATTTGACGGTCATCAATAAGGTGTCTTCTTTAGAAGCAAATTCTATGCAACCCTTTTCAGTAAAAAGCTCAAGAGGCGTAAAATTTTTACGCGCAATTGTGATTTCAATCGGTTCGGTAATCATGGAATTTCGGTCGGAATCCACAAAGCAAAAAGCATAAGTTTTCTGATAAATAAACGCAAAATAGGCTCCTGTGCTGAGCAATCCGATGGCCAAAAGGCTGAAAATTAAAACCGGAACCAATCGGGATTTCTTTTTAGGAGGTGGATTTTGAGGCTTCTCTTCTTCTTTCTGCACCGGTTCTGAAATTTCGGGCTGAATTTCAGGTTCAACCTTAACTTCCTTTTCTTCGCCAGGTGTTGATTCCATCTGATGATGTTGCACAAATTCCGACCAGCCCGAATAGCCGGCGTACTGGGCGAGGATATTGAGCATGTCAATTCGAGGAAGCTTTTTAAATTCAGATTTAAAATATGTATAAAACCATTTTTCGCTGAGAGTTGATTTAGTTTTCGCAAAAACATCTTCCTGAAAATTGACGATGTCTTGCCCTTTCCAATCGGAAATTTCAGGTGAAGCTGCTGAATTTGACTCGAAAAAACGCTTCGTAACGTCTTTTTTTAATAAATCAAACAAAACTATTTCAGATAATTTATTCAATTATTTAAGGTTTAATTAATTGATATGTAGCGTTTTGTAAATTGTAAATTAATTTACAAAGACATTACAACGCATTTTCAAAGCGTATAAGCAAAGCTAATGTACTTTTGACACAAATAAAAACCATTAAAAAAATTTTAATTATGAAAAAAGTATTTGTAAAAGGATTCGCTTTGTTAGCTGTAGTAGGATTGTCTTTCACTAACATCGCTTGTGAGCAAAAAGCTGACACTACAATCGAAGCTGCTGCTGATGAAGCTGTAGAAAACGCTGATGCAACTCTTGAGTCTGCAGAAGACGCTGTTGACGCTGCTATCACTGAAGGAGAAGAAGCTGGTGCTGAGGCATTGGACAATGCTGCTGAAGGTGTAGAAGCTGCTGCTGATGAAGTAGAAGCTGTTGCTGAAGAGATTGCTGAATAATTAGCGAAACCTTTATAAAACGCAAACCCTGTCTCGACTTAGTTGAGACAGGGTTTTTTATTTTCTGAAATCGAGAGATTGTTTAATTTTGTATCCCGATGAAAGCATTCAGAAAATTTGTTTCCATTCTTTGGAAATCTTGGTTTTTGTTTCTCACTTCTTTCTTTGTCCTAACCATTGGGGTTTTTTGGACATTTCCACTTTCACTTTCCTCTAAAACCTTTCCACTCGCCTATAAGGGAATTCGACTTTGGGCGTTATTGATTTTCTATGGCTCTGGTTTTCGATTGGATTATTCGCAACAAGGAAAACTGGATCCTGAGGCATCCTATATGTTTATTTCCAATCATACTTCTGTTCTCGATATCATGGTCATGGCAATCATTCATCCCCAGCATCCAATTGTGTTTGTCGGAAAGGAAGAGTTAGCCAAAATACCCATTTTTGGGACTATTTACCGTAGAATCTGTATAATGGTTAACCGTTCAGATGCCCGAAGTAAAACAAGAGTTGTAAAACTTGCCAAAGAAAAGATAAAAGAAGGAAACAGCATCGTCATCTTCCCAGAAGGAGGCGTTTCTGATGATCGAAATAAAGTTTTAGACCCATTCAAGGACGGAGCTTTCACGATTTCGATTTCAACTGATTTACCGATTGCGGTTTATGCTATCAAAGGCTTGAATGAAATGTTTCCTTTTTCATGGACGGAAGGCTATCCAGGGAAAGTCAAAGTGGAATTATTGGACATAATCCACACAAAAGAATTAAGTTTGAAAGATAAAGATGGAATCAAAGAAATTTGTCATCAAAAAATCTTTCAGGAATTAATTAAAGGATAAATATTGGCCATAATTGCATATACAGACGGTTCTTCACTTGGGAACCCGGGACCGGGTGGTTTCGGAGTGGTTCTAATTGAAACCGAAATGAAAGTAAAAAAAGAGTTCTCGCGCGGTTTTCGATTGACTACCAACAACCGAATGGAGCTCTTGGCGGTAATTTCAGCTTTGGAAAAGTTGAAAAAACCAAAATCCGAAATAACGATTTATACAGACTCCCGTTATGTATGTGATGCCGTAGATAAAAAATGGTTGTTTGGATGGGAGAAAAAGTCCTTTAAAGGGAAAAAGAATGAAGATTTATGGCGAAGGTTTTTGATTGCGTATCGAAGGCACATTGTTCATTTCCAGTGGGTAAAAGGCCATGCGGGAAACCTTCTGAACGAAAGAGCTGATGAACTTGCAGTAGCGGCGGCGAACGCTTCGGAGCTGGAAATTGATCAAGGTTTTGAAAATCAGGAAAAAGAAACCAACACCGGTTTATTTTAAATGCAGAATATTTGTATAGGTAATAAATTAAATAAATTCCATGAAAAATTATTTCATTTTGGCTTTTGTTGTCCTCATGACCATAACGGCATGTAGTGATAAAAAGAATTTTGCTCGTTTTGCAGGAACAATCGAGAATTCGAGCATCGACAGTATCTTTTTGGTGAGGAATGGAGAGGAAAAAACTTTTGTTCTTCAATTCGGAGAATTCAATGACACCCTGAAGATCAATGAATCAGGTTTCTATGAAATTCATATTGGAAGAAGAACAGCGCAAGTTTTCCTTTCTCCAGGCGATAGTTTATTTGTTTCAGCGGATATGAATGATTTCGAAAAAAGCATTGTTTTTGGAGGAAGCTCAGAAAAAGAAAATAATTTCTTAGCTCAAAAAAACTTGAGAATGAATGAGTTCCAATCCAATATGCGTGAGCTTTATTCCTCAGAACCAGCGGATTTCCAAAAAGAATTATTGGCATTTAAAGAGGAATTGGATCAACAACTAGAGGTCGAAGAACTTAATCCTGAATTTAAAAACCTGGAAAAAAAGAACAATTACTATTTTCAGCAAATTTTGCTTCTTCAATATCCGATGGCTTATAAATATTTTAATCGCAAAGAGCCTGAATTGCCGACCGATTTCATGAATGAAACCGAAACTATAAACTTGGATGATGAAGAGGAATTCCTTGCTATTCCGGCGTATCGCGAATTTTTAAAGTACAGCTACGGGGATCTTTTGGGAGAGTCGGAATCTCTTGAGGAAACCTTAAAATTATATAAATCGATTAACTCAGGGAAAATTAAAGATGCGATGATGGGCGAGGGGCTATTGAACCGAATGGAGTCTGCGCATCCGGATTCGCGTGCGTATATGGATTTTATTCGTGAAAATTCCAATGATAAGGAGCTGATAGAGATTGCTGAAGAAATCTTTGCGGAAGTAGAGAAATTATTGCCAGGAAGTCCTTCTCCTAAATTTAATTATCCGGACATCAACGGTAAAATGATTTCCTTGGATGACCTGAAAGGGAATTTGGTCTATGTAGATGTTTGGGCGACTTGGTGTGGGCCTTGCCTTCGTGAAATACCTTCATTGAAAGAATTACAAACCGACTATAGCGATAAAAACATTCAATTTGTAAGTATGTCCATAGACCCAAAAGAGGATTTTGGGAAATGGCAGAAAATGGTAAAGGATCGCGAATTGGAAGGTGTTCAATTGTTCTCAGATAAGGATTGGAAATCAGAATTTGTCCGTGAATACGGTATCAAAGGAATCCCGAGATTCATTTTGATTGATCAAAATGGAAATATATTGTTGGCCGATGCGCCGCGTCCTTCGGATCCTGAAATCCGAACTTTATTGGATAAACATTTATAATTTCATTCATTGAAACCTAACAGTGTTTTAAACCCTGTTAGGTTGATTACAGCAAAAATTCATCTAAGTTTTTGGGTGAAATAACAGAAGTCAATTCTACCGGATAATTAGCCAAAAAGGTCTTCGAAAATTTTGATTTCCCTTTTTTTGGATTCCATTTGAATTCAAAAGCATTGAATTTGGAATCCGACTCTTCGATCCAGTCAATTTCCTGTTGCTGATAGGTCCGCCAGAAATAATATCTTCCGGACCAATCATCGTATCGCAATTTCTTTATTCGCTCCGAAACCATGAAGTTCTCCCATAATGCCTCGATATCTTGCCGAAATTCAAGGGGTTTGAAATCTCCTATGATTGCATTTCGAATTCCATTGTCATAGAAATAAATTTTACGTGAAGTGCTGATTTCATTCCGAATGTTTCGGCTCAGTGGAAGTAAACGGAAAATGACATAGGTTTTTTCCAAAAGAGAAATGTATTCTTCTACTGTAGAACGATCTGCACGCACTAAATTTGCCAATTCATTATAGTTGACTTCTTGCCCAACCTGCAAAGCCAAAGCGAGTAAAATTTTATCTAATAGTTCCGGTTTTCTAATCCCTTTATGTTGTAATAAATCTTTATACAAATAACTTTTGCTCAATTCTTTCAGGATGTCTTCCTTTTCATTGGGATGCGTTATGACCTCCGGATACATTCCGTAAATCAAATAAGATGAAAGGTTTTTTTGATTTTCTAAATACCCAAAATGTTGATTCATTTCTTCCCAACTAAAAGGGAACAAATTAAATTCGCATTTCCTGCCGGTTAAAGGTTCATTTATTTCCTCATTTAAGCCAATCACCGAAGAGCCACTCGCCAGCACGCTAACATTGTCAATTCGATCATGAATAATTTTAAGTAAAATTCCAATGTTTTTGATGCGCTGTGCTTCATCTATAAAAATTCCTGTATGATCTCCGATGATTTGTCGAAGTTTTTTCTCTCCAGCATCTTCCAGTAAAACTCTGTCCTCCGGATCATCTCCATTCAAAAACAGATAGTTTCCCTTTTCTCTGCATAGCGAATGAATCAAAGTAGTTTTCCCTACTTGCCGCGGACCTGTTACCAAAATTACTTTCCCGGAATCCCATTTGGATATGAGATGATTCCTTAATTTCCTTTGAATGCTCATGCCTTGACTTTCCGCTAAAGTATAAAAACCCAGATTATAATCTACTATTTTTATGTAATTAATGGATTGTAATCTATTGATTTTATATAATTAATGGATTATAATCTTATAGAATTCAAAAAAATCCCGCTCTTTCGGGCGGGATTTACAAACGTTTTATGTGATTTAATTTATTTTACTTTTTCTACAATTGCTTTGAAAGCTTCCGGGTGATTCATAGCCAAATCGGCAAGAACTTTACGGTTCAATTCGATGTCTGACTTTTTAAGTGCACCCATAAATTGTGAATAAGACATTCCGTGAAGTCTAGCTCCCGCGTTGATTCTTTGAATCCACAAAGCACGGAAGTTTCTCTTTTTCTGACGACGGTCACGGTAAGCATAAACCAATCCTTTTTCAACCGCGTTTTTAGCTACGGTCCATACATTTTTTCTGCGTCCGAAGTAACCTTTGGCTAACTTCATCAACTTTTTTCTGCGCGCTCTTGACGCTACTGAATTTACTGATCTTGGCATAATTTTTAATTTTTTTGTGGTGGGCGGGCGATAATCGCCACTTGATTGAGCGCCAACACAGGGTTAAATATTTAATTTGTTTCAAGTTTGAAGTTCAAAGTTTAAAGTCTTCTTTGCATGCAATTTCTGACTAAAAATTCTTCCTTCTCACTAATTAATAAACCGGAGATTAAATTAGATTAATCTCAATTGTTGTTTCACGCTTTTCTCGTCAGAAGGATGAACTAATCCTGTCTGAGTCAAATTACGTTTTTGTTTGGTTTCCTTTTTTGTAAGGATGTGGCTTTTGTAAGCGTGTTTTCTTTTGATCTTACCTGTTCCGGTAAGTTTGAAGCGCTTTTTAGCCCCAGATTTTGTTTTTAATTTTGGCATAACTGTATGTTTTATAAAACGTTTGTTCCTTTTGCGAAATTCGAATGTCGAAATTCGAGTTTCGTATTATTTTTTCGGAGCCATCATCATGATCATCCGCTTTCCTTCTAATTTTGGGAGTTGTTCCACTTTGCCTACATCTTCCAATTCCTGAGCGAGTTTCAACAATAGAATTTCGCCTTGGTCTTTAAATATAATCGATCTACCCTTGAAAAACACATAGGCTTTCAATTTGGAACCTTCTTCCAGAAAACTTCTTGCATGACGCTTTTTGAATTCGTAATCATGATCGTCTGTTTGAGGTCCAAATCGAATTTCTTTAATCGTAACCTTTTGCTGCTTGGCTTTCAGTTCCTTTTCCTTCTTTTTCTGTTCGTAGAGGAATTTTTTATAATCCACAATACGACACACTGGTGGAACCGCTTTTTCGGTAATCATTACCAAATCCAAACCTGCATCCTCTGCCATCTGCAAAGCTTTGGCAATCGGATAAATTCCGGGCTCAATGCCCTCACCAACCACCCGAACTTCGGGAACGGTGATTTTCTGATTAATCTTGTGCTGATCTTCTTTGATCACTCGTGCGGGACGGCGTCCCCCACCTTTTCTTCTTATTGCGATAGTCTATATAATTTTAATTAACTTCTAATTCTTTGATAATCCGCTCTCTCAATTCTTCCATCGTCATTTCTCCCAAATCTTCACCTCCATGTTTTCTCACAGAAACCGTACCATTTTCAGCCTCTTTTTCTCCTACAATGAACATATAAGGGATTTTTTTCATCTCTGCATCGCGGATTTTTTTACCTGTTTTTTCGTTGCGATTATCAATCAGGCCGCGAATATCGGAATTTTCTAAGAATTTAGAAAGTTTTTCGCCATATTCTTGGTATTTCTCACTGATTGGCAGTATGATAAAGACATCGGGAGTTAACCATAGCGGAAAATTACCTCCGGTATGCTCAAGCAAAATTGCCACAAATCTCTCCATCGAACCAAATGGCGCGCGGTGAATCATCACTGGCGTATGTGGTTGATTGTCTGCGCCAATATAACTTAATTCAAATCGTTCAGGTAAATTATAATCGACTTGAATGGTTCCCAATTGCCATTTCCTGCCCAAAGCATCTTTCACCATGAAATCAAGTTTTGGCCCATAAAAAGCTGCTTCACCGTATTCCACGACAGTTTTTAATCCTTTTTCTTCGGCAGCCTGCATAATCGCATTTTCGGCTTTTTCCCAATTCTCATCGGAACCGATGTATTTTTCCTTATTGTCCGGATCGCGTAAAGAAACCTGGGTGACAAAGTCTTCAAACCCAAGGGAGCTGAATACATATAATACCAAATCAATCACATTTTTGAATTCGTCCAAAAGTTGATCCGGCGTACAGAACAAATGCGCGTCATCTTGTGTAAATCCACGAACTCGAGTTAAGCCATGTAATTCACCGCTTTGTTCGTATCGATACACTGTTCCAAATTCTGCATAACGCTTGGGCAAATCACGATAAGACCATTGCTCAGCTTTGTAAATTTCACAATGATGTGGACAGTTCATCGGTTTCAATAAAAACTCTTCGCCTTCGTTTGGCGTAAGAATGGGTTGGAAACTGTCGGCGCCGTATTTTGCATAATGTCCGGAAGTTACATACAGATCTTTGTGTCCGATGTGCGGTGAAATCACCATTTCATATCCGGCTTTTTGCTGGGCTTTCATCAGGAAATTTTCCAGTTTTTTTCTCAAAGCTGTACCTTTTGGCAGCCAAAGTGGCAATCCTTGTCCGACTTTTTCAGAAAAAGTAAAGAATCCAAGTTCTTTTCCTAATTTTCTATGGTCCCGTTTTTTGGCTTCTTCCAAAAGATTCAGGTATTCGGTTAAATCTTTTTGTTTCGGAAAAGAAATCCCGTACACACGCACCAATTGTTTGTTTTTTTCGTCTCCACGCCAATAAGCACCGGCGGCATTTAGGATTTTCACCGCTTTCACAATTCCCGTGCTTGGAATATGTCCACCACGGCATAAATCGGTGAAATTATCATGCGAACAGAAGGTGATTTCTCCGTCTTCAAGATTTTCAATCAGTTCGGTTTTGTATTCGTTTCCGGCGTATTCTTTCAAAGCATCGGCTTTGGAAACCGGATACAATTTAAATTCAGAATTTTTTCGTGCGTTTTCCAGTATCCTTTTTTCGATTTTCTCGAAATCTTTTTCCTGAAAACTTTCTTCCCCGAAATCTACGTCATAATAGAATCCGTTTTCGATTGCCGGCCCGATGGTTAGTTTGGCGTTTGGATAGAATTCCACAATTGCCTGTGCCAAAAGGTGGGCAGAAGAGTGCCAGAATGCTTTCTTTCCCAAATCATCATTCCACGTCAAAAGCTGAACGGTAGCGTCGGTGGTGATAGGAGTTGTGGTTTCTACCTGTTCGCCGTTTACCAATGCGGATATGACATTTCGAGCCAATCCTTCGCTGATGCTCAGGGCAATTCCCATCGGACTAATTCCGCTTTCATATTGCCTGATGCTCCCGTCCGGAAGTGTAATGTTGATCATTTTTAATTAATTTTTAAGTGCAAATTTACGAGTTTTAATGAGATTCATCATTTCATTTCAGCAAATTAATAAACTTCGTTAAATTTGAGAAATATGGAGAATATAAATTACATTTCGGCTGAAGAAGCGGTGAAATTGGTAAAATCCGGTGACCGTGTTTTTCTTCATGGAAGCGCAGCGACTCCGCTTCATGTTTTGAATACTTTATTGAAAAGAAAAGATGAAATTAAAGACGTAGAACTGGTTTCCATCAGTATGTTTGGTGACATTGAATGGAAGGAGCCGGGCGTGACGGATAGTTTTTATTTGAATTCTTTGTTTGTTTCCACCAACATTCGTGAATGGGCCAATAGTTCCCGTGGCCGATATGTTCCTATTTTTCTGAGCGAAATTCCGCTTTTGTTTTCCAGAGGTTATCTTCCGTTGGATGTGGCCATCGTTCATGTTTCGCCACCTGATAGTCAGGGATTTTGTAGTTTGGGCACTTCGGTGGACGCAGCCTGGGCGGCGGTTCGTCACGCCAAATTGGTGATTGCGCAAGTCAATCCCAAAATGCCGAGAACCTTGGGAGATTCGCCGGTTCATAGTTCTAAATTCGATGCGATGGTTTGGCATGAAACCGAACTGCCGGCGGTGGATTATGGAAGTAAAATCAATGATACGATCCAGAAGATTGGGGAGAATGTGGCTGGATTGATTGAGGACGGATCTACTTTACAAGCCGGAATTGGTGCGATTCCCGATGCGGTTTTGAGCTGTCTGGGCAATCACAAAGATTTGGGGATTCATACCGAAATGTTTTCCGATGGCGTGGTGCCGCTCATCGAGTCGGGTGTGATTAATAATGAAAAGAAAAATGTTTTGCGTGGTAAAACGGTGACTTCTTTTGTGGCGGGAACCAAGCGCGTCTATGATTTTGTGAATGATAATCCAAGTATGTCGTTTATGAATGTTTCTTTGGTAAATGATTCGGGTACGATTCGTCAGAATCCGAGGGTAGTTGCAATCAATAGTGCAATTGAAGTGGATCTAACCGGACAAATCTGCTCGGATTCCATCGGTACTTATCAATATTCGGGAATCGGAGGTCAGATGGATTTTATGCGGGGTGCAGCACTTTCCGAAGGCGGAAAACCGATCATTGCGATTCCATCGGTTACCAATAAAGGAATTTCGCGGATTACGCCGTTTTTGAAAGAAGGCGCCGGTGTGGTGACGACGCGAGGTCATGCGCATTACATTGTCACAGAATATGGTGTGGTGAGTTTGTATGGAAAAAACCTGGAGCAACGATCGAAACTTTTGATTTCCATAGCCCATCCGGATCATCGGGAAGCTCTGGAAAAAGCGCATTTTGAGCGGTTTGGGTAGGGAGAGTTGATTTAACTAATTGAATTGTTTTAGCAGGGTTGATAATAATTGTTTATTCGGGAGAAGAAAAAAGATTTTGATCTATTTTGGATAACTTTATACAGGCTTTTTTGTTTTTGTCACCATAGTTCGTAAAGATTTTTTCTTCATTCTGGAAGCTATTTTTCAAAGTGCGGATTTTCTGTTACTTCTGAAAATGAAAGAACGCCATTTTCTAAGTGTGTCTAATGAAGCCACTTGAATTTTATACGTAAAACACTGATTTTTTATCAACTAATTAGCATTTCGGGTACATGATAATTTTGAATTAACTTATTTTAATTCAATGATATATGTTTTTATATGCTTTAGGATTGGCCCCTTAAATCCTCGAAATTTATACATATTACAAAATGCAAATTTCAAATTCTCTGCAGTAACCACGCTTCCATTGGCGGAAGCTTCGTTTCCGTGGGTGATGATGGCGTCCAAATTAAGCTCTGTTACATTCCACAAGGGATTATCCGATAATCTTTTTTCAAGTTCCTGTTTGTTTGTAATCGTATGGTTTCCTATAATTTCCCAATGCACATCATCTGCAATATTTTCTATTACAAAGGCGCTGTCACCTTGGGCCAAAGCAATGTGAAGCTGTTTTAAGAATTCTTTTTTTGGCGCATTTCCACAATCAGTTTTTATATTTATTGTAGCCATACTCTCTGTTGATATGATTATTTTAAATTCAATTGCCAGGACACTCCAAAGCGATCAATAATCCAACCAAACTTTTGACTAAATCCGTAATTATCAAGAGGCATGGTCACTTCTCCGTTTTCGGAAAGTTTCGAAAAGAGCCTTTCAATTTCTTCTTCGTCTTCGCATTCCACATAGTTGGAAACTGCTGGCGTAAAATCCCAATTGTGTACAGGCTGACTGTCGCTACACATAAATTGCTGTCCGTTCAATTGAAATGTGGCGTGCATAATTGTGCCTTCTTTTCCGGGGCCATCCTTTCCCCAACGCTGAATATCAATAATTTTTGAGTTATCAAACAGACTTATATAAAAGTTCATTGCTTCTTCGGCATCGTTTTTTTGAAAGGTTAGAAAGGGAGTTATTTTCTGCTTCATCTCAATTGAATCATAAGATAATCTTTGAACTTTTTTGGGTTCATAAGCGGAAGAAAGTTCCTTACCTGAAATAGACATATAAATGTAAATAGATGCTAATAAGCAAAGTATCGCAATTATACTCGATAATAATATGAAAGTTGTTTTTTTCATTTTCTATTTTTTAGTTTGCGTACAATGATATTATTGCGAAATGCTTGTTGGAATTTCCCAATTCGTCAGTATTGCACTAATGGTAATGAGTCCTTTTTATATTCAAATTTAGGTTTGTATTTAATTTCTAAAATATTTTCAATTATTTCTCTGATTTTATGAGATTGTTTTTGATTTTGTCCAATATTAAATTGAGTCCAATAAATTGTATTGATTCCATTGTTTTCTCGGAAAAACTCATTCCATCTTTTTGCATTGTCTTTTCCTTGTGCAGCTTTGTAATGAGATTTAATTCTGTCAGCAATATTTTTCCCTGTTCCTATGTACAAGCAGTCCTTGCCGTCAAAAATGGAGTAAAGTCCAGCTGTTTTTCCTATTTCTTGATTGATTTTGTTATAAACATCTTTTTTAAATTCAAAAGGAGTTGAAAAGTCCAGATGGAAAGAGTTCCATTCTTTTTCGATATCACTCTTCTCTTTAAACTTAAGAATTCCATCGGCTATGCTTTCAAATTCATTCATTTTCACAGGTCCTGTTCATTATAATTTTCTCAATATCAATAATCATCTGAATTTTTTTATTGTTTCCAAGATTTCTAACAAGAACTGAATACAAACCATCCAATTCTTTGGTGGACAATGAATTCAAATAGTCAAAATTGGGTAAATCTTTCTTTGTCAAATTTTCATTTGTTGATTGGGTTATTATTTTTTCTATTTCTTCTGTGGTCAAGTTTGGAAAATATTTAGATATATCATTGGCTCTTTTTTGTAAGGAGTCAGATTCATTGCTCATATACAAATAGTAAGTAAAAACACTAGTTTCGATGTCGTTTATAGCGTCATCCATGTATCCAAATTCTCCCATAATTTTTCGATTTTATAATGTTTTTTTAAATGCAGTACAATGTTTTGAAGTCCGTGCTTGAAATACTTCGCGTTTCAGATCGAACTAAGCCAGAGTCAATTTCTATTTGCTAAATTATAAAAAAAACATCCAAATTTTAGGATTTTAAACAACAGCTAAAAACTAATCTTTGTGGTTAGATGAAAACGGGATTTAAACAATTAAAACTTTGTCCATAGCCAAAATAAAATCCTTCAAACATTCAAGTTTCCATATTAAACCTCTAAATTTGCTCTATGCGTGATTTAACAATAGCCATCGATGGGTTTTCATCTACCGGCAAAAGTACACTCGCCAAATTATTGGCCAAAGAACTCGGGTACATTCATATTGACAGCGGTGCTATGTATCGGGCCATCACGCTTTATGCTATTGAAAATGGGATGTTGCGTGGTAGTGAAGTCAATGAATTTGAATTAATTCCGCAGCTTGATTTCCTTGATATTCATTTTGAATTCAATCCCCAAACTGGGAAAAACGAAATCTATCTCAACGGTGAGAATGTGGAAGAACGAATTCGGGAAATGGAGGTTTCATCCAAAGTGAGCATCATTGCTAAAGTTCCTGAAATCCGGGACTATGCCGTTCAGATGCAAAGAAAGTTGGGTGAAAAAAGTGGCATTGTGATGGACGGTCGCGACATCGGGACTACTGTCTTTCCAAATGCTGATTTGAAGATTTACCTAAGTGCTTCGGCCGAGGCGAGGGCCATCCGTCGCTATGAAGAATTGCTCAAAACCGAACATCCGGCTACTTATGAAGAGGTCTTTCGAAATATATCGGAAAGAGATTTAATGGATTCCACGAGGGAGGTGTCGCCACTTAAAAAAGCAGAGGACGCTGTCGAGGTCGATAATGGACAAATGACGCCGCAACAAACTCTGGAAACGGTTTTGCAAATCATCCGGGAGCGATTTGGAGCTTGATGAAGTTGGTTGCTTCTTAGGCGGGCTTTCTAGATAACACTAATTTTTGCTGAATTTTTTTGTGGTCACAAATGGGTGAAGATTTTTTTAGAAATTAGAAGTCAGAAATTAGAAAGAAGAGTTGTGTGTTTTATTAACCACAAAGGACACGAAGGTTTTTCACTAAGGGCGCAGTGTTTTTTTTTAACCATTAAGGCATTAAGAGAATTCAGCTCAAAATACAATATACAAGAATGCAATCTACATTCTACAGCAAAAAAACCTGAGACTCTTCGCTTCGCTTTTCCAATCTTCCACTGGAAGATTTTTCTCTTAATATCAAATGCTCTGAGTGACAAGGAGCTCGAAGCTCGTAAAAATACATTCTACAAGAATACAATATACAGTTTACAGTAAAGAAAAAACTATGATGCGTAAGAAATCGTGCATGCCAAACGGAAATATGATCAAAGACCGCAACAAAGGAATTTCCAACATCAGGTACAACCACCTGAACTTGCCTACGCAGATAGAATTTGAAGGAACAAATAATAAAATTACTTATCTTTATAATTCGGTTGGACAAAAACTAAAGAAAACGGTGGTGTACAGTGACAGTATCAAGATAGTGGATTACTTAGATGGGTTTCAGTACGCAGGAAATATATTGCAATTCTTCCCGCACGCGGAAGGTTATGTAAAAGTAACACCAATCGACAGGCTTAATACTAATTATGCGTTTAATTACGTATTCAATTACACCGACCACCTTGGAAATGTGAGGCTTAGTTATTCCAAAGACCCAAGAACTAATCAACTGAAAATATTAGAGGAGAATC
>JAAYKY010000040.1 GCA_012522185.1 Flavobacteriaceae bacterium | reverse complement strand
GAAGTCGAGCAGAGTCTGTTTCAATTTATGATTTAAACGGCAAAATGCTTTTGTCAAATTCGGTTTCCTCAGAAGGAATCGTCTCCACAGCTCAATTACCCAAAGGGATTTATATCATTCGGCTGACGGATGAAAACGGAAATGTTTTCAGTAAAAAGCTCAGAAAGCCCTAAACCGAAAATAAAGAAAAAGTCAAAGGAGATTGCTTTCATTTCAAAGCAATCTCTTTTTCATGGGTATATATCGAATTGAGATTTATAAATTTGCCTTCAATGAAGACTTTCGAGCATATTGAACAATGTAAAAATCTAAAAAATCCCGTTCTGACTTTGGGGATGTTTGATGGCATTCACATCGGGCATCAAGCCATCATTCGTCAACTCAACGAAATCGCTAAAAAAGAAAACGGCGAAAGTGTTTTACTGACTTTTGAACCTCATCCCCGAGTCGTTTTGGGCAAAGGCGCTGATGATTTGCAACTTTTAACAACCTTGGACGAAAAGAAAGAATTGCTTGAAAAATCGGGATTAAACAATCTGATTCTTCATCCTTTCACCAAAGAATTTGCCGCTTTGAGTGCAGAAGATTTTGTAAAAGAACTCTTGGTCCACCAAATCGGAATTCACACGATCATCATCGGATACGATCATCATTTTGGGAAAAATCGCCAAGGAAATTTTGAGCAATTAAATGAACTTTCCAAAAAATTTGGATTTAATTGCATCAAAATCGAAGAGATAAAATCAGAGAATTTAAACATCAGTTCCACTCAAATCCGAAAAGCAATTTTAAACGGAAACATCAAAAAAGCCAATCTCGGTTTGGGAAGGAATTATTCGCTTACCGGCAAAGTCATTCATGGCGACAAACTCGGACGCAGACTTGGATTTCCTACAGCAAATCTCGAAACCCAAACCTATAAACTCATTCCCGGAAACGGTGTTTACATCGTCAAAGTCTTTCTTGAAAATGAAATTTTCAAAGGGCTTCTCAGCATCGGGACTCGTCCCACCGTCACGAATTCAAATGAAAAAAGAGTGGAAGTTTACCTGATGGATTTCGACCGTGAAATTTATGGTGAAACGCTGAAAATTGAGGTTTTACATAAAATCCGGGACGATATGAAATTTCAATCCGTAGAAGATTTGGTTCAACAAATGAATCTGGATAAAAATTTCGCTCAAGACTATCCCATTTGATTTTGGTTTAAGTTTTGCTAACTTAGTTTCGGTTTCTAAATCCGGAATTATGAACTTCAAATCCTATTCTTTATCTATTTTCCTTGCGGTTTTTCTCATTTCATGCTCCGAGAAAAAAGACGAACCTATTAGCGAATTATCAGTTCCTGCAGTCGAGCCCATTGAAACGATCGAGGAGGGAGAAACTTCGAGCGTCAGTGATTTGGAGTCCCATCCCAGTTTCCAAAACTGGTTGGGATTTTACCAAACTTCTGCTCCGGAAATGTCCATGGGAAACTTCAATCTCTCCGATGTTCAAAAACTTGAAATCCTACCGGGAAGCGTTCCGGGAAATTTCGATCCGGAGTTTGACGAAACTTATGCCCCTTTCTTGATTTTCAATCCTTCCAAAACCATGTACCTTGATATCGATAGCTATAATTGGTCGGTGGACAATGAAGGAGTTGCACAATTTGAAGCCGATCAGGAGATCAACCTCGTCGATCTCAAAGAAAAAACTGTGAACCGAGTGGCGTTTTTTGGGCCGTCCTATCGCATCGATGATGCATTCTGGGTAAGCGATTCTATTTTTGTTTTACTCGAAACAGGAAGCGACAATCGCCCCGGCATCATGACCTATAATTTAAAAGATAATTCCATTTATATTTTCCAACACAGCGAAGAAATTAGTCCTTCGGACAAAGAATACATTCAATCCAGATTGGAAAAAGAAGGTCTGAAGTATAATCCTTGATTTCTGATGAATTTTCAGATTGAAATTAGTTTTTAATTAATTTCTTAATTTCGGTCTTTCCGTTTTCCAATTGAACTTTCAGCACGTAAATTCCTTTTGGTAAATCCTGAATATTGATTTGATTGGAGGAATTATAATTTCTAAGAGTTTTCCCTTCTACCGAAATCAACTGCATTTTAAATACCGGCACATCTGATTCAATATTGAGAATTCCCGAACTTGGATTCGGATAAATTTTCACAGTTTCGATGGAAATTAAGTCTTCAACCGACATCAAAGTTTCAAATGCTTCCCCAAAATCGGGAATTCCATAGCCCAACTGAGCGGTTGGATTTTCGTAGAGATGCGCAGATTCTTTAACTTTTTGTCTTAATTCTGCAGGTTGCGTATGGGGATAAGCTTGAATCAAACAAGCCATGGCTCCGGCCATAATTGGCGATGAGAAAGAAGTTCCGTTGGCATTTTCGATATTTCCATTGGGGCGAATCACTGCTGCATTTACGCCTAGAGCTGCTACATCGGGCTTAATCCGGCCATCGGAAGTCGGGCCATAAGAAGAAAACCCGGCCGGTAAATTATTGGACTGAACCGCTCCAATCGTAAAAACATCTTCGGCATCGGCCGGCGCGGTGATATAGTACCAGGAGCCATTTCCGGAATTACCCGCCGAATTCACCACCATGATCCCACGCTCCGCCGCAAATTGAGATCCACGGCTGATGAAAGTCGTTTGACCGTCCATGTCGTCGTAGGAATAATTGTACCGAGGGTCGTCAAAATGATTATAACCCAAAGAAGTATTCATCACATCCACGCCGATACTGTCCGCTCTTTCAGCTGCCGCAATCCAATTCACTTCTTCATCCGGCAACTCATGGTCGGTATTTTCGGTAATGAATAAATAATATTCGGCATCAATGGCAGTTCCGACAAATTGATTTTCCACATAACCTCCCATCGTGGACAAAACCACTGTTCCATGCGTACCTCTGGAATATATATCCTCGTTTTTATCAATGAAATTATAACCTCCTTTGATTTTATCGTTATCCCTCAAATAAGCAAATCCCGCCTGGGTATTTACGCCCGGAAAACCATTGTCCATCACAGCAATTGTAACTCCTTCGCCTGTAAATCCTAAATTATGCAAGTACTGCAGATTTAATTGGGTTACCTGAGTTTCGGTATATCCATAGACGAAATCCGTCACTCCGGTCAGACCTTGTGACTGATTTTCCATTTGAAATTTATCCTCGACTTGGGGTCGGTTTACATACCTTAGATCATTTCGCACGAAACTTTCCACTTCTGAAACAAAAGACAAGGCTTCCGCTTGCGAAATCTCAGTTTCTGTACACCATGCAAAAACGCCATTGAACCATTTTGAAACTGCGATGGGTTCAATCCCTAAATTCTCAATTTCCACCACATAAGAAGTCTCAACCGGCACATCTTGCAGGTTTAATTCGATATTATATTTAGCTCTTCGGTCCAAAGATTTTTGGGAAAGCATGAGCAAAGGATTGTCAAAATAAGTATCAGCCGAAGGTTTGTCGGCAAATTTAATCAAGACCAAATCCTGAGAAAAAAGCAATCCGCAAAGAAACAGAAACAAAAAGGTAAAATACTTTTGCATTTGTAGAATTTTTAGTAATGCAATTTAGTTATTTTTTAAAGATTCTTAGGTTCTGAAAAAAATGATACGGGATCAATGAATAAAACTTTCTTTTAAACAGACAGGCATTCTTATTTGAACTGTTTATCTTTTTGTAAATTCTCTGTTGAAATTTATGATTTCTTTTTTCTTTCGAAGAGATTCGATGGTTCGATTGGTTGTTTTTTCATGTTAATTATTTTTCACTTGGAAAG
>JAAYKY010000003.1 GCA_012522185.1 Flavobacteriaceae bacterium | reverse complement strand
CCAGGACTCTTGGGTTGGTCGAAAGGATTTGTTCTTTGTCGAAAACCTCACCAAAACGTTTGGCTGCTTTTTCTACTTCTTTATCGATTTTCGCTTCGATTTTGGCGCAATAATCCTCAATCAGAACGTCGGCACGATAGCGTTTTTTGGAATCTTTGTTGTCAATCAGCGGGTCGTTGAAAGCATCCACGTGTCCGGAAGCTTTCCAAGTAGTAGGGTGCATAAATATAGCAGAATCAATCCCTACGATATTTTCGTTGAGCTGAACCATAGCCTTCCACCAATATTGTTTGATGTTGTTTTTGAGTTCGGCTCCGTTTTGTCCGTAATCATAAACGGCCGATAAACCATCATAAATTTCACTGGATTGGAAAATAAATCCGTACTCTTTTGCGTGCGAAATAATCCGCTTGAAAATATCTTCTGACATAGTTTTGAATTGATTTGCGAATTTAGTGGATTTTACCGATTTGGCGAAATTCGAAGTTCGAAATCCGAGAGATACATAAGCCAATGATTCAAAATAGTTGAATTAATTTAAAAATTAAATTAATTGTTCCTAATACAACTAATATCCACCAATATTTTTTAGCTAATGGTTCCGAAGAATATTTAGCCCAAATTCCTGCGCCTATTAAAAGCAAAGGAATGATTAATTTTAGAATTTTCTGAACTCATAGTAAAATCAACTTTAAACCTTAAACTTTGAACTTGAAACTTAATTCGAATACCTCATCCACTTCCACATTTCTTTGAAGGAAGGTTTTTTACCGTACATCAAAATTCCGACCCTATATATTTTTGAAGCCAGGAAGACCATTAGTAACATCGTGCCAATCAACAATCCCAACGATAGTGCAATTTCCCACCATTCTACGCCAAAAGGCAATCTTGTAACCATGGAAATCGGTGAAGTCAGCGGGATAATGGATAGCCAAAATGCAACCGGCCCATCTGGGTTTTCCAGCGTAGTCAAACTTCCGTACATCGCAATCATCATTGGGAAAATCGGATAAAAAGTGAATTGCTGGGTGTCGGTATCGTTATCAACCGCAGAGCCAATTGCCGCAAAAACCGAACTGTAAAATAAATAGCCTATAAAGAAATAAAGTATAAACATAATGAGAATGAATGGGTAATTCATGCCCAATAAGGTGTCGAAAATACTTTGAGCGTCCACCATCCATTCAGGATTTTGTTCCAAAAGAGCTTGGGCTTGGGCATTGTTTATTTCAGAATTGGTACGAGAAGCCAAAAAAGCAGAACCGCCAAATAAAAGTCCAAGTCCCATGATAATCCAGATAGTGAACTGTGTCATGGCGACCATCGTGGTTCCTACGATTTTTCCCATCATCAGGTTAAAAGGTTTGACCGATGAAATGATGATTTCCACCACGCGGTTGTTTTTTTCTTCCACCACGCTACGCATCACTTTTACACCGTAAATCATGATGAACATAAAAATGATGTAAGCCAGAAACATAGCTACTCCAAATTTCACATATTCGCCCGTTGCTTCTGAGCCGCCTTTTAAGTCAAATGTCTTGATTCTTACTTTCGAGTCCAAGTTTTTCATTGCCTCGTAAGACATTCCGGCTTCTTCCATTTTCAACTCTTCGATGCGTTTGCTGAGTTTAGCTTCTAGTTTTTCTTTGAAACCCACACCGATATTTCCGCTGGTGCTCAATTCAATTTCACTTTCAATCTTCGAAAAATCATTTTTATCCAAGGCGGGAATGACCAATAAACCATTGAGAGTTTTACTTTCGGCAAGCGTATCTTTAATGCCCTGAATATCTTCCGACCCGTAAAAATTGTAAATCTCATTAGTATCTGAAGTCAAAGCGGTAATGAATTCTTTGCTTTCATCCACCACTGCGATTGTTTTCTGACCGGTATTTGCTGAAACCATCCAAGCGATAATTCCGATGATTGCCACCATGATGATCGGTGACAAAATGGTCATGATGATGAAGGTTTTGTTTTTAACCTGCGTCAGAAATTCTCTTTTGGCGACTAATAATATTTGGTTCATTTGAATTTTAAATTTTGATTTTCAATAAGCTGTTTAAATTAAAGTACTTCTTTTTTTTTGATTGTTGTGCGAAGTCGAAGTAACAGCCTGTAAAAATATTTCGTTCATCGAAGGAATGGCTTCTTTGTATTGAAGAATAGGACTAAGCGCTGCAAGCTCGTGTATAAGTTGTGTTGAGCTGAAATGTTCGGGTTTGGAAATTTGGAAACTAGTAGAAAAACTATTTTGTTTAATTTTTTCAGGTGCGAATTCTTCAGTGAAACGCTTCCAGCTTTCTTCTTCAGGATTTTCAATTTCTACAAAATACTTTCCCGATTTGAACTGATGTTTAATCTGATTGATTTCTCCGTCCAGCACTTTGTTCGATAAATTGATCAATGCAATATGATCGCACATTTCTTCTACCGATTCCATTCGGTGAGTAGAAAAAATAATGGTCGTTCCTTTGTCGCGCAGTTCCAGAATTTCGTTCGCGATGATTTGCGCATTTACCGGATCAAACCCGCTGAAAGGTTCGTCGAAAATCAACAATTCCGGTTCGTGTAAAACGGTAATTACAAACTGAACTTTTTGGCCCATTCCTTTGGAGAGTTCTGTGAGTTTTTTGTCCCACCATTCAGAAATTCCCAGTTTCTCAAACCAGTATTTCGTTTTTTTATGTGCTTCGGTGTTGGAAAGTCCTTTGAGTTTGGCGAAATAAAGCGCTTGTTCGCCGATTTTCATATTTTGATACAATCCACGCTCTTCGGGCATATAGCCGACCAGCGGAATGACGGATTTGTCGAGTGGTTTGCCTGCGATGGTCACCGAGCCTTTGTCGGGAGCAGTAATCTGATTGATGATACGGAGAAATGTTGTTTTCCCTGCGCCATTCGGGCCCAATAATCCGTAAACCGAACCTTTTGGGATGGTCAGGTCAAAATCATTGAGCGCTATTTTTTTTCCGTATTGTTTGGTTAATCCTTTTGCAATAAGCAAATCCGACATAAGAATTGTTTTTGAGATTAGTTGAAATTCTTATGCAAATGTTACAAAAAAATTGCGGAATGATTAAACTGAATTAGTTAATGATTGAAAGGGAGGAAGATATTATAATTTCTCATCCACAAACTCCTGAATTTTCTTCGCAATTATCGGAGCCACTACCATTACGGCGAGCGAAAGTGCTGCTTTTCCGGCATTGCCCATTTTCAGTCGTTGACTTGCCTGTCCCGAAATAAAACTCAAAGCCGTATTGACACCACCGCCAATCGGAGATGAAATAGTATTGGAATTATCCTCCACTTTGCTTACAAAATTATTAATGGTTTTGTAAAGAAAACCTTCTTGCGCCGATTTGTCGGCATTGGCCATTTTCAGTTTGAGTTGCCTTTTGGCTTCCCTCAAATCGGCAAGTGTATTGATATCTTTAGTTTTCATCTTCTTCGTCGTCATCTGAATTATCGATTGCTTCCATTGCGGCTTCTACCGCCTTATCGGTAATGAGTAACATGATTTTTCGGCGGAAAATAAATAGAATAATAAGGAAAATAATATAAATCCCCATTACCATCAAAAATCCTAAACCTGTATCGTTGAACCAGTTTCCGAATAGATAACCGGCAGAAAGGCTGCCGATGAAGAGTATCATCATCACAAACATACCTACTAAAATGCCGTAAACCCCAGCACCAATCATATTGCTGACGGAGTCTACGACTTCCAATTTCGCATAAGCAATCCTGTTGTTGATGTATTGTTTTAAATCATCAAACATAAATAAGTTTTAGGTCAAATTTAATAAAAAAATGTTGGGATTAGACCCCAACATTTTCTTCAAATTCATCTTTTGCTTTTTTAGCTTCCAATTTTACATCCTGAGCTGTACTCTGCAATTTAGATTTTACTTCAGCAAGACGGTCTTCTAAGTCTTTTTTAGCTTTTTTAGCTTTGTCGCTGAAATCATTGGAATATTTTTCCAAATCTTTTTTCAATCTATCCGCTTCTTTTTTTAATTGCTTGCGTGTTTCTTCTCCAGATTGAGGAGCCATTAACAATCCTGCTGCGGCACCTGCAGCTGCTCCGATTAATAATCCGGCTAATAATTTAAATGCACCACTTTCTTTTGCCATGGTTTTTAATTTTAAAGGTTAATACTTTTTCTAAATTTACGAATTCTTAAAGTCAAAAACAATACCAAAAATTCTATCTTTACACCGATTTAATGAAAATTTTAACAAATGCTAGAATTATCTGTTAAAGGCGCACAAATGCCTTCATCCCCTATCCGTAAATTAGTTCCTTATGCCGATAAAGCACGCAGCAAAGGCACAAAAGTATATCATCTCAACATCGGACAACCTGACATCGCTTCGCCGGTTTCAGCATTGGAAGCTTATCATCAATTGCCTTTTGATGTAATAGCTTATACGCACTCCGAGGGAACACCCGAATACCGAAAAGCTTTGTCCGACTATTACAAAGGAAGAGGATACGGTGTCGAAACCAATAATATAATCGTAACCAATGGGGGTTCAGAAGCTTTGTTGTTTACCTTTGGCGTGATAGCCAATCCGGGTGATGAAATCATCATTCCTGAACCTTTTTATGCGAACTACAATAGTTTTGCTTGTCAAAGCGATGTGAAAATTGTTCCGATTCAATCCACTATTGAAAATAATTTCGGACTTCCACCGATTGAGTCATTTGAAGAAAAAATTACCGATAAAACAAAAGCCATTCTCATTTGTCATCCCGGCAACCCGACCGGATATCTTTATTCGCAAGCCGAACTTCAAAAACTGAAAGATTTGGTTTTGAAGCACGATTTGTATCTGATTTCCGATGAAGTTTATGCCGAATATGTCTATGGAGGCGAAGAGCACGTTTCGGTTCTGAGTTTTCCTGAACTGAAAGAAAATGTGATTGTCATCGATTCCGAGTCCAAACGTTTCAGTATGTGTGGTGCTCGTTTGGGAGCGATGATTTCAAGAAATGAAGAACTGATGAAACGAGCGATGAAATTTGCGCAAGCGCGTTTGAGTCCGGTATTGACCAGTCAATATGCCGCTGCAAAAGCCCACGAAAATGTCGGAACTTATTTTGAAGACAGCCGCGCGGAATACATCAGCCGTCGTGATTTGCTGGTTACTGAACTGAACAAAATTCCCGGTGTGATTTGTCCCAACCCCAAAGGTGCTTTTTATTGTATGGTGGAACTTCCGGTGGACGATGCCGAGAAATTTGCCATTTGGTTGCTAAACGATTTCGAATTGGACGGCGAAACCGTAATGGTGGCACCCGGAAACGGATTTTACAGCCATCCCGATACAGTGAAAAATCAGGTTCGGATTGCTTATGTGCTGAACAAAGAAGATTTACAACGTTCGGTTGAAATTCTGAGAGTTGCGTTGGATCGATATAATGCTTAAACTATGATTTAAAGTTTTTATCTTAAATCTTAATTTATGCAGTTGGACGCAGATTATAAAAATTGGATTTCAGAAGTCAAATTAAAAGTTCGGTCTTCTCAAATAAAGGCTTCTATGGCGGTCAATTCTGCATTGATTATATTTTATTGGGAATTAGGTAAAATGCTTTCTGATAAAATCAGCCAAAGCAAATGGGGTGATAAAATTCTGGAAAATGTTTCTAAAGATTTGAAGGAGGAATTCCCGGAAATGAAGGGCTTTTCGGTAACGAATTTAAAATATACTAAACGTTTTTACGAGTATTTTCAATTTAGTCCACAAGTTGTGGGCGAATTAAAAAAATCAAATTTTCAAATTGATTTACAATTTGCGACACAATTGCAAAGTGTTGAAAAGGAGAAAGATATATTTAGTCAACAACTTGTTGACGAATTTGCTTTAGCAGTTATTTCCAATATTGTCTCTCGAATTCCTTGGGGGCACATCACTATTATTATTACCAAAATAAAAGATATAAAAGAAGCTCTTTTCTATATTGAGAAAACCAAAGAAAATAATTGGAGCCGTGATACTTTAAGTTTGCAAATCAAATCAAACTTATATCAAAGAAAAGGAGTGGCAATAACAAATTTTAGCCATACGCTTCCTGAACCTTTTTCAGATCTTGCGCAACAAACTTTGAAAGATCCTTATGTTTTTGATTTTTTACAATTGTCAGAAACATTTATAGAAAAAGACATAGAAAATCAATTAGTAAATCATATCCGACAGTTTTTGCTGGAATTGGGCAAGGGTTTTGCCTTTGTGGGGCAGCAATATCATTTAGAAATTGCAGAAAAAGATTATTACTTAGATTTACTGTTTTATCATATCAAACTTAAATGTTACGTAGTAATCGAATTAAAAAATACTTCATTTATGCCTGAATATGCAGGTAAACTTAACTTTTATCTATCAGCAGTCGATAGTATTCTGAAAGAAAAAGAGGACAAGCCTTCCATTGGGATTTTACTTTGCCGTGACAAAAATAATATTGAAGCTGAATTTGCATTGCGTGATATTAATAAACCAATTGGTGTAAGCGAGTTTGAACTTACTCAAACTTTGCCTGAAAATCTCCAATCCTCTTTGCCAAGCATCGAAGAATTGGAAAGTAACTTATTAAATGATGGATATAGAAATGATTTACCAAAATAAATCTCTTAAAAACTACAACACCTTCGGAATAGATGTTTCCACAAAATATTTTGTGGAAGCGAAATCGGTGGAGGATATCAAATCCGCATTGGAATTTGCGCGAGAAAACCAACTACAATTAATTCTTTTCAGTGGGGGAAGTAATATGTTGCTCACGCACGATTTCGATGGATTGGTTTTGAAGTTGAACCTGAAAGGAATTGAAGTAGTTTTAGAAGAGGAAGATTTCGTAGAAGTGAAAGTCAAATCCGGCGAGAATTGGCACGAATTTGTGCAATGGACACTACAAAATGATTTCGGCGGATTGGAAAATCTTTCCCTGATCCCCGGAAATGCTGGAACCGCGCCGATTCAAAATATTGGCGCTTATGGCGTGGAAGTGAAAGATTCGATGACAGAACTTTCCGCTTTGGAAATTTCAACCGGAAATATTCGGGAATTTACGAATGCCGAATGTAAATTCGGGTACCGGGATTCGGTTTTCAAAAATGAATTCAAAAATCAGTTTATCATTACCGACGTTAGCTTCCAACTGACCAAAAGAAATCATCAGCTTCGCACCGAATACGGAGCCATTCAAGCGGAACTTGATAAATTAAATATTCAAAATCCTACCATTCAGGACATTTCCCGTGCGGTTATAAACATTCGTCAAAGCAAATTGCCCGACCCGAAAGAAATCGGAAACTCAGGAAGTTTCTTTAAAAATCCGGTGATTTCAAAATCGGAATTTGAGGAAATTCAGAAAAAACATCCGGAGATTTCTGCTTATCCGTCAGGAAATGAAGTCAAACTGGCAGCGGGCTGGTTGATCGAAAAAGCGGGCTGGAAAGGAAAACGCTTTGGCGATGCCGGTGTTCATGAAAAACAAGCATTGGTTTTGGTCAATTATGGAAATGCGACCGGACAGGAAATCTATGATTTATCCCAAAGGATTGTCGATGATGTTTATGAAAAATTCGGCATAAATCTCGAAAGGGAAGTAAATATTCTTTAATTTTAATTGATTTAAAACGAATTAGTTATCGTTGAAATCATTAAAAAATTCAATAAGTCTATCATTTTAGTAGACTAAAACAATTACTTTTGCCCTCATAGATTTAAAAAATGGACAAGAAATTATTGCTTTCTTATATTTTCAGGCATCTCGACGGAGTAGTGGTTCCGCCGGTTCTTCATCAGTTATCCCAAAAAGGAATTCTCGAATTTGTTCTTCAAAATGGAAGTTTAGATTTGGAGAAAATTGCAGAGGAATTCAATGCCAACGAAGGTTATCTCAACGTTGCGCTTCGTATTTTGGCTTCATAAGGATATTTGAATTATGAATTGAATAATTCGGAAAATACCGTAAAGATTTCCACCCATGAAAATTCAGAGAAAGCATTTTCATTTGCCGGAATTTATCAGAATTTAGCAGAATTTTTATCCGATGAAGAACTGATTTCTTCGCAGGCCATTTCCGATGAACTCGGTCGTAAATGGATGAAAATCTATGAAAAATACCGTTCGGATTTATTGGAGAATAGACTCGAAAATTCTTTGGAATATCAAATTCAAAAACACATCGAAGGTGCGCTCATTAGTCCGATAATCGTTAAACTCGGCATGAGCGGAATGTTTCACAAATACTTTATGGAAGCCTCTTTCAGTGCCGATGAATTTCATAAAAATCCAGGTTGTTTTGAACAATTATTAGAAGCTTTGGCTGAATTGGGTTGGTTTAGCCGCAAAGGAAGAAATTTTCAGTTTACCGAAACCGGATTGTTTTTCGCCCGTCGTGCTTCGGCTTATGGCGTGACGGTTTCTTATTTGCCAATGTTCGCCAAAATGGAAAATCTTTTATTTGGCCGTGCCAATGAAATTCGTGAAGTGGAAATGGGTGAGGAGGAAATCCATGTAAACCGCGAAATGAATGTTTGGGGAAGTGGCGGTGCGCATTCTACTTATTTTAAAGTTCTGGATGAATTTATCATCGAAATTTTTAACCGTCCGCTGGACGAGCAACCCAAAGGAATTCTCGATATGGGTTGTGGAAATGGGGCTTTGCTGCAGCATCTTTACGATGTGATTGAAAGCCGGACTTTGCGTGGAAAAAATTTGGACGAACATCCGCTTTTCCTTGTGGGTGCCGATTTCAACAAAGCTGCATTGAAAGTCACGAGAGCTAATTTGGTGAAAAATGACATTTGGGCAAAAGTGATTTGGGGCGACATCGGAAATCCCAAAAGATTGGCCGAAGATTTAAAATCCGATTATGACATTCAACTGGAAGATTTACTCAACATCCGAACTTTTCTAGATCACAACCGGATTTGGGAAGATGTGGAAGCCGGGCAACGTAAGAGTACTTCAACCGGTGCTTTTTCCTTTCGTGGAAAGCGATTGGCGAACAATGAAGTGGAAGAAAATCTTTTACAACATCTGAAAAAATGGACGCCTTATGTAGAGAAATTCGGTTTGTTGGTAATCGAATTGCATACTTTGCCGCCGCAACTTACAGCAGAAAATTTAGGGAAAACCGCCGCTACGGCTTATGATGCTACGCATGGATTTTCGGATCAATACATTGTGGAAGTCGATGTTTTTCATCGGATTTGCAAGGAAGCTGGTTTAAATCCCGACGGAAATTTATTCAAAAAATTTCCAGACTCTGAATTGGCAACCGTAAGTATTAATTTGCTGAAGAAATGATTTCGGAAAGTTCGAGATAGGCCATTCCGGTAAGAATTCCGATGCCGAAACTGAGCAAAGTGCCAATCAGAATGTATTCTGTAAGTCGGATGTCTTTATTTTCTTTCAGATCGCCAAAACGGAAAATCGACTTGGCCGCAAGTAAAAATCCGATGCCTTCCCAGAAGTTAATCACAATAAAAAGGAAAATGAAAAGACGCTCCAGAATTCCGATGTATTTCCCTGCATAATTCGTCTTTTTGTTGTTTTTATTCGGATTTAAATTTTTGAGCAATACTTTCAGAAGGACCGAAGTGACGGTCGTAACCATAATCAAAGCCGAGTAAAGCAATAAATTTACCGGACTGAAAAGCACTTCGAAATTAATGCGGAACGGATAATAATAATTCACGACCATCGCAATGGCAAGGAGGTGCAGGAATTGATCTCCAAAGAAATAAAGTTTTGAAAACTTCTTTTTTTCGGTGTAAAGTTTGGCTGTGTCGATGGCGAAATGAGCAAAGCTCAGCACCAGAATTCCGATGAAATATTTCGGATCAAATCCGGTCAGTATCAGCAAAAGCAATAAATGAACAAGCGTGTGGAAATAGAGAAATTTCGATTTGATTTTATATTTTCTTTTGTGCGCAACCCAGGAGTCGGGCTGGAATAAAAAATCTCCGGCCAAGTGAGCAAGAACGAATTTGAGCGCCAATATCATCATATTCCCTTGATTTCCTGATTATAAAGTTCCACAACTTTTTTGATTTCATCAAATCCTGCTCTTTTCAGTGCCGAACTGATTGTACCCTGACTTTTCTTTTGAAGAAGTTTGGCCAGTTCCGATTGGTTCAGCTTAGGATTTTTCAAAGCAGTAAAAACCACTTCGGCAGTAGTCGGCTGCCAGGAGTCCATGATGAAATCGAGTAGATTTAAAATCACGTTGTAACGCTGATTGAATTTTTCGTTTGGAGTCTGAATGCCCAAAGTTTCTTTTTTAAGACTTTCCAATTTTCTGCCCGAATTCACAAAAGCAGAGCCATTTGACTCACTGACTTTGGGAGATTTATAATCGATTTCTCCTAGCCCGATGGCCATTCGCACGTCCACACCAATGGATTTCATCGCTGATTTCAATAGTAATACCGCTTCCATACTTTCCTTTTTTGAAAGGATTAATTGAAAACTGTCGCCACGGTAAATTTCCCAATCGGTTTTTTCTTTACCAAAATCCGATAAAACTTCTTTCAACCGTTCCAACCAGCTTTCCGGAGTGTTTTTACGTGACTCAATTATGTCGCCTGTTATGACAATCCATTTTTTCATCCACGTAAAGATAAATAAATTATTGAGTATTTCGTCAATATTTTTAATTATTGATGATTTCGTCAATATTTGTGATTATTGAGTATTTAATCAATAATTATAACTTAGTTATTTATCCAATTTGCAGCAAAAATCGCATTTAATGCAGCTGTTTCGGTTCTCAGGCGTTGATTCCCAAGCGAAATTCCGGTAAACCCATTTTGCAGGGCGAGTTCAATTTCTTCTTTTGAAAAATCCCCTTCGGGGCCGATTAAAATCAGATAATCTTTTTGAGGTTGGATAAATTCCTTAAAATTCAATCGGGTAAAATCTTCATCACAATGCGCTATGAGTTTGTTTTCTGGATGATTTTCTTTGACAAAATCATTGAATTTCACCAAATCGTTCAATTGAGGAACGTAGACTTTCAAGGATTGTTTGACTGCGGAAACAAGGATTTTCCGGCAACGGTCGAGGTTGATATTTTTTCTTTCGGAATGGAAAGTTTTCAGAAAACTGATTTCGTCAATGCCAATTTCGGTGGCTTTTTCCATAAAGAATTCCATTCTTTCCATACTTTTGGTCGGGGCAATGGCGATATGGATTTTATAAGGTCTTTTTTCGTGGTTTTCAATAACTTCATTCAAATCAATTTCAACGGATTTGGAGTTGATTTGCGAGACAATTCCTTTTCCCATTTTACCTTTCCCGTCGGTGATTTGAATTTCCTGTCCGACTTTTCCGCGGAGAACTTTTGTGAAATGATGACTTTCGTCGCCGTTGATTTCGGCGGAATTTCCTTCGATATTTCCAATGAATAAATGCATCAAATGAGGTATTTAGCTACAGATTTTGAAGTGATTTCAGCAAATTCATTTTGTTCGAATTTCAACTGTCCGGCCATCGCGATCATAGCCGCATTGTCGGTTGTATACTCGAATTTTGGAATGAAAACTTTCCAGTTTTTTTCGGTTTCCATTTGTTTCAATCGGTTTCGGATTTCGGAATTGGCCGAAACACCACCGGCAATGGCTACCTGAGAAATGCCTGTTTTTTTAACTGCTGTGGATAGTTTTTCCATCAAAATATCGACAATCGTTTTCTGAATAGAAGCACAAAGATCGTTCAGATTTTCCTGAATGAAATATGAATTTTTTTGGGTTTCTTTTTGGATGAAGTATAAAATTGCCGTTTTCAATCCGCTGAAACTGAAATTGAGTTCCTCTACTTTTGGTTTTGAAAATTTGAATTTTTCAGGATTTCCTTCTTTTGCCAGTTTATCGATAATCGGTCCGGCCGGATAATTTAATCCGAGAATTTTTCCGGCTTTGTCAAACGCTTCTCCTGCGGCGTCGTCGATGGTTTCGCCCAAAACTTCCATTTCAAAATAACCGGAAACCTTCACAATTTGGGTATGTCCGCCGCTTACGGTAAGGCAGAGAAAAGGAAATTCGGGAGAATTTTCATTGGCATCTTCGATGAAATGCGCCAAAATATGTCCTTGCATGTGATTGACTTCAATCAGCGGAACATTTAATGCCATACTCAGAGATTTGGCAAAACTGCTTCCCACCAAAAGCGAGCCCATCAGGCCGGGGCCACGCGTAAAGGCGATGGCACTTAATTGATTGCGGTCAATTCCGGCTTGTTTGAGTGCTTCGTTGACAACGGGAACGATGTTTTGTTGGTGTGCTCGGGAAGCGAGTTCCGGCACAACACCGCCGTAGCTTTGGTGTATTTTTTGATTGGCAATGACGTTGGAAAGAATTTTCCGGTTTTGGATAAGGGCTGCGGCCGTATCGTCACAAGAAGATTCAATTCCTAAAATGATGGGAAATGAACTCATTTTATCGTTCAGAATTAATTATTTAGAGTAATTTTGTTGCAAATATCGGAATTTTACGGTTTGAAAGCATTAAGAAGAATTGGTAGAATTATTTTAATCCCTTTGATTGGGATACTAATACTTTTGCTTTTTTCGATGATTGCGATTCAAATTCCTGCTGTCCAGACCAAAATCGCAACTTATGTTGTCAAAGAACTCAATGAAACTTTCCAAACCGAAATCAGTGTGGACAGGGTTCATATTGATTTTTTTGGGGATATTAATTTAAATGGTGTCAAAGCAAAGGATGATAGAGGGACTCAATTCGTTGATATTGAGAGGTTGCAGGCGAAACTTAGTCTGACGGGATTGATTATGGAGCCGAACAGGATTGCGATTCGAAAACTGAATTTGTACAATCCAGAAGTTCGGGTGATTACCTATAAAAATGATTCGATTAGTAATTTTATTTCATTGATTAATAAATTTTCCAAGTCGGAAAAAGAGGAGCCTTCAGACTTTAAATTAAGAGGAATTCTCAATGTGATTGACGGCGAATTATTAATCCGAAATGAAAATCTGGAAGGTTATAAACAAGATTGGGTGGATGCAACTAATCTGAACATTGGGATTGAGAATTTTCGTTTGGAAAACGGAGAAATTTGGGCGGATTTGAATTCGATGAATTTCATCGGAAAAAGAAACGGTGAAGTTTATGACTTGAAAAATTTATCGGGGAAAGTTCATTATTCCGATAAAGAAATCAGAGTGGATAATATGGACTTGGAGACTTCCGATTCCCATCTGAACGGTCATTTGGTATTGTCCTATGATTCGATGGATGATATGAAAGACTTTTTGAACAAGGTGAATTGGGATATGGAATTGAAAGATGATTCTAAAGTAAATTTCAAAGACATTCGCTATTTCGTAGATGATTTTGATAAAAACAGTTCGATTGATGTCATGGGAATTGTGAGTGGTACTTTGAATGATTTGCAATTGGTTGATTTTCAATTGTCGGGAGAAGGTGCTTTCGTTGCAGCTCGTGAATTGAAATTTCTGGATATGACCAATGAAAATATTTCGATTGATTCTGAGTCTTTAAAAGTTAGGGCTTCCTATCAAGGACTTCAAGATTTATTGCCAACTTTCATAGGACGGACAATTCCAGATTTTATGAATCGTTTTGGTACGATGGATTATTCCGGAGATTTTAATCTGGATCCAAATCGGATTGATATCGATGGTTATGCGATAACCGGTTTGGGAGATGCTGATTTAGATGTTCGTTTGGATGATTACCGTGGGAATTTGAAATACAGTGGGGAATTGACCGCTGATCATTTGAATTTAAAGCAAATTACGGAAGTCCAGGAGCTTGGTTTTGTCAAAGGAAATATAAGGTTTGATGGCCAAGGAACGGATGTTCGGACTTTGAAAATCGATGCAGAAGGTCAGATGGCTTATTTGGATTTGATGGGTAAAAGATACCAGAATGTGGATTTGGATGGTCGCTTGGAGAATCAAAAATTTCAAGGGTTTTTATCGGTTCGGGACACTCAACTAAATGCGAATTATAATGGAAGTTTTGATTTTTCAGTGCAACCTTTTAAGCTCAATTTCACTTCCGATATTCGTCATATAAATCTTGATTATTTAGGAATAACAAAAGATTTGAATGCGCAGTTAAGAGCTGAACTAGAAGGAGATTTTCAGTTTAGTAACTTAGATGATTTTTTGGGTGAAATCCGAATGAGAGATGTTCATTTTTCCTCAAAAAATGATACTTTGGATTTGGCGTATGCGCATATTATCTCTTCAAAATCAGAGGATGTGCAAAAAATAGATTTGGATATTCCAGGTTATTTGAAAGGGCAGATTCAGGGAAGATATCGTTTGAGTCAGTTGCCGGATGCATTGATGAATTCGGTGGGTACTACTACTTTGATGACGTATGAACCCCGAGCAGTAGATCCGGGTCAGAGCTTTAATTTCTTTTTCGAAGTAGAGCAAGACCTTTTCACTATGTTTGATCCGCGGATCCAAGTGGCGCCCGGAACAATTTTAGATGGAGTGGTGGACTCTAATTCCAATAGTTTGGTAGCTGAAATGAGTTCTTCCGAAATTGGATTTGACGGGTTTAATATCTACCATCCGCTCATCAACATCGATACTTCGAAAGAAACCGAACAGATTTACATTCGCTCCGATAGTCTTCTGGCCAAGTCAGTGATGCTCTACAATGTGGACATTCACACCACGCCGATTCAGGATTCTCTGTTGGTGAAAACGAACTTTGAACTTGGAAAAGAGTTTCCGATGGATTTTGATTTGAATTTATTTCACACGACCGATGAAGAAAATAATTTAGTTTTTGGCTTCTCTCCGTCCACAATTCAAATTGATGAAACCCAGTGGCTTCTGAATCCTGGTAATGACCGAAATTCAAATCGTGTTTTGGTAAATTTAAAACAAAACTTCTTTGAATTACAGGATCTTTTGTTCGAGTCAGATGAGCAGAAGTTATTGCTGGACGGGTATTTTGCTTCCAATACGGATTATCGACTTCATGCCAATTTAGATGAATTAGATTTATCGAAAATAATTCCAAAAGGACTGTTGGGTGAGCTTCAAATCGATGGAATTGCCGATGGAGAAATCAATGTCGTTCGAACCCAAGATGAATTCAAACCGCTCATGGAAGTGGAGATTGCTCGATTGGCATTGAACAAATATGGTCTGGGGGATTTGACGGTCAACGGGGTTTACAATGTGGATCTGAATATTTTCGATTTAGAAATGTTTCTCGAGCAAGAACAAGTACAGGTATTATATGTAAACGGATACATCGATAATAAACCTGCTATGCCAGAAATCAATCTGGTAGCGAGTTTGGATGATTTGAATTTCAATTTTGTCGAAAGCTTCCTTTCGGCAGCGATGAGTAAAGTTCGAGGAATGGTTTCGGGAAATATGCGATTTACCGGACCGATTGATTCGCCAAATTTCGAAGGAATGTTAGATTTGGCCAATCTTGGATTTACAGTAGATTTCTTGAATGTGGATTATCAATTCGACGGAATTAATACAGTTCCTGTTTTCAAGGAAACAGGCGGACAGGGATTCATTACTATGGATCAACTTCCTTTCCGTGATACAAAATTCAATACCCGAGGCGAGGTGACTGGAAACTTATTATTCCGTGATTTTGCCACTTGGTTTTTGAACTTGTCTTTTAACACCGATAATCTTTTGGTGATGAATACCAATATGTCGCATAATGATTTGTTTTACGGAAGAGTTTTCGGACAAGGTGCATTTTCATTGTTTGGCCCGCCGGAGCGATTGGATATTTCAGCGACTGCTACGATCAATGAAGGGTCAGAATTTACCATCAACACAGGTGCTACCAAAGTTGAAAGTCAGAGTAATTTGGTCAGATTTATACCGGAAGGTGAAAAGAGTAAGGACGATGGAACACCGAAAGGAATGAACATCGATTTGGATATTTCGGCGAGTCCTGAAACCACAATTAATTTAATTTTTGATCCCCTTTCGGGCGATATGGTAACCGCAAATGGCTCTACTCAAAATCTATTATTTCACATGAATCGCACGGGTAATATGACCCTTGATGGAACTTATACGCTGGAATCCGGAGTTTATAAACTGCGTCAAGTGGAACTTCTCAATCGAGATTTTGACATAGAACCGGGGAGTTATGTAAGTTGGGACGGTGGGTCGCCTTTCAATGCCGATATGTACATCAATGCGACTTATGAACGGACGGTATCCAATGTGGGCGAATATTTAGGCGCAGGATACAGCCAGACCTACGACGTAGTTTTGGGAATTTTAATTTCTGAATCTTTGGAGGATCCGCAGATGGATTTCAACTTAAGCATTCCCAAAGCCGGAACGGATGTGCAATCGATGATTGAATACAAATTTAACCTCGATCCCGATGAGAAAATGATTCAATTCGGAGCGGTTTTATTGATCGGGCAATTTATGACTAATACCGAAACGGTTTTGACTGCAGGAGCAACTTCCACCGGAGCCGGAATTGCTTTGAAGCAATTGGGTGGAATCATTGACTCCATCATTGCAGGAAGTGGAGTCGCCGTGGATTTGGATTATGTAACCGGTTCCAATATGAGCCAGACCTCCGATCGATTCAAAACCGGATTGCGTGTGGATTTAAGTCCGCGTTGGACAATCAACGGAGCTTTGGGCGTTGCGGTTGGAAATACGACTGGATTTGATGATGCAACGACGGTAGAAACAGAAATCCAATGGGATATTTCCCGAAATATGAACAAAAGTACGGTGATTAATTTCTTTACCCGTCCCACAAATTTTGGAGTTCAGAATTTTGGTGGAGCAGGAAATTTTCAAAGTTTCGGAGCCGGTGTCATTTATAATACATCCTTTGATCGCATTTCAGAAATCTTCAAAAAGGACACGGTAGAAACCTCTCCTGTGGTTCCGTCATTCTTTGATGCAGAACCGCCTTCCTTGTTTGATTTGCACTTAGAAGAACCTTCCGATACAATCCCGGAAACGGAATCGGAAAAATCGGATACCTTATCCGAAACTGATCTGTCAAAATCCAATTCTCCCAAAAGAAAATCCACCCATTCGCTTGTGCGATTTAAATAAGCCTTATAAAGTCTAAATTGATATTTATAAAATTATTTTCATATATATTGTTTTAATTTTAT
>JAAYKY010000039.1 GCA_012522185.1 Flavobacteriaceae bacterium | reverse complement strand
GTATATTGACGGAGGTGTTCGAAATAATTATCCGGTTCAAGAAGTTTTGGATATGGGTGCTGACTTTATCATTGGAATTGATCTACAAGAGGGTCTTTTGGATCAAGACCAATTGGGCTCAGCGACCAAAGTGATTGAACAGATTATTTCCTATAATATTGCTGAAAAGTCGAGTGAACAGAGTAAATTAGTAGATCTAAGTATTCGTCCAGATATCCTCGGTTTTTCTGTTACAAGTTTCGATAAAAAGGATGAAATCATCAGTTCTGGTAAATTGGCTGCGGAAGCTGTTTTGGACGAATTAAAGGAAATTGCACGCCTTCAAGGCCATCCAAAAATCAGTAAATCAAAAGTAGAAAACTCTAAGTATGTATTAATTACTGAATTGGAAATCAATGGATTGAAAAATTATAATCGATCCTATGTAATGGGAAAACTCGGTATAAATCCTCCGCATCTTATAAGTTATGAAGCCATAAGAGAAGGAGTGAAGTCCTTGTATTCTTCGGGCAACTTCGGCAAGGTATATTACCGGGTAAAAAACAATGATTCGGGGCATAAAACACTTTCCATTTTTCTACGTGAAAACACTTCGCAACAATCCTTAAAATTTGGATTGCATTACGATGATTTATTTAAAACGGGGCTTTTGGTGAATTTTACAAGTAAACATGTTTTATTTGACAATTCTATTTTATCGGCGGACTTGGTTTTGGGTGATTACCCAAGGTATGAAGTCAATTACTACATCGATAATGGATTGTTTCCAAGTTTTGGTATTTATTCAGGATACAAGCAATTTGAAGCCGATGCCCGAGTTCAAAATTTTTTACCATCAGCAGAAAATGTTATTTTGGGTTATAGATTTGATGAGTTCATCAATCAGGCTTATATTCAATCTACTTTATATGATAAATATGCAGTGGGCGGTGGATTGGAACATAAATATCTTGACATTCGAACGGATAATCTCCCCAATTCAGATCCCAACCGAAGAATTGAAAACAGTTATTTTCTAAGTGCGTACGGATATATCAAGGCCGATAATTTGGACAATCCGAATTTTCCTCGAGATGGATTAAAATTAGACGGGAGTTTCAAGTATTTGTTTAGTTCAAATTCTGATAATTTCAATGAAACATCTGTTGTCCATTTAAATATCGAAGGCAATAAATCCATCAACTCTTGGCTTTCTGTCAAAGCCTTTGGGGAGTTTGGAGTTTATTTCAGCAATTATCCACCGGTTTCTCAAAAGTTTATTTTGGGAGGCTATGTGGAGCAGGATTTCATGACCTATTCTCGTTTTTATGGCCTTCCGTTTTTATCGGCCGCAGGAGATAATCTAATGGTTTTGGGTTCAAAAATTCAAGCCAAGATTTTAAAGAATCATTATTTTTCTGGGTTCTTGAACATTGCCAATTTAGAAGATGATTTTGACCAATTGAGTCTCATCAACTACAACTACGTGGGGTATGGATTAGGATATGGTTACGACAGTCCGTTGGGACCGATTATAGGCCTTTGGACGTATTCACCCTACACAAAATCAGGCTTATTCAATGTATCTCTCGGATTTTGGTTTTAAATTTGCAAAATGATTGCATTTTTTTACGAAACTGATTTCCAAATCTCCAATGAAGAAAAATGGAAAGATTGGCTGGATCATTCAGTTAGAAAACAAGGTTTTGAAACAGAAGAAATTAATTATATTTTCTGTGATGACGAATATCTTTTACAAATCAACATCGAATACTTAGCACACGATTATTATACAGATGTAATCGGTTTTCAATATTCCGAAGGAAAAAACCTCGTTGGAGATATTTACATAAGTATCGACAGAGTTAAAGAAAATGCCATTGAAAATAGAGTTGAGTTTCACAACGAACTGGCAAGAGTGATGATTCATGGAATTTTACATTTTATGAATTTCAGAGATGAAACGGAAGAAGAGGAGGAAGAAATGCGGAAAAATGAAGACAAATATCTTTCATTTTTCGAAGAAATAAATTAATTGTTCCACGTGGAACATTCAGAAAAAAGAGCAAAATGAATTTAAATGAATACGATATAATAGTGGTAGGAGGTGGGCATGCAGGAGCCGAAGCGGCTGCTGCAGCAGCCAATATGGGCTCGAAAGTCCTATTGGTCACTATGAATTTACAAACCATTGCTCAAATGTCCTGCAACCCAGCTATGGGTGGCATTGCAAAAGGTCAGATCGTGCGGGAGATAGACGCTTTGGGGGGAATGTCGGGAATTATTACCGACAAAACCATGATCCAATTCAAAATGCTGAATTTATCCAAAGGACCGGCCATGTGGAGCCCAAGAGCTCAGTCCGATCGAATGCGATTTGCAGAAGAATGGAGACTTGAACTCGAAGCAATCCCAAATATTGATTTCTTTCAAGATATGGTCAAAGGCCTGCTAATCGAAAACAATAAAGCCGTCGGAGTGATCACAGGTATGGGCATGAAAATACGTTCCAAAGCAGTTATTTTGACCAATGGAACCTTCTTGAATGGCTTGATTCATATAGGGGAAAAACAATTTGGCGGTGGAAGAATGGGCGAAAAATCCGCTACTGGAATCACCGAACAATTGGTTGAAGTTGGGTTTGAATCTGGACGAATGAAAACCGGAACTCCGCCTCGCGTAGATGGGAGAAGTATTGATTTTTCTAAAATGGAGGAACAAAAAGGAGACGAAAATCCCACGGGTTTTTCATATACAAAAACACCTAAACTGAAGAATCAAAGAAGCTGTTGGATTACCTATACCAACCCGAAAGTGCATGATCTATTGAGAGAAGGTTTCGATCGTTCTCCTATGTTCAATGGAGCAATTCAAAGTACAGGCCCTCGTTATTGCCCCTCGATTGAAGACAAAATCAATCGATTTGCGGAGCGGGAAAGACATCAAATCTTTGCCGAACCCGAAGGCTGGAGAACTATAGAATATTACATCAATGGATTTTCAACATCACTTCCTGATGAGGTACAGATTAAAGCTTTGAGAGCCGTTCCAGGATTTGAAAATGCGAAAATGTTTCGACCAGGTTATGCGATTGAATACGATTACTTTCCACCCACTCAGTTGAAACACACTTTGGAAACGAAACTAATCGAAAACCTTTATTTCGCAGGCCAAATCAACGGCACAACAGGTTACGAAGAAGCGGCAAGTCAAGGCCTCATGGCCGGGATGAATGCGCATCTGAAACTAAGCGAAAAAGAGCCATTTATACTAAAAAGAAACGAAGCTTACATCGGGGTTTTGATTGATGATTTGATTACGAAAGGAACAGAAGAGCCTTATAGAATGTTTACTTCTCGAGCAGAATACCGCATTTTATTACGTCAGGACAATGCCGATGAGCGCTTGACTCCCATTTCAAATAAATTAGGTTTGGCTTCGGATGATCGCATGAAAAGGGTGGATGAAAAATACGCAAAAGCAAAAAGTTTTGTGCGCTATTTCGAAACAGAATCCATACTTCCCAATGAAATAAACGATGCGATTCAAGCCGGAAATGGATCACCAATTACCCAAAGTGTAAAAATGGTTTCAGTCATTACAAGACCTGAAATCTTCATGAAAGATTTATTGAAAATAAATCGTGTTAAAGATTTTATTAAGGACAATGAACTGGATGAAGAGGAAGTTGAACAAGCCGAAATTCAAATGAAATACCGTGGGTACATTCAAAAAGAAAAAGACAATGCCGACAAATTGAAACGATTGGAGAATCTAAAAATTCCCAAAGATTTTGATTATTCTCGCTTAAAATCCATTTCCACGGAAGCGCGTCAAAAATTTGAAAAATTGAGACCCGAAACCATTGCGCATGCATCAAGGATTAGCGGTGTCTCGCCATCGGATATAAGTATCCTTTTGGTTTATATGGGTCGATAAGTTAATATGTTCCACGTGAAACAAAATCAAAAAACAATTGATATACAGACAATTTCAAGAGATTTCAACCTTAAGCTAAAAGATTATTTTCTTTCGGGAGAAGAATTTGAGTTGAAAATAAACAAAGTATATGGATTTCTTGAAACCCATCCTCAGCCATTAGAGAATTTGTCCAAATATTATGAAACGGATGAATACATTTCACATACGGATTCCGAAAAAGGATTATTTGCCAAAGCCTATCAAATTGTAAAAAACTATAATTTAAAATACAAATTCTCGAAACTCGAAAACATAAAAGAAGGGAGTTCAATTTTGGATTATGGTTGTGGAACTGGTGATTTTTTGGTTTATGCCAAAGAAAGAAATTTAAAAATAAGGGGAGTAGAGCCCAACTCTCAAGCTTTAAAATTAGCTTCAAAGAAATTAGGTGAGTCGGTTGTGAGTAATTTGTCGATCGAAGAATTGGATATGAAATTTGACGTAATTACTTTGTGGCATGTTTTGGAACATATTTCGGATTTGTATCCATTTATAGAAAATCTAAAATCGAAGTTAAATCCCGGCGGAACAATTTACGTCGCCGCTCCCAATCATTTATCCTATGACGCCAAGTTTTATGGAAAATACTGGGCAGCTTATGATGTTCCTCGACATCTTTGGCACTTCTCTCCACAAAGCCTGGAAAAGCTTTTTAACAGTTTTGGTATGAAAATTGAAAAACAATATCCATTGTGGTTTGATAGTTATTACGTGAGTTTACTTTCAGAGAAATACAAAAAAACAAAATTAGGATTTTTGAGAGCAATCTTAATCGCAAGCCTTTCCAATTTGAAAGGAATTTTTAGTAAAAACTACTCATCTATCATTTATCAAATCACTAAAACTGAAAATAAAGAGATTTAAGGAAAGATTTTAAGCATATATGATATTATCCCTTAAATTTTTTAAATATTTGCTTAAATCGAATTTAAAAAGGTCATTTTTACCAATAAAAAAAATTAAAAACTATGAAATCAAAAATTCACCTATTCGGAGTAAAGATTCAAAATCTTTTGGGTCTTAAATTTTTAGTAATGGCCTCTGCCATGATTTTCATTGCCTCATGTACCAACACAAAATTAATTGCGGACAATGAAAAAATGATGCGTGGAGATTGGACGATTACTGATGTTTCAATTGATGGTATCAGTTCTTCTCATGTTAACATTACAGTTTTTGATCAAGCAAGAACCGATTGTTTTGAAGGAAGTACTTGGCATTTGGTTCAAAACAATGCGACGGGAAATTATACTTTGAATGGGGGAGCTAATTGCCCCAATGAAACGACCAAAATCAAATGGTTTATGACGGAAAACAATGGTCAGTTTTATTTCCATTTCAAAAAGATATACGAAGGTGAACGACCTAAAAACGTTGTGGACGGATACCAAATGCGAGTAACGAGCAATACAGGATCTAGCTTTATCCTTGAACAAGAATTAAATTTCGAAGGAAAGCCTATCAGCGTGTATTATACATTTAATAAAAATTAATAACCTATAAACTGAAAATTATGAAATCATTTAAAAACAACCTAATGGTTGTTGCTCTGTCAGCAGGACTTTTATTATCCAGTTGTGAAGCGGTTCAAAACACGAATCATACACAAAGAGGCGCTGCGGTTGGGGCCACATCCGGAGCCGTAATTGGTGGGGTTCTTGGAAATAACGTCGGGAGCGGAGACAATGCAGTGCTAGGCGCAATTGCCGGTGCAGTAATCGGTGGAGTTGCCGGTGGTTTGATTGGAAACAGCATGGACAAACAAGCTGAAAAAATCGAAAATACACTTCCAGGTGCTGAAGTTGTAAGAACTGCCGAAGGAATTCAAGTCATCTTAGATGAAGAATCCGATGTTCGTTTCGAATACGATAAATCAGATTTAACAGCTCAGGCAAAAACAAATATTGACAAATTAGTCAATATATTCAACGAATACCCCAATACGAATATTTTAGTGGTGGGCTATACTGATAGTCGCGGTTCGGATGCTTATAACTTAGGTTTATCTGAAAGAAGAGCTAATTCGGTTGTGAATTATTTGAAAGGCAAAGGAATTAGCTCCAACCGATTGAACGCAATCGGAGAAGGGGAGAGCAATCCTCGCGCTTCAAATGATACCGATGCAGGAAGAGCTCAGAATCGTCGGGTAGAATTTGCGATTACGGCAAATGAAAAGATGATTGAAGACGCTCAACAACAAGCGGGTAATTAAAATAATCCACATAAAAAATCCGTCTCGACTGAGCCGAGACGGATTTTTTGTGGAGAAGATGGGGCTCGAACCCACGACCTTTAGACTGCCAGTCTAACGCTCTAGCCAACTGAGCTACTCCCCCAAATTTTGATTTTGGATCTAATCAAAACCTTCCATCAAATATTTTGCAAGTTTAACCATTTTTTTCCATCCAATCCAAAATTTTGGATAAAATTGACCGAGCCAATTTTTCTTTGCTCTGAATTGTCCAACCCGCAATGTGAGGAGTCAGAATTACTTTATCGGATTTGAGTAAATATCTGAAATCATTTGGTAATTTATCCTGATCTAAATTCTCAAAAGAGGATTTCTCGTATTCCAATACATCCAAACAAGCTCCTTTGATTTTTCCGGATTGAATCCCCAAAACCAAATCCGATGTGACAACCGATTTTCCTCTTGCGGTATTGATGAAGTAAATGGATTTTCGAAAGGAATTGATAAAATCGGAATTGATCAATCCTCTTGTTCCTGGACTTTCCGGCGTATGAAGGCTTAAAACATCCGTTCTAACCAAGAATTCATCCCATCCGACTTGAATAGCAAAATCATCTCCCAATCCATTTAAAATATCATAACAAATCACCTCTACACCCAAACCACTTAGACGTCGAGCAAAGGCTTTACCCATGTTTCCATAGCCTAAAATTCCTACCGTTTTGCCCATGAGCTCATCGCCTCGGTTTTCTTCTCGTAACCAAATTCCATTTCGTACTTCGAGGTCAGCGATTCTCAATCGATGCATCAACATCAATAGCATTCCCAGTGCATGTTCGGCCAAAGAATCCCGATTTCCTTCTGGTGCATTGAAAAGAATTATGTTTCTCTCCTTAGCATAATCTTGATTGATATTTTCCAATCCGGCGCCGACTCTCCCAATGAATTTCAGGTTTTTTGCTTTGGAAAGAAAGTTTCGATCCACAGGAAAACGACTTCGGATAATCAATCCATCGTAAATTTCAATGGTTTTTTCGATGGTTTCTTTGGTTGAAATATAATCTTCATCTACTTGAAATCCGGCTTTTCGAAGTCCATGGATTAGCAATTCATGATTGGTATCGACGGCTAAAATTCTCATTTAAATTTAGAGTTTGACTAGTTAATTTGGAACAAAATTACCAAATTCGACTCGGTCATTTGTTTAATTTTCAAATTAATTACCTTTGCAAAATGACGATTGAAGAAATCCAAAACGAAATAATTGAAGAGTTTTCATTTTTTGAGAACTGGGAAGAAAGATATGAATACCTGATTGAGTTAGGCAAATCCCTAAAATCTTTGCCTGATGAAAAAAAATCGGACGATAAAATTATCAAAGGCTGTCAATCTACTGTTTGGTTAGATGCGAAAATGGAAGGCGATAAAATCGTATTTCAGGCTGACAGTGATGCGATTTTACCCAAAGGACTAGCGGCTTTGCTGGTAAGAATGTACAATCATCAAAATCCGAAAGCTATATTAGATTCCGATACTGAATTCATTGAAAAAATTGGTTTGCAAGAGTTTCTTTCACCGACCCGCGCCAACGGTTTATTGGCCATGATCAAACAATTCAAATTTTATGCAATTGCTTTTCAAGCCAAAACACAGAAAAATGGATAAAAAAACGCTATTGGTCATGCGATTTAGTTCGTTGGGAGATGTGGCAATGACCGTGCCTGTGGTGAAAGAATTTCTAATCCAAAATCCTGAAACAGAAATCATTTATTTGTCTCGAAAGAAATTTAAACCATTGTTTGAAAACGTACCCAATTTGAAATTTCATGCAGCAGATTTTGAAGAGGAACACAAAGGTTTGAAGGGTTTAATCAAATTGGCAGACGAATTGAAATTTTTGAAATTTGATGCGATTGCTGATTTGCATAATGTAATCCGTTCTCGGATTCTTAGAATCATCATTCCAGCTCGTAAAAAATCTTCGCTCAACAAAGGAAGAAAAGATCGAAAAGCATTGGTCCGAAAGGTAAATAAAATTAGAAAACCGATTTTGTCCATGCCAGAACGATATGCCGATGTATTTCATAATTTGGGGTATATTCTGGATTTATCACATCGCTTGCATAAAAATGATTCGGTAAAGGAAAATGCTGTGGGAATTGCACCTTTTGCGATGTATGAGGGTAAGATGTATCCCATTCATAAAATGCGAGCTGTCGCTCTTAATTTGGCTGAAAAAGGATTAAAAGTATATTTATTTGGGTCCAAAGAGGAAGCAAAAGAATTAGAAACTTGGGAAAAATTAAATTCGAAAATCCATTCGATTGCCGGAAAGTATGAATTGAATGAAGAATTGGAATTCATCCAAAAATTGAGATTGATGATTTCAATGGATTCGGCCAATATGCATTTGGCTTCGATTGTGGGCACTCGTGTGATTTCTATTTGGGGAAATACACATCCGTTTATGGGGTTTTTAGGCTATGGTCAATCCATTGCTGACGTCGTCCAAGATGAAACCATGACGGAAAGACCTACCTCAGTTTTTGGGAAAGAATCTAAGAATGCCGATAAGAAAGATTATTTCCAAAATATAAGTGTGGACACGGTTTTAGAGAAAGTAGAAATGGTGTTGAGAGAAGTATAATCACTCGTGTGAAACTCCTTTTTGAATGCTGTTTTCAATTCGTTCGTCTAGTTTTTCAAAGGCACCAAATCCTTTCATAATGACGATGATTCCAAACAGCATCAGGATAAATCCAATGGTTTTTTTGAACCAGAAAATCCGACGAATTGTAAAGCTTTCTTTTACTTTGTGCGCTAAAAATATCTTGCCCAAATCGATACAGAAAAAAGTAGCCAAAACAATTCCCATGTACATCAATGTGTCTTCTTTTTTGGGATATTGAATTACAATCGTACTCACAATAAAAAACCAAAATACGATGACCCCGATGTTTAGGATATTTAGCAAAAAGCCGTTCATAAAGGTTTTGATGTAATTCTGATTGATGAGATTGACATTTCTCATTTTGAAATTGGGTTTGGAAATGAACATGATCAATCCATAAATGAGAATAAAAAACCCACCAAAAATATAAATCGAAGGATTGTTTTGAATGGCTACTGCCAAATCTTTACTTCCATAATAAGCAATCAATATGCAAAGAATATCTGCTGTGATTACTCCCAAATCCAAAACGATAGCGGCTTTCCATCCACGTGAAACACTGGTTTCCAATAACATAAAGAAAACAGGTCCAATGAGAATCAGACTGAGTATAATTCCAATCAGTATGGCAGAAGTGACCAATTCCATAGAAGTTGCAAGTTAGTAAGAATTATCCCAACAACTCAAAATCCAATTGTTTGTTTCTTAAATCTGCTTTGGCAACACGGATCATCACTTTATCACCTAATTGATAGGTAATTCCGGTTTTTCGTCCTACGATGGCATAGTTTTTTTCGTCAAAATAGAAAGAATCTTCTTCCATATTTCTCAAGCGAATCATTCCTTCGCATCTCGTTTCGGGAATTTCCACAAAGATTCCATATTCCTGAACGCCTGTGATAAATCCATAAAATTCTTCGCCTACAAATTGTTCCATGTATTTTACCTGCATAAATTTGATGGAATCTCGTTCGGCTTCTGTTGCCAATTTTTCTCTTGCAGAACTATGAATACATTTTTCTTCCAAAGGAGCTGCTGCTGGAGATTTTCCTCCTTCCAGGTAATGTTGTAACAATCGGTGCGCCATCATATCGGGATAACGACGAATGGGCGATGTAAAATGCGAATAATACTGAAAAGCCAATCCATAATGTCCCACGTCATTTTCTGTGGAATATTTGGCTTTGCTCATTGTTCGGACCGTTAAAGTTTCGATGAGATTTTCTTCCGGTTTTCCTTTGACATCGGCAAGCAATTGATTCATGCTTCGTGTGACCGACATTCGATCCCGAAGATCGAGTGAATAACCAAATTGTTTGATAAATAATTTCAAATCCTGTAATTTATCGGGATCAGGATCATCGTGAACTCGATAAACAAAGGTGTTATTATTGGGCTTTTTGTTTTTATCGGTCGAAACAAATTCGGAAACTTTTCGATTGCACAGCAGCATGAATTCTTCAATCAAATGATTGGCATCTTTGCTTATTTTGAAATAAGTCCCAATGGGGTTATCGTTCTCATCGAGTTCAAATTTGACTTCCATTTTATCGAAAGTAATGGCTCCTGCTTTCATACGATCAGAACGAAGAATTTTAGCCAAACGATCCAAAGTCAATATTTCTTCTTTAAAATCTCCCTCAGCTCCTTCGATGATTTCCTGTGCTTCTTCATAGGTAAATCTCCGGTTGGAACGTATCGCAGTTTTTCCGTACCATTGGTTTAGAATTTTGGCTTTATCGTCCATTTCAAAAACCGCTGAGAAAGTATATTTATCTTCGTCAGGACGAAGTGAGCAAGCCAGATTGCTTAAATTTTCGGGCAACATCGGAACCACACGATCCACAAGATAAACGGAAGTCGCTCGATGATAAGCTTCTTGTTCCAACAAAGTTCCCGGACGTACATAATGTGTCACATCTGCTATATGAATTCCAATTTCCCAATTTCCATTTTCTAATTTCCGAATGGATAAAGCATCATCAAAATCTTTGGCATCTTTTGGGTCGATGGTAAAAGTCACCACATCGCGCATATCACGACGGTTTCTCCGAATTTCTTCTTCGTCAATTTCTACATCTAATTCTTGGGCTTCGCGTTCGACTTCCTCGGGAAAACTTACGGGAAGATTGTATTCCAATAAAATCGCATGCATTTCTACACTCGTCTCATCAGGCCGACCCAAAACCTCAACAATTTCCCCAAAAGGACTATCGGTATCTTCTGGCCAATCTTTCAATTCAACGACGACTTTATCACCGGATTCTGCCCCATTGAATTTATCTTTTGGAATGTAAAAATCTACATGCAGGGCACGATTATCCATCACCACAAATCCATATTTACCGCTCGGTTGTTTTTCAAAAATTCCGGTATAAAGTGTTCTAAATCGCTTTACGACATCGATGATTTCACCTTCGGGCCGATGATTGGATTTTTTGGGTTTTTGAGGATATAGATAAACCCTTACGACATCACCTTGTAGCGCATTTTTCTTTTTGTTTTTAGGAATGTAAATATCCTGTTCCAGTCCATCCACAATCACATAAGCCGAACCACTTTGTGTGATATCGATAGTTCCCATAAGATAATGTTGATCGGCATTGACTTTGAATTTTCCACGATCCGATTCCTTTATTTTTTTATCAGCCAAAAGTGCCTGAAGGTCTTTGATCAAAATTTCTCGGTCAATGATGTTTGTGATGTTTAACGCAGAAGCTATTTGTTTATAGTTCAGCGATTTATTTGGATTTTTGAGTAGAACTTCCAGTATTTTCTGGTTGAATTTTCCGGAAGTTGATCTTTTGTTTTTTGAATTAAATTTTCTTTTTGACATACTTTATGTATCAGCATGGAATTTTTCCCACGCGGTTTTCATGTCTTCCTCCTTCAAATTTTGTTTCGAGAAAAACATTTATCATTTCAACTGCATATTCATAAGATACAAATCGTGCAGGAAGAGCAATTATATTTGCATTGTTATGTTGACGGCTCAGTCGAGCAATATCCGTATTCCAACAAAGTGCCGAACGAACACCTTGATGTTTATTGGCCGTTATATTTACACCTTGTCCACTTCCACACAATAAGATTCCAAATTCTGCCTTACCCGTTTCTACTGCTTCCGCAGTCGGATGAGCAAAATCAGGGAAATCAACAGAGTCTGTTGAAAACGTTCCAAAGTCTTCTATTTCAAAACTTTTATCTGTTAAATACTTCACTAATTTCTCCTTATAAGCATACCCTGCGTGGTCGGAACCGATGGCTATTTTCATACTATTAACAACAAAATTATCTTAAATTCTTTAACTAATTATAAATCAATGTTTAGCTAATGTAAACTAAATGTTAATAAACTACCCATTACTTTTGATGGATTTTGAAACAAATTCCTTGCTTTTCAATTTTTAGTTTTCGATAATAAATTTTGAT
>JAAYKY010000038.1 GCA_012522185.1 Flavobacteriaceae bacterium | reverse complement strand
GTTGCACAACTCCCCGTTTTAAAGCAAAAACGTAAATTATTATAAAAAACAACCTCGTTTAAGCCTTTTTAAGCGAGGTTTATTTTTCAGCTCCAGCACAAATTCCTGAAATTTAGGTGGCTTAAAAATGAGGTTTCAAGGTCGCTAAAAGGTATTCGTGAATTGGGCAAGCGATTGAACCTAACTAATCTCCAATTTTTATTGGTTTTTTTTAAAATTAGCAAATAGAAATTGGCTTTGGCTTAGTTTCGGTCTGGAATGCTTCGCATTCCAAGCCCGCACTATCGCCAAGCCTGCAAACGTTGTACAAAATTCGTCTGCCGCAGGCGCAACACAGACAAACTTCGTAATGCTGCCAAAGTTATGTGTAACCAGTTACCAAAATTCTGATTAAAATTTAACATTCGAAGAATTATGTAAAATACCAAGTTTTGGTATCTTTGAATGAAAGATTGAAATTATGGCAAAAAACACATCAATATTACTCGGTGATTATTTTGACAAGTTCATAAGTGAACAAGTTAATTCTGGAAAGTTTTCTTCTGCAAGTGAAGTTGTGCGAGCAGCTCTAAGAATGTTTGAACACGAAGAAACGAAAAAATCAGAACTTATTAAAGAACTTAAAAAAGGCGAAAATTCTGGTTTTGTGAAAAACTTTAATAGAGAAAAACTTTTGGAAACCTTTCACCAAAAATATGTTTCTGAATAATGAATATTAAAATAAGTAACGAAGCACAATTTGACCTTGAAAATATTTGGCTTTATACTTTCGAAACTTGGTCTAAAGAACAAGCTGATAGATATTACAACTTAATACTTGACGAAATTGAATATCTAACTGAAAATCCAACTTCAGGCAAGGATTATAGCCATATCAGGAAAAATTATTATAGCACAAAAGTAAAGTCGCATTTTATCTTTTATCGAATAAATTTAAGAGAAAGCGAAATAGAAGTAATCAGAATTTTACATCAGCAAATGGACATTGAAAGTAGATTAAGCGAATAATTCTGGCTACACATAACAAAGGTAACCCTTGCACAACCTCCACTTTCAAGATCAAAAATAAAAATGAGTTTTAAAACTCGCTAAAGCTATTCCTAACTCGAGCAAAGCGACAGAACCTAATGAATCTCCGATTTTTATTAGTTTTTTTTAATTAGCAAATAGAAATTGGCTTTGGCTAAGTGTCGTCTAAATCGATATCGATAGCTATCGGGACGCTTCGATTTTACTTCGTCAGTTCGCTACGCTCGTGTCCGCCACTTCACAAAGCCCTGAAACCTTAGGCGACACTCTATAAAAGACAGAGTATCTAAAAATATTCAAAATGAAAAACCTATCATAAAAAGGAAAAAAGAAATCAACATAGAACAAAATAAAGCCCAAGAAATAAACCTTGACGAACTTGCAGATAAAGAGATGATTCTTTCATATTTTGAGAATTTACCAAAAGAGGAAATAAACAGATTAGAAATAATTGTTTCTAAAGAGTATAGTCAAAATTTGACTGATGACCAAAAAAGAAATCTCATAATACAGTATATCGTAAAAAACAAACTATATGACCATCAGAGATTTTTTCCAAAATAAGACTTTGAATAATAAAAAAGTAAATTTCTAAAACAACTTTTATTTATTCAAAATATTTTCGCTAAATTCGTATCCGAATGAATACAGTTTAAAAATGTACTTTATTGAGAAAACCACAGAATTTGACAAGTGGTTGAAAAAATTGAAAGATTTAAGAGCAAAAGCAAAGATTTTGTTCCGAATCCAAAAATTAGAAAAAGACGAACACTTTGGAGATTGTGAACCTGTTGGAGAAGGAATTAGAGAACTGAAAATCAACTACGCAAAAGGTTACAGAGTCTATTTCAAGGAAAAAGACGGAAAAATTATCGTTTTGCTTATTGGTGGAGATAAGTCAACTCAACAAAAAGACATTGAAAAAGCTAAAGAAATTTGGAATAAATTAAAAAAGTAAGAAAAATGGAAACATCAAGATTTGATATAGCAGATTATTTGGATAGTAACGAAATGATTGCTGAATATCTCAATACTGTTTTGGAAGAAGGAAATGAGTCTGAAATTATAGTAGCCATTGGAAACATTGCCAAAGCAATAGGAATGACCAAAATTGCAGAAGAAACAGGAATGAGTCGGCCAAGTTTGTACAAAGCGTTATCAGAAGGAGCTAAACCTCAATTTACAACCATCATGAAAGTTTTAAAAGCAATCGGTGGTCAAATACAAGTGAGTCCAATAGCAAATTAAAAAACTTCATTTTAAAAGAAGAATATTCTTTTTGGCATTAAAATTCAAAAAAACCTATTAAAGCAAATCACAATTTTACACTATAGGGTAAATCCAAAATTATAGTAAATTTATCAAAAAACTAAAATCCGCATTATGATAGACAATCTCTTTTTTATTTATTGTGCTCTTTTATCTTTTAGTGGTTTTATAATTGCCTTTTATAAGGTTTTATCTCAAGAAGTGATTGGTTTAGAGGTGAAAATTGGAATGGAAAAAGGATTTGATTTTGACACAGGATGGGAATGAATATTTTGCTGAACGGATTGATAAATGGAAGGTAGGAACTTTATTTAACTCAAAATTTGCTGTTTTAATTGGAATAATAATCGTTTTGGCAGGTGCTTCTCTAAATTTAATCAAGAACTCTTGGTGAACTTCACTTTTGTTACTTTTTATTTCTTATTTTCTTTATTTGTATATCACTAAACTATTGAAATATAGAGCACAGCTAGTTTCAATATTAATTTTATTCACTTCAATTATCCTAATTATATTTAAGCTATTATAAAAAGTTTTATTACAGGTAGGTTTATTTGTACAGATACATTAATCAAATAATTGATTCTGAGAAAAAAGAAAAAATCCCTTATTTCTTTGTGATAAGCCCCCCTAAGCCCTCGCTCGCTTCAAATAAAGATAAGCCGTCAGAATTCCGAAAATCAAATTAGGACCCCAAGCAGCAATGAAAGGCGATACATATCCTTGAGTGGAATAAGTCAGCGAAATCTGATTGAAGAAAATATAGACAAAAGCCAAAATAATCCCAACTGCTAAGTTTAAACCGATTCCACCCCTACGCTTTCGAGAGGAAAGCGAAAGCGCCAATAAGGTCAAAATGAAAGTCGAGAAAGGAGAACTATTCCTCTGATGCAATTCATTCAGATAAGCATTTACACTTGCAGAACCTTTGAACTTCTGCTTTTCAATGAATTCATTTAATTCAAAAGAATTCATGGTTTCCGCCACATAACCCTCAGGCAAAATCTCATCAGGTGTAGCCTTGAACTTGCGCTTCAAAGTGATTTCATAACCCAAACTATCCCGTGAATCCGATTTGACACTTCGTATATAAGCGTTCCTCAAAATGTAAACCGAATCTTCAGCATCCCAATTAAAAGAAGAAGCGATGATTTGATATTTCAATTTATGATCTTCATGCTCCTGATAAACGAAACTTGCTCCTCGTTTTTGAACCCGGTCATAACTCTGGGCAAAAATAAATTCATCCGAAGCAATCTCAGAAGAAATCTTCTGTCGTTCGTAATATTCACCTTTCTTGGACCGACTGAGAAGGTATTCGTATTGGTAAGTATTCTTTTTAATATTCGCCCAAGGCAATGCGAAATTATTGACCATAAGCGCTACAAAAGCAATCACCGCAGCTACCCAAATATAGGGTTTGGTAATCCGATAAAAACTAATCCCACCAGCTTGTGCCGCCACGATTTCGGTTTGCATCGTCAATCGAGAAGTAAAGTAAATCACCGAAATAAAAACTGCTACAGGTAGGAAAGTATTGACCAACCAAACCACCCAAAAAGGATAAAACTGAGTAAGAGCCTCCCATGGAGTAGAACCATTGTCACCAATGCGACCCAGCTTCTGACTCAAATCAATGATGATGGCAATGGCCGAAAGAATGATCACCATGAAAAAGAAAGTGCTCACGAAATTCCGTACAATGTATTTGTCAAATATTTTCAAAGGATAATTTTATTACTTCCCCATCTCCGGAAATACTTCTCAATTTCAAATCCAAAAAATAAACCTCCGGTTCAGGCCGTGAAAATAATAAATTCAAAACCAATAATGCCTTTCGGACGCATAAAATTTATAAGATGAATTTCTCACACAAAATCCCAAGATGCTAAATTTCTATATCAATAACAACTAAATCCTCTGCTAACATCTTAACCCAACAAATCACAGCCTAAACAACCCACACTCTCCAACCTCAAAAACGACAACTCGACCTGTACAAGTCCTATAGAAAGCTTTCAATCCATTAGCAATGATTTGCTTATTCCATAACTTGTCACAAGTTATATGTTTTCTACTTGCTCATTTTTTTATTTTTATTTTTCATTCAAAGCTGCGTGAAAATAAAGCAAACCACTTATAATCAGAAGGTTGCTTGTTTTTGTTTTTGTTTTTATTTTTCATTTATTTTTTTTTGAACCAACGAAATATGTTTTGTTCCGTTTTGCACCATCTGTTGCTATTTCACCTTCTTTTGCCATTTTATATACTGTTTTCTGAATATCTTTAGGCAATACTTCACTCAACCTTTGCTGAATTTCTTTCATACCGCTTTTGCCATTGTATTTCAGGTCTTCCAAAATCAGGGCTTTCAGTTTGTGCGGTTCGATGGTTTTGAGGCTCGGTGTGAGATTGAGTTTGGCTTGCGAAAACAAATCGGGATTCAACAGGTATTCTGTCCCCTTTTTTACGCCACGGCTTATCAGAATGTTTTTATCCAACAACGAGCCTAACCAGTATTTCATTTTGTCTTCTGCATTGAGCTGAAGCATAACCGATAATTGGGTGGAAAGCAATTTTTTGTGTGTAGCGATGATGCCCAGCGTGATGGATTCTTTCTGTGTGAGCTGAAAATGTTTATTGATATAATCAATTACAGAAAGTGCTTCTTCGTCAACAATACCTGCATAAACTGTTACAGCCATTTTGGTAAACGAGCTTTCGATTTCCGGAAAAGGCTTGGCATCCAAACTCAGTTTTTCATATACCAAATCATAGCCGGAACCTTCGCCTTCCATTAGCTTGAGATCATGCAGGGTTTGAATCAGATGTGGATTTCTACGCTGGCGTTCGTGCAGAATATTGTCTTTGGAAACACCTAAGGGCAATCCTCCTGGATTAGTGAAAACGATTCTGTCCGGATATACTTCCAGAAAAATATCGCCAGAGCTGGTGTATCTTTTATGAGCAATGCTGTTGACCAACAATTCCCTGATGACCTCCTTGGGATAATCTCTTACCGATTCCCGAAAAAGCCCGTTGGTTAGCTGGCTGGCATAGGTTAGCTCTACAGCTTCCTTTTCGATTTCCAACAGCAACTGCATAGGATTGTAATGGTGAAAGTGGTATTTTTTTTTCTCTTATTTTTTCCTCTCTGTCGTTATACACCAGATATTGAAAAGTAATCGGGTAGCTTAATCTGGCTCTTTGTGCAGCAGTACCTAACCATAAAACGCCTAGATTAGTTAAATAACCTTCCGGAGAAAGTAGTTGGTAAAATTCTAGAATTTCATCGTCAGACTTTTGCCTAATAAAATCGGATACTTTTTCAGATTTTTTGATATTGGACAGGAAAAAAGCAATCTGATCTGCATCTGCTTGAGCTAAAGTGATTTTTTGCGCTACGACTAATTCCCATTGAAAAGCATTTTTCTCGGCAGCCAAGTCTGTCAATTCTTCACTACTTACACTATAACAATTGTCTGATATTCGTATCAAAACTTTACCAGAAGTGGTAGTGGCAATGGTTCTTGAAGATGGCAAAATATTGATGATGAAATACTCCCCTCCATTTTCGTGCGTGATAATTTCAGGATTGACCAAACCTACACCATCCGTTAATGCACGAAGCCTGCTCATCACTTTATTCATTTCTTCAAGGTTGATTTTTTGCTTTGATGGCGGGGCAGATTGCTTGTTCTCTATTCCGATTATTAAAGTGCCTCCCTGAGCATTTGCAAAACAAACACAAGTTTCGGCTAGAGATTCTACATCAGACTTTTGCCCAATAGCTTTTTTCAGACTTTTACATTCAGTGTGGCTATTTTCTATCCAATTTGTCATAATTCAAATCCAATTTTACCTAAACAATCCTTTACCACCTCACAACTCATTCACACTCTTCATTTGTGATGCAACTCTGACGCTGAGCGTTTTCATCTTTTATTCAAATGCATCAGCCATTCTATATAATCTATTTTTTAACAAAATCTCACTCAAAGAATTAATTAATCTTTATTCTAAATGCTTCTTAACTTTTATAAATTCAATGAAAATTCAGCAGTAACCCAAACTTAATTTATATTTTAACCCACTCCAAAAATATTTCCACAAAACACTCAATACCAAACATCAACCAATTCCAATCCCAAGAAATCCTGATTGTGGTACGCAAACAACTGACCTCCGCTCATTTCATAATAGCGAATTGCCAAAAAAGACAAACGCGTACCCTTTTCTTTCGGCATTTCTGAAATACCCAATTCCAATACTCCCGGAAAACGACCCCGCTCAATCTGCTCTGGTGTGGCGAATTCAATCTCATAAACCCTTCGTTGAAAATCAAAAACCAAAACCACCAACTGCAACTCCAAATGAGTCGCTCCCTTGGGATAAAAAACCTGATCAGGAAACATCGTCTCAATTCGCAATTTCAATGAATCCCAATCCATACTAAATTTACTGCCCAAAATTGAACCTATCGAACATTTAGGCGTATAAACAAAGCCTTCGAAAACCGAACGACCCTCTAAAGTCTCCAGCCCACGATAAAAAACTCTCTCACCTCGAACAGAAACGGGATCCAAATTTTTAACCTTGGTCACCATACTCATCAAACGACCATGTAAGCTACCGTCCTTGTGATGCTGATAAAACCACGAAAAACTATTCCGATAAGAACTTACCAACCGAGAACACCCACCGAACTCCTTGCCGTACTGACGCGTAGGCGCCATGGATCTCTTAGTTTTAATCGCCTCAGTGTTAAACCCTCCTCCCTTTTTGCGAACAATAAGTTGACCATTGAGCTCGTAAAATGTATAATCTCCTATACTGCCCTTGATATTTAGCAATCCCTTATTTAACTTTGCCATGATATACTATTTATCAATTCTCTTCACAATTTACAAGAATATCAGAATATATCAAACTTATAGCGTAGTTATTGCGTAGTTATAGCGTGTTTATTGCGTAATTATAGCGTATAATACTTATTAGAGCCTTACTCTTAATTGGGGAATGACCCGATCCTTCCACTCATTAAAGTCCCCGCGAATTATATGTTCACGGGCAGTCCTTACCAAATCCAAATAAAAAGCAAGATTATGAACCGATGCAATTTGTTTACCTAAATATTCCTCAGCCACAAACAGATGACGCACATAAGCTTTGGAATAATAACTGTCCACATAACTTGTTCCAGATTCATCCAAAGCCGAAAAATCATCTTTCCATTTGGCATTTTTCATGTTCATCACACCATTCCAAGTAAACAGCATTCCATTACGAGCATTACGAGTAGGCATCACACAATCAAACTGATCGACACCCAATGCGATGCATTCCAAAATATTCCAAGGCGTTCCAACACCCATCAGATACCGCGGTTTGTCTTGGGGCAAAATATCGGTAACCAAATCGGTGATTTCATACATCACTTCTTCAGGTTCACCTACGCTCAACCCACCTATAGCATTCCCATCCGCCCCGAAATTAGCTACAAATTCAGCCGACTCTCTTCGTAAATCAAGAAAGGAATTGCCTTGTACAATCGGATAAAGCGTCTGTTCGTATCCATAAAGCGCCGGATTTCCATTCAGCCAAGCCCGACAACGTTCCAGCCAGCGATGCGTTACATGCATAGCGCGTTTGGCATCCTTGTATTCAGCAGGAATTCCCGTGAGTTCATCAAAAGCCATGATGATATCGGCCCCGATGTTTCTTTGGATTTCCATCGAATATTCAGGTGTGAACATATGATAGGAACCATCGATATGAGATTTAAATCGAACACCTTCCTCAGAAACTTTTCTTCGGTCCGAAAGCGAATAAACCTGAAAGCCACCACTATCCGTCAAAATAGGTCTGTCCCAATTCATGAATTTATGCAGCCCTCCAGCCTGATTTAAAATCTCAATGCCCGGACGTAAATACAGATGATAGGTATTCCCCAAAATAATCTGGGCTTTAATGTCTTCTTTTAATTCACGTTGGTGAACCGATTTCACGCTCGCAACAGTCCCAACCGGCATAAAAATCGGTGTCTCAATTTCACCATGCGCCGTGGAAATCTTACCAGCTCTTGCTTTGGAATTCGAGTCTTTTCCTTGTATTTCAAATTTCATCGATGCAAAGATAAACATGTTTCCTTTCTAAGGATAAATAGCAGGATTTAGAAATAAAAAATCCGACTAAGAAAAGTCGGACTTTGAAAATAAGATTAGGAGAGAGAGAAGTTATTCACAAACCGTACAATAGTCTTGAATACCACAATCATAACACATTTTACAATTGGCTTCATTAAAATTATCATAATCGTTGCATCCGTACACCTTTGCAAAATACTCATAAGCATTTTGACACTGTGTACTACCCGCTGGAATGGTTACAGTAAATGGACTGCCATATCCACCCGGACATTGATAAGTAAATTCATAAGAAGCATTGGAGTGAGAGGAATCATCGTCCGAATAATATTCATCATCGTCCTCAATCCCAAACAAGTCCTCGAAACAGGAAGTGTTCATCAATAAAAATGAAAAAAATAATAGGTAGAAGAATTTTCGCATAATTAAGTTTTAGAATTAAAGCAAAAGTATTTGGTTTCAACAGTTTATAAAATACCTACTTTGAGGTATTTTTATGAAAAAATTAAGATTTGACAAAAAATAACTAACTTTTATTCTCAATTCACATAAAACCCTCTTAAAAATTTCATTCAATAAGTTAAGATGAAAGACTAAGGCTTATTTTTGTATAAATTTACCCGATGAGCGAAGAAAAAATAGAATGGTTTATTGACTTACTAATCCGACAAAGCTTGAAGGTCTTTGTGGGAATTCTAATTATTGTAGTCGGATTCTGGTTGGCCAATCGTTTGAAAAAAATCATTCGAAACCGAATGGTAAAACGAAATGTGGACGCATCCATTCGAGAATTTATACTACCTGTAATCAGTGTGGTGTTCAAAATAATGGTCATCCTTTCTGCAGTAAGTACAGTCGGAATCAAAGTGACTTCTTTTGCCGCGATTATGGCAGGTCTTGCAGCCGGTGTGGGACTTTCACTCCAGGGTAGTTTGTCCAATTTCGCAGGGGGACTCTTGATTATTTTGTTCAAACCTTTTAAAGTAGGCGATTATATAGTCGCACTCGAAAAGGGTGGCACGGTAGAGTCCATCAGTATTTTATACACAACTTTGGTCACCCCCGATCATGTGGTGATTACCTTGCCTAATTCTACCTTGCTCAATAACCCCGTTACCAATTATTCAATCAAAGATACAAGACGACTTGTCATAAAAGTAGGGATTTCTTATAGCGATGATATGGAAAAAGCCCAACAAGTTCTCAAGGATATGCTCAAAGAAGAACCGATGATCTTAAAAGACCAAGAAGTAGTAGTGGAAGTACTTGAATTTGCAGAAACTAGTATCAATCTTGCCGTCTGGGGATTTGTAAAACGTGATGAGTATTGGAAAGCATACTATAAACTCTACAAAAAAACCAAAGAAAAACTCGATGAAAACGATATCAAAATCCCTTTTCCACAAAGTATTATGAGAATTTTGCCGACTGATGATAAACCGACTAATTAGACTTAATCATTATGTATAGGAAAGCATTCTTTTTTTTAATTCTATTTTTACCCCTTGTCCTGAAATCTCAATCCGAATGGATTCAAAATCATTTGGAATCTGATTTTTATAAGAATCAATTTACAGGATTTTATTTGCAAGATGCAGAAACCGCCGAAGTCCTTTTTGACTACAATGGTGAGAAATATTTTACACCAGCGTCCAATGTGAAAATTCTTTCACTTTACAGTGCGATGAAAGTTCTTCCCGATTCCATTCCAGCACTGCGATACGAACGTAAAAACGGAAATCTTTACATCGAAGGATTGGGAGATCCGACTTTTCTTCATCCCGAATTCCGATCCGTCAACCGCGCTATCGATTTTTTAAAAAATGAACCAGGTGATATTTACCTGAGTTGGGGCAAATTCGAAGGAACTCGTTTAGGATTGGGATGGTCTTGGGAAGATTATGAAAAGCATTACTCACCCGAACGAAGTGAATTTCCGCTTTATGGAAATATGGCCACTTTGCGAAAAGGAAAAAGCGGACCTTCTGCCTTTCCACTTACCTTGGCTGATTCAGTGGAATACCAAGAGAGCCTATTTAGTCGGGATTTTTATGAAAATAAATTTTATTTAGGCTCCCGAAATGGTAATTCCACTCGGATTCCTTTTGTGGTGAAAGACGAATTGATCCGTCAAATGCTTTCCGAAGCAGTCGGAAAAGAAGTCTTTCTCAATGATAAATTATTAGGAAAAAATGCAAAAGTATTGTTTAGTTTGCCATCGGATTTGGTGTATAAACGAATGATGGAGGTGAGTGACAACTTTCTGGCAGAACAGATTTTACTAATGGTTTCAGCTCAAATTTCCGGTTCCATGAGTTCCGAAAAAGCAATTAATTACATGAAAACCAGACACTTAAAATCAATGCCCGAAGATCCCGTTTGGGTCGATGGATCAGGACTCTCGAGGTATAATTTATTCACACCAAGAACCATGGTTCACGTGCTCGATAAACTTTATAAGGAATTCGCAGAAGAAAGACTTTTCAATATTTTTGCGGTCGGAGGAAGAACCGGAACACTCAAAGGAAATTACGGCGGAAAAACACCCTATGTATATGCGAAATCAGGAACTTTGTCCAATAATTATTGCCTCAGCGGATACCTCAAAACAAAGTCCGGAAGAACCTTGATTTTTAGCGTAATGAACAATCATTTTCAAAAACAAAACTGGCAAGTAAGACAAGAAACTCAAAAACTCCTGGAATTTCTGAGGGATAATTATTAGAAGTTTCCGCGAAACAAGGAGCTTCGGCAGACAAAAAAAAGGGTTAGCTGTCATTCAGAACACGAAGAATGAGTGTGATGAATCTCCACTCCTTTGTATAATCTGTAACCTCTTTTATGTTGCCATTCAGGGCATATTCCAGCTTTTGTGTGTAGGCGTTTTGGGTTGTGCTTGGCAATAAACAACAACAAATGAAATCAGAAACAGTACAATCAATTAAAAAATTGATTTTCATTTATGAATGTTTGACAAAACCCTATTTTGGAATGAGAAAATTTCTAAAGCCTTATCAGGGCTTCTTCAATTTTCTCATCGTATTTCATAATGAATTTGTCGATACTCTCATCTTTAATTTCACAATTAACAATTACTTTCTCAGATAAAAGCTTGTTTATAAGTAGTTTTCTTGAGAAAATAAAAGAGCGAGATGTCAAGGTATAGTCTTCTTTACATGAAAAAAGCAAAACTGTAAGAAAAAGTAAAAAAAGATTTTTGTATATACTTTTCAATTATTCAATTTTTATGTTTTTCAAATTGCTTTCTAGTAAATAGACTACCTAACCCCCAAATATACTTAACTTTCCAAATTCCCCCATCAAAAAAATCCCTGCCAATTGACAGGGATTTTACAAATATTAAACTTCTATTTATTGGAAATCGGCATCGGAAACCTCTTCGTTGAATTTGATGTCCTGAACTTTAAAACTCATGTCAACACCAACATTCATGGTGAATTCTGACGGATATTTAATCCCGTCGTATTCCTTGTATTCGCCATAAATCATCGTCTGTGAAATCGTCTGTCCTTGCGCTTCCAATTCGCTGGAAGTACCCAATGACAATCCGGTTTCTATGTCGTAGTACGTCTTTTTCTTTCCGTCAACGATTACATAGGCATCTTTTCCGTTGAAGGTTTCAATCCCTGCTAAACTAACACCCGGCTTATCCGCCAAAACCAATTCAGGGAAAGGATGCGCTTCGTATTGATAAGCCGCAATTTCCTCTTCATCCATATCTATGCGTTGCCCTTGCTGTAAGTGATATCCGGATTTCCCGTCAAAAACCGTTTTGGAAAGTTCCATACCCATTCCACTCACAACGTTCATCGCCTTTCCATCGCTTGTATTGATGGCTTTCATGTTCAGTTTCATACCTTGAACTTCCGCTTCATAAGTAGCATGAACAGATTTTACCGACTTTACCTTATCTCCACCAATCGCTTCAATGTAATTCTCTAAAACCGATTTTACTGTAACACCCTCACCAACTTGTTTTTGCTGAGGCTTCTCCGTTGGATTCCCAAAACGATCGAAATAATTGATTTGATACGGAAGCTTTTCAAGTGCAGGCAATACATCTGCTGCCCTACCTACGACCAAAATTCTCGCATTATTATGAGAAAAGTATTTCTGAGCCGCCTTCTGTACATCTTCCGCAGTTACCGCATTGATGTTTTGAATGTAATTTTGATAAAAATTCGCGGGAAGTCCTTGTGTTTGAGTGAGCAAAGCTTGACGAGCAATGACTTCTGGCTTCTCTGCATCCATCACGAAATTCCCGATGAATGTAGCCTTTACCGTAGCAAGTGTTTCCGGTGATACCTTTTCAGTTCGGATACGGTTCAATTCTTTCATCGCTTCCACCACCGCGCTATCGGTTACCTCATTGCGAACCTGTGATCCAGCTTTGAATTTCCCAACGTATTTATTGCCACGAATGCTCGAACGTGCACCATAAGTCCATCCATTGGCTTCACGTAAATTCATATTCAGGTAACTGTTAAAATCCCCACCGTAAATCTGATTGGCTATGATCGCTGCAAAATAATCTTTGTCAGTCATTTTCAAATTAACTGAACTCAAAATCGCAATTTCCGACTGAACGGCATTGGGCATATCCACAAAATTAATTTCGGTTTTGGCCACATTGGTCGGATTCGGATAATCAGAAGCCGGAATATTTCCTTTTTTCCAATTTTTAAAGTTCTTATTAACCAACTTTTTCACATCCTTGAACTTCACATCGCCCATCACAATCAAATAAGCATTATTGGGTGCGAAATATGTCTGGTAATGATTTTTCACATCATTCAAAGTCAAATTTTTCAATTTTTCTTCTGTCGTGAATTCTCCTGCCGGATGATTCGCCCCAAAAACCAAAACATTTTCTACTCGTGCCGCATTGGAAGCTACCGATCTTTCTTCGGATTTCAAACCATCGATGAACCGAGCTAACTGCGTATCGAAATCATTTTGAGTGAAATTTGGGTCGATGGCGCCTTCTGCCATCAATTCCAAAACTCTTGGGAAATAACGCGAAAGTGTATTGGCACTCGCACCGGAAGCATGAAGATTAATTCGAGCACCCATGAAATCGATTTCTTCTTGGAAAGCTTCTTTTGAAATCTTGCTGGTTCCATTGCCCATCAAAGCTCCCGTTAGGTCATGAATCCCTTTTTGATCGCCCTCTACAAAAGGCGGATTGTCTATGCTCAACGTAATGGACACTCGAGGTAATTTATGATTTTCTACCACCATTACTTTGAGTCCGTTCTTTAATTCAAATGTTTGGGGTGTTCCTAAATTTACTTTTGGAGCCGGACCCGGTTGGGGTTGAGATCTGTCCACTTGTGCCTGAACTCCGACGGTTAACAACGCCATAACGAATATATATACTAATTTTCTCATTTTCTTAATTCTTGATTTAGCCGATTAATTTTTCTCCGGACCGTATTCCAATACAAGCCTTTGGTTGTCATTCAAATACTTTTTCGCCACATCTCTGATTTCCTCTCTCGTAATCGAACGGTAAATGTCCAATTCCGTATTGATTAGATCTACGTCTTGGTAAAGTAGATAATAAGTCGCTAAACTGTGTGCAACACCCTCTACATTTGAGTTGGAATTCACAAACTGATTCTCAAATTTATTTAACAACATCTGATGCTCCCTTTCCGAAATCAAATCCGTTTGAATCTTCTTGATTTCATCTGAAAAAGCAGACGACAAATCACTCAAAGGAGTGTCACCCACCGGAAGTGCATAAATTAGATAAGAACCATAATCTTCCTGACTGAAATTAAATGCACCGATATCCAAAGCTTTCTTTTCCGTATCGACTAATCTTTTGTACAGTCTTGAACTTTTACCATCGCTCAGAAGTGTGGAAATCATATCCAGAACTCTTGCTTCACGCGACTTCATAGAAGGCGTTCTATAAGCCGTAATCATCATGGGCAACTGCACGTTCGGGTCTTCCCAACTCGCATGAATCTCCTCTGTGATGGGCTCTTCTTCGTATTGCTTCTTCACAGGTGCTTCTCCTTTTGGAATCGAACCGAAATAATCCGAAATCCATTTTTTTGCCTGATCTTTTTCAAAATCACCCGCCACGACCAAAACAGCATTGGTCGTTACATAAAATTTCTTGAAAAAGGCCTGAAATTCATCCAATGTAGCTGCGTCCAAATGTTCCATTTCACCAATCGTTGTCCAACGATAAGGATGGTTTTTAAACATATGCATTTTCACAGCTTTAAGTAGATTTCCATAAGGTTGATTATCTACCCGAAGTCGTTTTTCTTCTTTTACAACTTCATTCTGAGTGTCCACACCAATTTGGTTGATCACAGGATGAATCAAACGCTCAGACTCCATCCACAATCCCAACTGTAAATTATTGGAAGGGAAAACTTCATAATAATAAGTTCGGTCATCACTGGTGTTGGCATTGTTTCGTCCTCCGTTCGAAGAAACGATTTTGAACCATTCGCCTCTTGCGATGTTCTCCGTTCCTTCAAATAAAAGGTGTTCAAAAAAGTGGGCAAACCCGGTGCGATCGGGCTGTTCATCCTTTGCTCCCACATGGTACATCACAGAGGTTACCACTACTGGTGCTGAATGATCCTGATGCAAAATGACATGAAGACCATTTGGCAGATCATATTCTTCAAATTCGATTTCCTGAGCCATAGTATTACTTCCTATTATCCCCAAAAACGCGAACGCAAGTCCAAATTTTTTCATAGAAAATTTAATTTTTGTTTTATTGGTTGAACAATATATTAATTCGTTACGATTTATGGGTGAAATTTAATGAAAACTGATAATTATCTGCATTTTCCTTCCAATTCAAACTGAATTTATACATTTTGGAAATTAAAATTCACATCTGATTTTTACCAAATTAAATTGGCTTCGATGCGAAAACTCCCACCCCAAGCATCGCCTTGCATCTGATTTTCGGAATTCTGACGGCTTATTTCTATTTAAAGAGAGCAAGGGCTTAACTTAATCGCTTTAAAGAATTTTGTTTATATGAATTATTTTCTGAAAAAAAGGAGCTGCGCAACGGTTATTCTGTTGCTTGCAGTTTTTATTTAATAGAACTCAGGTTAATAGTCTTTAACCAGTTCTCGATTGCTTGGAATGATTTGTCAGGATTCTCTATCCACGGGAAATGCCCGGCTTTGTCAATTAAAACAAATTTAGAGTTAGGCAAAGCTTTTTGTAATTCTTCTGCGAATTTTGGCGGATTATTGGTGTCAAATTTTCCATTAATTATCAGAATATTAGTTGCGATGTTTGGAAACAATTTTTGATAATTAAGGTATTTTTGTCGTTCTGCTTCGGTTTCCACTGCATAAAAATCATTAATCGGTTTTCGTCTTCCTGTTTTGGATATTTCTTTCACGATCGGAATTACTTTTTGGACGCTTTCTTCATCATAACACCACCATTTTATTGGTGCATTTGAAATATCTTTTCCTTCTTTGTTTGTTTGAGTTTTATGTTCAATCATATAATCCCAATCTTTTAGGACTTGACTAAACCAAGCAGATTCTTTTGCTCTTTGTGTTTCGGATTTTTTTCTTCGGTCAAAAGTTTCTTGTTGAGTCCCGACTAAACTTGTTCCTGTTAGAATTAACCCGGAAGTGTTTTTCGGAAATTTTAAAGCGTATTCTAAAGCAATTGAACTTTGGTCAGAATGTCCAAAAATCCAGATTCTATTAACGTTTAATTTCTTTCTAAGATCTTCGATTTCTTGAACGATAAAATCTTGATTATACTCTTCAATTGTTTTTGGCGTTTCAGATTTTCCGGTTCCTCTTGGCTCGTAATAAACCATTGTAAAGTAATTTTCCAACGGTTTTAAAGTTAATTCATAACCAATTTTTCCGGAACTTAAATGCCCGGCAATCATTACCGGTCCCTTTCCTCTAATGGTGTAGTTAAGTTTTAAATCTCAAACATTTTCGAAGTATTTTCCTTCTCCCATATTGTTTTGACAACTTGAAATATTTGAGAATATCACAAAGAGAATAATTAAATTTAATAGTCTGAATTTTAACTTCATAAGCAGTTTTGTAAGATTGGAGATAACGTTTTGGAGCTTTACGATATTTAGCAAAAGCCTTTTGTGGATTACGAAATATAAAAGCTCAACATACTCATTAACAAGCTATTTCGCCAATTCGCTGTGCCGGTTGCACTACTCAAACCTACTGAAATTTTTTGTATCTTTCTGTATGCAAGGGAGAAAAGACATTAGTCTGCAGCTTTTTTACGAACTCAGTTTAGGCTGGTTCCATCGGAGAATTATTATCGGAAACTCAATCCAAGCAGTTTTGGATGGATTGTAAGTGGCTCCATAAGCGGTGCCATATGTAGCGGGATCTTCAAGTTTGCTACATTTTTGCGTGTCCTACTTCGGGTTATGATGTCAGAGGGTGTTTTGTTTTTGAGTTAATAAAGTGTCCTTTAAACCAAAAACATTCTTTTCCATTTGGTAATGGAGTTTCTGCTGATTCTGAAATGTTTTGCCAATTGACTATTGTTCAGATGGTGTTTTTTCTGATAATCCAAGATTTTAAAAATATCGGATTTGCTGTAAGAACGAAGCTTTTGGTTTTGAGATGGGTTTGCACCGAAGATTTTTTCATTGAGTATGATGACATCAGAAGCTGACAAATCTGCTTTCTCGATTATTTGGCTGCACATTTCTATTTTTTCGGGAAATTTCTTGGTAAGAATATCCAAATAAATGCGTTTGTAATTGGGTGTTGTTATTTGTATTTACTGATCCATTTGTATAAAGTTGCTTTTGGGATGTTTTATTCTTTCATTACTTGGATTTTTGTCTTTTCTCCGGTTTCAATTTGTTCTAAAATGAAGTCGATGACTTCTTTGGTATATATATTTTTTCGGAATTGGGGTAGAATTGTTTTTTTTCTAATTTGTTTTTCTGATTTTACGTCTGACGATGATGGAGAATACAATATAAGATGCTGTGTATAAATCCTGAAAAAATCGTAATCTAAGAGTTTGCTCCATTTCAAAAGAATATCCGTAGGAAGATTTTTCTGAGCGTACATTTCTTTTATCTCTTCTTCTGAACACTTAAAAAGTTACAGATGCGGGACATTTCTATCCCGCTCTCTGTAACTCTTTGGTTGATTAAAGTGCCTATGTTAATTGTTTTGAAATTTATTTATTGTTAGATATTTAATTCTCAACAATTGTTAAATTATTATATATTGAATTTGTTCCTGAAAGAGTGAGGTCAAATAGTTTAGGGCCTCCGGGATTTAAGTCTATCCATAAGGCCGGTCTGATGGTCTGCCCTGCCTGTAAGTGAAAAATTGCCGTACAATTAGAGCCTGCCTTTGCATTTCCTGAATCCCCCGAATTTTGTCTGCTGTCCGAAGGAAATGTATTGGCACATTTTACCGAATTTATTTCAATATTGCTTGCATTGTATACTCTCCAGATTGCTTCTATCTGGTTGGTATCAACAGGATTGGCAGACCCGTCCCAGGCTCTTATCATTCCGTCAGCTAATGCAAACGTGAAAGTAGCTGTAAAAGTTCCGGTCCTGTTTGCTGTGAAAATCCCGGTTGAGGCATCAAAACTTCCACCATCTGTGGTGGTGTTATATTTCTGCGTCCAATTTGTGAGATAAGCAGAAGTCCTGTGCGGAGCTCCTGTAACATTACAATTGGTGCAACTATGTCCTCCCGGCTCATAAGCATAAGTATCGTTATTGGTTTTGGTCGCAATGACAACTGTTTTTGCAGGGCTTTCTGTTAAAAGATTCTCCCAATGTGTACCATTAGAATACTGTAGAGAAGAACCATTGTATCTTATGGCTCCTTTTCCTGCTTCAGTGGCGGTAAGATTTGTATCTCCTATTCCTAAAGCATTGTTGACAGAATTATTCCTGATATCTAGTTTTACCTTTGGTGCATTGGTACCTACTCCAATATCTCCCGTTGTATGTTTCACAATAAAGTCATCTGATAACTGGTTTAAAGTAGCTCCTGTTTCAGGTGTATTCTTTTTAGAATCAATGTGAAATATTCCTTGAGGTTTTTCGGTATTGATACCAACCCCATTCTGAGCTTTTGATAATATTGATATGCTCAATAGTATTATAAAAATATATTTCATCTTATTTTAATTATAATTGTGTTATTGTTAAGGCATTAAGACTGCTATCGGCAGCTAAATTTCTTGCAGAACCAAAGTTGTGTCTGAATCCCGTACTGATGGTATTGCCTGTCTCAAGATAAAAGATTCCCGTACAATTATTCCCGGATGTGTTAGTAGCTGACCCGGTAGTATAGCCGGGATATGAATTAACACAACGAAACTGAGGAACTCCAGTTGTAGTGTTTGATTGTACAATCGTTTCTGTATAACTGTTGTTTGGGATACTACCAGATTGTGTTGCAAGGTTCACAGAAACAATATATACACCGTCTCTAGGAGCTGTAAATACACCTGTAGTAGGGTCAAAACTATTTGTTTGATCCGTATTTTCAACCCAATTTATAATGGTGGTTACAGTGGTACCGCCAGAGTTTATGGATTGTGCTGTATTCTTTGTAGCATACACCAATGCTTTATCAGGAACAACCGGCAAAAACACCCAACTGCTTCCGTTTGAATAGCTTAATCCCCAGTTGATTCCGCTTTCGTGGTATTGTACGGCTCCTGCACCGGCTAAGGATGCAGACTGATTTGTAACACCGATACCAATGATATTTTCGTTTGATGCATTTCTAAGATCAACCTTAGTAATTGGAGCTATATTTCCTGCGCCTAATTTTCCTTGAGAAGTAACGACCACGTCGTCATTATTTCTATTATCTGCCGGAGCCGTTGTATTATTGGCAGCTGCATCAATATGCAATATATGCTGAGGGTTACTGGTTGCGATTCCAACTTGACTGAAAGCGATTCCAGGCATAAGAATTGAAACCACTATGGATATAAAGTATTTCATAATTCAATGTTTTTATTGTTCTACAATGGTAAGATTATTAAAACCAAAAAATGAATTGGTGATGGTTGTGGAAGAACGTAAGCCTCTCCCTCCTGAAGTCGTATTATCTATTAGCTGTAAAAGCCGTGCATTTATCGTCTCACCTTCTTCAAGAAAAATACTGGAAACACAGTTTCCTGCAGATTGAGCTGGACGTGTTGATTTTCCATAGGTTTTCAGGCATTTTACAGCAACTGTATTTCCATTTTTAATGATTTGGGATTCAACGGAACTGTTTGCCAATATGGGCCCGTTTACAAAATTGAATGTAAAACTTACAGTATATATCCCATCTCTTGGAGCGGTAAAGATTCCTGTAACGGGATCAAAGTTTGATGTTGGATCATGCATTTCTTCCCAGTTGGTAACATTTTTCACTACATTGTAAGTGAATTTTTGTGTATTGTTAGCTTCATTGATTCTCGCTACTATATTAGCCTTAGTAGGAACAGATGCTATATTTTCCCACGTAATTCCGTTGGATACCTGTATTCGACCTCCTGATTTATCTACATAACGAATAGCTCCTGCTCCTGCATCTGAGGCTGATTTTGTCGTGCTACTAATACCAATGGCATTATTCGTATCATTGGATGCTCGCAAATCTAATCTTACTTTAGGTGAAATGGTTCCCAAACCTACATTTCCATCTTCTGTAAAAACAAAGTCATCTGATTGTTGTGAATTAGAAGGAGATCCGATGGCAGGATTATTCTTTGCTCCGTCTATGTGAAACATTGCTTGCGGATTTTCTGTATTGATGCCGACTTGACCGAATACAAGTGTCGTAAGCAATAATGTTGTTGTATATAATATTTCTTTCATTTTGTTATAAAATTTGATTTGTAAAAGGAAAAAAGTCATTTGAAACTCTTTTCTCCGCGTTGATGCTATCTATATTTCTAAACAAAAGGTGGCGGACGAATCTTGTTTACAGTTAAACAAACAGAAAGTAGTAAGAGATTTTCCTTCTCAAAAATCAGTTTTTGGGAAGTTGCCTTATGGTGGACATATTTTATTTCTTCAGGTGGAAAATCAATCAGCTTTATGTCTTGCACAGAGGTGGGAGCAACAGCCGTGCTGTGATAAGCTGAAAAAAAGGAACGTTTTTGCCTGTCATTTTGCTTAAAGGTTTCTTTTGGGAGTATTGCCTTTGTTTCGCTTGGTGTATGTTCCGCTACCTTTTTTTCCTGTTCAGAATATTTTTCCGCTAAATGTGTTTTTGTTTCTTCAGGTTTTTCCAAATAAATAACCGCAATGTTTTGGTCAGAGTGTAACCCTGTAACCGTGGTTCCTGTAACAATATAGATATGAGCAGAGTCTGTTTTTTGGATTTGCGAAAAGTTTTGTGTAACTACCGTTTCATCTACGATAAAAATTTCCGTATTGTTGCTTTGGAAAATCTGAGCAGAAAGAGAAGCGGAAAAAACAAAGAGGCATAAAAGAACGAACGACTTAGAGTTGCCCGATACGAAAAATAAGTTTTCTGCTTTTATGTCCTTCATTCTCATTGGTTGGTCAGGTGGGTTAAATAATAGTCCTACGTAGACTACTTTTTCACTGCAAATGTAACTAAAAAATCCGAAACATCAAATCTGTAAATTTCTGGATAATAGATAACTGTAAATAAAAGAAGAGTTTTTCCGTCTTTATTTTATTCAAAACAGTTATGTGTCAAAAACACATCACTCTTCCTAATCTGTTTACTGAAAATGTTGATCTGTAAATCAATAGATTAAACAATAGTCTACGTAGGACTACTTTTTTATGTTAAATTCGTTGAAAATTAATCCGTTAAAATTCAACGAAATGACATTTGAATTCTTCTTGCCCCAAACAGGTACCACCAAAAACATCCACCTGAACCTTACCGATAAACTTCAAAATAAAACCTATACTTTTCGTACACATCTGAGGATTTCAGACGATGACTGGGACAAAGAGAAACAACGCCCCGTGAACATATATCTGAAAAAACACAAAAAGCTGAATGTAAAATTGGACTATCTGAAAAAGGAGCTTGCCGAGCATATCCGTGAAAAGCGTTCGGAGAAAAAACAGCTGCATCAACGCACGATGGCAAGGGAGATCCAAGCAGTTTGTAGCGGTAATTCTTCGGAACTGCCGGAAAATTCTTTGTTACATTATATGAAATGGTATATAGATATCTAAAAGGAAATGATCTGTCATTCTACCTACAAACGATACAAAGTATTCTTCCATCTCCTCGATCGTTTTGAAGGGTTTATGTGTAAAAAACTATACGTGGAGGAAATCAATATAGATTTTATAAAGGATTTTATGATTTTCGGTAAGGAAGAGGAATACAGCGAGAATACGATTTACAGAACGATACATTTCGTAAAGACCATCCTTAATTTTGCCATAGACCACCCTCAATGAAACCGTATCTGTCGTTTCGGTAAACACCTTAATCGGAGTTTTTGGAGAATTCATTGTATCGGATCGGATAACTCGATTTTCAGCAGGGATTTCCTTTGCTTCTTTAGGTTCTCTTTCTTTTTTCAAATCAAGAGCATAACCGACTTTGTCAAAATCTTCCGACGCAACAACCGGCGTTTTGGGCTCCATTTTACAGGAAATTACAAGAAAAATAAAAATGAACAAGCAAAGAATGAAACGCATACACGAAAACTTTCTGTAAATTTACAAGGAATATCAATCAGAACGAAATGTTGAATTACGAAATAAAAGGATACGGCAATCCAGTGGTTTTAGTGCATGGCTATTTGGAGAATTTGAAAATGTGGAATTCGATGGCTGAAGAGCTTTCTTCATCTTATCAAATAATTCTAATCGACCTTCCGGGACATGGTAATTCCAAAAATTTTGATGAGGTTCACACCATGGAATTGATGGCGAGAGAACTCAAAGAAACCTTGGACTACTTGGGCATTTCAAACGCCGATTTCCTGGGACATTCTATGGGCGGATATGTGATTTTGGCGTATGCAGAATTATTTCCGAAGGATATCAAATCATTTATTCTGATGAATTCAACTAGTTTTCCAGATGCGCCCGAAAAAAAAGAACAACGATTAAAAGCGGTAGAAACCGCCAAAAAAAACCTCGATACCCTTATCAAAATGAGCATCCCTACCCTTTTTGCCGAAGGAAATTTAGAAAAACTAAAGCCCGAAATTGAATTCGCCAAAGAGTTGGCTCGCGAAACTTCCCTGCAAGGCGTAACGGCGGCACTCAAAGGAATGCGACTTCGCATAGACCGAAGTTTTCTTTTGGAAGAATTTCCAGGGAAAATTGGAATTATTTTAGGGAAATATGACAAAGCTGTAAACCCCGAAGAATTGAAAAAAATAATTCCAAACAAAGAAAACATCTCGACTTTGGAATTAGAAACAGGGCATATGGCGCATTTAGAAAACCCCGAAGCCTCACTTGAATTTATCCGTAAATTTCTCGAATAAATTACTTTTTCTCTTTGCTTTCGCGGTCTTCCTCCCTTTTCTTTCGCTCCTCATCGGTAAGCTGTGATTCGAGCTGACTTCGAACTTCCAAAAGGATTTCTTTGAAAACATCAGGTTGGAGATAATAATATTTATAACTCTCCTCGAAATCCTTTGGATGGGTTTCGTATTTGCTTAGAATGCTCGCATCAATTTTGGCGAAATCCTGATTTTCAGAGCTGATTTCACTTAGATAAGAAGACTGTTGATAGGCATAAACCTCAGCCAGAATAGCTGCCATTTTCTGTTCGCTCACAAGGTTTTCAGGCGTTTCAACAATACGACTGCAAGCCAATAGGGATAAAAGCATTAAAATTAGTCCGGCTTTTCTCATAACCTCCCAAAGATACTTCGAATTCTCAACATTAAAATACCAAAAACCGCTTCGCCCAAGATGTTGGAACTGATTTTGGACTCGCCGTACACACGATTGGTAAAGATAATAGGGACTTCTTGGATTCTGAATTTTTTACGCCAAGCCTTGTATTTCATTTCAATCTGGAATCCATACCCCTTAAATTTGATTTGATTTAAATCCAAAGTTTCCAAAACAATTCTTCGGTAACCAACAAATCCAGCCGTCGCATCATGAACCGGAAGCCCTGTCACAAATCGGGCATATTTCGAAGCGATAAATGAAAGGAGAACTCTCGACATCGGCCAATTCACTACATTGACTCCGTGAGAGTATCGAGAACCAACCGCCACATCGGCATCCTTTTTCAGCGCTTCAAGCAAGCGAGGTAAGTCCTTTGGATTGTGTGACAAATCCGCATCCATTTCAAAAATGAACTGATAATCCCGCTCCAACGCCCATCGGAAACCATGTGTATAAGCTTTGCCCAAACCGTCTTTTTCTTTTCGAACTTCCAGAAAAAGCTGACGATAGTTAAGCTGTAATGACTTTACCAAATTTGCAGTTCCATCAGGAGAATTATCGTCAACCACCAAAACATCGAAGGGAATTTCCAGAGAAAAAGTCTCTCGTAAAACCGCTTCCATGTTTTCTTTTTCATTATAAGTCGGAATGATGACTAGGTTTTCTGGCATAGTTTTCAAATAAGGTGCTAATATAATTCATATTCTAAGGACTGCTTTTGTATTTTTGCAGGAATATGAAAACATTTTTGAATGTGTTTTTTCTGGAACGAGCTTCGGAAAACTTAGATTGGGTCATCTATGTACTCGTTTTTACGCTTTTGCTGATTGTAATCGGCAAGCTTTTGTTTTCGTATAATTTTGAGGGATTGGGGCGTTTTGAACGTTTTTTGGAGGTCAATGAGAATCAATTGCTTTTTGGACTCATTTTTCAGATATGTTTTTCCTTTCTTATCGGTGCTATTTTATTGGACTTTCTCCCCTCAGACTACGATTATATCTTTGACACACCCTTGTTAAAAGTCTTGATGGCCGGGCTCATCGTACTCATTTATTTAGGTCTTCGAGCTTCCCTCGGAGGAGTTGCGGCTTATGCATTTGGGATTTCGCATGACCGAAATTTCAACTTGAAAACCAATAATTATTTTCGGGCATACTCAGTTATAGCACTGTGGGTGAGTGTTTTATTGTATTATTTCTCTGGAATAAATCAGATGACGATCCTGATGGTCTTGCTCTTATTGCTCATCACAATTCGCGCCTATAATTATGTGTTTATTTTCAAAAATCAACCCGATAAACAAAGCAAGATTTTGTATTATAATATTTTGTATCTTTGCGCACTGGAAATATTACCCCTTCTGGTACTATTTAAATTCCTGAATTTGTGGTAATAAAAACAAGCAAATGAAAGTAAAATCTATCCTCGTTTCACAGCCTCAGCCTACTACGGATTCTTCTCCTTATTTCGATATAAGTAAACGCAACAAAGTCAAAATTGATTTTCGTTCGTTCATTCAAGTCGAGGGGGCAGATGCCCGAGATGTACGACAACAGAAAATTGACTTTTCGAAATATACTGCGGTTATATTTACGAGCCGAAATGTGATTGATCACTATTTCCGCTTGGCCGAAGAAATGCGCTTCCAAGTTCCTGACGATATGAAATATTTCTGTCAGTCAGAAGCCATTGCTTTTTATTTGCAGAAATACATCGTTTACCGAAAAAGAAAAACCTATATCGGGGAGAAAGAAATTCAGGATTTGGCGCCTTATTTCAAAAAACACAAGGACGAAAAATTCCTTTTACCTTCCTCAGACGTTTTGAAACCAGATGTTCCTAAATTCCTAGATGAAATGGGATTGAATTGGGAGCGTGGTGTTCTTTGTCGTACCGTTTCAAGTGATTTGTCTGATTTGGAAGATGTGAAATACGACATTTTGGTTTTCTTTACTCCATCGGGAATTAAATCCTTATTTGAAAACTTTCCTAAATTCAAACAAGACAAAACACGCATTGCTGTTTTTGGGAAAACAACCGTTCAGGCAGCTAAGGAAATGGGATTGCGAATTGACATCGAAGTTCCAACACCCGAAACTCCATCCATGACTATGGCCCTGGAAAAGTACGTGAAGGAAGTCAATAAGAAATAAAAATCCTAAATTAGAGGCATAATACCATTTGGAAATGAGAAACCAATGGGTAAAAAAGCCCACACCAGAATTGGAAACCGTCAGACTGTTGATGGAAGAAGTAAAGCTTCCATTTCCCCTTGCCGTCATTTTGGCTCAGAGGGGCATAACTAGTTTTGACTCTGCACGAAAGTTTTTCCGACCGGAACTTGCCCACCTTCATGATCCTTACCAAATCAAAGACATGGACAAAGCGGTAAATCGAATTTTAAAAGCGGTTGAAAATCAAGAAAACATCCTTGTATATGGAGATTATGACGTGGACGGAACCACTGCCGTAGCCCTGATGTACGACTTCATCAAGTCGATTTATCCAAACGTTTCCTACTATATTCCTGATCGATATACCGAAGGCTACGGAATCTCTTTTCAAGGTGTTGATTTTGCAGAAGACAATGGATTCTCCCTCATCATCGCCTTGGACTGCGGCATAAAAGCTGTAGATAAAATTGATTACGCCAACGCAAAAAACATTGATTTTATCATTTGCGATCACCATTTACCAGGAGAAAAATTACCTGAAGCTGTCGCTGTTCTGGATCCCAAAAGAAATGATTGCTCTTATCCTTTCAAGGAATTGAGCGGATGTGGCGTGGGATTTAAACTCATTCAAGCAATCGCCAAAAAGCTCGAATTGGATACCTCGGAATTGGATAAATACTTGGATTTATTGGTCGTCAGTATTGCTGCGGACATCGTACCGATTGTCGGTGAAAACCGAACCATGGCATATTATGGACTCAAAAAAATTCAAGAATCACCTCGACCAGGATTGAAAAGCCTATTGGGCGAAAAACAGATTGAAAAACTCAATATTTCCAACATCGTATTTTCAATTGCACCCAAAATAAATGCCACCGGAAGATTAAAACATGCTTCCCAATCCGTTGAGCTCTTGATTGCAGAAGACGAAACCAAAATATCGGAATTTGCTGTAAAAATCAATAATCTAAACGACGAGAGGAAAGAAACCGACGGACAGGTAACGACAGAAGCCATTGAAATGATACAGCAAAATGGAGAAGAAGACCGCTATACAACAGTGGTTTATGACCCCAGCTGGCACAAAGGCGTCCTGGGAATCGTAGCTTCAAGACTGATTGAAACTTATTATCGTCCAACCCTAGTTTTGACCAAAGGAAATGACGGTGAAATCACAGGATCTGCCCGATCTGTAAAGGATTTTGATATTTATGAAGTAATTGATAGCTGTTCCGATTTATTGACCAAATACGGCGGACATCGATTTGCAGCCGGACTTACGATGCCGATTGAAAATTACGAAACTTTCAAAGAACGTTTTGAAAGTTTAGTCAAAGAGAAAATCCGACCGATTCAGCGAAAACCCTCACTGGAAATCGATACGGAAATTCAGTTTTCCAATATCACAGCTTTTTTCTTGAAAGTTTTGGACCAAATGGAACCCTTCGGGCCGGAAAATATGACACCTTTGTTCTTGACGCAAAACCTCATCGGCGGAAACATCAAAGAAATGGGTAAAAACAGAGAACACCTTCGACTCACCCTTGTCGATGGAAACATTCAAATGCCAGCTGTTGCTTTTAATATGGGCGAATTTTCAAAAGATTTTCAATACCGAAGATTTGATGTGGTGTATTCGATTGAAGAAAACCATTGGAAAGGAAATTCCTATTTGCAACTGAATATACGAGATGTGAGGTTCAGGGATTAAAACCTTCCACCACCAAAACCATCTCGCCTTTGAGGTTTCTTTCTTCTGAAATTTTATGCAATTCTTCCAGCGTTCCGCGAAGTGTTTCCTCAAATTTTTTGGTGATTTCCCTTGATAAACTTGCTTTTCTTTCCGCACCGAAAAATTCTGCCAAATCCTTTAAAGTCCGGGTGATTTTATGCGGAGATTCATAAAAAATCAAGGTTCTTTTTTCTTCTTTTAATTCGTTGAGTTTGGTTTGGCGGCCTTTTTTTACCGGTAGAAATCCGACAAAAACAAATTCATTTGAAATCAAACCGGAAACCGTCAAAGCCGGCACAAATGCGGTCGCACCGGGAAGTGCAATCACTTCAATTCCATTTTCCACACAAGCTTTTGCCAATAAATAACCAGGATCGGAAATTCCGGGCGAACCGGCATCGGTAATCAAGGAAAAAGTTTTTCCTTCTTGAAGTTGGCGAATGATCTCGTCCGTAACTTTGTGTTCGTTGTGCGCATGATAGCTACGCATGGACGTGGAGATTTCATAATGTTTCAGGAGGATTCCGCTGTTCCGGGTGTCTTCCGCCAAGATCAAATCCGATTCCTTCAGCGTTTCAATCGCCCGAAAGGTCATGTCCTTTAAGTTGCCAATCGGTGTAGGTACCAAAAATAGTTTTCCTGCCATTGAGCGAATTTAGGAAAATTCATTTAGTTGAAAAAAATCCTTTGGATCAGTATTCTAAGTTCCCACTAAGCCCAAAAAGGGAATTAGCTAAATAAAAGTTTTAACCTTGAAAAGGCTCGTTAAGTATGGTAATTTATTTTACCTTCACTGATAATTCCAGCATTTTATTAATTGATTTCAAAGCCCTTACCCTCAACTCTTCTTCGATATGAATTTCCGGTAATTCATATTTCATACAGAGATACAACTTCTCCATCGTGTTTCTTTTCATGTAAAAACATTCGCTGCAATTACAAGATTCATCCTGTGTCAAAGCCGGAATGAGTTTTTTATGCGGAGCTAATTTCCGCATTTCATGGATGATTCCTTCTTCCGTCGCAATGATGAATTCCTGAGATTCATCGTTTTGAACATAATCCAATAATCTCGAAGTCGAACCGATAAAATCAGCCACCTGCAAAACCGGTTCTTCTGATTCGGGATGGGCAATCAGTTTGGCATTTGGATTTTCTGCCATTTGTTGGGCAATTCTTTCCAATGAAAAAGCTTCGTGCACCATACAGGCACCGTCCCACAAAATCATATTTCGTCCCGTAACCTGGTTCAGATATCGACCCAGATTTTTATCGGGTGCAAAGATGATTTTCTGTTCAGGAGGCAATGAATTGATAATCGTTTCGGCATTGGAAGAAGTCACGATGATATCGCTTTCCGCTTTTACACCTGCATCACAATTGATATAACTTACCACGATGGATCCGGGATTCTGCTCACGCAAAGCACGTAAACCTTCGCCTGTACAGGAATCGGCAAGTGAACAACCCGCTAGCATATCGGGCAGAACCACTTTTTTGCTCGGATTCAGAATTTTGGCGGCTTCCGCCATGAAGTGAACGCCACAGAAAACAATCATATCGGCATCCGTATCGGCAGCAGCACGCGCCAATTGTAAACTGTCGCCCAGAAAATCTGCGATGTCCTGAATGTCACCGGTCTGATAATAATGCGCCAGAATGATCGCATTTTTTTCCTTGCGCATTTTATTGATTTCAGCTACCAAATCAATTCCCGCCGGGATTTCCATGTCGAGGTAACCTTTGATAGGTAATGTTTGTGTTGCTTGTTCGGTTGTTTGCATTTATTAGTAAGTCAGATTATTAATGAAAGCTTTCAGTTTGTAAAGTATTTATGGTAAGATTTTTAATAAATTCATAAAAATCTATTTCCTGTCAAAGTTAAGGATTTTTCATAAGTCGAGAATCTTTATCAGAGAAAAGGCTAATTCATTAGGCATCAAAATTAAGCAGTCAAACGCGTAATAGGTTAAAAAAAAGAATTGTGTATAAATTTTGAAAACTGTTGTGGATTTAAGGAGTCGGATGGATGAATTCTTTTAACTTTGCTCAAACCTTTTAGAAATGCAGCAACGCGAAGATTTTTTACTCAAAGCTTACGAATTAGGAATCATTAAATTTGGAAATTTCACATTGAAAAGCGGAATCGAATCGCCGTTTTATGTGGATTTACGTCCGCTTTCATCCAGTCCGCAATTGTTAAAAACATTGTCCAACAACCTCTTGGAATTGGTTGAAAATTCTCCTTTTGAATTAATTTGTGGGGTTCCTTATGCGGCTTTGCCGATGGGAACGACCATGAGCTTGGCAAGTGGGATTCCGCTTATCATTAAAAGGAAAGAAAACAAAGGTTATGGAACCAAACGAATGGTGGAAGGCGTTTACCACGACGGACAAAATTGTTTGTTGGTGGAGGATGTGATTACGAGCGGACAAAGTCTTTTGGAAACCATCGAAGAAATCGAGCGCGAAGGTCTGAAAGTGACCGATATCGTAGTGGTTCTCGACCGAGAACAAGGCGGAATTCAGAAATTGAAAGCCAAAGGATATACGGTTCATACACTTTTTACGATCAACGAAGCCATCGATATTTTGCATCGTTACCATCGTTTGAACGATGCCGAATTAGCAAGAATTAAAAATTTCCTCAACAATCCGCCTGCACCACCGGAAATCAAAAGAGTTCCACTCGAACAAAAAAACATCAATCATCCGGTGGGAAAAAGACTGATTGAAATTGCCTTGAAGAAAAAATCCAATCTGATTGCATCTGCCGATGTGATTAGTTCAGCCGAATTGATTCGTCTGGCAGAAGAAGTGGGCGACTATATCGTGGCATTGAAACTTCATACCGATATCATCAAGGATTTCAGTTTTGATTTGATTGATAAACTGAAACAAATCGCAAGGGAAAAGGAATTTTTATTGTTCGAAGACCGGAAATTTGCCGACATCGGAAATACGCAGGAATTGCAGTTCAAAGAAGGAATTTACAAAATCGGAAGTTGGGCCGATATGATAACTTCGCACGTGATTGCAGGTGAGGAAAGCCTGAAAGTATTTGAAAATCTGGGTGTTGTGGCCATTGTGGAAATGTCGTCCAAAGGTACGTTGACCGATGATTATTACATTACCAAAGCGCTCAACGTAGCCGAAAACGCTCCAAATGTAATGGGCGCAGTGGCACAAAGAAAGATTTCGGATGATTTATTGCTTTTTACTCCGGGCGTAAACATCAGTTCGTCGGCCGATGGTAAAGGGCAACAGTACAATACACCGGAAAGAGTTTGTAAAAATTACCACACCGATTTTATGATTGTGGGTCGTGGAATTTATCAGTCCGCCAATGCCGCCGAGTCAGCGAAGGAATACCAAACCAAAGGCTGGCAGGCTTATCTGGAAAGTTTGAATTAAATTTACTACATAAACATATCGATCCTGTCGGGTTTTCAAAGCCTGACAGGATTTTTATTTATAATTTAGCGAAATGGAGCGAATCATCTTAGGAATTGACCCGGGAACAACGGTAATGGGTTTTGGATTGATCAAAGTCGAAAAGAAAAAAATGCAGTTTCTTTTGCTGGACGAACTTTTGCTCCATAAATATGACTCACACGAATTAAAACTCAAGAAAATCTTTGAGAAAACACTTTCAATTATCGATACGTATCATCCGGACGAACTGGCCATTGAAGCGCCTTTTTTCGGGAAAAATGTGCAGTCCATGCTCAAACTGGGTCGAGCGCAAGGTGTTGCCATGGCCGCCGGACTTTATCGGGAAGTACCGATAACGGAATATTCTCCAAAAAAAATAAAACAATCCATCACCGGAAACGGAAATGCTTCCAAAGAACAAGTGGCGGGAATGTTGCAAAATCTTTTGGGTTTGAAAGAATTGCCCAAACGATTGGACTCAACCGACGGACTTGCCGCGGCGGTTTGTCATTTTTTCAACAGCGGAAATGAAGTTCAGACCAAATCCTTTAGCGGTTGGGACGCATTTCTCAAAGCCAATCCGGAGCGGAAAGTTTAATCCGATTTATTTTCACTTTTCTTTTCCTTGGAATTATTGGTCATTTTATCACCTTGTCTGATTTGTTCTTCTCTTTTTCGGCTGTCGAGGTTGTCTTTATTTTCGGGGCGTTTAAGAATTCTTTTTTCTCGTTGTGTGGGCGCATTTTGATTTTGTCTTTCCGGTTTCATAACAATTGATTTTAAATTAAACCTAATTCCTAAGGCACTAAATTGATACCAAAGGATTGTTTTTTATGTTAAATCAGAATTTTTTGGTTTTATTTTAACAGATTGATTTTGAAATGATTATCTGAATTTAAATTTAGCTCTACAATAAAATTCCGAGAGATTTTTCAAAATTTTGTATGTTTACGCCAAACGAAATTATAATGAAGAAAACCCTTTTGTTTTTAATCTTTCAATTGTTCTTCCTGACGGCATTTGGACAAAATCTGGAATATTGGCAACAAAGAGCCGATTATGAAATGGAGATTGATGTGGATGACTCAAAATTTCAGTACGATGGGAAAATGAAATTGACGTATGCCAATCATTCCCCCGACGAATTGAAGAAAGTTTATTTTCATTTGTATTACAATGCCTTTCAACCGGGAAGCGCCATGGATCATCGTTTGCGAAACATCAAAGATCCTGATTCCCGAATGGTCCTTAAAGATGAAAGCGGTAAAATTCAAAGCCGTATTGAAATTTTATCAGAAGAAAACATCGGATTTCAGAAAATTAATTCCATCAAACAAAACAGAAAAAGCCTGAATTACAAAATCAGCGGAACGATCATGGAAGTAAGTCTGGCCGAAGGATTGAAACCCGGACAAAAGGCGGTTTTTGAGTTGGATTGGAAAGCACAAGTGCCGGAAATCATTCGCCGCGGCGGTAAAAACACTAAAGAAGGCGTGGATTTTTCTATGACGCAATGGTACCCCAAAATGGCACATTACGATCGTTTTGGTTGGCATTTGGATGAATACATCGGAAGAGAATTTGTAGCGCCCTTTGGGAATTTCGATGTGAAAATTAATATTCAGAAAGATTATATCATCGGGGCTTCAGGGAAACTTCAAAATCCGAACGAAGTGAAAGGATATGTTGCGGGTGCAAAGGTGAAAGCAACCAAAGGAAAGGCTACCTGGCATTTCATAGCGGAAAATATTCATGATTTTGCTTGGGCGGCCGATAAAGAATTTCTGGTCAATAAACAGAGAATTGCCAATGGCCCTGAAGTTTATTTCGTACGAATGAATGATGATTCGATCGCGGAAAACTGGAAAAAGGCAGAAATCCCGACTTTGAAATTCATCGAATATATGAGCAAACATTTCGGAAAATATCCTTGGAGCACCTATACGATTGTTCAAGGTGGTGATGGCGGAATGGAATACGGAACCGTTACACTGATTACCGGAAAAAGAAGTTTTGAAAGTTTAGTCGGAGTGATTTACCACGAAATAGCGCATTCTTGGTTCCAACATATGTTTGCGATCAATGAAACGGTGGACGAATGGATGGATGAGGGATTTACTTCCTATGCGGAAAATCTGGCTTATTTGGAGATTTTCAATCAAAAAAGAGAGCCCAATCCCAATATGGCGGCTTATGAGTCCTATTTTAATTTGGCCAAATCGGGCGTAGAAGAACCGATGAGTTTGTTAGCGGATTATTACAATTACAATTATGCCTACGGCGTTCAGGCCTATAACAAAGGACAAGTTTATGTCATTCAATTGGGATATATAATTGGTGAAGAAAACCTGAAAAATACCTTTTTGAAATTTTATGAAGAATGGAAATTTAAACATCCGACACCAGAAGATTTCAGAAGAACGGCTGAAAAGGTTTCGGGCTTGAATTTAAAATGGTATGAAAACCTTTTTGTGAATACAACTCGAGTGGTGGATTATTCGGTACAAGGCGTTGTTAATAATGAAATTCAATTGAAAAATCTGAGTAATTTCCCAATGCCAATTGATCTTTTGGTGGAATATGCCGACGGAACCAAAGAATTATTTTACATCCCAAATCTGGAATTGAGAGGAGAGAAACCTGCCGAAGATTTTGAGTGGTATAAGGATGCGAAACGAACGGTTTTGGAACCTTGGAAATGGTCGGCGCCTGAGTATTCGGTCAAAGTTTCCAAAGAAGTGAAGAAAGTAATCATCGACCCGACTTTGCGTCTGGCCGACATTGATTATTCCAATAATATTTACAACAAATAAATGCTTTTAGCGGTCAACATCGGGAATTCCAACACACGTTTTGGGGTTTTCAAATCGGAAGAAGAAATCATTTCCTGGACGATCAACACCAAACCTTATCGGACGGAAGACGAGTGCTATGCGAAATTCAAAGGAATGTACGGTCCGTTTGGATTCAGCAAGGGAGACATCACGCAGATTGTGGTAGGTTCGGTGGTTCCGCCGATGACCCATTCGGTGGTGAATTCCCTTAAAAGAATTCACGGCATTGCACCCAAAGTAGTGGATCGGAATACGCCCTCGGGTGTAAAACACAAATCCAAACAAATGGGGACCGATCTTTATGCCAATGCGGTGGCGGCGCATGAATTGTATCCCGGAAAGAAAATCGTGATTGATTTCGGTACGGCGTTGACGTTTACGGGGATTGATGAAAATGGCCAAACATTGGGTGTAGTCATTGCGCCGGGTATTAAAACCGCTTTGAAATCATTGATTGGCGAAACCGCACAATTGCCCGAAATTGAATTGAAAGCGCCGGAAAAAGTATTGGGTTTTGACACGGAAAGTTGTATGCAGAGCGGAATGGTATATGGATTTACGAGTTTTGTGGAAGGAATGATTGACCGGATCAACAAGGAAGTAAACGATCAATGTTTTGTTGTAGCCACAGGCGGAATGAGCGCTGTGTATGCACCGTTGACGGACAAAATCGATAAACAAGATGTTTTACATACCCTGAAAGGACTTGGATTTCTGGCGAAATAAAATCCACAGATTTTTTAGAAAATCAAAAATAATAATTTCTTTCGTGTACTAAACGAAGGATTATATCCCTTATTTTTGTGAAAAATAAAAACTATGAAAAAAATTTTAGCTTTCACAATCCTAACTGCCTTTTTGGCAATAGGTTGTGAGTCCAAAAAAGAAGAAGCTATTATGGAAACTACAGAGTTTTCCGATGAGCATAATGCCCGAAATTCGCTGGATTATTTAGGAACTTACAAGGGGACGCTTCCATGTGCGGATTGTGAAGGGATTGAAACTTTAATTGTTTTGAACGAGGATGAAACTTATGAAATCCAAACAAAATATTTAGGAAAGGAAGACAATGAATTTACCGAGATAGGAAGCTATACTTGGATGGATGATGGGAATACTTTGGAGTTTGAAGATACAAATTCCAGAATTACTTATTATTTCGTTTCGGAGAATCGACTCATTGCATTGGATCAAGAAGGAAACCGAATTACAGGTGATTTAGCTCAGTTTTATGAATTAAATAAACAGTGATAAATTAGTTTGGCACAGTGTTTGTAATTATACAAATCGGAATTTAGTAAAATAAATTGTCCTCATGTGTTAATTAAGGTTAAAAGCCCGTCCCTCAAACGGGCTTTTTTCATACCCCAAAGTTTCCTACTAACTTAGTTGAAAATAATCGACTTCGATAATTTTTTTTAAAGATATTTACTGTCGGATAATTTTATGATTGAAAAAGACCATCAGTCAGACAGAGAAAACTCAGGATTTAAATTGGATAAAAAAAAGAAGAGCAATACTACCGTTAGTCAAAGTTTCACCGTCAATGAAATCCGTGACAAATTGGCCAAATACTGTGCCTATCAGGATCGTTGTCATTGGGAAGTCGAAAATAAAATGCGGGAATTCAATCTCATTCCTGAAGCCTATGAAGAAATTTTAATTTATCTAATTCAAAATGATTTTCTAAACGAAGATCGCTTTGCTCGAAGTTTTGTTCGTGGGAAGTTCAATCAAAAAAATTGGGGAAGAATTAAAATCAGAGTAGAGCTTAAAAAACGTAGAATTCCAAGCAAAATGATTGAATCCGCACTTGGTGAGATCGATGAGGAAGACTATTTCAAAACCCTTCAGAAATTATTTGAAAAGAAAAAAGAAAGTCTAAAAAACGATCGTGAAAGTTTTAAAAAGAAAGCGAAAATTCGAAATTATTTATTGCAAAAAGGATTTGAAAGCGAAATAATTGCTGAGTTGTTCCGTTAAACTGTTAATCGACAGGCGAAAATTTTGTTATTTTTTAAAAAGCCTTAATTTTATCCGAATTAATTAAATACACATGAAAAAATTTGTTTGGGGAGCTTTAATTTTATCAGGGATGGCTCTAATGTCTTGCGAGCCTTGGGAGGACGAGACCTACCATGATATCGATTTGCCTGTAGAGGAAGAGTCTTCAATACCTGGAACTTGGAAATTGACGGATTTACGACTTGAGGAAGCTTATGACTTCAATGGGGATGGGAATTCATCTAATAGTTTGATGTCGGAAACCGGATGTTACCAAAACGAACTTATGGAATTTGCAGCCGATTTTTCGGGCATTGCGACTTCCAATTCCTATGCTCATTTTTTCATAGACAATGAGTCGTTTAGCTTTGAATGTATTGAAGAATTCGAAGAAACTACTTTTAGCTGGAATCAAACCGGAAATTCTGTCAACATCACCGTGGACGGAGTCCCCTTGGTGGCGACGCTTTCAGGGAATACACTTACCTATATCATTCCCGAAGGATTTTTCGTGGGTGACGATGAAGGCGGAGTTCAGCTTCTACAAGACATGACCTTTGTCTATACGAAACAACTGTAAGATCCTAAAAAAACACGAGATTAAATAAATCTTTATTATAAACAGTACAGATATTATTATTTGTACTGTTTTTCTTTTGTTCCTTTTGAAAAGACTCGATGGTTCGATGGGTAGTTTTTTTGTCAATGATATCCCACTCGGCAAGCTTAATCAATTTGTCAAAAATAATGTTTTTCATCAAGGAAATTCTTCGTTATTTTAGATAGGAATAATTTGGAAAAAATTGGCCTTATTTATATCTTTAGTCATCTTCGAATGTATAGGATTTCCCTTGAATTTTTGTTTTTTCGACTTGTTTAAGCCCTTTCGTACATGGTATAAACATCTCATAAGGATGGCGTAGGCATGACATAAGGATGGCATAACCATGGTCAGACCATGGTATAAGCATGGCATAAACTGGGATCTATGTGGGACCCCTAATGGGGTAGCTTTGGAGTATGAGGTTAGGAATTAGGGAATTTTTCTTTCCCTATTTCAGGAGGTGACAATAAAAAAATTTAATAAACTGTTTTCGTTTGGGGAATGGTTTATTTGCATGCGACCTCGGCTGCTTGATTCAATCAGGAAATCTCGTTACTGCGCCGGGAATTTTGAAATACCTTTGTACCTTTGCGAAAATAACTTTTGATGAAGCAGTTTTTTGTCGAAACCATCGTCAGATGGTCCGATTTGGATGCCAATATGCATTTGGCTAATTCGTCTTATATGAATTTCACAAGTTTTGCTCGAATTGCCTTTTTACGCGAATGCGGAATTAAACTTTCAGATTTGGCTAAACACAAAATAGGGCCCGCCGTTTTGCGCGAAGAATTTTCTTTCTTCCGCGAAGCACATGAAGGACAGGAAGTTTTGATTAGCGTTTCGGTCAGTGGAAATTCCAAAAACGGAGAAATCTTTGAATTCGAACATAATTTATATGATAAAATATCAGGAACGCATTTGGCTTATTCCCGGGTTTTTGGGGTTTGGTTTTCTATGACCGAACGAAAAAAAATGCCGCCTCCTGCCGAAATGCATGAAAAAATAATGGCAAATGTAAATCAGGAAAAATGCAGAGTTCTGAGTTATTCCGACTTGAAAAGTCTACCTGTTTCTCCCCAAAATATTGACCCAAATACTTTAAAAAATGCTTGACGATAAACAACCCCAACTAACACCACTTGAAGAAATCGGTGAATTCGGATTGATTGAACATCTGACAAAATCTTTTGAAATTCAGAATGAAAGCACTCAAAAAGCTGTTGGCGATGATGCAGCTGTTCTGAATTTTGGTGAGAGAGAAACGGTGGTTTCGACCGATATGTTGGTAGAGGGTGTACATTTCAATCTGGCTTATGTGCCTTTGAAACATTTGGGATACAAATCTGTGGTTGTCAATCTAAGCGATATTTATGCGATGAATGCAACGCCAACTCAAATTTTGGTTTCGATTGCCGTTTCAAGCCGATTTCCTATAGAAGCTTTGGAAGAATTATATGCGGGAATTCAAATTGCTTGTAAAAATTATAAAGTGGATTTAATCGGCGGTGATACGACTTCTTCAACGAGCGGATTGGTCATCAGTGTGACGGCCATCGGTTCGGCAAAAAAAGAGGACATTACGTACCGTGACGGTGCCCATGAAAATGACTTGTTGGTCGTAAGTGGAGATTTGGGTGCGGCTTATCTGGGTTTACAGGTTTTGGAGCGTGAAAATGAAGTTTTCAAAGTCAATCCAAATGTTCAGCCTGATTTGGCGGAATATGAATACTTAGTGGGGCGACAATTGAAACCGGAAGCCGGAAGAAATGTATTTGAATTATTGAAAGAATTAGAAGTTAAACCAACTTCTATGATTGATGTTTCGGACGGGCTTTCGTCTGAAATCCTTCATTTATCCAAAGAAAGTGGTTATGGATTTAAGGTTTACGAAGAAAAAATTCCTTTGGATCCTATGGTCATTAAGACTGCAGAAGAATTTGGTATAAACCCAATTACTTGTGCACTGAATGGTGGCGAAGATTATGAGCTATTGTTTACGATTTCTCAGGAAGATTATGATAAGATAAAAGGTAATCCGAGCTTGACGGTAATTGGACATACGACCGAGCAAAATGCCGAGAACTATCTGATGCTCAGAGGGAGCGACTCTGCAGTTCCTTTAAGCGCACAAGGATGGAAAAGTATTTAGGTTAAATAATTGTAGTTAAATTAGATATATCTAAAAAAAAACTAAATTTGCGGCTCCTACCAATTTACTTTAGCCTAAATGTTTGTTTAGTTCATTATTTAATTTAAGCAATATTTATGCGAATACTCTTACTCACCCTAACAACAATGGGTTGTATTTTTTGATGGTGGGGAGCCTAATAACCAAGGTGGAAACGAAGGTTGTGTCCATGTGAAACATAGTAATCTTGGTTCAGATCGCCGATGGAACGACATCACATGTGAGAGCGCAGGTGGTACTGGATGGAGTGCTCCTTGGCAACATTTAATCATTGAATTTCATCAATAAACAAAATTAATAAAAGTAAAACCCGCTGAGAAGCGGGTTTTTTATTTTTAATCGTTTAGTTTCAAAACGGCAAGGAAAGCTGACTGTGGCACTTCTACTTTACCGATTTGTCGCATTTTCTTCTTACCTGCTTTTTGTTTTTCAAGGAGTTTACGTTTACGCGAAATATCTCCTCCATAACATTTTGCCGTTACGTCTTTACGTAAAGCTTTGATGGTTTCTCGTGCGATGATTTTCGCTCCGATAGCTGCTTGAATGGGAATGTCGAACTGTTGTCTTGGAATTAATTCCTTTAATTTTTCACACATCTTTTTGCCAATTCCATAGGCATTGTCCACGTGAATTAGTGCCGAAAGCGCATCGACTGGCTCTGCATGAATTAGAATATCCACTTTCACGAGTTTCGAAGCACGCATATCCAAGGGCGCATAGTCAAAGGAAGCATAGCCTTTGGAAATCGATTTTAATCGGTCATAAAAATCAAAAACCACTTCTGCAAGCGGAAGTTCAAAAATCAATTCTACCCGATGTTGTGTCAGGTAGGTTTGGTTTATCAATATCCCTCTTTTCTCGATACAAAGATTCATCACTTGCCCCACAAAGTCGGCTTTTGTGATGATGGAAGCCCTGATGTAGGGTTCTTCTACTCGATTTAATCCGGAGGGATCCGGAAGTTCCGATGGGTTATTCACCAAGATCATTTTATCGGGCTCCTTTTCTGTATATGCATGATAAGACACGTTGGGAACCGTTGTAATCACGTTCATATTGAACTCGCGTTCCAATCTTTCTTGGATGATTTCCAGATGGAGCATTCCGAGGAAACCACAACGGAATCCAAAACCAAGTGCAGCCGAAGACTCGGGTTCAAATGTGAGTGAAGCATCGTTCAATCTCAGTTTTTCGATAGAAAATCTTAAATCTTCGTAGTCTTCGGTATCGACCGGATAAATCCCGGCAAAAACCATGGGTTTCACTTCTTCGAAGCCAGAGATTGCTTCGGGAGCAGGGTTTTCAACGGAAGTAATCGTATCTCCTACTTTGACTTCCACAGCTTCCTTAATTCCCGAAATGATATATCCAACGTCACCTGTTTTGATGACTTTCTTTTCCAATTGTTTCAATTTCAAAGTTCCGACTTCATCGGCAAAATACTTCTTTCCGGTCGCCATGAACTTTACCTCTTGTCCTTTTCGGATTTCTCCGTTCACGACTTTAAAGAAAGCTTCGACACCTCGGAATGAGTTATAAACCGAGTCAAAAATCAATGCCTGAAGAGGTGCATCAGGATCCCCGCTTGGTGGTGGGACCTTGTCTATGATGGTGTGTAGTAAATCTTCGACACCTTCCCCAGTCTTTCCGCTTACGCGCAAAACTTCATCAGGATCGCAACCGAGAAGATCCACGATATCATCTGTAACTTCTTCGGGATTGGCACTTGGCAAATCGATTTTATTGAGAACAGGAATGATTTCCAAATCGTTTTCCAAAGCTAAGTAAAGGTTTGAAATGGTTTGAGCCTGAATGCTTTGAGATGCGTCAACAATTAGCAAAGCACCTTCACAAGCCGCAATCGATCTTGAAACTTCATAAGAAAAGTCCACGTGACCGGGCGTGTCGATTAGGTTTAAAGTATAAATCTCACCGTCCTTTTCATATTCCATCTGAATGGCGTGCGATTTAATGGTAATTCCTTTTTCTCTCTCCAAATCCATATCATCCAACACCTGATTTTGCAATTCTCGCTCGGTAACGGTATTGGTGATTTGCAATAATCTGTCGGCCAAGGTACTTTTCCCGTGGTCAATATGTGCTATGATACAAAAATTCCGAATGTTCTTCATTGATTCAATTAAGATTGCAAAAATACGCTAATCCGCTTAGACTACAATAATTTTCAGTCAGAGAAATAATTAGCTTTCTACCCTTAGTTAATGACGATAGGCAAAGAAATTGTAAATTCTATCGGTTTTCCTTTGAGTTTTGCTGGAATGATTTTCAATAATTTATATAAGATTAAATTCATCTCTGTCATTTAGGAAACGGAAATGTTCACGGTATTTTTTTACTGTTTCGAGTGAAATCTCTGTTTGTATAAGGAATTTCTTTTTGGAATTCAATTGATTTTCGTTCCCGATTGGATCAAAAACTTTGGAATTTCCATCGTATTTCAAATCATAATCATCGGTTCCCAATCGATTTACTCCGATTGTATAGGCCATATTTTCGATGGCTCTTGCTTTCAACAAGGCTTTCCAAGGTTCGATCCTAACGATAGGCCAGCTGGCTACACAAATGAGCGCATCATACGCATCGGTATTTCGGCACCACACCGGAAAGCGTAAATCATAACAAACAATGAGTCGGAATTTCCATCCGCGAAATTCCACATTTACAATTTCATTTCCGGCTGTATAAGCTTGGGTTTCTTTGCCATAACCAAATAGATGTTTTTTATCGTAAGTGGTCGTAGCATCGGGTGTGACAAAATAAAAACGATTCAGGAAATCTTCGCCAACTTGGGTAGGGATACTCCCACAAATAGCGCAATTATCCCTTTCTGCGATGGATTTCATCCATTCGTAGGTGCTTCCAAATGGTGGTTCAGAAATAGATTTGGAATTCATAGAAAATCCGGTGGTAAACATTTCTGGAAGTACGATCAAATCCGAATTGTGATTTTCCAGAAGTTCATCCAAAAACTCCAAGTTCAATTGTGGATTTTCCCATTCGATATCGTATTGCGCCAAACTAATTTTCAGTGTTTCTTTCATCATTTGAATTTAGGACACCAATTTACTAAGTATTCTGATGAGAATTTGGGATTCACCACTTATTTTTCCGGAAGGATTTTGCCGTCAAGTTTCGGATTTTTGTATTCCCAGATCAGGTAATAACCCAGAATCACAAAAAACAATCCTAGGAAGCTTCCTCCCACTGTATCGATTACAAAATGTTTGGAAAGATATACCCTTCCGATTGCTACAAGTCCCATCATAAAACTCAGCACGACTTGTATCGTACGGTTATGGGTTTGTGTACAGAGATAAAAGCAAAGAATGACTGCCAGAACTGTATGTCCTGAAGGGAAGGTGTAGGGAATTTGAGATTCCACGCCTTCGATGAGTCGGAGTTCGATGTTTTTTAGTTCGAAATAATGTGTGGGACGATGTCCATGGACAAAAATAGAACGCTTTATCATAGAGCTTCCTATGCTCGAAAATAGCGCAGTAATTCCAAGGAAAAGGAAATGTCGCCAATTTTTTTTCCAAATGATATAAAGTAAAGTTGCAATCAACACATAGGTTGTGGCAACGTCTGTATAGTATTTGAAAAACACATCAAAAAATTGACTGTGGTAATTTTGGTTAAAATGAAGATGGAGTTCGTCTTTGCCATAATAAGAAATAGCCAAAAGCCCTGTGAAGTTTATCACAAAAAAAATAAAAAAGAACGGCCACTGCCACTTCAATAAATCCTTTTTCGGCTCCATTTCAAATTTGAGGCAAATTAACTGAAAAAATAACTCATCCTGAAATTAATTGTGAAAATTTCTGAATTTTCGGCATTAATTTGATTCATTGTGCAAGGTATTGTTTTTATTTAAAAAATTGAACTGCAAGTATTTGTAAGAGTCTCTTGGCACAATTTTAATCCATTTTTTGTATTTTATATACCATTTTTGTCGTATGCTGGGAATTCCTTTGGTAAGGTAAGCGGCCACAAAAGGGTGTACATGCAGGGAAATTTCGTTGAGTTTCTTTCCTTTGGTTTCCATGATGTTTCTCAAAACTTGTTCAATTCTACCAATCATCACAATCGGGGCTTCTACTTTTTCTTTGTCTGGATTTGGGTTTTCCTCTGTCGTGATGATGTTCAGTTCTGGTCGAACTCTTTGTCGCGTTATTTGAATCAGTCCAAATTTACTCGGAGGCAAGATCTTATGTTTGGCTTTGTCTTTTTGCATTTCTGCTTTCAGGTGGTCATAGAGTGCACGTTTGTTTTCATTGACCGTCATATCGATGAAATCCACTACGATGATTCCTCCCATATCGCGCAGTCTAAGTTGCCTTGCGATTTCTGTGGCGGCAATTTTATTGACGGCAAGGGCCGTTTCTTCTTGATTGCTTGAGCTTCTCGAAATGTTTCCGGAGTTTACGTCGATGACGTGTAGGGCTTCGGTATGTTCGATGACGAGGTAAGCACCTTTTGATTGGGGAATGGTAACATTTTTCCCAAATGAAAATTTGATTTGTCTCTCGATTCCTAATTTCTCAAAGAGTGGAACTTCAGCTGGAGGTGTGATTTTCACAATATCCGCTTTGCCTGGTGCGATGACATTTAGGTATTCCTTCATATCCTCGGCAAGTCCTTCATCGTCCACTGTGATTTTTATAAAGTCTTCGTTGAATGTATCTCTTAAAATGGCCGATGCTCTGTCCATTTCGTTGAGAAGTTTAGTTGGAACGACTTTTTTCTGAATATTTTTGAAAACGACTTGCCATTTGTTGATTAGATAATTCAAATCGGCATGGAGTTCGGCTACTTTTTTTCCTTCTGCTACTGTTCGTATGATGATTCCGAAACCTTCTGGTTTTATACTTTCCACAAGCGCCACAAGTCGGTCGCGTTCGGTTTTGGATTTGATTTTTTGAGAAATCGACACCTTATCAGAGAAAGGACTCAAAATCAGATATCGTCCTGCGATGGATATTTCCGAAGTAATTCTTGGGCCTTTCGTATGGATGGGCTCCTTCGTGATTTGAATCATTATGGGATCTCCTGGCGATAAAACTTTGTCGATGGTGCCGTCTTTTCTGATCATTTCTTCCCTTCGGAATGATTTCAGATTATGGGATTTGAACTTCCCATGGCTGACCAAATTGGTGTAGGTGATCAATGATCGGACATTGGGTCCGAGGTCATGGTAATGTAAAAAAGCGTCCTTGGAATAGCCAATATCCACAAAAGCAGCATTTAAACTGGGTGCAAGTTTTTTTACTTTACCCAAATACATATCGCCCACAGCGAAATTCAGATCCACATCTTCCTGATGTAGCTCCATCAGTCGGCCTTCTTCCAGCATGGCAATTTGCACAAAGTCTTCTCCTGAAGACACCACTAATTCTTTATTCATTATCCAAATTTAAATGAATATGAGACAAACAACAAAAGCACTTTCCAAATACCTAAGGATTTGGAAAATGCTGTTTTTAAGGATATCAAACAGATTATTTTTTCTTTTTATGTCTGTTTAATCTACGTCTTTTTTTACGTTTGTGCGTTGCTACCTTATGTCTTTTTCTTTTTTTTCCGCTTGGCATATTCTAATTATTTTACTTTAACTTTTGTTTTTACGTTTTCTACAAACGATTTTGCCGGTTTAAATGCCGGTACATTGTGTGCAGGAATTACAATTGAAGTTCCTTTTGAGATATTTCGACCTGTTTTCGCTGCTCTTTTCTTAATGGTAAATGAACCAAAACCTCTTAAATAAACATTTTCTCCGGACTCTAAAGAGTTTTTCACCTCTTCCATAAAATGTTCAACAACTTTCTGAGTTTCGTTTTTCTCTAAACCTAATTTAGTAGAAATGTTACTCACAATCTCTGCTTTCGTCATGATTAAATATATTTTGTTTGCTAATTTTGCTAACCCAAAACTGTCTATAAATCAGTAACTAACTTACACAGTTTTATAGAAACGGGTGCAAATATAACATTTGTAATAAAACAAAAAAAGAATTCTAATCATATTTATGACTTTTAACTCACTGATATTGATTTGGTTTGACAATAACCAGCGAAATCTGCCTTGGCGCGATCAATCCGATCCTTATAAAATCTGGCTTTCCGAAATCATTTTACAACAAACCCGTGTCGCACAAGGTATTAATTATTACCTCAACTTTGTAGCTACTTACCCTCAAATCCAAGATTTAGCTGCAGCTTCGGAACAAGAGGTTTTGCGGCTATGGCAGGGCTTGGGGTATTATTCCCGTGCCCGAAACCTTCATGCAACCGCCCAATTTATCGTTGAGAATCTTGATGGGAAGTTCCCGGACAACTACAAAGATTTATTGAAACTAAAAGGAATTGGACCTTATACGGCAGCGGCGATTGCTTCGATTGCCTTCAACGAAACTGTCTCGGCTATTGACGGAAACGTCTTTCGAGTATTTGCACGTTATTTCAATCTGCACCTCGATATTTCAGAATCTAAAACAAGAAATTACTTTTTTGAACTTGGCAATAAAATCATCGACAGGGAAAGACCCGGAGATTTCAATCAAGCCGTGATGGAATTAGGCGCAACGGTTTGCCTTCCCGTAAATCCCAAATGTGAACTCTGCCCCGTAAACGATTCCTGTGAAGCCCGGGCAAAGAAAACCATTCAAGAATTGCCCATTAAAACCAAAAAGACCAAAGTCAGTCACCGGTATTTTCATTTCATGGAAATTTCAGATGGGGAAAATTATTTGATGACCAAAAGAGAAGGCAAAGACGTTTGGAAAAACCTTTTCACCTTTCCATTGATTGAAACTTCTGAAAATGAAAGCTTACCAGCAAGTTTTGCGTCTGAATTTAAATTCGAAAAAACACATGAAGAAATCCATGTTTTATCGCATCAGAAATTGAATATTTCTTTCTGGAAGACAAAAATGGAGTTAGGGGAACTCAAACGTTTTTCTGAAAAACTCGATGCCGGGGTTTATTCTTTATCGGAACTTGATGAATTGCCATTGCCTCGCCCGATCGAGAAATATTTGAATGAAAGATTCTAATTTTTCGTTTCAAAATTTGAAATAGATTGGAAATTGTGTGATTCTGATTTTGTATATTTACGACTAATTTAGAATTGGATTTTTAAAATAAAAGATATGAACGGGACTTTAAACAAAGTAATTCTGATAGGCAATGTGGGGGATGATATCAAAGTCCATCAGTTTGATGAAAACAATAAAATTGGACGACTTCCACTGGCTACAAGTGAAAGTTATACTTCACGAGAGACCGGAGAAAGAGTAACCCAGACCGAATGGCACAATCTCGTGGTGCGAAATAAGTTGGTGGACATCTTTGAGAAATACGTAAAAAAAGGCGATAAGCTTTATGTAGAAGGCAAGCTAAAAACACGTAAATGGCAGGATCAAAACGGTCAGGATCGGTACACCACGGAAATCACAGTAAATGAATTTACTTTTTTAACACCGAAGAGTTCTTCGGATCAGGCTTCTTCTACTTCAGAGTCCAATTATGATTCAGGTCAAAGCAGTTCTTCGCCTGCTGTTTCTGATACGGAGGATGAGGATGCTTTGCCTTTCTAAGACTAGATTTTATGAAATACTTTTGGATGGCATTTGCTTTTTTGCTTTTTATTTCTTGCAAAGAAGATTATACCTTAAAACCTTTGGGACAAGTTCGATTGGAATACCCGGATCCGTTGTATCGAACCTTTGAAAGCGATTGTAAATTTCAGTTTGATTATTCGGATTTGGCAGAGAAAAGGGACAAAGACAATCCTTGTTGGTTCATTTTGCATTATCCGTCTATGAAAGCCAATATTTATCTTACATATTTTCCTGTAAATGGAATGGAAGATTTGGCAGAAAAAATCAAAGACAGCGAGAAATTTGTTCACGAACAAACGGTGAAAGCCAGTTACATAGCGCCTCGTGAGTTCGTTTTTGAGGAAAAAAAAGTTTATGGAACTTTGTTTGAGTTGGGAGGTGAGTCGGCGATCAATCTTCAGTTTCATGCGACGGACAGTCTTCAAAATTTATTGAGCGGTTCGGTATATTTTTCGGCTCCGCCACAATATGATTCTCTTCAACCTGCCATTCAATATTTGAAACGAGATCTCATTCATCTGATTGAAACATTGGAATGGAAATAGTTTCCTCTAAATTTTAAAAAGCTTAATTTCGCAACTTATTTTGAATAAACGATGAAAGAGATTTTAATTCAAGTTGCTCAATTGATCTTGTGTCTGTCTATTTTAGTGACTTTGCACGAATTGGGGCATTATTGGGCGGCAAAATATTTTAAAACCAGGGTAGAGAAATTCATGTTGTTTTTCGATCCGGGGTTTGCAATTTTCAAGAAAAAAATTGGTGAGACCGTCTATGGGATTGGTTGGCTTCCTTTGGGTGGATATGTAAAAATCGCCGGGATGATTGACGAAAGCATGGACAAGGAGCAGTTGAAACAACCCCCAAAACCTTGGGAATTCCGTAGTAAACCGGCTTGGCAGCGATTGATTATTATGCTTGGAGGTGTATTTGTGAACTTCATATTGGCGTGGTTGATTTATACGGTGATGTTGGTGGTCAATGGTGATAATTATATTTCGATTGACAAAATGCAGGAAAACGGTTTGGAATTTAGCGAAGCGATGAAGCATGCGGGATTCCAAGACGGTGATAAAATTTTGACAGTAGATGGAAAACATCAGCCACGCGCGGACTGGATGGTTGTAGATATTTTATTGGCCGAGCAAGTCATCGTAGAAAGAGATGGTAAAGAAGTTGCGATCAATATCAACGATGGAGGAGTCAAAGCCATTTTGAATGGAGCCAAAGGCCAAGGGCTTTATATGCCTTCGCCCAAAGAAATCATTGTGGATTCCTTAATTCCTAACGGAAATGCATTGGCAGCAGGTGTGAAGATCAGCGATAAAATCATTGGAGTAAACAATTCTTCAGTTGAAAATTTCGGTGAACTCAAACGAGTTTTGGATGTTCACAAAGGAGATTCCATTGTTTTGGATATTCTTCGTGACAATCAAAAACTGGAGGTTCTGGTTTTGGTATCTGATTCTGCTTCTTTGGGGTTTGCCCGAAAGGGATTGGATCAGGAATTCTTCCAGGGATTGCAGGTGACGAATGAGTATGGTGTCTTGGCGGCTATTCCGGCGGGATTGAGCAAAACCTTTACGAATTTGGCTTATCAGATCAAGCAATTTAAATTATTGATTCGTCCTAAAACGGAAGCATATAAACAAATCAGTGGGCCTTTGCGATTATTCAAAGTTTTTGACCCGGGTTGGGACTGGACACGTTTTTGGAATTTCACGGCTATGTTTTCGATTTGGTTGGCATTTTTGAACTTATTACCGATTCCGGCATTGGACGGGGGTCATGCCTTATTTACGATTATCGAAATGATCACCGGCCGAAAGATGAGCGAAAAAACAATGGAGATTGCTCAAATCACTGGTTTTGTAATTCTTATGTCCTTGATGGCCTTGGTGTTCGGAAACGATATTATTCATTTAATAAAAGGGACTTAAAAATTTTGAAAAAAGTTTTGCAAGTATAAAATATCCGTTCTATATTTGCCGT
>JAAYKY010000002.1 GCA_012522185.1 Flavobacteriaceae bacterium | reverse complement strand
TGGTAAAAAAAAGGAAGAAGAAAAACCTTATAAATACAGAGGTCTTTTACATTTATGGGAAGATGATTATTTGATGATGGAGTTAATTCCAGGTGAAAATCAAGATTTTGTTACGAAGGAAATTAATAGAATAAATAATTTTTCCAATGAAAATTTTGATGGTATAGGTTTTACTGATATTACACCGATTTCTGAAAAAGCATTAAAGACAATTAATCGGAAAATTCCAATTAAAGATATAAAAGATATTTTTTCAAAATCCAAATTAGATATAGTTGATGAAATAGTTATGCAAGGAGAGGAATTATTAGAAAAATCAAAAATACCTTTAGCCTTTGGAAACAAAGATTTTGCAATTATTATAGAAAGCAAGGACGCATTGCTTGAAAATATTTGGATCACAGGAGCAGTCGATACTCAGGGAAATTTAATTGAAGTAAAGAAATGTTTTCTTGAATTTGCTACCAAATATAATTTTATTGCTGTTAATTGGTTTCTTTGCAGATCTTACAATTTGAAGATTGAAAAAGAAATTGAAGATTTTCTTCTTTATAATGAATAGATAACTATGCAAAAAAACATCATCATAACAGGCGCAAGCCGCGGAATCGGCAGAGAACTGGCCAAAATCCATCTCCAAAACGGAAACAACGTACTAGCGATTTCCCGTAACGAAGAAAAATTAAAAGAACTTTATGCCTTCGAAAATAATTCCCAATTGATTATTCTGCCAATGGACATTTCCAAACAAAGCGATTTGGATATGCTGCCGGGCGCCATGCGAAATTGGGAACATCTGGACGTATTATATAATAATGCCGGGTTTCTGGTCAATAAACCTTTTTCGGAAATTTCGGAAAATGAGATTGATTATTCGGTTGCCGTCAATTACAAAGCACCGTTTCGGATCATCCAGATGGTTCTGGATAAAATGAATTCCCAATCGCACATCGTCAATATCACTACGATGGGCGCAGTGCAAGGTTCGGTGAAATTCCCGGGATTGGCGGCTTATTCCTCTTCCAAAGCCGGAATTGTCACGCTGACGGAACTTTTGGCACAGGAATTCAACGAAAACCAACCGCGGATTAATTGTGTCGCACTCGGAGCCGTTCAGACCGAAATGCTTCAGGAAGCCTTTCCCGGATATGAAGCGCCAATTACCGCTGAAGAAATGGCCAATTATTTATTTAATTTTGGATTAAACGGACATAAATTCCAAAACGGAAAAACGATTCAGCTTTCAGTTTCAACGCCTTAACACATTTTTTCGGAAATTTATTCTACATTTATAACTTATAAATCAGAATAATTATGAGAAAAATCTACTTATCTATTCTTGCGACCGGATTGGCAATCGCCATTTATGCACAGGAATTTACATTGGAACTATTTGCCCAAGGATTAAATTCGCCTGTGGAATTGGTGCACGCCGGTGACGATCGGCTATTTGTAGTGGAGCAGGGAGGAAGGATCAAAATAATCAACAACGATGGAACTGTAAATCCAACTCCTTTCCTGAATATTTCTTCCAAAATCAGCACAGGGGGTGAAAGAGGTTTGTTGGGACTGGCGTTCGCACCCGATTATGAAACCAGCGGAAGATTTTATGTGAATTACACCAACACAGCAGGAGATACCGTCATTGAACGATACACCGTGAGTGGTAATCCCGATGTTGCCAATTCTGACGGAACCATTTTACTGACCATCGACCAGCCCTTTGGTAATCACAATGGCGGAAATATCCATTTCGGACCCGATGGTTACCTCTGGATTTCAATGGGCGATGGCGGAAGTTCGGGAGATCCAAATAATTACGGACAGAATAAAAATGTATTATTAGGTAAAATGCTTCGCATTGACGTCAGCGGAGATGCTTATACTTCTCCGTCTGATAATCCATTTGTAGGCGAAGATGGAGCCGATGAAATATGGGCCTATGGATTGCGCAACGCTTGGAAATTTTCATTTGATTCCGAAACCGGCGATCTCTGGATTGCAGATGTCGGACAAAATCTAATCGAAGAAATCAACAAACAATCTTCCCAAACACCCGGTCTGAACTATGGTTGGCGTTGTTACGAAGGAAACGATTCCTATAACACAGGTGGTTGCGATGCACCCGAATCGATGGTCTTTCCTATAGCTACTTACAACCATTCCGGCGGCAGATGCTCCATAACGGGCGGATATGTTTACAGAGGAACTACCTACCCCAATCTGGTTGGGAAGTATTTCTTTGCAGATTATTGTTCCGGTGAGATCGGTTGGGTAGATGGCGATACGCTCGAATTCCTCACCGACACCAATGATTTCATCACCGGCTTCGGTCAAGATATGTCGGGACAACTATATGTAGTAGGCTCCGGCAAAGTTCAAAAAATAGTAGGACAGACCATGGACGTTACAGATCCTAAACACATCCAAATTTCCATTCACCCCAATCCAACTACAAATTTCGTAAACATTACCAGTAACAAGCCAGTTGATGAAATAGCTTTGTATTCAATGGAAGGGAAACTTTTGGAAAAACACATAAATATTCAAAAACTCGATTTATCCAAATATCCAAAAGGCATCTATATATTAACTATACTGTCCGGCAAACTCCAAAAAACACAAAAGATTATCAAAAATTAAGACTCTATCAGATTTTCAAATTATTTTTTGGGCACCTCTCATTTTTTTAATTTTGGACAAACCAAAATTCAAAAAATGAGACCGGGCTCTCGGCACTCGCTTTCCCTCTGCAGTCTGATTCACCCAGACTACAGAGAAAAAGCTCAAACAAATGCCTCCATCCCTGGCGCAAATTCAGACAATTTCAGATTTTTTTACCAAAAACACAAAATCTAAAACATTGTAAATAAACCATCTGAAAATTATTTCCAAAAACTTTCAAAAAATTACTGCAAAACATTTGGTTCGTATTGTAAACTCGTTCTATATTTGCAGTCCTTTTCAGTGAGAGATTAACCACAGAAAAGAAAGCAAAAAAGAGAAGTTCATTGTAAATTATTGTTTGTTAGCGTTTTGCGATATAGTTCAAAAAATATTTCAAAATATTTCAAAAATAATTTGGTAGTAATGAAAACATTCTTACCTTTGCACCCGCTTTGAGAGATTGAGGCGTTAATAAGAAACGAGAAGTTCATTTGAAATTATAGAAAAGAAGAAAAAAAGCCTAGAGAAAAACGGTCAATTTTGTCAGGCAGGA
>JAAYKY010000037.1 GCA_012522185.1 Flavobacteriaceae bacterium | reverse complement strand
GGTTTTGTAATTCTTATGTCCTTGATGGCCTTGGTGTTCGGAAACGATATTATTCATTTAATAAAAGGGACTTAAAAATTTTGAAAAAAGTTTTGCAAGTATAAAATATCCGTTCTATATTTGCCGTACAATGAAGGAAAAAACCTCCTTAGCTCAGTTGGTTAGAGCATCTGACTGTTAATCAGAGGGTCCTTGGTTCGAGCCCAAGAGGAGGAGCTTTTAAATGAAAGAGTTACAACAAAAAAGGTTTGTAGCTCTTTTTTATTTGCACAAAATTTACACAAATTCACTAATTTTTGTTCAAACTTTTCACGTTTGAATTGACCCTAGGGGGACAGCCGAAATAAGTCTATTTTATATGCCTAAAGATACCTATTACCAAGGGAGATGATTCTTATAAATTGGTTCACAAAAAGATAATATATTAGGTAAAAAATGGTCAAAAACTAAATTGAACCATCAATCTGTACTTAATAATAGTTTAAAGATATGCAATCCCTTCAGACTGCTCCCTTTATTGGCAAACATTAAATGAATGCTATATATTTACAAAACTAAAATTACTACCTTTTATTAAACATGAAAAAATCGGATATTCAAGACAGGCTTCAATCTGTGGTTGAGAATTTTGAAAAGGAAAGCTTTATATATGATTTCCTTTCTGCGTTTGGGATTTCCAAAACCACCATTACACGGCTGAAAAAAGGAGATTATAATCTTTCAAAAAACGAGGGGGAGTTGTTTTATAAAGGGAAGATTTTCTTTAAAGAAATTTACGACAAGGATTTATTCAACTCTATTGATGAATTATCTAAAAACGATCAAATCCTCAGACAGAAACCACGTTTTATTATTGTAACCGATTACAATACCTTTTTGGCGGTTGATACAAAACTTGAAAACAATAAAGAGTTTACAATCAATGAACTGCCTGAATTAGTCAATTTTTTTCTTCCTTTATCGGGAGCGGAAATTTATCGAGTTAGCAATGATAATAAACTTGACCGAGATGCGGCTTATAAATTGGGCGAGCTATATGATATTCTGGCGGTTGATAATCCTGAATGGATAGAAAAAGGGAGTCACCAATTAAATGTATTTTTGTCAAGATTGCTATTTTGTTTCTTTGCCGAAGACACAGGCATATTTCCGATTAAAAGCATATTCACAGAAGCATTGGCCAATAACACCAAAGCAGACGGCTCTGATGTGGATGAATTCCTTGACCTGCTTTTCAAAAAATTAAATACACCTAAAGGCGAAGGAAATTTCCCAAATTATTTAGATGAATTCCCTTATGTAAATGGTGGACTCTTTAAAGACGAAATAGAATGCCCCAAATTTTCAAGAAAAGCACGCCAAATTTTATTGAGTTCGGGAGAATTGGATTGGTCAGAAATCAATCCTGATATTTTTGGTTCCATGATTCAGGCCGTTGCAGACCCTTCTGAACGAAATAATTTGGGGATGCATTATACTTCTGTATTGAACATCCTGAAATTGATAAAACCGCTTTTTTTGGACGAATTGTATGAAGAATTTGAGAAAAATAAAGACAATAGTAAGGCCTTAGATAAATTAAGACATCGATTGTCTAAAGTCAAGTTTTTTGACCCGGCTTGTGGCAGCGGAAACTTTTTGATTATTACTTACAAAGAAATGCGTAATCTCGAAATCCAAATCATTAAACAACTGATTGATTTAGGCGAGAACAAACTGTATTTCACCGAAATTTCATTAAACCAGTTTTACGGCATCGAAATCAAAGATTTTGCTCACGAAATGGCGACACTTTCCCTTTGGTTAGCTGAACATCAAATGAACCAGGTGTTTGAAAATGAATTGATGGATTATGGAAAATCAAAACCTATTTTACCTTTAAAAGAAGCAGGAAACATTACCCACGAAAACGCTGCCCGAGTAGATTGGGAAGTTGCTTGTCCAAAACTGCCGAATGATGAAATCTATATCATTGGAAATCCACCGTATTTAGGAAGTAGAAACCAAGATGCTGAACAAAAATCAGATATGGAGGCTGTGTTTCGAAAAGATTATAAAAGCTTAGATTATGTTGCTATTTGGTTTTATAAAGGAGCAAAATACATTGAAGGAATTAATGCGCAATTGGCTTTTGTATCTACTAATTCAATCTGTCAAGGTTTGTTAGTTGCATTAACGTGGCAAAGAATTTTAAATGAAAACATTGAGATTGGCTTTGCCCATCAATCGTTTAAATGGATTAATAATGCAAAGGGAAATGCGGGCGTTACTGTAATCATTGTGGGTTTGAGAAATACATCAACAAAATCTAAGTGGTTGTTTACAGAAGGGATTGCGAAAGAAGCAAAAAATATTAATGCGTATTTATTAGATGCTAATGATATATTTATTGAGCCAAAAAATAAGTCTATATCAGGTTTTCCAATTATTAATTTTGGAAATATGCCAGCAGATGGAGGTCATTTAATTTTTAACTCTATTCAGAAAAGAGAATTTATAAATGAAAACCCATTATCTGCAAAATATTTTAGAAGGCTATATGGTTCAGCTGAATTTATAAATAGATTAGAAAGATGGTGCTTGTGGTTTGAAGGAGAAGATTTAGAAAGATTAAAGGACTTTGAAGCTTTTAGTGAAATTATTAATAAAGTTAGGAATACGCGATTAAAATCTTCGAGACCTAAATTAGCAAACACTCCACATTTATTCGCTCAAATTACTCAAAACACTTCGGCAGATTTTATTATTATTCCGAGTGTATCATCTGAAAGGCGTGAATATATACCGATCGGATACTTGTCTAAAGAAAATATATCCACAAATCTTTGTATGGTTATTTCAAATGCTCAACCTTGGCTTTTCGGTGTATTACATTCTAAAATGCACATGGTTTGGGTAGATGCTGTGGGTGGAAAATTAAAAACAGATTATCGTTATTCTGCCAAGCTGTGTTACAATACGTTTCCGTTCCCGGAGCTTTCTGCCAAACAAAAGGAGACCATTACCCAATATGTTTTTGCTATTTTAGATGAGCGTGCCAAATACCCCGAAAAAACCATGGCTTGGCTGTACAACCCAGAAACCATGCCATCGGGTTTAAAACAAGCGCATCACGAATTAGATTTGGCTATCGAACGTATTTATCGTTTAGCTCCGTTTAACTCAGACGAAGAACGTTTGGAATATTTGTTTAAATTGTATGATGAAATGACCAAAAGGGAGACTTTGTTTGCGAAACAAAAGAAAAAGAGAGTGAAGAAATCATAAATTTGTAATAGATATTGATCTCTTTTCAAAAATAACAATCAGATATAGCATTTTATGTAAATATTGAAAAGTAAAATGAATAACTGATATTTCACAGAGAGATTTACATGTCTCTTTTTAAAATAAATATAAAAAGAAATTATGACAGTTAATTTAACAGATTCGGCAATTGACAGGCAAAACATACTTAACAATCCTGATTTTCTCGATAATATTCAAAAGTTCTTGGGTATTACAGGTATGTTATATGATGGAGAATATCGATTTACTACTGCCCAAATAGCTGATTTTTACGAAGTAAATATTAAAACAATTAGAAGGTACATTGAAACTTCAGAAGATGAGCTTAAACACAATGGATATTGCGTATTAAAAGGTAAAAAGCTAAAAGAATTTAAAGATGCTTTTGGACACTTAATATACGCTGATATTGATGCTGATTTTGAGGAGGACATTGATGTCCCTCTCAAAAACGAATCTACTAACAAGCAACGACTTAGCAAATTGAGAAATTTAGGAGTGTTTAATTTTAGAGCTTTTTTAAATATGGGAATGCTCCTTACTGAAAGCGAACGAGCAAAATCAATAAGGAGTACGATTTTAGACATTGTCCTAGATAGTTTACATCAAAAAATAGGTGGACAAACAAAATATATCAATCAAAGAGATGAGGAATATTTTGTTGCTATTTTAAGAGAGCCTCAATATCGAAAAGAGTTTACAAGTGCTTTAAATAAATACTTAGATATGGGAAATGCTAAGTATAGCATTTACACCGATGCAATATATCAAGCCATATTTCATGAAAACGCCTTTGAATACAAACAAATACTAAAACTCGAAGAAAAGGAAAATGCCAGAGAAACAATGTATGCGGAAGTCTTGAAGCTTATAGCTTCCTTTGAGATTGGAATTGCCGATGCAATGGAAACCAAGTATAAAGAGCTTGGAAAAAAATTAACACCTTTAGAACTAAATGAATTAATAAATTCGTTTACTCAACAACGGTTTTGGATTCCTCAATTAGAAGATGCTAGAATAAAAATGGCATCAAGGGATTATGGGTTTAGAGATGTTATACATAAAAGGCTAGAAAAATACATTCAAAGTATTTCGCCAAACGACTATCAAAAGTTTTTAGGGGAACATAGTAAATCTCTACAAGATAGAATTGACGAAAACATAGAGGTTTTCAAACGATTAAAAAATAGGTAGTTATGGAGTTCAAGTATTTTGACGTGGTACACGCACTTGAAGTTCAGAATTATATAATCGAACATTCGGGAGGAAGAAAAGGCATATTAAATCAAGGTTTACTAGAAAGTGTTTTAGAACATATTCAGAATGATTTGTATTATCCAAACCTTGAAGATAAGTTATGTCACCTGTTTTTTTCAATTAATAAAAATCATGCCTTTAATGATGGAAATAAAAGATCTTCAATAAGTTTGTCTGCTTATTTTCTTGAAATAAATGGAGCTGACTTTATTGTAACAAAATATATTCAAGAAATGGAGAATGTTGCATTATATGTAGCAGATAACAAAATTGACAAAGAATTATTACATGAAATTATATGCGAAATACTGTATAAAGCAGAGTTTTCTGAAGAGTTGAGATTTAAAGTCGCTATTGCTTTAATGTAGTAATCCAATTCATTGTGTAAAATACTCCTAATAAAATAATTTTAGACAAGGTTTGGAAAAATAAAATAAAAAACAATTTACAAATATTAAGAAGGTCAGGACAAATAGTAAATGTTGATAAGGTTGGATATTACCTGAAAATAATTAGACGTGGTTAGACGTGTTTTTAGACGAATAAAATATTGTTGGCATTCTAAATGAAGAATATATCTATGTCTAAAAACATATAGTTAAAAATAATTTAGACATGTTTAGACGGAATTTAGACGAATCTTTAGATATACTCCTATATAATCCACCCTATAGAGGTATTAAGATTAACTAATTCTATATATAAACTGAATTAGAATACTAAAACTTATAATTTAAGCTTAACCAAAATAAAATGGAAAACGAAAATAATTCAGAATACAAAAAACCCATAAATCTGGTCAATGTTACTTATGCTCAAACAGGAAAAAGTAAATCTACCAACGAATTAGGGATGCGTGAAATGCAAGCCAAAGCTTTTGAAGCAAGATCAGCTAAATATTTATTATTAAAAGCGCCACCTGCTTCAGGTAAATCCAGAGCCTTGATGTTTATTGCCTTGGATAAGTTGAAAAATCAAGGGATTAAAAAAGTGATTGTAGCAGTTCCTGAACGTTCAATTGGAAATTCATTTGCACCAACAGAATTAAAGAAATATGGCTTTTTTGAAGATTGGAATATAAACCCGAGATATAATTTATGTACAATTGGAAATGAAGTTTCTAAAGTCAAATCTTTTAAAGAGTTTTTAAAAACCGATGAAAAAATTCTAATATGTACTCATGCAACTTTGAGATTTGCTTTTGAAGGAATTAGTCCTACCGACTTAAATGATTGTTTGGTTGCAATTGATGAGTTCCACCATGTTTCAGCTGATGGAGCAAATATTTTGGGCAATGTGATTAGAAACATCATGGAGAAAAGCTCTGCCCATTTGGTAGCTATGACAGGCTCCTATTTTCGGGGCGACAGCATTCCTGTTTTGCTTCCTGAAGACGAAGCTAAATTTATAAAAGTCACCTATAATTATTATGACCAATTAAACGGCTATGAATATTTGAAATCCTTGGGGATAGGTTATCATTTTTACAGAGGTAGATATTACAAATTTGATGAGGAACGTGGAATGTCAGCACTCGAAGAAATCCTTGATGAAAACCTAAAAACCATCATCCATATTCCCAATGTAAATTCGGCAGAGTCTTCCAAAGAAAAGTTGGAAGAAGTAAGTCATATAATGGACTGCTTGGGAGAGTTTGAATACCAAGACACAGAAACAGGGGTTTGTTTTGTAAAAAGCAAAAGGTCAGGAAAAATATTAAAAATTGCTGATTTAGTTAATGACAATCCCCGAGACAGAGACAAGATTGTAGCGTATTTAAGAGGCGTTAAATCTCCCGAGGACATAGATATCATTATTGCACTCGGAATGGCCAAGGAAGGCTTCGATTGGCCTTATTGCCAACATGCTTTGACCATTGGCTATAGAAGTTCGCTAACGGAAATCATTCAAATAATTGGAAGAGCTACAAGAGACAGCGATAATAAAAAACACGCTCAATTTACCAACCTAATTGCGCAACCTGATGCCGTGGAAGATGATGTTACAATTGCTGTAAATAATATGCTGAAAGCAATAACGGCTTCCTTATTAATGGAACAAGTATTAGCTCCGAATTTTAAGTTTAAACCAATGGATGATGATGATGATTTAGATAGTGATGAAGACGGAGAGAATACTATAAAAATAAGAGGATTTAAAAAAGCAACATCCCAAAGGGCAAAAGATATAATTGAGAGTGACTTAAATGATTTAAAGGCAAGGATTTTACAAGACGATACAATGATAAAAGCTATGCCAGGAAATTTGGAACCCGAAGTAATCAATACAGTTTTAATTCCAAAAATCATCCGTGAGGTCTATCCCGATTTAACTGATGATGAAGTAGAAGCGGTGAGACAATATGTAGTAGTGGATTCTGTAATCAAGAATGGAGAAGTTGAAGAGCATGGCTCTAAAAAGTTTATAAAAATGGCAGGAAGTTTTGTTAATATAGATGACATTAACATCGATTTAATTGACACTATTAACCCTTTTCAAAAAGCTTTTGAGATTCTTTCTAAGAATGTTACAACGACTACTTTAAAGTCTATTCAGGATGCAATAAATATTACTAAAATTGAAATGACCGAAGAAGAAGCCATTATTCTTTGGCCAAAAATAAATGATTGGGTTAAAAGTACAGGAACAAAGCCTAATATAAATTCTCATGAACCAAAAGAACAAAGATTAGCACAAGCTTTATTATTTTTACAAGAAGCAAAAAGGAAAAGAGATCAAAATGCCTAAGAGTTTAGATGAAATATTTGAAAATGATGATTTTGGATTATTGGACTCCGAAAAAAACCAATCTACACTTAAATCAGATGAGGATAGATTAATTGACTCTTTTGAAGAAATTAATGAGTTTTTTGAGAAATATCAGCGAGAACCGTCTAAAAATTCTATGTCGGAATACACACTTTTTTCCCGACTAAATGAATTCAAATCCAATGAGGAAAGAAAAGGCGTTCTAAAACCATTTGACCGTTACAATTTACTTGGAGAATATAAAACTAAATATACTTCCATAGACGATGTACTCAATGATGATGTGTTATCAATTTTGGATTCTGAAGGAGATACTTCTATTTTTGATTTCAAATATGTTTCTGAAAACACTACCCGCGAAAAAGCAGATTATATAGCTCAACGCAAATCACTATCCGAGAAAGACTTTCAGAAATATGAATTAATGTTTAAAAAGGTTCATAAAGAACTGAAAGAAGGAAAAAGAAAGTTTGCAGAATTTAAAAATGCAGAGAAAAACTTAAAAGAAGGGAATTTTTATTTAGTTGATGGAATGTTATGCTATTTAGAAGTTTCAAAGGCAGAAGAGGTTGTTAAGGAGAAAGATGGAGTAAGAATTGATGGTCGTACCATTACAATCTTTGAAAATGGTACTATATCAAATATGCTTTTCAGGTCTTTGGGCAAAGCCATTTTAAAAAACGGTAAACTTGTAACGAATTCAGATGAAGGCATTGAGAAAGAACTTATAAAGAATTCAGGGGTTGTAATGGAAGAACGAGAGTCAGGATGGATTTATATCTTAAAATCGAAGTCCAAAAATCCGCTAATCAGTAATATCAATAACTTATATAAAATAGGGTTTTCAACAAAACCAGTAAATGAGAGAATAAAAAATGCCCAAAAAGAAGCAACTTATTTATTTGACGAAGTAGAATTAATTGCTTCGTATAAGTGTTTCAATATGACAACTCATAATTTTGAAAAGCTTATACATCGATTTTTTGCTGAGGTATGCTTGGATATAGATTTATATAATCCAGAAAATGAGCGCTACACACCAAGAGAATGGTTCATAGCGCCCTTAAATGTTATAGATGAAGCTCTCAACTTAATAATTAACGGAAATATTGTAAACTATGTTTATGATAAAAAATCCCAATCAATTATCCTTAAAAAATAATTCCAGTAGTATCCCACTAACTGTATAAGTTAAAAAGTTATTCTGAAAATTATAACACTCCCCAAACACCTCGCTTCTATACTCTCCTTGCTTTTCTGGTGTACCTTTTTGCTACGTTACTTTCAATGGATTTGATCATTTCATGAGCGATGTCCTTTCCGGTTGCGCCTTCGATTCCCTCCAATCCGGGTGATGAATTCACTTCCAATAACAAAGGACCTTTGGCCGAACGGATGATATCAACTCCTGCTACATCCAATCCCATGGCTTTGGCCGCTGCAATCGCTAATTTTCGTTCTTCCTTCGTGATCTTCACAATGGATCCCGTTCCACCTAAATGGATGTTCGCACGGAATTCACCCGGAGGCGCTTCCCTTTGCATGGCTGCCACCACTTTGCCGTTGATGACAAAACAACGAAGATCCTTCCCATTGGCTTCTCGAATGAATTCCTGAACCAAGATATTGGCATTCAAGCTCTTAAAAGCATTGATCACCGATTCGGCCGCTTTTTTGGTCTCGGCCAAAACCACACCTTTTCCTTGTGTTCCTTCCAAAAGTTTTACGATCAAAGGCGAACCACCCACCATCTTGATTAAATCATTGGTGTCGAGTGGGGAATTAGCAAATCCTGTTATCGGAATATCGAGTCCGTGGTTCAATAAAAGTTGTAATGAATATAATTTATCCCTCGAATGGGTGATCGCCGCCGAATTATTCAAGGCATAGACACCCAAGGATTCAAATTGACGCGTGAGCGCACAACCATAAAAAGTCATGCTCGGACGAATTCGAGGAATCACCGCATCGAGTTCGTTTAAGATCCTTCCGCCCCGATAATGCACTTCCGGGGTTTTGGCGTCCAGTTTTATATAACATTGGCTGATGTTAAAAAATTCAATCTGATGCCCCCTTTGCTCTCCAGCTTCGATAAGTCTTTGGTTGCTGTACAAATCAGGATTGCTCGCAAGAAGTCCGATTTTCAGTCCTTCTACATTGTCAATTTTGCGTGTATAGAATTGCGCAGCTTCTTCTTTATCCAGTTCCCCAAAAAGAAAACTACTTTCCGGATCCACCAACATCTTTCCTTTCATCGCCTCTCGTCCAAGCAACATCCTATAACCCATAGAGTCACGATTGGCAAGCGTAACCTCAATTTCCCAAGCATTCTCTCCCACTTTTAAAATGGTTTTGATGACGTATCGGGTTTCTCTTGTTCCGGTTGAGCTTTTGATAGTGCGCCGATCGAGAACGGGAGCTTCACAATGCACCACATGTTTCCCATCGAATTGGAGTGGATGCACATCAAAGGAGACCCAACTTTCACCATTGCGCTGAAAAGGAAATATATTAACGGCATGAAGAGCAGAAGTCTTAGCGCCACTATCCACCCGGACTTTGATGGTTGGCAAATTCAAGTCGGGAAGCGCCACCCACTCTTCACTACCCGCTACCATTTTGTCTTTTATCACGATTTAATTTTTTTACGAATATAATTGAAGAATCTTTAAGTTTATTTATCCAAATCAAATGTTTGTAGTTTTGTGTAACAATTTGGAATAACTCTTGACAAATTCTATAGTCAATGTAATTATGAAAAAACTTTTTCTATTCTTATTTTCCTTGAGCATGGGCTTGGTTTCCGCCCAAAAAAAATGGAGTTTGCTGGAAGCCGTAACCTATGCAACAGAAAATAATTTAAACGTTTTACAAAGTCGTATCAACGAAGATTTATCAGCCAAAGATTTGGAATATGCTGGCAATCAATGGCTACCTACCGCTTCGGGCTATTTCGATAACTCCCTGACCATCGGATCCAATCATCCCATGATCAATAAAGGGTATCAGCAATATTCAAACAGCCTCGGGCTCAACTCATCGATCACGATTTACAATGGTGGACTTTTAAATTTAAACAAGGAAAGAGCTTCGCTTTTGGTGGAATCCTCCAAGTACCAAACGGAATCGGTCATCAACGATATTTCACTTATGGTTGTTAATTATTATTTAAATGTGATGTTGAGTCGAGAATTACTTGAAATCGCCGAGGGAAACCTCAGCATTATGGAGCAACAACTGGATCGTTCGCAAAAATTATTTGATGCAGGAAGTATCGCACGTGCAGATTTAGTCCAAGCCGAAGCCAATGTAGCACAGGAAAAGAAAAATCTGGCCGATGCGAAAATCGAAGTGGAAAGAGCTTTGTTTAATTTAGCCACTTTGCTTCAACTACCTGATTACCGGGAATTTGATGTTGAAATCGTGAATGTCCCCGATGACATCAGTCTGGGGCTTTATGATTTGGAGGAAGTCGTTCAAACGGCTTATGCCCAACAACCGGCCGTGAAAAAGGCAGAAACGGATTTGGAAGTAGCAACTACCGATATAGAAATTGCTGAAACCGGATTTAAACCCACCATCACCGGAACTTATAATTTGGGAACCAATTATGCGGAATATTTCAATAAAGGACTCGAAACCGAAGCTTGGCTAAGTCAATGGCATGACAATATCACCAATGTTTTTGGGCTGAGTGTCAACATCCCGATTTTTGAAAAATTCAATAACAAATTAAACGTTCAAAAAGCGAAAATCTCAGAGTCCCTTGCGCAGAATACAATGGAACAACAAAAGCAAATCATTCGTGAAAACGTGCAAGAAGCTTATTTCAATGCCAATTCTTCTTACCAAGCTTTTGAAGCCGCCAAAGAAAGCGTACGTTCAAGTGAAATTTCAGCTGATTTTGCCCAAAGAAGTTTCGAAGCAGGAAAAATAAATATTTACGATTTAAACATCGCTCAAAACAACCTTGTAACAGCTCAGTCCCAAATGGCACAAGCCAAATACAACTTTATTTTCCGAATGAAAGTGCTCGATTTTTACGCTGGACGGCCACTGACGGAAGGGTTGGAATAAATATAAGCCTCCCCTAACCCCTCCAAAGGAGGGGAACTATGTTCTAGAAAATTAATTCGAAAAGACATTTATGAGTAATTTCTCCTATTCGGTTAGTTTTTCTGTCTAAATTTGTCGCACCACCGAATTAGACAATTATAAAAATTAAAAGATGACCATTCTTCATCTCGAAACCTCCACCAAAAACTGTTCAGTCGCAATTTCACGAAATGGCGAATTGCTTTGCCTCTGCGAAGAATACGATGAAAATTACGGTCATTCCGAAAAATTACATCAGTTTGTGAATTGGGCACTGGAAGGAGCTGAAATTTCTCTGAACGAAATCGATGCAGTCTGCGTTTCCAAAGGTCCGGGAAGTTATACGGGATTACGAATCGGCGTTTCGGCGGCCAAAGGATTTTGCTTTGGACTGAATATTCCGATGCTTTCCTTGAATTCCTTGGAAATTCTGGCGCAAAGCCAAATCAATAAAGGTTTTGATTTGATTATTCCGATGATTGATGCGCGAAGAATGGAGGTTTACACCGCTATTTTTGATACTTCAGGCCAAATGATTTCGGAAATTGAAGCCAAAATTCTTGATGAAAATTCTTTTCAGGAATTGGCCGATCAAAAAATTGTATTTGTAGGCGACGGCGTGGAAAAAAGCAAATCGATTTTGAATTTGCCAACTGTGGAGTTCATCGATAATTTACATCCTTCCGCCAAAAATATGATAGAACTGGCCGAAAAGAAATTTGAAGAAAAATTATTTGAAGATGTTGCCTACTTTGAACCTTTTTATTTGAAGGAATTTATGACCGGTGCGAAGAAAAAACCCTAGTCAGAAAAACTTTATAAATTTAGCAAGCAAAAAAATACAGAAATGGAATTACCCTGGGCGGAGCCTTATAAAATCAAAATGACGGAAGAAATCTTCACATCAAGTCGTGAAGAAAGAGAAAAATGGATCGAAGAAGCCGGATTTAATCTTTTCAATTTATCGAGTGACAAAGTTTACATTGACCTTTTGACCGATAGCGGAACCGGTTCGATGTCTGACAAACAATGGGCAGAAATGATGCTCGGCGACGAAAGTTATGCGGGTTCACAATCTTATTTGAAACTTCAAAAAGTCATCCAGGACACGCTTGGTTTTCCTTATTTTTTACCGACTCATCAGGGACGTGCAGCGGAAAATATTTTGTTCAGCGCTTTGTTGAAAGAAGGAATGGTTGTACCGGGAAATTCGCATTTCGACACGACCAAAGGCCACATAGAATTTCGTAAAGCCCATGCGATTGATTGTACGATTGAGGAAGCTTTTGACATCGATGATTTGCATCCTTTCAAGGGAAATATTGATTTGAATAAATTAGAAGAAGTTTATAAAACACATTCCAAAGAGCAAATTCCACTTTGTCTGATTACGGTTACCTGTAATTCATCGGGCGGACAACCCGTTTCGATGGAAAATATAAAAGCGGTGAAGGAATTGTCCGACCAATATGGAATTCCTGTATTTTTTGATGCAGCGCGATTTGCCGAAAACGCTTATTTCATCAAAGAGCGTGAAGCGAATTATAAAGATAAATCCATCAAGGAAATTGTAAAAGAAATGTTTTCTTACGGTGCCGGATTTACGATGTCGGCCAAAAAAGACGGATTGGTAAACATCGGCGGACTTTTGGCGATGCGCGATGAAGAACTTTTTCGGACTTGCGGGAATTTTGGGATTATTTATGAAGGATACATTACCTATGGCGGTTTGGCCGGACGTGATTTGGGCGCGTTGGCGCAGGGATTGATGGAGTCCACCGAATATCCTTATTTGCAAGCGAGAATTCATCAGGTTGAATATTTAGGAAAGAAGCTGATGGAATACGGAATTCCGGTTCAGCAACCGATTGGCGGCCATGCGGTTTTCGTGGATGCCTTGAAATTTTTACCGAATGTTCCCCGTGCGGAATATCCGGCGCAGACCTTGGGCATTGAACTGTACAAAGAAGGCGGCGTTCGAGGCGTGGAAATCGGAACTTTATTGGCCGACCGCGATCCCGAAACAAGAGAAGACCGTTTCCCGAAACTGGAATTATTGCGATTGGCAATTCCGAGAAAGGTTTATTCGTACAAACACATGGATTACATCGCAGCCGCACTGAAAAATGTTTACGAAAGACGAAATGAAATCAGATCGGGATATGAAATTGTTTGGGAACCTGAGATTTTGAGACATTTCACGGTGAAGTTGAAGAAGAAGTAAGCCTCTCTTAACCTCCATCAAGGCGAGGGAGTTTAATAGGAAGAAAAAATGAGAAAAGCATTGAATTCCACTATTGAACAAAGTTTCTAATTCTAATCACTTATATCTAAGTTCTAATTTCTACATTTGTACAAAATGTTGGTAACTGACTATATAAACAAAGATTTCATTCCTCCCAAGCTCAAACAAGATGTTTCGCATGGTCTAGGATTGTTGCGCGAATTTAGTCTGACGCATATTCCTGTTTTTGAAGGCTTGAACTTCACAGGAATGATTTCACGGGAAACTTTGGAAGAGCACGGTACGGAAACTACTATTGCCGAGCTCAGGGATTTCAACGAATTTTTCTATTTGACAGAAAACAGTTCCTTGCTTGACGCCATTCAGCACTTTAACAACCATGACACCAATGTTTTGGTGGTTCTGAATGCGGAAATGCACTATATAGGTATGTTGATGATGGACGATGTTTTTTCAGGACTTTCGGCCATGCCCTTTATTTCGGAGCCGGGTTCCATTATGATTGTGGAGGTTTCTCAAAAACAATTTTCAATCAGTGAGATTGCGAAAATTGCAGAAAGTAATAATGCTCGGATTATTGGATTGTTTGTGGTGGGTTATGAGGGAGATAAAATCCAGATTGCTTTGAAGTTAATTACAGAAAACATCGCTTCGGTAGGAGAAACCTTTGAGCGGTTCAATTATACGGTTCTTTTTAAGTTTTTTAATGATGAAAAAGAGGATTTGATGAAAGACCGACTGGATATGCTGATGAAATATTTGGATATTTAATTGAGATAAATGAAAGTAGCGATATATGGTTTGAAAGTTTCGTTGGATCAAAGAGATTCTTTTGTTCAGTTTTTTGAAGAACTCGGTCAGCGAAATATTAAATACACCATAGAAAAGGATTTTCGTTCGATTTTGCGTAATGAATTAGCGCTTGATTTGAAATCAGAAGAAACTTTCACCTCTTATGAGGATTTGCAGGATTCGATTGATTTGTTTTTCACTTTTGGAGGAGATGGTACGATTTTGAATGCTGCCACTTTGATTCAAGATAAAAACATACCGATTGTAGGTGTAAACACGGGTCGTTTGGGTTTTTTGGCGACGATAAACATTGAGTATTTGTTTGAAAGTTTGGGCAATATATTCACCGGGAATTATAAAATAAGCAGTCGTTCGCTGATTGAGGTAGATTCGGAGGATGTAGAAATCGAACATCCCTTTGCTTTGAATGAAATCACGGTGACCCGGAGGGAAACCACGAGTATGATTACGGTGGAAGTTTATGTCAACGGAGAGTTTTTGAATTCCTATTGGGCCGATGGTTTGATTGTGTCAACGCCGACTGGATCAACGGGTTATTCGCTCAGCTGTGGTGGTCCGATTGTTCATCCCGAAAACAACACCTTTATCATTACGGCCATTGCGCCTCATAATTTAAACGTACGTCCTTATATGATTTCAGATGATTCGGTACTGGATTTAAAAATCATCAGCCGAGTGGATGAATACTTTTTATCGCTTGATGCACGTAACTTGCCCTTGTCCACAAATGTGAAATTACAGTTAAAAAAAGCAGGATTTCGACTTTACATTGTAGAGCCTCGTGACAAAACTTATCTTATGACCTTGCGTGACAAAATGTTTTGGGGATCTGACAAGCGTAATTAAATCATTTTTAATTTTCATAATTTTTGTTAAAGGATATAGTCAGCCGACAGATTTGATTATATTTGTCCCTTATTAGAAAAAATGTGCAACATTTTTGGTAATTTGCCGTTGAATTTTTTGCACATACGTTCTTATAAAATAATATGAAGAATCTACTTATCTTAACACTGGGGCTTTTTTTCACTTTGTCGATTGCGCAAAGACATGAAGTCGGAATCTTTGCTGGTGGCGCAAACGTCATAGGTGATATAGGGAGAACCAATTATATCAACCCTTTGCCCGTTTCTTACGGATCCAATTCATTGGGAGACAGAATCCCATTTGCAGTGGGAGCGATTTATCGGTTTAATTTCAATCCCTATATGGGTGTGCGTTTCAATGGGATTTTCAGTCGTGTGGTAGGAGCAGATGCATCGGCACCCGAGTATTATAAAAGAGAAAGAAATTATGCCTTTAAGAACAACATCATCGAAGGTTCTTTGGTTTTGGAATATAATTTTTTCGATATAAACGACGAACACGGAAAAAAACATTCGCCTTATATTTTTGCCGGAGTTGGAGCTTTTATGTATGACAAGCTTCTTTATAATGTGGACAATTCATTTGCGAGAGATCCCAACGGTGTAATCATAGACCCGGATATCATTCAAACAGATATTACAACAAGAACTGAGAAAGAAACGAATTTCACCGTTCCTTTTGGTGCCGGATATAAACTAAAATACCGAGGTAACTTTGTGATTTCAGCGGAAGTAGGTTTCCGATATACGCAAACTGATAATTTAGATCATAGTTTTGCCAGTGAGTCTGATTTCAATTTCAACACAGAGCCTGGATTAAACGAGGATGCTGTCAATCAATTAAATTCAAACATCATAAAATCCCGTCAGGTTGGAAATATGTCTAACCATGATTGGTACGTCTTTACAGGTATAACATTGACATATACCTTCGGAAGACCTCCATGTTATTGTGATTAATCTTTCATGAATCAAATCATTACAGATACTACCCATCCGTCAAGCCTTCCTGAACATGTCGCCATTATCATGGATGGCAACGGTCGTTGGGCAAAAAAACAAGGACTTGACCGTAGTTTCGGGCATCAAAATGCAGTTAAATCTGTTCGAGAAGCCATTGAAATATGCGGGGATTTAGGGATTCCTTATCTGACCTTGTTTGCTTTTTCGACTGAAAACTGGAATCGCCCCAAACGCGAAGTGTCTTTTTTGATGAAACTCCTTGCCCGTACCATCAATTCGGAAATCCGGGAACTTTATGAAAAAGGAATACGTTTGTCGGTAATTGGAGAAATAGAAGCTTTGCCGGACTACGTAAAGACACCACTGAACAAAGCGCTTGAATTAACGAAAAACAATACCAAAGCAACTTTAATCATTGCTTTGAACTATGGATCACAAGCTGAAATCTTACGGGCTGTACGGCAAATTTCAGAAGAGGTGAAATCTGGAAAGCTCGATCCAAAAGATATTGACAACAGATTATTTGAACAAAATTTATATACACAGGATATTCCCCCGGTGGATTTGATGATCCGCACGAGTGGAGAATGTCGTATCAGTAATTTTTTACTTTGGCAAATAGCCTATTCTGAATTATATTTCACAGATGTCCTCTGGCCTGATTTCAGGAAGGAGCATTTTATGGAAGCCATCAGAAGTTATGCAGAAAGAGAAAGAAGGTACGGCAAAACCGGGGAACAGATCAAAACAGAATAGAAGAGATATGCGAAAAAGATTGATTATGAGGAATTTATATGCTGCTTTATTTTTAACCCTGAGTGGACTTATTTTTGCGCAGGAAGATTCCTTGACCGTAGTGAGAGATTCTGTCGTAATGGATTCTGTGCAATTGCTGCCCGAACCTCAAGCTTTGCCTGATATATCCGAAGCAGGATACGTAAATCCGCAGACTTATATGCTTGCTGATCTCGAAATCAGTGGCGAAACCCGATTTACCAAAAATCAAATCATGCGATTTGTGGGACTTCGAATGGGCGAAACACTGGAAATTCCAGGTACAAAAATCAATAATGCGTTGAAGAAACTTTGGAAACAAAATCTCTTCTCAGATGTCGATTTATATGTAGTAAAAACCGAAGGTGATAAAATCTACCTTAGACTTCATTTGGTGGGACTTCCCGAATTGGTTGAACCGACTTTCACTGGAGTTAAAAAAGGAAAAAGAGAAGACTTCATCAAGGAACATAATTTAAATCCGGGAATAAAAATCACGAGTAATCTAAAAAATCAGGTTCGTAATTCCATCCGAAACCACTTCTTGGAAAAGGGTTATCCGGATACAAAAGTAGAATTCATCGAAAAAAGACAAGAAGACGATCCTTCGAAAGTAAATCTTGTCATAAATGTAGATCGGGGAGAAAGAGTTAAAATTCAAAGAATTGATTTTGAAGGAAATGAAGAGTTGAGAGACGGTCAGCTTCGAAGAAAAGCAATGAAAAACACCAACAAAAAGTCAATTAACGTTTTCAAAACCTCCAAATTCATCCCTCATAAATACGAGGAAGACTTAAAAAAATTAGTGGAAGAGTACAAATCCATTGGGTTTCGCGATGCGAAAATCGTATCCGATACAGTGATTCGTGTCAATCCAAAAAACATAGCTATCAACATCCAAGTAGAAGAAGGTCGTCCTTACTACCTCGGTGAAGTTAGTTTCACTGGAAATTCAGTTTTCTCTACGGAGATTTTGGAAAGGATCTTTTCTTATCAGGAAGGAGATCGATACGATGCGGTGGGCATTCAAAAGAAAATCAGCGGATCCGAAAAAGACGATGACATTCAGACTTTGTACATGGACCGTGGGTATTTGTTTGCACAAATGTTTCCGATTGAGAAAAATGTAAAGAACGACACCATCGACTTGGAAATCAAAATCATGGAAGGTGAGCCGGCTTCTTATAATCGTGTTACTTTTAGTGGAAACGATGTAACTTATGACCACGTGATTGCCCGTGAGTTGCGAACCAAGCCTGGAGATTTATTTTCCAAAACAGAAATCAAAAGAACTCTGTATGAACTTGCCGCTTTGGGTTATTTTGAGCCGACACAAATCAACCCCGATATTCAGCCCGACCCGGAAACCAACTCAGTGGATTTGAATTGGGAATTAGTCCACAAAAGCTCGAGTCAGGTAGAACTTCAGGGAGGATATGGAGCAGGAACTTTCTTGGGAACTTTGGGATTGACCTTTGGGAACTTTTCGGTGAGAAATTTATTCAAGAAAGACGCTTGGAAACCCGTTCCGATGGGAGATGGACAATCTTTATCACTTCGTGCACAAGCAGGTAGAGGTTATCAGAACTTTAGTTTCTCGTTTACCGAACCTTGGATTGGCGGAAAACGACCTACGGCATTGTCCACATCGGTTTATTATTCGCGTTATAGTTACCGTGACTATTATGGAGTAGATTCCCGACTCAATATTTTGGGAGCAACGATTGGTTTGAGTAAGTTACTTACTTGGCCTGATGACTGGTTCCGATTGTCACATGCTTTGTCTTATCAACGATATGATTTCGACAATTTTGCGATGACTTTTGGTGAGAACCGTTACGAAGAAGGAGTTTCCAATAACATCAATTACACCATAGGATTGACCCGTAATTCGGCCGGGCCGGATCCAATTTTCCCTCAGAACGGTTCCGAAATGAGCGTATCACTTTCGGTTACCCCGCCTTATTCCTTATTAAACGACAAAGATTATTCGACCATGAGTGATGTGGAAAAATTCAAATGGTTGGAATACTACAAAGTAAAAGCAAGAGCCTACTGGTACAAAGAATTGGCTGGGAAATTGGTACTGAAAATCGGAGGTGAATTCGGGTATTTGGGAACTTATAACAGCAAAGTAGGAACGATCCCATTTGAACGTTTTTATTTAGGAGGAACCGGATTGATGGGCAACCGTTTTGACGGAAGAGAGATCATCCCTTTGAGAGGATACGATGACTCAACTCAATCGGGAGGAACCTCACAAGACATCACCCCAACAGGTGGAGGAAGTGTATATGATAAATTTACACTGGAATTGCGTTATCCGATTACGATGGGACAACAAGCCAAAATCTTTGCACTTGGATTCCTTGAAGCAGGAAATACTTGGTTGGACACCAAAGACTTCAAACCCTTTGAGTTAAAGAGATCTGCGGGAGTGGGCGTTCGTATTTTCATGTCGGCATTTGGTATGCTTGGATTTGATTTCGGATATGGATTTGACAACACCATTTACAGCAATGAACCCTCTGGATGGCAGACCCATTTTATTATTGGTCAGCAATTTTAAAAAATGTATTTTTGTAGAATCTTTATGGCATAATTTTAGCTAAATGGACAAGCGTATGAGAAATTTAATCCTGACATTCATGATTTGCATTCTGGCCCTTCCTTTGAGCGCACAGCGTTTTGGCTATGTGGATACGGATTATATATTAGAGAATCTTCCTTCTTATAATGATGCTCAGCAAATGCTGAAAACGCAAACTGAACAATGGAACCGTGAGATCCAAAACCGACAGGAGCGCGTCAATAAGAGGCAGGCCGATTTCCTGAATGAAAAAGTTCTTTTGACGGAAGAGCAAATCCGAAAAGAACAAGAAGAAATCGATCGTGAATTAAGAGAAATCAAACAAATTCAAGAAAAAAGATACGGTCAAGACGGTGATTTGATCAAACTGAGAAAATCATTGGTAAAACCCATTCAAGATCAGATTTGGATTGCGGTTAAGACCGTTGCTGAAAGAAGGAATTATGGATTTGTTTTCGACAAAGGAAGTGATTTGATTATGGTTTATACTGACCCGAGGTTTGACATCAGTCGCGAAGTTTTATTGCAACTAAATCCCAACGCATTGGACAATTCGAATACAAGTTCAAGCAATAGCGGATCGAGCGGAAGAGCAAATACTTCCAACAACCGAAATTCAAATACAAGTTCGAAAAATCAAACTCAACAAAAACAAACCCAACAAAAACAACAACAACAAATTGGTACGGGTGCCAAAAGTCGTTAAATATTAAAATAACCTATTAAATTAATTATATCAAGAAATGAAAAATTTAAAATTATTTGCTGCTTTTGCTTTGATATTTTTTGGAAGCCTTTCGATTTCCGCACAGGATTTTGGAGTTGTGAATGTAGAAGAAGTTTTATCTACTTTCCCTGAAAAGGCAAATGCTGACAAACAGCTGGACGCATTGGTAGAAAAGCACCAAACTGAAATCAGAAAGCAACAAGAAGCGCTTTTGGCAATTGAGCGTGATGTACAAGCCAAAACCGAAGGGAAATCTCAGGCTGAGATTCAAGGTATGATGCCTCAATTGGAAGCTCAACAGCAAGAGTATATGACCAAACAACAAGCTTTGGTAACTTACCAGCAAGCTGCAGCACAAGAATTGGGTGAAAGAGAAAATGCTTTGTTGAAACCTATTGAAGACAAAGTTAAAAACTCAATCAATAAAGTAGCAGCTGCCAAAGGTTTGAAATATGTAATGGAGAAATCTCTTTTGCTTTATTCAAACGGAGTAGATATTACTTCCGATGTGAAAAAAGATTTAGGCATCAACTAAATTCAGATTCCTATTAACTTATCAGCCGTTTTTGTTTCAAAAGCGGCTTTTTCTTTTTAAATTCGAACTTTATTCAAAAAAATGAAAATAACAGAAACCCGTCTCAAAGGATGTTTTCTCATCGAACCCAAACTATGGCAAGACGAAAGAGGTTATTTCTTTGAAAGCTATCACCAAGGAAAGTTCCAGGAAGAAACCGGAGTGGAAATCAAGTTTGTACAAGACAATGAATCCAAATCCAAATACGGCGTTGTTCGGGGTCTGCATATGCAACGTGGAAGTTTTGCTCAGTCCAAAATGGTGCGTGTACTGAAAGGAAGCATACTCGATGTGGCGGTGGATGTTCGTAAGGATTCACCGACTTTTGGAGCGCATTTTTCGATTGAATTAAACGAAGAAAATAAAAAGCAATTATTTATTCCGGCAGGATTTCTTCATGGATTTTCAGTTTTGAGCGAGGAGGCAATCGTCTATTATAAATGCGATGCTTTTTACGATAAAGATTCGGAAGACGGTGTGAATCCCTTGGATTCTGATTTAAATATTGACTGGCAAATTCCTCGCGAACGGATGATTTTATCGGAAAAAGACGAAAAAGCACAAAGTTTTAAAGAATTAATTCCGGTTTCATGAAAACAGTTTTGGTAACAGGCGCAAACGGACAATTGGGAAGATGTTTACAGGATTATGTAAACGAAAATCCCCATCCTGAATTTCAATTTTTATTCATGGATCGCGCCCGTCTGGATGTTTCCAAAAAGGAGATTGTAGAAACCTTCTTTTTTAGCAATCAAATTGATTTTTGCATTAACTGTGCAGCTTATACCGCCGTGGATCAAGCAGAATCGGATGCCGAGAATGCGTTCAAAGCCAATGCAGATGCGGTCAAGCACCTCGCGGAAGAATGCAACGAGCAAAACGCTATCTTGATTCATATCTCCACAGATTATGTTTTTGATGGTGAAAGTTCTGAACCTTATCTTCCAGACGATTCAACCAACCCGATCAATGTGTACGGGAAATCCAAATTAGAAGGTGAACGTTGGGCTTTGGAGAAAAACCTGAAAACCATTGTCATTCGTACCTCTTGGGTGTATTCCCAATACGGTAAAAACTTTTATACGACGATGATGCGTTTGATGGCGGAACGTGAGGAACTCAATGTGGTTTCAGATCAGATTGGTAAACCCACGGATGCCAATGACCTAGCAGCTTATATTCATCAACTCATTCTTTCGAATGACGAGGACTATGGAATTCGTCATTTTTCGGGTCCTGAGCAGATGTCTTGGTATGAATTTGCCCAGAAAATCGCTCGGGAGAACGGTTTCAAAACCAAAATCAATCCCATTCCGACTTCTGAGTACCCGACACCGGCCAAACGACCGATGTGGAGTGTGTTGGGGTGAGTAGTTCAATTAAATTTCAAATATCAATTTTATTTTTTAACTATATTTACGCACTTATTAATTAAAGTCAAAAAAAGGTACTTATGAATCAAAATTCGGGCAACTCAACAGAAAAGGACGTTGATTTATTTTATTTGATTAAAAAAATTGGGAAGTTAATTGACCGGATTGGTTTTTACTTTTATAGACTTATCTTATTTGCTAAAAGAAACATCGTAATTCTTTTAATTCTTTTGGCAGTAGGTATAGGAGGAGGCTATTTATTGGATTCACTTAAAACTGAGAGATATCGTCATGAAATAATTGTGGTTCCGAACTATGGAAGTACACCTTATTTGTATGAATATGTTGATGGAATGACTTATAAAAATGCCTTAATTGAGAAAGTTGAAATTGAACCTATTATTAATGTATATGAGTTTGTAAAGGAGAGATATCAAAATATGGAATTGATCAAGCAGTTCAGTCTGAGCAATGTTGCTTTTGCTAAGTATGAAAAAAATGCAGGTGTAGAGCAATACTATCGTTACCATTTGTTGACGATTTATACTAATGAAGTAGAGGATGCGAACCTTGCTGTAAATCAGTTTCTCTCAAAATTAAATGAAGATCCTTATTTTTTAAATCGCCAAAAAGTAGAAATTGAAAACACTTCCAAGACTATTGATGAACTGAACTTAAGTATAGATAACATCAATAATATATTGGGGAAATTTTCTACATCTGAATCACGTGCTGGAGAAGTCAATATTGATAATTATTCAGAACTTAATGAGTTGGTAAGTGTGAAAAAAAATATTGCTGAGGATTTAAGCCGACATAAAATTATCCAGTTGGAACAACAAAAAGTTATTTACGATACTTCTAGGATTCTCAATATCCGTGAGAGCCAAATAACTTACAAATACATTTTGCCACTGCTTCTTATATTTGGATTCTTTGGTGTAGTTTGTCTAAAAAGATTGGCAAGTCGTTATGAAACTTATAAGTCAGGCAATCATAATTAAAAGAGGATAGTCAGGGACGAGAGAAGCTTGTTCTTCTTTCATAACCTGACCAAATTGCGTTTCTTTTAAATTCTTCGGAAAGAAATAATTCAACCAACCATTCCCGAGGAGAGAGTTTTCTTAACCGGCGCTTCAGAGTTCTGACTGTGCTTTTGTTTGCCGTTTGATTCATTAACTCTTTATAAATTCTAGCTACAAACTGATTCAGATCTTCTTTTGAAATTTGATACTCAGGAGCTAGCCATTTTATATCGTTTCCGAGATTTAGTGTGACTTCATTAAGCCAGGCTTCATCATTGATTGTTTTTCCCGAATAAGAAATGCTTTCCATATGAGTATCTAATTCAGCAGGTTGCTTGATGAAAAAATTTAGCACCGCAAATATATAATCTTCTTTCCCATGATTCAATTCTTGTATGGCATATCTATACATGTCAAATGCGGGTTTTATTTTAGCAGAAGATTTATTTGGAAAAGGAGATGTAATTAAACCATAATAATCTTCCCACCGGGTTTCGAACTTATATTCTTGGTCGATTAGTTCGTACACGAAAACAGCTTGAACATTTGGTAATGAGCTGTATTTATCCAAATGTTGATAAATAAGGTTAGCTTGTTCAATCTCGGCTGCATACACAGATTCGCCGGAATAATTTCTGCTTCCAGCAAAACGGTTCATTTCGGTAATCCAGATAGGTTTTCCTTTTGCCAATTTACTCAACTCCTCGTACACATTCAAACCATGCAGTTTATAATTGCGCTGGTTGAAATTACCTTCGTACCAATTCCAACCGATAATATCGTATTTCACCTCCATAAAGTCCAGAAATTTGAAATAACCAAAGTTAATCTTCCCTTCGCTGATGACGCATTTGGCATCGCCGTCTTTGGATTTGACACCATCGATCAGACCGCTGATATAAGCCGCACTTGCTAGGGTCCTTCTGGCGTGCTCTTCCGTGGAAAAGAAAGAAGAAATCTCATCTCCTCGGAAAGTTTCAATAAAAAAGGCTTCTGTTTGCTCTGGCGTTGGGTTGGGTACGGGGTTCAAAGGATGCGGATACATTTTTGAAATATAATAAGCAATTTCATTTCCAGTATTGTAATACACCAAATCCTTTCCATAAGTAGCCGCAAAAAGTTCACCGCTTTGAAATCCTCTTTTGTGATAATGTTGCCAAATATCCAATGATTTTATATGCTTTTGTGCGACTGAATCCAAATTATTTAATTGCTTGATTAATTCCAGATAATTCCAGTCACTCCCAATCAGAAAAGGCTCAGTAGGATCATCGTAGGCTTTCATCCATGGGTAAGTGGAGAGAAGTGGAAGCACTTGAATCTCTGCTTCTTTAGCCAATCTAACCAAATCTTCAAATTTTTCAGGTGAATCCGGCCCGTTAAAAAAACCTGTTTCGTTAAAATAAATATCGGTTCGATAAATGCTAACGCCTAATTTTTTCAACAAATCCACTTGCTCCTTTATGGAAAACTGATTATACTGAGAAATATATTCACCTCTGTTGACACGAACGGAATGGCCGTTAACACCATATAATACTTCTTTTGAAACAGCTCTGTGCATTCGGTCAGACTCCGAAGTACCACTTAAGCTCATATGTGTTGTGCAGGAAATAGTTAATATACTAATGCTAATGGGCATTATTAATTTTTGTAAGCACATTTTTAAATTATTTAATTCTTTTTATTAAAGCGTTTCAACTCTGGTTCGAAAGTACTTGAGTGTTTAAATTTATAAATAATTATTATTCCTGAATAAGTTCGTAGAAGTTTTCCCGTTTCAGATAAAAATCTTTCTCTAAAGTTACCTTAATTAAAAAGAATAAATTATTCGTTTCTTTGTATTTCCAATAAACAAAATGTCCCATACCCAATCATTACTAAAAAACACACTGATTTATACAGTCGGGAATTTAGGTTCCAGGGTGCTGACATTTGTACTTTTACCTATTTATTCTTTTTACTTAAACAGAGAAGAAGTAGGATACTATGACTTGATTCTTACCTCGCTGATGCTGTTAACACCCTTGTTAACTCTTCAGATATCTGAATCGGTTTACAGGTGGTTATTGGACACAAAAGAGGGTGAAAATCAATCCAAAATCATATCAAATGGTGTTTTGGTTTTAGGTTTTGGGATTGTACTATCGACACTTTTGTTTATTCTGTTTCGAAATCAAACAAAACTTGAATATCTGAATTATATATTTCTGATTTTCATTCTTTATTGCGTTTTTCCTTTTCTACAGCAAACAGTGCGAGGTTTAGGAAAAAATAAACTTTATGCAGGATCAAGCATTCTCAACAGTGTTTTACTCTTTGCTTTCAGTGTCCTATTTATCATCGTTTTAAAAATGAAACTTGAGGGATTGCTAATTTCCATGTTGATAGCCAACTTAGTTTCAGTTTTGTTTATTGTTTTTAAAATCAATCTTTTTAAGTTTTTATCCTTTAAGAAGTTTGACCGAAAATTCATCAGGGAATTATTACTTTATTCTTGGCCTTTGATACCGAATACCATTAGTTGGTGGCTGATTAATGAAGTAAATCGTTTTATCATTTTAGGGAATCTCGGATTAGAGGACAACGGAATTTTTGCCGTGGCTATTCGTTTCCCATCTATCATACTCATCATCAATTCAATTTTTATGCTTGCCTGGCAGGATCAGGCAATACAAATACAGGATTCGAAAGAGAAAGAAAAATTCTATCAAAAGATATTTGATGCTTTTATGAGGTTTCAGATTTGCACAGCACTTTTACTAATTCCTGTTTCACGTTTTGTGGTGCAGAACTTTTTTGGAAGTGATTTTTCCGAAAGCTGGAAATACATGCCCATTTTGTATTTGGGAGTGGTATATTCATCTTTTGCAGCTTTTTTAGGCGCCAATTATTTGGGTGCCAAAAAAACCAGAGAGATTTTTACTACTACCATCTACGGAAGCATTTTGAATGTAGCAGTGTGTTACTTATTCATCAATCAGATAGGACTTTATGCACCGACAATCGGAACTTTGCTTGGTTTTATTTTGATCTGGATTTTGAGATTAAGAAAATCAGGCGTGGGCAAATCTCTGAACTGGAAGACTTTTCTGTTATTGAATACCATCTCATTTCTGTATTTTTTTCTGACCCATTTAGAGATGTTTTTGATTGATTTACTGATGGGTTTAACTTCGATTATATTGTTTTGGATTTTCAACCAGAATCTTATTAAATTCCTTATTTCAGCAACCACGAAATACATTCCTATACGGTATCTGAAATGATTTTGAGTATTCGTTTTCTTTCTATTCCATATTAATTTAATAGTTTTACGTTCTAAATTTAGTATTCCGTGAAAAATATGCAAAAATATGCTTTGCTTGTTTATGACTTTTCAAAATTCAGAGCCGAAGCAAATAATGAAGTGAATTTGGGTGATTATGTTCAAAGCCTTGCGGCTAAACAATTCCTTCCTCAGGTTGATGCATATCTGGAGCGAGAGCATTTAAATGAAGCCATTCAGGAAGAAGTAAATTGCATTATGAACGGTTGGTATATGCATGGAAATAACTGGCCACCACATCCCAAAATTAATCCATTATTTGTCTCATTTCATATCAATAGTAAGGCTGAACATATTTTACTAAGTGAGAATAGCCTAGAATATCTGAAGCAACACCAGCCGATTGGTTGTCGGGACTCTCGTACAGCAAAACTTTTGAACGACCGTGGGGTTGATGCTTATTTCTCCAATTGCATGACACTTACATTGGGAAATGAATATGCGACAGAAGAAAGTTCGGGAGAAATTATTTTTGCTGATCCTTATATTTATGAAAATCTATTTGGCAAAATAATTCGAAAACTACGAAGAATTCTTGGTTTTGGGTTTAATGAAAATTTAACAAAAAAGAAAATCCAAAATCGATACAAGGACGTATTGTCATCTGCTTTTCTGAACAACTTTTCGGTTACTACCCAAATCGAAAAAATCCCTTCAAAATACAATCATGAAGAATATTTTAAGCAGGCAGAAGAACTTTTGAAAAGGTACGCAAGAGCTAAGGTAGTCATTACCAGTCGAATTCATTGTGCGCTCCCCTGTTTAGGGATGGGAACGCCCGTCATTTATATCCATAGCCAACGTGAAAATGAAGAACACAATAGCCGACTTGATGGAATTTTGGAGTTATTTGACAATATCATTTATGTAAACAAGAATAAAATCAGATCTTCGAAATCATTTTCCTCTCCCGATCAGATAAAAAATGCGGATAAGCATAAAATGTACGCTGAATCTCTAATTGAGAAAGTGCAAAGATTCATTCAATCGACAAAATGAAAAAAATACTATTTGTATTTGGAGGAGAAAAAGCTTCCGGGGCAGAATTTGTAATCGAAAGGCTGGTTCGCAATATCCCGGAATCAAATTCGTACTTACTAATGGCTCCGGGAAAATATGCTGATCAATTAAAAAGAGAAAAATTAACCTATGAATTAATCCTTAATCAAAATCTGAGAAAACTATATAAAGATAATTCCCCAAAGCTTTCTGTCCTCTACAATCTGATAGAAAATATGCTGAAAATCAATCTTTTTGTTTTGAGGTTTATATTTAAGAAAAATGTAGATGTTGTGCATTGTAACACACTGGTTCCATCAATTTATCTATTTCCCTCTCTATTAATCACGCGGTTAATAAAACCAAAACTAAAATGGATTTGGAGCGACCACGATTTGGATTATGCTGGATCTAAGCTTATGATGAAAATTGCCCCGAAAATGGTGACTTTTTTTCATAAAACTCTGGTGGTTTCGAAAGCCGTGCTTGAAAAATTCCCAGAAAAGTTACATCCTAAAATTGAAATATTGTATAACGGTCTAGATTTAGATTTCATCTCTATTGATGATAAAATGAATTCAGAATTCAGAGGTAAATTTGCAATTTCACAACAAGCGAATGTTTTTGGCATAATGGGGCAAATCGTCCCCAGAAAAGGAGTTTTACGTCTCATTAAAGTTTTTGGGGAAGAATTTGGAAACCAGCCCGATTATACGTTATTAATTGCCGGAGCTCCACTTTTCGAACAAGATCCCTATTTTCAAGACTGTGTCAAGGAAGGCTCGAAATACAATAATATTATTTTTACGGGTTTTCTGACCAACATATCAGCTTATTATAATGCCATTGACTTTTTAATCAATAACTCATCCCATGATGGCAGTGAACCATTGGGGACTACCATTTTGGAAGGTATGGCCTATAAAAAAACCGTATTAGTTTCGAATGTGGGCGGGAGCAAGGAGATTGTAAACTCAGATGAAGTCGGAATAGTATATGAAGCTGATTCAGACTCTGCTCTCAAGAAAGCCCTTCTAGATGCTTCTGCTTTGAGCGAAAATGAAAAAGATAAAATCGGACAAGCTGCTTATCATCGGATAAAAAAAGATTTTAACATCAAAGCAATGAAAAAGAATTACTTAAAAATAATTGGTGGTTTGGATGTTTGAAAATCATTCTGCTTTTTTCGCCTATTATATATAAATAAATTATTTACTTTGCTGACTGTCATTAAAAAGTAAAAAAATTGAGTTTTAATTTAAAAAACTTTTTATTCATAGGAATCTTTCTGTTGGTTTTATCCACACAGGGAATTCTTACGTTTAATTTTTTTAAACTATTTGGTGGTGAGATATGGAAAATGAAATCTTACGTACAGCCATTTTCGGTTGCTTTTATTTTCTTTTATTTTATCATAGTAAAAGTATTAACGGGTTCCTTCAAGGTTTCTCAGATTGACTTTTTGCTATTTTTCTATTTTTCTATTTGCTCTGTTTTCCTATATCAAAATGCAACTGGTATGGAGTCTGGCTATATTGCCTTTCGGGAAGTGTTTTTATTATTTTTATTGATTTATATATTCAACCAGGTAAAAATATCTTATAAGCAATGGAATTTAATTCAGAAAATGATATTAATTCTCGTTTTCTTGAATATTTTCTTTACAGTCTTGGTTTTCTTCGTAGGCTGGAGTGAATATACAAGAATTTTGGTTGGGGAATCCTTTTGGGGAATTCACAAAGAATATAAATTTAAATTCTCTGATTTTGTAGGGGTTTCTTTTATGAAACTATACAGAGTTCCTGCATTGATTGGTGAATCCGCCGCTTTGGGCCATTTCGGTTTGATTTCCTTTTTCTTATTGAAAGACCACAAAAAGTTCAAATACATTTCTTACATAAGCTTGATTTTGGTGGCATTGTGCTTTACACGAAGTGTTTATTTGGTATTGATCCTTTATTACTTACTACTAGGAATGTCTTCCAGTAAAAGATTTCAGAAGTTCGTTTTATACGGATTATTACTGATTCCAGTTTTGATTGTTGCTTTATTAAGATATGGACTCTTTGATATAAAGTCACTTTATATGCGATTTGATTTTTGGAATGAACTGATGGAGATTGATTTCAACTTTATTTATGGAGGTGCAATTGGGAGCGTGGGACTGGCGAGTGCTATGGATGGGTTTATTAATGTTATCGATAATTACTGGCTGTTTTTAATTTTTTCTATTGGGATAATTGGGGTTATCCTGGTCATTTTCTTTTTCTACGAAAAAACACGCTACAAAAATGACCTAGTATTTATAACGATTGCATTCCTCATTTCAGGCTTGTTTATCACACTTACACAAAGTCTGGTTTTCCTGAGTCTATATCCTCTGCTATTCCTAAATTATAGAATACTTGAAGATGAGCGCAATCGATAAGACTAAAACTCAACTTTTACTCCAAGGCTCAATTTTATTATTGCTGAGCTTCCCCATTCTCCCTTTTGCGGTAAGAAGCATTGCTATGGGCGTCTGGGTCTTTGCAGCTATCTTGTACCTGATTCTAAACCGAAAGGAGATAAAGTTTGAAAAGAAGAAGATTCCGCAATTGATTATCATAACACTTCCTTTTCTTCTTTTGGCTTTCTCATTGCTTTATACCGAAAACCAAAAACGGGGCGGCGATTTGATCGTTCGAATTTTACCCTTGATCCTTTGTCCGGTATTGTTCTATCTATGCAGAAACTTATTAACGGAAAGACTTCTCAAAATTGGCAAAACAATATTTGTATTGGCTACATTTTCCATTGTCGCCTATTCATTTATCCAAACCTTTAATCATTTCGACTATCTAAATCGCCCCTTTTCCGATATCGAATATCAATACAACGGACTAACTCCCGAAACCATTACCAAAGAAAAAGAAGCCGAAATTAAATACCGAAGGTTCAAAGTATTTATCGAAGAAACATCCGGTACACACAGCACCTATCTGGGCATTTATATTTTATTTAGTTTGTTTCTCATCGGTGAGTTCTTATTTGATAAAAAACAAAAAATCGGGCTAAAAATCCTGGCAACAATCCTTGGAATTTCCATGTTTGCCTGGCTTGCCTATATTTCGGTGAGAGCGCCTTTACTTGCCTTTTTGGCATCGGCTCTTTTTGTTCTCATTCTGAAAGTCAGAAAACCTAAATTTATTTTGGGCACGATGGTTTCTGCTTTACTAATCGGGTTTCTGCTTTACCAAATCGTTCCAAATCTCCAACTAAGAGTTAATGAGGTCATCGAAAATAAACTTTCCATCCCGGAAAGCGGAAATGACCCTCTGCTTTTTAATTCCACAAATGTGCGGCTCGGCAGTTTGTATTGCTCCACGGAGGTTTTCAAATCCAACTGGCTACTCGGTGTGGGTGCGGGCGATGTGCAAGATAAATTGGATCAGTGTTACGATGAGAAAATCGGAGCGATTATCTACACTTGGGATACCTACAATAACCACAATCAATATTTATTCTTTGCGACGGCCACGGGCATTATAGGGCTTTTAAGTTTCATTGGGATGATGATTTATCTGATTGTCCTCTCTGTAAAACGAAACCATGGAACTGCGATATTCTTTCTCAGTTCTTCCGCCATTTTGTTTCTGACCGAAAATGTATTGGTAAGATCAGACGGAATTATGTACTTTGCCGTCATAGGATATTTTTTATTGTTCTTCAAATCAGAAAAGAAATGATTGTCATAAATGCCAAATTCCTCTCCCAAAAACTGACCGGCGTTCATCGGTATTCGATTGAACTCTGTAAACATTTGCCTACGCATTTGGGAGTCCATGAAATAGTTCTCGTGGGACCAAAAGATGCAGTTATGGTGGAAGAACTCAGCCATTTAAGATTTGAAAAATGGGGCAAACTCCGTGGAAATCTTTGGGAGCAATTGGAATTGCCGTTCTTTCTGAAAAAAAACGGCAACCCGCTTTTGGTTAATTTCTCAGGAATTTCACCCGTTTCTTATTCGCATAAAATTTTATATATCCACGATTTGGCCTATCTGCACCATCCCGAATGGTTTTCCAAAAACTTCGGCAGAGCTTATAATCTCCTGCTTCCCCGAAATGCCAGAAATGCTAAAAAAGTTTTTACCGTAAGCCAATACTCCAAAAAGGATATTGTCAAAAACTATAAACTCTCTCCCGAAAAAGTAGAGGTTGTATATGCATCAGCAAGTGAGCGCTTTCAAAATTTAAATCTTGAAAAAGAAGATTTTATCTTGATGGTTTCCTCCTTGGATCCTCGGAAAAATATGAAACGCGCCATTGAAGCATTTTTAAACGTCAAAACCGATTACAAACTGGTCATCATAGGAGATAAAATGAAATCCTTTTCCAATCCGGATTTGGAGAAATTCAAAAAGGAAGAGCGAATTATTTTTACGGGATACTTATCTGACGTTGAGTTGATCAATTATTACAACCGTGCGAAAATATTTCTTTATCCTTCGCTATTTGAAGGCTTTGGGATTCCGCCAATGGAAGCCCAGAAATGCGGATGTCCGGCGATTGTATCAGAAATAACTTGTCTTCCGGAAGTCTATGAAGACAGCGTTTTGTATTGTGATCCTTTTGAAACTGAATCCATTCAAAGTTCGATTGAAAAATTGATATCAGATGAAAATCTTCGAAAATCACTAGTTAAAAAAGGATTTGAAAATGCGGATAGATTTGGTTGGGAAAAGTCGGCTAAATCATTCATTAATCACATTCTTGGAACATCTAAATAATCAAGGTTGATTATTTTGCCTGTAACAATAACCTCTGACCACCGACTTTCTCCAAAACTCATCGCTCATCAGAAGTGTTTTGATGTGTGCTTTTTGGTTTTGATAATTATCCATATGATATTGATAGCTGGTGGGTTCATCTAAAATATTTCTATCCAAATACGTCCAAAAATTTTCTTTGATAATTTTTTCTTTATATTCTTCCTTAGCCATCACTCTAATTTGAGCTAAAAGCCTTCTATCATTTCTATTATTGGCTAAATTTGGGTAAGAACTAATCAAATTAGAAATTTCATCACTATCTGGGAGTCTATTCAAAAGTTTCATGTACGCATGACGTATAAATTTTATGGAATTGCTTAAAAGTGGGTTTGAATTATAGCTTTGATTTAAAGATTTATTATAGAATTCATCTGAAGAGATAATGTGCGCTATGACCCACTCAAAATCTACATTTTCATTTATAATTTTTGACTTATAAAAATTTCGACCATTTGTATCAATATTTCTGTCTAAAAAGTGATAAAACCAATTATTAAGCTGAAACTCACAATCTTCTTTAATCCTCATATCAAGACTCGAGCTAATATTAGTCTCATTCATATTTCCTGCCCAAATATCAACATGTGAGTCATCGATTAAATTTCTATCTTCTCCCTTATATTTCAAATAATATGAATAAGCAAAGTCATGGTATCCGTATTGAAACTCCTCAATTGAAAATCTAAAAGTATTAAAGGCCGGTTTATATCCCCATAAATTATTTATAGGAGTTGTTAGTAAACCATAATAGTTTTCATAAGGCTCTCCTATGTACTCACTATCAATTAATTCATAAATTAAAAAACCCTCAACTCTAGGCGTATTATACATGATTTCCATTAAAGTTCTAATTTCGTCGGAATTGTCACCATCTAAATTTCCATGCCTTTTATTAGCCTCAATTATCCAGATAGGTTGATTTCCTAAAGAAATTAAATTTTGATAAGCATTCATTCCTTGTAACTGAGAATTTGGTGAATTAAATTTTTCACCAAAATACCAATTCCATCCAATAATGTCATACTCTGTATTTACGTAATTCAATAATTTAAAATAGCCAAAATTCAAATTGGTTTCATTAATAATAAATTTCGCGTTATTATCAGGATCTGATTGTTGTATTCCATCAATTAGACCATTCACAAAAGCTAAAGTAGCAATTGTTCTTTTAGCCATTTCTTCGTTCAAGAAAAAATCAGACATTTCATCACCTTTATAATTTAGAAAAAAGTGTTGTATGTCATTATCTATTGTATTATTGATGTCATAATAATTTTTCACTAGGTTCAAAGCTAATTCATTACCAATATTATAAAATTCCATCCGATCACCAAATTCACTCCCAAAATATAATCCTGCAGCTTTTGAAATGTTATAATAATAATTCCAAGTTGGTAGTGTTTTTATATATGTACTGCCTAAAGGATTATTCGAATTTAAGTAGTTTAACAATAATCCATAATTCCAATTACTGCCAACCTCATCGTACACTACAGGGTCATGCCTCCATTCAACTGACTCTAGTACACAAAGAAGCTGTATATTACTAAATGCGTCTAAAGCCACTAAAAAATCTTCCAGATCTTGATGTCTTTCGTTATACATACTTGACCCTTTTAAATGTAAGTCAATTCGATAAATGCCAACGTTTAGCTCATTTAGAAAGTTTATCTCCTCTTCTAAGCTAAACTTACGATACTGATTTTCATAACCTGGGTATTCAGGTCTAATAGAGTGTCCATTAATACCCCACATAAAATTATCTTTTTGTTCTACTCTGAAGCTAGGTTTAGGATAATCATATTTATACCTATTATGACCGCATAAATTATTATTTAAGTTCTTACCCGAAAAATCGTTCTTTAAAATCGACTCTTTAGTATTTTTCACCAAAAAATCATCATTATAGCAACTACAAATAGAAAACATGATAAAAAGAAAGCCTGTAAATAAATGATGTTTTTTCATAAGAATTAAGTTTAAGACTTTTAAATGTAGATAATTTATTTCAAGTATACTTCTTCCAAATCTTCAATCCGTAATAAAATATTATGCTCCATATCAAACCTTTGCAGAGAATTTCGCTCAAATTGCTCTTTTAAGGTTTTATTCGTTAAAATTTTCAGAATTGCTTCTGGCATCTCATATTCCATTTTTTCTTGCCCAATGACAAATCCATTTTCATGATTTGTTACTAAATCACGGTTTCCATCGCAGTCTGATACCACGCATGCTTTTCCGAGAGCTAAACTCTCAATTACCGAATAAGGCAATCCCTCATATCTGGATGTCGAAATGTATAATTCGGATTGATTTATTATCGTATAAATTTCTTCTTGACTAATCCAAGGTAACATGATAAATTTATCTTCCAAATTATATTTCTTTAGAAGGCTTTTTACCCTATCAACATTGGGTGCGTAAAAACCCACCCCCATTAATATAAGATGCACATCTGGCAATTTATTATTAACCGATTTAAATACTTCAACCATTGCTTCGATGTTTTTCTGAAACGATGGTCTGCCAACTGAACTGATAAATCTTTTTGGCAACTCAAATTTAAGTGGGTTGTTTTTTTGGCTCACCGAGATAGGATTAATACAATTTTCAAAAATTTTCACATTTTTTTCTCTAAATCCCACTTCTGATATAGCCCTTTTCGCTTCTGATTTTGAAGTAGCTAGAATTGTAACATTGGGCAACTTGAAAAATTTCTCAATCAAGAGGTACAACTTTTTTTTCTTTTCACATTCAGCACTGAGATAAGAAAAAGCATGAGGAGTGTAAAAAACTTTTGTAGAAAAAAAAACAGCAGCAGCTCTTGCTATTATCCCTCCTTTTGCACTATGAGCATGAATGAGATCTGGTTTTTCTTTTTTAATTATCCTTATGAGTTGGTATATGCATTTTAAATCTTTGATAATGTTTATATCACGGTTTATGGGAATTTTAAACTCTTTTAATACGTTATTTTTTTTATCAAAATAAGTTTTATCAGTATCAGTCGTACCGTGTACCACTACTAATTCAAATTTATCTGAGTTTATATTCCTTGTAATTAACCTTAAATAAACATCTACTCCCCCTACAGCGTGTAAAACGTGTAAAACCTTAATTTTTGACATCTAACCGATTTTAATCAACAAATTTAATGTAATATAGTTTTTATTCCGATTTTCATTGTTCCAAATCCATTATATTTGTGAATCATTTTTTAGATACAACAGTATTTAGAAATAATAATACACATGTCTGATAATCATAATAATCCCTTTTACAAACTATTAAAGCTTTTACTGGACTTATTGGTCATTGTATTTCTATTTTATACTTTCCTCTGGATCCATATCCCAACTGTACCAAAAAACCTGGACGGACTCTGGATTTTCACCTATTCTCAATATAAATCATTGGGGTTGTTTATTTTATCTTGGCTATTGATTTCGCAACAAATTAAATTTTACGGACTTGTTACTTATTTTTCAGAGCGGGTTAAGAAAATTATTTTCCAGGTTTTTCTTTTTTCCTTAGTTGTTTTTGCTGTATCAGGCATCAAAACCGATTATCTATATACAAATGAAGAATCAATTTGTTTCATTGCTATACTAACCACCTACCTCTTCATTTCCCGAGGAATTGCTTGGCTTCTGAAAAAAAACAAAGAAAAATCCGGAAAGAATCTCAAAAAAAATGTGGTGGTGGTTGGGAAAAACGATAATTCCGGGTCTTTTGTTGAGTTATTGACCGAAAAACTAAAAGATTATCGGATTTTGTCCTTTCTCGTAAAAGAACCAACTGAAGCCAACGAGGAGAAATACAGTTTTGAGCGGTTTAAGGAACTCATCAAAAACCAAAAAATTGAACTCCTTTATATTGCCATGTTTAGCGATTTAGACAAGAACTTGATAAAAGAGGTGATTGACCTGGCAGAAAAAAACTACATACCTTTTGAGTTCATCCCTCAACCCTATTTACAGCAGTACGAGTCCTACGATATAAAGTATTACGATACTTTTCCCATTTTCACTTTGAGTCATTATCCTTTGGATGGTGTTTGGAACCAAACCTACAAACGGATTTTTGACGTTTTGTTTTCGATCATTGTCATCGTCGGGATTTTATCATGGCTTTATCCCATTATTGCACTGTTGATAATCATCGATTCCGGACTTCCTGTTCTTTATAAACAAAGAAGAAATGGTTTACAAGGCAAGTATTTTAATTGTCTGAAGTTTCGCTCTATGCGACCCAGCAGTGACAATGACAAAAAAGCGACAGTCAAAGGCGACGCAAGAATCACCAATATCGGAAAATTCCTGCGCAAATCCAGCTTAGACGAGTTGCCTCAATTTTTCAATGTACTGAAGGGCGAAATGTCAGTTGTGGGACCGCGACCGCATATGGTCACCCAAGATGAATATTATTCCAACATCATCAAAAAATATACTTTACGCCATTATGTGAAACCCGGTATCACGGGATTGGCGCAAATCAGAGGCTACCGAGGAGAAGTAAATTCTGATCATGATATGGAATTGCGCATCCGTGCCGATGTGTTTTATGTGAAGAATTGGTCTTTTTGGCTTGACCTCACAATCATTGCCCGAACAACTGTAAAAATGATTTTGGGCGATAAAAATGCAATTTAAGACCTCATCAATGCTTACTTAGTAAGTTCAAAACAACTAGTGCAAAAGGCGTTCTCTCTATTCTAACAGGTGGGGTAATATCCAAATTGGTGTGGGCAGTTTTCGGATTATTTCTTTCCAAATATTATGGAGCGGAGAATTATGGAATTTATAATGTATTTATTGGATATATAGGAATTATATCCATCATATCGACTTTGAGACTAGAAAATGTTTTGGTGATCACCAAAGGCTTGGGAAGAGTCATGAATTTTTATAAGTTTCTGATTGTACTAAGCATATTTGGAAGTTTGCTGATTAGTTTTTTTGCTTTCTTGATTTCCCTTGCTGGTGAAGGTGAAACAATGCCTATCAATTTCTGGCTCATTGTTTTAGCTGGGAGTTTAGCCTCATCTTGGGTGCTGATCCAAAATGCCTTGTTTACCAAACTAAAGTTTTTCAATGCCATATCGGTAGGATTAATCCTAAGTACAATTACAGCCATTTTCTTTCAATGTTTGTTTTATTTTTTACTACCCGATGACCGAGGGTTTTATGGATTGATTTTAGGCCACCTGATTGGTGTGATAATCTCAATCGTATATTATTTTAAAATCACCAATACCCGAAACCTTCAATTTGATTATTCAGACTCCAAGATCTTAATACATGAAAATCTAGTTATCCTCAAATATGCATTCCCATCGGAGTCTATAAATACCTTGGCCAATAACTTATTTATCATTTTGGCCGCCATCTATTTTAATCAAATTGAAATCGGGGGTTTTTGCTTTGGCTATTAAAATTTTAGCAACACCCATGGTTTTATTATTTAATGCATTCTCAAAAGTGTACTTCCAGAGATCCGCTCAATTATTCAGGACAGAACCATCTAAACTAATGGGGCTAACATTAAAAGTTTCAGCATACAGCGGAATGATCTACCTTGCCTACTTAGTTTTTATCAATACCATTGGAATTTACTTTTTAGAAATGTTCTACTCACCCGATGAGTGGCCCGATCTATCCCTTTATCTATTAACGATTTCGTCTTGGGTTGCTATAAGAAGCTTTGTAAGCCCTGTTTCACAAATTGCAATTGTGATTAACAAAAACCAATTTTCATTATGGATGAATATTGGATTGTTGTTATCAAATTTTTTAGGAGTCTATATAGGCTATAAAAACCAAAGTTTTTTCAATGCGTTATTGGTCTTTTCAATAAGTGCAAGTTTTATATACTTAGTGTTTTACCTAACTATACTCTTGTATTTAAGAAAATACAAAGCATAAGCCTATCAAACAACTGATGGATTTAGTCCACAAAAAAACCTGTAAAGAAAATAACTTTCCTTTACAGGATATATAAAGAACTTAATTTCTAAATAAAACGGATGGACTACCAGCCCTCGTAGTCCTTCTCATTGTCGTTCCCGAAGTACATAAGCTTTGTCAACCACCAGCCCAACATCGCAATCGCAACGATGAACAAAATCCAGTCAAAATAATAACCAATCGGAACAAGGGTATTCTCAAATAACCATTTACACAAATTTGCAAATCCAAATAATATATCTGTAATTAAACCCATATCTTTGTTTCTTTAAGGGACAAAGTTATAAAAATGTTGGTAAATTTACTCTCCGGAAAGTCTTTTTTAGCACGAATTATTCCCGGAATACTTTTTTTAGTTCTATTCTGCTTTAAAATTTACCCCGTAACCATTGAGTGGCAGCCCATTACATCAACTTTGCTGTTTTTGATATCCATGCTGATTACACTCATGTTTTTCCAATATACGCCACTTATCAAAAACAATGGCCTCTCCAGTTGGTATTTTTTCATCTGGATGCTCTGCTTCTCCTCCGATTTGCAGGACTTCAGAATGAACGCATCCCTACTGGTCTGTTCACTCATATTTTGGAGAATTCTCGTTGCTGAACAAAGCCTCGACAACAAAAAAGTTCTCTTCGAAATCGGATTTTTGTTAAGCATTTCCAGTTTTTTCTATCCACCAAGCTTGTTTCTGGCCGGATTTCTTATCTTCGTTTACATCTATATGCAATCCCTCAACCTCAAAGGTTTTTTGCTTTTTATCATCGGATTTACACTCCCCATGGCATTGGGACTTCAGCTGCTTTACCTTGCCGATGAAATCAGCTGGCTCAAAGAATATCAATACGCTTTTTACCTCGATTTCTGGCGAGGAAAACTCTGGGCACTTATCCCAATCGGAGTTTTGATATTGATTTCTTGGGTGGATCACCTTTCCCAATCCGGGACACAGGACATCAACAAACGACATAAATATTTCCTGACTTTCCTTTATTTCATTAACTGGATAGGAATTCTGATTTTCTTCGGAGGCGATAACCTCCAAACATTGACCTTTTTGGGATTGCCCATCGCACTGTTTTTAACGCGATTTACGCAGTACCGAAAGTCCGAAAAAACAAAAGAAGTACTCCTTTGGCTCTATCTGATCATTATGGCCGGATTTTATTTCCGGATTGAAATTATGGAAATCTACGAGGATTTATTGGGCAATGTGAGTTTCTAAACGCAATTTATTTCCGTCAAAAACTCCGTATGTAAAGTGGTCCACCCAATCCCCAAGGTTCGTATAAACTGAATTTACTCCCACCTGGATTTCCATCGGCATATGCCGATGACCAAACACAAAATAATCAAAATGCTCTTGTTCCAACTTTCGTTTGGCATACAAAGCCAACCATTCGTTTTCTTCGCCCAAGAATTTCACATCTTCATCACCCGAAATCAATTTGTTTTTGCGCGACATATAAATCCCAAGCCAAACCGCAAAATCAGGATGCAAAAGTGAAAAGAAAAACCGAGCTACCTTATTGCGAAATAACTTCTTCATACGTTTATAGCCCTTGTCGCCCGGACCCAATCCATCGCCATGCGCAATGAAAAATTTGGTTTGATTGATTTGAAAATGTTTGCGGTCGTGAAAAACCTCAGCACCAATTTCTTTTTCGAGATAATCCCGCATCCACAAATCATGATTGCCGGAAAAGAAATAAATTTTTATACCCGAATCCGAAAGTTCAGCCAGTTTTCCTAAAACGCGAACAAATCCACGCGGAACCACTTGTTTGTATTCATACCAGAAATCAAATAAATCGCCCAGTAGAAACAAAACCTGACAGTCTTCCTTGATTTCATCCAACCAACTGACAAATCGAACTTCACGAACACGGCTTTCTGCCTCATTCGGAGCGCCTAAATGTTGATCCGAAGCAAAGTAAACCTTTTTCCCAGCTTCAAGTTGGAGATTTATTTGTTGTCCTCCGCTATCCATTCAGCATATGATGTTTCAGTTTCGTGAAGACGTATGGACTGAAGCTCAACGCCCGGCTCAAGATGCGGACGAATCAATCCCACCATATCGATCAGCATATTTTCGCAGGAAGGCTGATAGTCCGTGAAAATTACTTTATGACCTTCTTTTGTCAAGTTTTCACCCAATTCCTTATGAGGAGAATTCAAATTGAGCAATATGGCATGATCAAACCGATCGACCACTTCAGATCTTACGATCTTTTTGATATCACCAAAATCAATCACCATCCCAAATTTCGGATTGGAATTATCTGCAATCGGAACTCCGCGCACCGTTACAAAAAGTTTGTAGGAATGACCATGGATGTTTTTACACTTCCCATCATAACCATAAAGCGCATGAGCTGTTTCGAAATTAAACGACTTTGTTACACGAATTTTATTCATTATCTTAAGGCTCTGAACCAATTAGAAATCGACATAAATTATTTCGTGGTAAAGATACATAAAACACAATGAATAATTTATGCGAGTAAAGAAGCGACTCATTCTAACTTAACCCAATAAAGATGGAAATACTCAAAATCGCACACTCTATTTTTGATTTGTTCTTCCCGAGGCGTTGCCTGAACTGCACATCTGTCATCACCCAAGAAAACCCGCTATGTATTAATTGTGCTTACCAACTTCCTTTTACGCACTGGAATCTGGACAAAAGCAATTTTGCATTTGATAAACTCAAAATTCTCTGTAAACCAACCGCCGCCCATAGCCTTTTGTTTTTTCGACATGAAAATCCAACTCAAAAACTCCTGCACAGCCTGAAATATGAAAACCATCCTGAAATTGGAGAGCTTCTCGCCGAAAAACTAAATCCCGAAATCCTAACTCAAAACTACAAAGGAATTATACCCATTCCCATTCATCCCAAAAAACTAAAAAAACGCGGCTACAATCAAGTCCTACCTTACGCCCGGACATTATCGGAAAAATTTGAAATCCCACTTATCGAAGAAGTTTTAATCCGAGTTCAAAACAATCCTTCCCAAGTTTTTAAAAACCGTGAAAAACGATTGAATTCCATTCAGAATGCTTTTGCACTGACCGAAACTCCCCTCGATGGACATTATATTTTGATCGATGATGTACTCACTACCGGCGCCACAATTTCAACTTGCGTGAATTTAATTCATTCGAAATTTCCCAAAGTGAAAATATCTGTGATGACGATGGCGTGTACAATTTGATGCACATTTTGTAATTAATTCGTTACATTTGTAAAAGAATATCCATGAGAACAATTTTCAAAACAGAAGAGTTTGATGAATTTTACAATAATTCAGAAAATAATTTAAAACAGAAAATTGAATACGTTTCTGCAATCATTGAAACGATGCCTATCATCCATTCAAAAATTGCGAAAAAATTAACCAATGAAATTTTATACGAATTAAGAATTCAAATTAATAACGAATATAGAATCTTGTTGTTTACCATCAATCATGAAAATATAAATCAAGCAACGGCGGTAATTTTTCTCCTAGGTTTCATGAAAAAGGATACTAAAGAATATAAGAAACAAATTAAAAAGGCGATTAAAATTTTAGAAAAATGGCAGACCAAACAAAACTCATAAAGCGTCCTAAGTTAGACGTCGAAAAATTAAATCAGGAATTACCCACGATGAATGATTTCCTAAACAAAAAGTATGGAAAGCTTGGCTCGGCAACACGTGAAAATTTTAACGCAGAAGCTTTAGCATATTATTATGGAGAATTAATCAAGAAAAAACGGAAAGAAAAAAAATGGACTCAACAGGATTTGGCTGATAAAATAGGAAAAGAACGTTCTTACATTGCAAAAATAGAACAGGGAAAAACGGATTTACAAGTCTCTAATTTTATACAGATTATAAGTGCTTTGGGACTGAAATTACAAATTGTTTAGAAAGGGTTTGCAAATAAAAAAACCCAACCCATTGCAAATCAATGAGATTGGGTTATGAAAAGAGGTTCCGAGCGGATTCGAACCGCTGTAGCAGGTTTTGCAGACCTGTGCCTAAGCCCCTCGGCCACGGAACCAATTCCTTATTCAGGATTGCAAAGATATAAAATTCGGACAAATTCCGAAGCTTTAAAAATTCTTTTCCAAAATGATGCTTACTTTTTCTACATTGCCACCAATCGGAGGATTCATTTTAGATAATTTGATTTTGGCATAACTCACCATAGGAATTTCATTTCCAACTCTTTGCAAAACACGATCGGCTACTTTTTCCAATAATTTGGAACGAATGGAAACTTCTTCCTTCACGATTTTATTCAAATGAACATAATCGACCGTGTCCTCTAATTCATCGGTCTGAGCCGATTTCGACAAATCAGCATCGATTTCCAAATCCACCACATAATCGGATCCGATCAGGGCTTCTTCGTCCAAACATCCGTGATTGGAATAAATCCGAATGTTTTCTAAAATTATTTTTCCCATACTCTTGTTCGGTTTCTGTATATAAATTTCGACGGATTGACATATCCGTTCTTGTTTTCTGAATATCCATTGCCCAAAGGCATTCCGACGACTTCGCGAATTTCAAAATGTAGATGTGCCAGGTATTTACCATCTGCCGTTCCAATCGTCCCGATGGGTTGACCGCGCTTTACAAATTGATTCTTTTCCACAAAGATTTCATCGCAATGCGCATAGAGCGATTCTACTTTTTTTCCGCTTGGAAATTCGTGAACAATCCGGATTACATTTCCCCAACCGCCTTTGAAATCCTTTGCTACACTGACTTTTCCGTTGGCAATCGAAAAAATCGTATCGCCCAAATCGGTATTTCCGCCACCTGTTCCGTTCCAGTCTTCACCCAAATGATGATTGTCTCCAAAATGCTGTGCATCATAATATCCTTCACCATCGGGCTTCCCAACCGGAAAATCAAATCCATCGGCAAGTTCAGCCGGATTTCGGTTTTCCGAAATGGCATTTTGGACATTTTCTTCACCCGACTGACAAGAAAGCAGAAAGAGAGAAAGCAGAATAATCAATTGTTTCATTCGATAAAAATAAAAAAAGCAGAGAGAATTTCCCTGCTTATTTTTTACACAAAGCTCCCTCCTTAGGAGAGCCTGTCCCGAACTTGATTCGGGAGGTTGAGGAGGCTTATTTCTTAAACAATTCTGCTACTTTGTCCCAATTTACCACGTTGAAAAACGCAGAAATATAATCAGGACGACGGTTCTGATAGTTCAGATAATAGGCATGTTCCCAAACGTCAAGACCCAAAAGCGGCGTTCCCTGAACTTCTGCAACCGGCATCAAAGGATTGTCCTGATTAGGCGTAGAAGTCACTTCCAGTTTTCCGTCTTTTTTGATCAACCAAGCCCATCCCGATCCGAAACGAGTTGCAGCTGCCTGAGCGAATTTTTCTTTGAAAGCATCAAATGAACCAAAAGCTTGGTCAATGGCCTCAGCCAATTCGCCCGTCGGCTGTCCGCCTCCGTTCGGGCTCATCGTTTCCCAGAAAAGATTGTGGTTGAAATAACCACCACCGTTGTTACGAACCGCAGGATTTCCCACGCCGGTTTTCAATATTTCTTCAATCGAAGCATTCGCTAATTCGCCACCTTCAATTGCTTTGTTAAGATTGTCCGTGTAGGCTTTGTGGTGTTTTCCATGGTGAATTTCCATGGTTTCTGCATCGATATGTGGTTCCAATGCGTCAAATGCATACGGTAAATTCGGTAATTCAAATGCCATAATATATGATTTTTAAATGTTAATACTTATCTAAACCCAAATATAAGACTGATTTTCTCAATTTATGTGAAGATTAAATTAAAACTTCTAATTCCCTCATAAATTTTCTAAATTGCGTAGAATAAGAAAGTCTATGTCGAAACTCAGAAAAATCATGCTCCGCACCGTTCAGGGGATAATTCTTTTCATCCTATTGATCATTGGATTGCTTTATCTAACCGGAAATCAATACATCATCCGCGGTGTTCAGTTGACTTATTTAAAAGGACATAAAACCGCCAACATCGACGACTACAAAGATTTTGACAACAACATCATACTTTCCAAAACCCCGCAACCTTGGTTCGAACATGAGCTTTACAATCAAATTCCGCTAAGCGATACACTTCGAAACGAACTCGAACGCTATAAATCCATCGGATTTTTTGTAGTCAAAGACGGAGAAGCACTTTGGGAACATTATTGGGACGATTATTCGGCCGAAAGCTACACCAATTCCTTTTCCATGTCTAAATCGGTGGTAACCATGTTGCTTGGAAAAGCCATCGAACAAGGTTATGTGAAATCACTCGACCAGCCCATCACCGATTTTCTACCCGAATTTAAAGACGATGAATTCGCGCAAAAATGTACGGTCGGTGATTTATCGGCGATGACTTCAGGCTATGACTGGAGCGAAGATTATTATTTACCTCTAAACCCCACCGCCAAAGCTTATTACGGTAGCAATATCGAAAAACAAATGCTCAACCGGGATTTCATCGAAGAACCCAGAAAGCGGTTTAATTATTTGTCAGGCACAACCCAACTTCTGGCTATTGTACTCCAAAGAGCCGTCGGAATCAGTATTTCGCAATATCTTCAGGAAGAATTCTGGCAACCGATGGGAATGGAAAAGGATGCTTATTGGTCAAAAGACCGAAAAGACGGCATGGAAAAAGCCTATTGTTGTTTGAATTCCAATGTGCGTGATTTTGCGAAATTAGGTCAACTATTGCTTCAGGACGGAAAATGGAACGGAAGACAAATCCTCGACTCGGCTTTTGTTCAGAAAATGGTCACACCCAATTATAAAGCATTTAGTAAAAATGAACCTGCCCGATACGGTTATTCCATCTGGACGGATTACGAACACGAACCGAATTTTTACGGATTGATGGGTCACCTCGGACAGCGCATCATTGTCATTCCATCTGAAAACCTGGTCATCGTAAGATTGGGTCACGAAAAAGACGACCGCAATATGGGCAAAGGGTTTTTGGACAATGACACTTATTATTTCGTGGATGAAGTCATGAAAATGCTCAAAAAAAATAACCTCTTAAAATCTCAAAGCCATGTTGAAAAAAATCCCGCAGCAGAAAGTCCTCTTCCTGGACATTGAAACCGTTCCGGAAGTTTCCAATTGGAATGAACTCCCCGATGACTGGAAAAGTCTATGGACCAAAAAAATAGAAAGACAATTGGGAGAAGAGGAAACACCCGAAGAATTCTATGGCAAACGTGCCGGAATTTTGGCCGAATTCGGGAAAATCATCTGTATTTCCTGCGGAATTATTTCGGAGGAAAATAAAATCCGAATCAAAAGTTTTTACGGCGATAACGAAAGCCAGATTTTGAAAGAATTCAATGAAATGCTGTCCGGAAAATATTTCGGACCGGACATTCTTTTATGTGCGCACAACGGCAAAGAATTTGATTTTCCGTTTATGGCAAGACGAATGATCATCAACGGAATTGAATTACCGACCGCACTAAATATTCAGGGAAAAAAGCCTTGGGAAATTCCGCATTTAGATACGATGGAACTTTGGAAATTCGGGGATTATAAACATTATACTTCATTGAATTTATTAGCCGCAGTCCTCGATATTCCCACGCCAAAAGACGATATCGATGGCTCACAAGTTGCTTCGGTTTATTACGAAGACAAAGATTTGGAACGAATTAAAACCTATTGCGAAAAAGATGTGCTGACCGTGGCGCAGATTTTTCGGAAATTCCGAAATGAAACTTTGCTGGAAAGGGAATGAAAAAGCCCGGAAAGAATTCTTCCCGAGCTAAATTTTATTTTACAACCGATTGGGTTTATTCATTATCCGCTTCCTCCTCCGTCAAATGCGTCAGCGTCAATTCCGCTCTTTCCACTGAATTTCGGTACATTTTGATGATTTTCACTTGATAATCTTTCAGATCCAAAATATCACCGGCTTTCAATTCACGATCTGGAAAGGTTTCAGCCAATAAGCCCGACAAGGTGTCGTAATGCTCACTTTCCTCGAAACGATAAGGCAACTGACGGTTGATGTCGGACAAATTACTATGGGCATCCACCGAATAAATTCCTTCGCCAATGTTAATCACAATCGGATCCTCATTGTCATATTCATCCTGAATTTCACCCACTAATTCTTCCAAAATATCCTCCATACTTACGATCCCAGTCAATTCCCCAATCTCATTGGTCACAACCGCCATCTGAATGCGTTTTTTCTGGAATTGTTTCAATATGTTTTTAATCTTCGAACTCTCCGAAATAAACAAAGGTTTACGTAAGATATTAATGAAACTCGTATTTTCAGGTTCATCCAACATCAGCTTCATCAAATCCTTCGTATAAAGAATCCCTTTGATATTGTCTAAACTTTCTTCGTAAACCGGATAACGCGAATAACCTTCGTTAACAGCATAATCAATCGCTTCCTTCACCGGGGTGTTGATTTCCACCGCCGAAACATTTTTACGAAGTGTTTGAATATTATTGACACGACGATCATCAAATTCAAATACATTTTGAATCAAATCTCGCTCGGTTTGTTCGATGGCACCGCCTTCCTGACTTTCGGTAATGATCATTTTCAATTCTTCTTCCGAATGGATTTCTGAACCATGAATCGGTTTGATTCCGATGATTCGCAAAATAAAATTCGCAAAACCATTCATCAACCAAATCAACGGTTTGAAAATCACGTAGAAAATCCGCAAAGGCCAGGCAATTGTAAAAGTCGTATTGGTCGGAAAACGAATTGCAAGTGACTTCGGAGCCAATTCCCCAAATACAATGTGCAAAACAGTAATCACCGCAAAAGCACCCCAAATCGCCGTATTGACCGCCACCGACTCCCATTCAGGTCCGGTCAGCCCAAAACTGTCAAAAATATTGATGATAATTGGCGAAATTGCAGATTCTCCAATGAAACCAAGTCCCAGTGAAGCCAATGTAATTCCCAACTGAGTGGCTGCCAAATAAGAATCGAGACTGTTCACGATTCGTTTTGCCATTTTCGCAATTCCAGGGTTCAAGTCTGTGCGTACATCAATTTGAGAAGAACGAATTTTCACGATTGCGAACTCTGCGGCAACGAAAAAACCGTTCAAAAGCACCAAAAAGATTGTAAGAAGTATTTTCCAAACGGAAACATCATGCGGGATGATTGCGCCCCCGGGTGCACCGGCAGCGAAAATAAAGGATAGTAACGGGTCTGCGTCCATTTATAGAGTTTTACAAGGCAAGTTTCATTTGATTTTTTTTCGAAACCCATAAACCGAAGTTTACTTTTGATACGAAAAGAATAATATTAATTTCATATCAAAAACCTTTAACGCAAAAATAGAATTTTTTCCCTGATTTACAAATAGGTAAATTTTGTTTTAATTTGTAAGAAATTTATCCTTTGAAACCCGAAGGTTATTTTCATAAAATATGAATTCCAATATCTTAGACATCCAAAATCTTTCGCTCCGCTTTGGGGAAAACCAAATCCTAAACAAGGTCTCATTCTCCATTCCAAAAGGAAAAATAATTGGAGTTGTTGGCGAATCGGGTTCAGGAAAATCAATTACCTCACTCGCCGTGATGGGACTTTTACCGAAATCGGCAGAAATCCAGTCCGAAAGTGAAATAGTATTTCATTCCGAATCGAAACCCATTGATTTACTGAAATTATCGCCTGAACAAAAAAGAAAATACCGAGGAAATGAAATTGGGATGATTTTTCAAGAACCCATGACTTCTCTGAATCCCAGCATTCGATGCGGCGAACAGGTGGAAGAAGCCATTCGATTGCATCTTAAAACGGAAAAAAATGCGGCGAAAAAGCGGGTAATTGAATTATTTGAAAAAGTGCTTTTGCCCAATCCCGAACGAATTTACAAGGCGTATCCGCACGAACTTTCCGGCGGACAGCGACAAAGAGTCATGATCGCCATGGCCATCAGCTGCAACCCCAAAATCCTCATCGCCGACGAACCCACAACCGCTCTCGATGTAACCGTCCAACGTACCATTCTGGATTTAATCAAGCATTTGCAAAAGGAAATCGGGCTAAGTTGCATTTTTATTTCCCATGATTTGGGCGTGATTGCAGAAGTTTGCGACGAAGTGGTGGTAATGTACCAAGGCGAAATTGTGGAAAAAGGAAGTGTGCAAGAAATTTTTGAAAACCCGAAAGAAAATTATACCAAAGGTTTAATTGCCTGCCGCCCAAGACTCGATATCCGACAAAAAGATTTACCCACAATCGCCGATTATTTGAAGAACGAAAATTATCAGTCGGAAATTTATACTTCCGAAGAACGACAAGCTTTTCACCAAGAAATTTACAGTCAGACACCCATTCTGGAAGTGAAAAATCTATCGAAATACTTTTATTCGAAACCAAGTCTTTTGGGGAAGGAAGAGGTTTCGGTTAAAGCGGTGGACGATGTAAGTTTTAAAGTGTATCCAGGCGAAACAATGGGATTGGTCGGCGAATCGGGAAGCGGCAAAACGACTTTGAGCCGCACGGTTTTATTGCTGGAAAAACCCACCGAAGGCGAAATTTTTTACCACGGAAAAGATATTGTAAAATTATCCAAAGGAGAAGTCCGAAAGTTGAGAAAGGAAATTCAGATTATCTTTCAAGATCCTTATTCGAGTTTGAATCCGCGAATGAATATCAGCGAAATTTTGACTTCGCCCATGAAAGTTCATTCGATTGGGAAAAACCAAAAAGAAAGAATCAAAAGAGCCGGCGATTTGTTGGAAAAAGTCGGGCTGAGCCGTTCGGATTTAAAGAAATATCCGCATGAATTTTCCGGCGGACAACGCCAAAGAATCGGGATTGCAAGAGCGCTGGCACTCCATCCAAAATTCATCATTTGCGACGAAAGTGTTTCGGCTTTGGATGTTTCGGTTCAAGCGCAGGTTTTGAATTTATTGAATGATCTCAAAGAAGAATTCGGACTGACTTATATTTTTATTTCGCACGATTTGGCGGTTGTGAAATACATGAGCGACCAACTTTTGGTGATGCAGCACGGACAACAAAAAGAATTGGGCGATGCCGATGAAATTTACGCAAATCCGACCACGCAATACACCAAAGATTTGATTGAGGCAATTCCGAAGTTGTGAGCCTATATTATCCCTCTCAGATACAATGAATTAAAGCGGATTTCGGGGTTTAAATAAAGTTTAAAAAAGTCTTAATACTTTCCTCTCGAAGCTCGAAATACAATTTACAAGAATACAATCTACATTATACAGTAAAAAAAGCCCGCAGATATCGCGGATTTTCGCAGATTTTTTGTGGCGTGATTGATTCTTTGTGTACTTTGCGTTAAACTTTGTGACCTTCGTGGTTAAAGCAAATTATCTAATAGTGACTGAGATCTGTGGTTTTTTAGAGAAATTAAAAAATAATAGCGAACTTCGAGCTTCGAATAACTAATTTCGAAACATGAAAATCGGTTTATATTTCGGGTCGTTCAATCCCATTCACATCGGACATTTGGTCATTGCCAATCACATTCATCAATATTCAGATTTGGACCAGGTTTGGTTTGTGGTTTCGCCGCATAATCCGTTCAAAGAAAAATCTACTTTGGCAAACGATTACGACCGTTTGCATTTGGTTAATTTGGCGATAGAAGATTATCCGCATCTACAAGCTTCCAAGATCGAATTTGGGCTGTCCCAACCTTCTTATACCATCGATACGCTGGCGGTTTTGAAAGAAAAATATCCCGAACATGATTTCTGTCTGATTATGGGGATGGACAATCTGAAAGGATTTCACAAATGGAAAAATCATGAGCAGATTTTGAAAAATTATTCGGTTTATGTCTATCCGCGAATTGGTTCCGCGCCGGGCGAATGGTTGAAACATCCGAAATTTCAATTCGTCGATGCACCGATTATGGAGATTTCTTCCACTTTCATCCGAAATGCCATCAAAGAAAATAAAAACATCCGTCCACTCCTCCCCGAAAAGGTTTGGGAATACTTGGATGGAAGCTCGATGTACAAATAAATCCTATATTTAAACTTCGAAAAATTGACATTTTGATTTGAAAACTCTTTATCTACGCTTTTTATATCTTTTCATTCTTGTAATAACCTTCACCTCAAAGGTGAATGCACAAGACAATGTAAACTCACTTCTGGACAGTCTTGCGAGCGAAACCAATCGGGAAAGAATCATGGATTTGAACCTGAAAATTGCTTCGGAGTTGAAGTTTCAAGATAAATCCCGTACAACTTATTACGTCAATCTTGCCTTGACTGAAGCCCAAAAAATCAATTCCGAAAAAACCTGGAAAGAATTTTACGAAAGGGCTGTAGAAATTTATACCGATATGGACGCGCTCGACTTGGCGCTGGATTATCTGCTCAAGGAATATGATTTCTACAAAGACTCCAAGGAGCTGAAGCGATTTGAATTGGAAAACAAACTGGGAATCATCAATGCGAGACTCAATAATCCAGAAAAAGCATTGGATTATTTCAAAGGAATTTTGCCACATTATAAAAAAGAAGAAAAATACGATTTGGTAGGAAAAACCTATAACAACATCGGGCTCGCCTACCTCTCAATTGAAAAGCCGGATTCATCCCTGTATTTTCTTCAACAAGGATTGAAATTTATCGAAAAAGATCCAGATCTAAACGTGAGAGTTCATCTCAAAACCAATCTGGCAAGGTCCTATGCAGCGCTGAAGAAAGATGAACTTGCAGAAAGAAACTTTGTAGAAGCCACTGAAATTTTAAATGAATCTACCAATCCTGGAATTATTACCTGGGTGAATACCGAAAGGGCGAAATTTTACCTGACCACAGAAAATTATGAAAAAGCAATTGAGTTTGCAGAAAAAGCCCAAAGTACTTCACTTTCTAAAAATAATTTCATCTATGCGCAAATCCTACGCGTACTCTCCATCGCTCAGTTTCATAAAGGAAATTATAAAAAATCAGCGGAATATTTCAATTTATATGACCAAGTAAGAGATAATCTCAACATAGAAGAAAAAGCCGTAAATGTCGAAAAACTGAAAATCGAATACGATTATAAAATCAGAGAAAAACAGCTGGAAATTGATGAAAGCCGAAAACGAATGAATCTCCTTCTGGCCATCGGCGGACTAACCATCCTTCTACTCGTACTTTCCCTATTCATGATTCGCTATCGAAACCGTCTGGAAAAAGAAAAACTCGCCAATCAACTCAAAGAATCACGCGAAAAAGAATTAAAACTCGAACTCGAATTGAAAAACAAAGAACTTGCCTCTAAAACAATTCGACAAACCGAACACGATGAACTCATCAACCTCGTCCAAAAAGATTTAAAGGAAATCCAAGCAAAAGCACGACTCTCTGAAACCAAACAGGCTCTTAATCAATTGGTAAATAAAATAAAATCCAATGCCCTCCAAAATAATTGGGAGGAATTTGAACTTAGATTTTCTAATGTTTATGAATCTTTTTATGAAAAACTCGATGAACTCCATCCTCATTTGAATTCACACGATAAGCGCATTTGCGCACTGATAAAACTCAACCTAACCACCAAAGAAATTGCTAATCTAACCAAAACCTCTATCAAATCTGTGGAAAATACTCGCACTAGATTGAGGAAAAAACTAGGACTCACACACCTCAAAATCGATTTAAGCAAATACCTTTCTGAGTTTTAAATCACTAAAAATCAATTCATTGATGGGTTTTGAGTGGTAAATGAGTGGTATAAATGAAGGGTAAGAGTGGTGAAATAATACTGAAAAATTTTGAAGCCCTCTTTTCTAATTGGAAATTTGAACAAAGCATTCAAAACATGAAAAAACTTAGTATCTTATTAGGAATAATGATTTCAGGTATAAACTTCGCTCAATGGACAGAGGATTATAATACCAATACATTAGTAGCAACAGGCACAACTTCAGACATTCAATCCATTGGTACAAACGATGGAAATACCTATGTGATTTTCTGGGACGAAACCGACGGCTATAAATTGAGAGTTCAACTTCTAGATACAGAAGGAGTACAACAATGGGGCTCAAATGGAATCCTTGCCAATGATGTAGCAGACAATGGTTCTTGGACAGCGGTTCGTTCCGAAGCAGTTGATAATGAAGGTAATCTCTACATCGCATTTACGGCAACCAATGATAGTAAAGGATATATCAATAAAATCTCACCGTCGGGCGAACAATTATTTGGAACCGGCGGAATCTCAATTGATGAAGGCTGGGACATGAAAATACTTCCCATGAATGACGGAGGCGCCATCGCAGCTTGGGCAGGAATGGGCATGGGAATGATCATGCGCTACGATGCTTCAGGAAATGAAGTTTGGGACGCACCACTTGAAGTTGCATCGCCCGATACAGCCAATCCATTTGCAGCAATTGGTGAGTTGGCACTACTTCCCGACGGATCTTTCATTGCATTAATTCACACCAAAGCAACAAGCTGGAGCGTGAATTCCTTTTTATGGGCACAAAGATTTGACGAAAACGGAAACGAAGTTTGGGAAAATTCAATTCAGATTTCAACCCAAACTACCATGAGCAACCGACGCTATCCCGTTTTACAAGATGGTGATGTAACATATCTGGGTTATTATGGCTCCACCGGAGATCGCTTTGACTCCTTTGTGCAAAGAATAAATGCCGACGGTACTTTGCCATGGGGAATCGATGGAGCAGACTTCAGTTACGATGATAGCTTTTACGAAATGACAACCTCAATCGCAATAGACCCAAATTCAGATTACATCTGGGCAAACGCTAACCTGACCAATAGCATTCAATCCCTTTACGGACAATCCATTCAGAAGTTCAATAAAGAAACTGGAGAACCGATGCTGGGCGACACTGGAAAAAATATTTTTCCCGTCAATGCAGACAATTGGGTAGCCGTAGGTGAACTTCAGCTGGTAAACGGTAAACCTTTGTTCCTATTCTCAAACGGAATCAGCGATGGTGTGAATTCCATTCAGCTGGGAGTAGTCCTATTGGACGAAAACGGAGAATTTGTATGGGATGAAGAATATAAAATGATCGCCACAAGTCCGGGCAACAAAGGGCGGTATGATTTCACACGAAATATTGACGGACAAAGCATTGCAGTCTGGGCAGAAAACCGTGAAGGAACCTCAAGAGCTTATGCACAAAATATCATAGTCGAGGACGAGACAGCAGGCGTAAATGATTTAAAGGCAAAGGAAGTTTTAGTTTACCCAAATCCCACTACCGGTTTTCTGAATATAGAATCTACCCAGAAAATTCACAAAATTGAAGTTTATAATTTAGCTGGTAAATTACTGCGAAAAGAACAATCAACCCGAAAACTCAATCTTTCTGACCTGAACCAAGGAGTTTACCTCATCAGAATTACCCCGGAAACGGGAGCCTCTCTCACTAAAAAAATAATTCTCAAGTAAAACTCGATTTGTTCAAAAACCTGCACCGGAACTTATACTTCCGGTGCTTTATTTTAACCGCTTCAACCCCTCCAAAATCTCTTCCAATCCATTGGTTTTGATTTCATAAACCGTGGCCAATTGCATTCCCAGTTTCCCCGGCGGAAAACCTTTCGACGCAAACCATTCCAAATAAAAAACCGGCAAATCACAAAGCTTTCGACCTTTGTATTTCCCAAAGGGCATTTCCTGCGTAACCAGTTCTTTCAGTATTTGTGGATTGGCTTCCATATTTTTTTATTTATCTCTTCTTGTCAAGGTTAAAGTTCTTCGCCAAGATTAACATAGCTACTCTCGAAGGTGGACCCTGAGGCTCTCGAAGGGCTACTTTTTATAACCCGAATAACCATCTTTTAAATTCACTACATTCTTAAATCCGGCTTCCTCCAATTTGCTGCAAGCCTTGGTACTTCGATTCCCCGAATGGCAGTACACATAATAGGTTTTCTCCCGATCCAAATCCTGAATCAAAGAATCAAATTCCTCCGAATTGAAATCAATATTCACCGCATTTGGTATGTTTCCTTCCTGGAATTCTTCCGGCGTTCTCACATCCAGTAAAACAACGTTTTCATCCGTAAAATCGATTTTCGAAACATCATTTACCGAACTGATTTCACTCGTTTCATTTTTCGGCTGACAAGAAGCCAAAACCAAAAAAGACGCTATCATTAAAAAAAGAGATTTCATAAACTTTTAATTTTTGTATAGTTGTTTGATTGTATAATCTAAAAAGTATTAAGACAGAAGTATCAAGTATTAAGACGTAAGTGTTATCCGCCCCGGCGGACTACTGATGCAGAGTATTAAGACTTTTTTCTGTCCTACATCTTCTATTTTCTATCCTCTATTTTCTATCCTCTATTTTCTATTCTCTCTTCTCTAAGAATTATTTCCCGTTAAAATTATTCATCGTATTATTCAATCCACTAAAAATAAAACTTAAAACCGCATCGGCCACAAAATTCAACCGTTCCGGCAGCTTTTCCACTTCTTCCTCACTCCAAACGCCCAACACATAATCCACCTGCCGACCTTGCTCAAACTCATTTCCCACCCCAAAACGCAATCTCGGATAATTCTGATTTTGCAATTTATTCTGTATGTCCTTCAGTCCGTTATGTCCACCGTCACTACCTTTTCCGCGAATCCGAATCGTCCCAAATGGCAAATTCAAATCATCGGTAATCACAAAAACATTTTCAATCGGAATATTTTCTTTTCGCATCCAAAACCGTACCGCGTCCCCACTCAGATTCATATACGTATTCGGCTTCAAAACCGTTACCGGCCGGGCTTTGTATTTGAACTGAGCAACTTCCCCGAAGTTCGAAGAAGCAAATTGAGTTTCCATCTTCCGCACCAACTCTTCCACCGCCAAAAAACCCACATTGTGACGCGTATAGCGATATTTCTCCCCGATGTTTCCCAGCCCTACGATTAAATATTTCTGCATTCTGCAAATTTAAGTTTTTTTCTTTTGGGCGTGCCCCCATTGCTCCGCAAGCTACGCAATGGGGTCGGGTCTTTCGTTCCTATCTTTTCCTCTCTTTTGACTTCGAGAGCCTCAGTCAACGTTCAGAAAAGGATATCCACTGCACCCCCTCACGCAAACCTCAGCGAATTACAATCTCTTCATAATATCAAATCTCACGCAAACTCGCCTTATCCTTTTTTCTATTCTCCCAAATTCCTAATTTTGGCCTATGGAAACATCAGAAAATCTAATCATCATAGGCGACCGGGTACTCATCAAACCCAAAACCGAAACAAACCAAACCAAATCAGGTCTTTACCTGCCACCGGGCGTGAAAGAAAAAGAAGAGATCCAGTCCGGATATGTCGTAAAAACCGGCCCGGGCTATGCTGTTTCTTATGACGATATGGACGAACCCTGGAAAATGAACGAAGAAAAAGCCAAATACATTCCCCTTCAGGTACGCGAAGGTGACTTGGCGATTTTTCTGCTGAAAGCCGCCTTCGAAATCGTTTATCAGGAAGAAAAATATTATATTGTTCCCCAGTCGGGTATTTTGATGCTCGAACGCGATGAGAATTTATTGAATGATTTATTGTCCTAATTAAATTTATAGATGAAACTTTACCCAATCGAAACCGGGAACTTCAAATTAGACGGCGGTGCCATGTTTGGAACCATTCCCAAAAGCATTTGGCAAAAAACCAATCCGGCCGACGGCCAAAATAAAATCGAACTCGCCATGCGCGCACTGCTCATCGAAGACGGAGACCGACTCATCTTAATCGACTGCGGCATCGGAAACAAACAATCCCAAAAGTTCTTTGGATACTACGACCTTTGGGGTGATTATGATTTGGAAACTTCATTGGCACAATACGGATTTACAAAAGAAGATGTGACCGATGTGTTTCTGACGCATCTTCATTTTGACCATTGTGGCGGAGCCGTGCAAATGGACGCAACTCACGGCGGATACGAATTGACATTTAAAAACGCCAAATATTGGAGCAATTCCGCACATTGGGACTGGGCAACAAAACCCAACCCTCGCGAAAAAGCTTCTTTCCTCCCCGAAAATTTCTTACCCATCAAAGAATCAGGAAATTTGAATTTTATCGATCTGCCTTCCGAAGGAAATTATTTGCATGATTCACCTCTGGGGTTTGACATTATTTTCGTCGATGGACATACCGACAAACAAATGCTTCCCGTCATTCGATACAAAGGAAAGACCATTGTGTATGTAGCTGATTTGGTAGCGACCGTCGGACATATTCCTTTGGTGTATGTGATGGGTTACGACACACGCCCCTTGCTCACAATGCAGGAAAAAGCTGATTTTTTGGAAAAGGCCGTTCAGGAAGAGTATTTATTTTTCTTTGAGCACGATCCTTACCGTGAATTGGCCACGGTTTCCCGTACAGAAAAAGGAATTCTACTCGACTCAACCTTCTCATTTACTGAGGTTTTTGGCTATTGATATTTTCACGAACTGTCGGATAAAATTTTTTATCTTTGTGCGTTGTAAATAGGCTGAATTGAAGAAGCTCAATGCATTCAAAAATTTTCAGAGAGATGTTTTAACCTCACAAAAGGAGAAGAAATCTCTTGAACAGCCAAGAAATAATGTAGAGTATGGGATGTGGAAGTTGTGGTACAACGGACAAAGGACTGCCGAAAGGCTGTAAAAATAACGGAGCGTGTGGAGTAAGTTCAGGATGCGGGAAATTACCCGTTTTCGATTGGTTGTCCAATATGCGTCTTCCAAATGGACAGCTGGCTTTTAACTGTGTAGAAGTCCGATTTAAAAATGATCGCAAACAATATTATAAAAACACAAATAATCTTTCTTTGAGCATGGGCGATATCGTCGCCGTAGAAGCTCAATCAGGACATGACATTGGCGTAGTGACCCTGACGGGCGAATTGGTTCGAATTCAGATGAAAAAGAAGAATCTAACCGAAAACTCAGAAGAAATCAGAAAAATCTATCGAAAAGCCAATGAAAAAGATATCGAAACCTGGCAATCTTTTCGGGAGAAAGAACAAGAAACCAAGATGCGCGCAAGAAGAATTGCCGTTAACTTGGGCTTGGAAATGAAAATCACCGATGTGGAATATCAGGGTGACGGTATAAAAGCGATTTTTTATTATACCGCCGAAGGCCGTGTCGATTTCAGGGAATTGATCAAACAATACGCTTCCAACTTTGGGGTTCGAATCGAAATGAAACAAATCGGCTACCGCCAAGAAGCCGCCAAAGTAGGCGGAATTGGTTCTTGTGGACGTGAACTCTGTTGTTCGACTTGGCTCACCGATTTCCGTTCGGTAAATACAGCCGCAGCACGTTATCAGCAATTGTCCATCAATCCGCAAAAACTGGCAGGTCAATGTGGAAAACTGAAATGCTGTCTAAACTACGAACTCGATTCTTATTTGGATGCACTGGACGAATTCCCATCGATGGAAACTACATTTGAAACCGAGAAAGGAAAAGCCGCCTGTATGAAAATCGATGTTTTCAAAAGAGAAATGTGGTTTACCTATGTAGAAGGTGGGATTACTTGGTACAAATTCACATTGGATCAAGCCAAAGAATTCATTGCCATCAGCAAAAAAGGAGAGAAAACAAGTTCTTTGGAAGATTTGGCCAATGAAGTAAGCGTAGAAGTTGAAAAAGAATTCAAGGATGTGATTCAAGAGAATTCATTGGAAAGGTTTGAACGGAAAAACCGAAATCGCAACCGAAAAAATCGACCAAGAACAAATCGCGATTCCAATAAACCGAAATCGGAAAGAACACAACGTTCAGAAAAAACTCAACGTTCTCCAAAGCCACAATCGGGAGAGAAACAGGGACGTAACGAAAAAAGAAAATTCGATCCCAAAAAACAAGGAGGCAAAGCCAAACCCCAAAATACAAGCGGGAAAAAACCGGATCAAGGGAGTGCAAAACCCAATCCCAACAAAGAAAAAAAGAATCAGCAAAGAAGAAGAAACAACCGAAATAACCCAAACAAAAATGACGAAAATTCATAGTTGGATTATGATTTTGGGAATCGCATTTGTTTTTATTCAATGCGATTCGCCTCATTATTATCAGGAGCAAATCTCCACCCAAAACAACTGGGACAAAGACCAGGCCCTGAGTTTTGATGTCGAAGTAAAGGATTCGGGTAATTATGACTTCTATCTTCTCAGCCGAAACAATAACGAGTATCCTTACAGTAACCTTTATCTTTTTACGCAAATGATAACGCCCACTGGCGAAATTTACAGTGATACACTTCAGTATTATCTTGCATTTCAAGACGGAGAATGGGTGGGAACCGGAAATAGCTTAAAGGAATTATACCTTTTGTATCGAGAAAACGTTTCACTAAAAGATACCGGTGTTTACAAACTCTCAGTTTGGCACGGTATGCGTGAAGACAAATTGATCGGAATTGAAGATTTAAGTTTAATTGTGGACAAAAAAGATGTAAAATGAGTACACAAAATAAATCAAGAAAAAAAACAAAAAAACCTGCAAAGCCTTTTTCCATAAAGCGCATGATGCTCATTTTGTGGGGCTTATTCCTGGCCGGAGCTCTGGCTGTCTTTTTGGTTTTCTGGGGAACTTCCCACGGACTTCTGGGAGAAATGCCCGATGTACAAGAGCTGGAAAATCCGGACATCTATGTTTCCTCGGAAATTTATTCCGCCGACGGAGTTTTACTCGATCGCTTTGAAACCGAAAAACGAATTCCCGTCACCTATGATGATTTACCAAAACACTTAGTCGATGCGCTTCTGGCGCGTGAGGACATTCGATTTAATTCCCATTCTGGAATTGATCCAAGGAGTACATTGCGCGCAATTACTTCAGGAGGAGGCTCAGGAGGCGCCAGCACGATTACGCAACAACTTGCCAAACAATTATTTACAGTCAATCGATCAACAAGTACCATCGGAAGAGCCATTCAAAAACTGAAAGAATGGGTCGTGGCAGTGGAACTCGAAAAACGATATACCAAAGAAGAAATCATAGCCATGTACCTCAATAAATTCGATTTCGTATACAATGCCAACGGAATTGAATTGGCTTCCAAAGTTTATTTCAATACCACAACTCAGGATTTGACGCTGGAAGAAGCCACGATGCTCATCGCAATGCTGAAAAACCCGGTGGCTTTCAATCCGCTGAGAAATCCAAACGATGCCAAACACGAAAGAAATGTGGTGCTCAATCAGATGGTGAAATATGATTTCTTGACCAAGGACGAAGCAGAAGCCGCAAAAGCAAAACCCATTGAACTTGATAAACAAGAAATCAATACGATCAGTGAATCTTATTCAGCTTATTATAAACATGAATTGAGAAGAGAAATCCAGGCATATCTAAACGATTTGGAAGAAGAAACCGGAAAGAAATACAATTTGTACAAAGACGGTTTAAAAATCTATGTAACCCTCGATTCACGAATGCAAAAATTAGCGGAAGATGCAGTGGCCAAACACCTGAAAAGCATTCAGAAACTTTTCTTCGAAGAGCAGAAACACAACAGTCGAGCTCCTTTTTATGGACTATCGGAAGAGAGAAGACAAAGGATTTTCCAAAGAGCCATGCGCAATACGCATTATTACAAACAACTCAAAGAAAAAGGGCAGTCAGAAGAAGAAATTTTAGCTGAATTCAATCGAGAAAGAGATTCCGTCAAGATTTTTACATGGGACGGTGTAGAATACCGAAAAAACATGTCCCTGATGGACTCCATCAAATACCACAAACATATTTTACAAGCCGGTATGATGTCGATGGATCCCACCGATGGTACCATCAAAGCTTGGGTAGGAGGGATTAACTGGGACTATTTCAAATTTGACCACGTAAAACAAGCAAGAAGACAAGTCGGTTCGATTTTCAAACCTTTTGTTTATGCAACGGCAATCAATCAGATGAATTATACGCCATGTAATACGGTTTCAAATGCTCCGTTTCAAATCGGAAATTGGAAACCCCGAAATGCCAATGGTAAATATGGAGGAAGTCAGGATTTACGAACGGCTCTTGCGTTCTCGACCAACGTGATTACGGCGCGACTCATCGCCCAAACGGGTGTAGAACCTGTGATACAATTGGCTCGGGATCTGGGAGTGGAAAGTGATATCCCTAAAGATTATACAATCGCATTAGGTTCAGCAGATTTAACAGTCTATGAAATGGTAGGAGCCTTGAGTGCCTTTGCCAATGGTGGAATTTATATCAAACCCGAATTAATCGTTCGAATTGAAGACAAAACCGGAAGAATCATTAAAGATTATCAACCTGAAACACGGGAAGTGGTGAACGAATACGTGGCTTATGCAATGATCGACCTGATGAAAGGCGTAACCGACCGAGGAACCGGACGATGGGTACGCACACGCTACGGAATTAACAGTGAAGTGGCATCCAAAACCGGAACCACAAACGACCAATCCGATGGATGGTTCGTAGGAATTACACCCAATCTAATTACAGGAGTATGGGTTGGAAACGAAGACCGATTTGCGCATTTCAGAGGCATTGCCCGTGGACAGGGAGCAGCAACCGCATTGCCGATCTGGTCGTATTATATGCAAGGTGTTTATAAAAATGGAAAGGAATTCGGCGTTTTACCAACCGATAAATTCGAAAAACCATCGGACATTGATGAGAAATGGGATTGTTCCTCCCTCACAGGCTTCCATAGCTATGGAAGTATGGGCGGAACCTTTGACTATGATTATTCAGGCGTAGTGGATTACGTGGATCCACTGCAATCCGTCAATACGTCGGACACAGAGGGCGATACCATCGATTTTAATCAATAATTTTTTTGGTTCTTAGCTTTGAAATCCGCGAAAATCTGCACCATCAGCGGAATTTATTTTACTGTAAACTGTATTTTGTAGTGTTGTAGAATGTATTTCGAGCTTCGAGCTCCTTGTCATCCAGACGATAGGATGGATCTAAGGAGCGTGTGGAGATTCCTCACCATCATTCTTCGGGTTCTGAATGACAGCTAACCCCTTTTTTCTTGTCTGCCGAAGCTCCTTGTCATCCGGACGATAGGATGGATCTAAGGAGCGTGTGGAGATTCATCACACTCATTCTTCGTGTTCTTTCTGGTAAAAAACACACAACTCTTCCTTCTAAATTCTAACTTCTAAATTCTAACTTGCTGTATAATGTAGATTGTATTCTTGTAGAATGTGTTTTGAGCTTCGAGTTTCGCCCTCTAAAGTACTACCCATTAGTCCGCCTTAAGAAGATTGAACCCTTCCCAAAAACCAAAAAACCCGCCGGAGCGGGTTGATCGGTGTCAGTTTTACTCCAAAAGAGCAAAAAAAACTATTACTAAACATTAAACTCTTTCTTTTTTCGGATGAGATAATAAACCCCAATCCCTACTCCTGCCAAAGGCAATAAAAATAACCAATCGTCCAAAGGAACCGGATTTTGTCCCGGATTTCCTGGGTCAACATCATCTTCTTGAATGGGGAAATTCCCTTGATTGGAAGATTCATATTGACTTGAGAAAAACCCTCCGCTTTCTACGGGTTCTTCATATTCTGATTGGAAAAACTGTGCTTGTGAAATTCCAAAAACCAATAGCATTAAAAATGTAATTCCTTTCATCTTCTTACTGTGTTAAAATTTTAAAACTATGTTCTTTCCCGTCTGCCGTTTTAACAACCAACAACAAAGCTTGCTTCCCTAATCGCTCGTTGTCCAATCGATAGGTCTTGGCGTGAATCTTATCGCGATTCATCAATTTCTGACCTTGGAGGTTGAATACTTCCAATTGCAACAAATCGACTTGGTCGGAAGAAATCACGGTTTGGTTTCCATGTTTGTACACAATTAAACCGCCTTTCTCTATTTCTACATTGGCCAAAGGCTCATCTGGCTCTTCCGGTTCCTCCGGTTCTTCCGTTCCTTGTTCTTCGTACACGATGATAAATCGCTCTTGGAATTCACCCGCTTCGGTGGTGAAACTATAAGAACCTTCCGCACTTAGGTTCTGCGTGATTTCGAGGGCTTTGTCGATCAGAAGAATATTGACGCCTTCGGTAAATACACCTTCGGACTGATAAAGATTTATGCTGTGGGTTCCGGCATGGAAAGCTTTGTAACCCAAGGCAATCGTATCGCTGATCTCAAAAGAAGATTTTCCTTGGATTTTTAGTTTATGTTCTTCTACAATCGAATAAATATCATCGGATCCACCTGTAATTTTACTATCGTCTTTGGCAAATGCATCATTTCCTCCATCGAAATAAACCACAGCATTCATTACGGAAATTTGTCCTGGCGTATGCATGGTCAGCCAATATCGGTCAACGCTTGAAGAAGCATTGCCTTCCGTAGTGTTTCTACCCAAGAAGTTCTGGCCTTGACCAATAGTTCTTTGGGCATTGTTAAAAGTATAGGAGGTTTCATCTGGCTCTGCCAATAATCTCAACAGAAAGGCATTACCCACGGCTACGTCTTTTGTGGGTTCTTTTTCATCACCTACGGCTCCTGGTGCAGCAGTACCAGTTCCATCGGGACTCGAAGCTGCGTTGAATAAAGCATAGTTACTTCCACCGTAATCATCACCTTGTTGCGTGATTTGCGTATTCCCTCGATTGTCCCAAAACCTGAAATCTGAATCGATGTTAGAACTATTCTCATTATAGAACTTCACTAAATCTAAGTGCGATGGATAAGGATTTCCAGCCAAATGGTAACGAGAATAGCCATTACTCAGACCATCCACTTTTATAATTCCATTATGTGGCTCTCCCTCATAAGTTGCTGTTTGAACAAGACCACCATTCTGATTTTCTTCAATGGCTTGACCAATACCTGCTCCACCTAATTCATCATATTCACCTTCAAAGAAAATAAAATAGTTGGTTGTTTCATTGTACCATTGTGCTTTGTAATTATTATTTTCAAACAATTCTTTGATGTTCTGTCCCACAACCGGAGAAATTACAAAGTTGTATTGGTTTCTTTCTGCTGAGAAAGTAAATTCTTTTTTAACTGTGATGTTTCCTGAATTGACTGCATCGTCGTTGATCTGAACCAAATTCGCACCGTCTTTCAAAGTGAAAGATGCGCCAGTTGCTACCTTAATTTCATTGTCGATGGTGATTGAGTGAGCTGCTGCAATTACTACGTTAACACCCTCTTTAACTTCAACTGAACAACCAATTAAACCTCCAGAGACTGGATAAGTGTCAATGTCTGAGTTATAATCTGCTTCAAATACAATTTTGGTAGTATTCACAGTAGGAACAGATGGACTCCAACCCGATGATGTCCAAACAGTTGTACTTTCGCATTTTTCTATAATAACTTTAAATGGTTCTTCTTGATAAACACCTGGACAACCTGTTCCAAAATAGACTCTTGATCGGTACCAAGTACTTACAGTAAGATCATTGGGAGTGGTATAAGAATCGGTGTTAGCGCCTGTTATCACAGTCCAAGTTACTCCTTCATCTATGGACTGCTCCCATTCAAATTGCGCACAAGGGTGTGAGCCATCTATCGTAAGGGTGGTTTCCGTACTACCTGCTGGTACCCATTCATAAATACCCGGTCCAACTTCGTCGGAAAGAATCTCTCCTTCAAAAGGACAAGCTTTAACGATGATGTCATCTACTACGAAAGAAGGATCACCAGAAACTCCATTTCCACTTTGGTCATCCCATTTGAATCCAAGTTGGAAATTCTGTTGATTGTTTCGGGTTTCTGGAAATAAAACAGTTTGTTCCCGAATTGTATGAGGAGAATTCCAGTACTTACCATCATTATACAAACCGCCTTGTTCGTCCATCAACCAAGTTGCTCCACCGTTGATAGATGAAATGACTGAACCATAATCTTGATTGGCTTCTCCTCCAGCTTTCCATTTGAATGATACTTCAATATCTCTCAAACCACGCATATCAAATGGACGGTAAATCCATCTATGAATTACTCCTAAATCTGACCAATACTGAAAAAAATCACCCGCTAAACCACCGTTTTGCAATGCAGATACACCAACAGAATTTCCATTGATGGCATGAGGTCCAGTACCAACTGTCCACGTATTATTATAACCTGATGACCAGGAACCTCCACTACCTGAGTTATTATTGGTGTACCATCCATCAACAGAGGTTCCTGAAGTTCCAAAAAATCCAGTAGTTGCTGTTTCCCAATCATTTTGATAGATATGTAGCTTTCCATCAGTTGTGAAACTCCAAGTTGAACAAGTAGTTGGGCTACCGTAAGCGTTTTTGGGAATTACTTTCCAATAGTATTTTGTGTTTGGATCCAAACAATCACTAATTAACGTACTTGTAAATTGTAAATCACTTGCAAGTAAGGGTGGATTGGACGTTGTTCCAAAATATAAATCATAAGAAGTTGCTCCTGCCACTTCATTCCATGATAAACTAAGGTTCTGATTTCCACTTCCTATTGAATTGTTTGCAGGATGTATTAATGTTGCACAAGTAGGTGGAGTAGATGGAGGTATGTAAGTAACAAATAAATAAGGTCGATTGTCATGAGCTTCACCGTAAAGTAGTGCATATTCATTTCTACTTGTTGTATTATAATTTCCTGCAGGTCTATACCCGATAGAAAATCTATCATTCACTAAACCATTTTTTAGGTGAGTATTAGCTGTAGTACCCAAAACAACTCCAGGCTTCCAACCTGTTACACCAAGATTTAGTACAGTATTGTATATAGTAGGAGAATTGGTAGCATTAGTAACTGCATTATATCTATTTAGCCAAGTAGAATAACTTCCGGGATCATTTAAAAAAGCTCTAATTTCACTACCACGAGAACCACCATCAGTTCCAGTAGACATAAACTGTCCTCCACCAACATTATGATGCAAAACTACTTGATCTATTGAAGAGTTATCTGGAATTGAAGCAGTATTGAAAGAAGCATAACTTCTATAATACCCGCCTAAATATCCTACTGCGATAGTGCCATATTCACCTATTCCAGACGATCCCATTTGAGCAGTTCGCTGAGTTGTACCATTTGGGTAGACAGTAATGTTAGGGTCCACCATCACCGGGAAAACTCTTTCATTGCTTAGTAACCATTCGGTTTTAACTTTGGTTTTGATAGTTAAGGTATTTCCTATTTGTAAAGTTTCGAAGATTGTATTTTCTTCTCTTAGTGCATGGCTTTCGGCATCGGTTGAGTGAGGATTTTCATACAAATAGATTTCTTGACCCATTGCATCTTTGATCATAATTCCCGTTTCAGTAAGGGAACTTGTCCAGCCAAAAGGCAAAACCACATCTTCTGTAAATACCAGATAATCCGCTCCGGCAGGTACAGCGCCCAAAGCTTCTGGGTTTGGGATGATGTAGTTCATCTCTCGTTTACCTGTCAGCACTTTGTATTCGGCTGAGATATCGCCATAAATATTTGGATAAGTTGCTTTATCCGCTTGGATTTGAGCTTGTGTATTGGCAGCTTGTTGAGTGCCCATTGCTTGTCCATTCACTTCCCAATACATCGTTGGGTTCATGAATTCCACTACTTCACCTTCCATGGTTATGCTCTTCACACCGTACTCTACTGTAGCACCAAAATAGGATTCCATCAAGTTGGTGGTGTTGGCAAAAGGGAAACTGGAATCCATGTTTTGGCTGATGCGGTGATCGATGTCCAAAAACTGTCCGTTTTTTTCGTAATGAATCGGTCCGGCGCCAATGAGTGCCGTAAAACTCCCATCCTCGTTGATATAATGTTTGGAGAAGGCATCGCGCTTGCTTAAGTCTTCCTTTAGTCCTTTGACAGCATCGAAGGGCGATTGGTTTTCTGGGTTATGGATGTCTGCCGCCGGGTTTTCCTTGGCTTGTTGCAAAGCGGTGCTTTGAGTTGCATTTGTTTGGCTCTGACGAAGTTGTGCCTGAGCGTTTAGATGAATCGCAAATACAGCGAATAGCAATAGAACTTTTGTTTTGAAAAGTTTCGTCTTCATGAAATTGAGTATTAAAATTGTTCAGTAAGTGTTTTCTGGAAATAGGAGTATTGCCTGCAGATCCGAAAATCGCGGGAATACGGTTTTTTATTCAATTAAATGACAGGAATCGGGATGACTGCCGATGGCTTGGAAGGCATCGGTGGTTTCTTTACGAATCTGTAAAATACGAGTGAATAAATAGGGAATGCGACCCGATAAGACATGGGTTTCCCTTTTTTTGAGGTGAACTGCCGGAGCAGTTGATAGAATTTCTTCATATCAAATGGATTATTTTAGGAAGTAACGAAAGTACACAAATTTTTTAAAGTACAGCAATTAGTTAGCTAATTTTTAGGCAGTTCGAGGATTTTACTCGTTTTTACCTCTTTAAAAACCTGATAAAACTCATCGGAAAATCAGTCTGGGAGCGGAATTTCAAGTTTTTTGGAGTAATAAAAAATATTGAAATAAAGTTAATTGAAGGTTAAGGATTTTTTTGCTGTAGATTGTATATTGTAGTGTTGTAGAATGTATTTCGAGCTTCGAGCTCCTTGTCATCCAGACGATAGGAAGGACCTAAGGAGCGTGTTGAGATTCCTCACCATCATTCTTCTGCTTCGACCCCGAGGTTTCGGGAGACAGCTAACCCCTTAAAAAAACCGTCGCAGTAGATACTGTGCCCTTAGTGAAAAACCTTCCTGCTCTTTGGGGTTAAAAAAACACAACTCTTCCTTCTAACTTCTGCCTTCTAACCTCTAAATCCTATCCTCTAAATCCTATCCTCTAAACTCATCAAAAAAACACCCATCCCAAAAACAAAAATACCCCTAAACGGCGAAAAATATTACCTTATTCCATAGATACTCCATAGATACTCCCAGTCTACTCCCAGTCAACCCCCAGTATACTCCCAGTCAGAAAATCCCAAAAAACCATGACATACATGCATTTAAACGCCATAATAGGACAAAAACGTCATATATCCCAAAAAGCCGATACCCCAAAACGGCGAAATTTAGACTTCGATTTTTTAGCCTCAAAATCAACCAAAATACAGACCCCATTTTAACCGAAAAATGAGATGATTTAATTTCGAATTTCGGACAAATAGGGAAAGAAAATCACAACCCAAATTTCTAACTTCTTTTGAGCTTGGAACTTAATTCTCTTAATTCCTTAATGGTAAAAATCATAGTGAACTTTGTAGAGATTCCTCACCATCATTCTTCTGCTTCGGTTCCGAGGCATCGGGAGACAACATCTTTTTTTACAGTTGTACTATGTCATCCAGAGCATTTGATATTAAGAATTTGATATTAAGAGGAAAGACCGATAGGTTTCGGAAAAAGGTTCGGTAAAAGTTTTCTGTAATTGCTTTTTTGGCAAAAGGATTTTAGATAACGGTTTTCTGTGAGATTTGATAATAAGATGAAAATCTTCCAGT
>JAAYKY010000036.1 GCA_012522185.1 Flavobacteriaceae bacterium | reverse complement strand
TTTTATATCATTTAAAAAGTGTCATTCATCATAAATCCTTGTGAAATTTTAACTGATTGATTTCATATATAGTAAAAGGGATTTAATTTTATCTTTGTCAGGAAATGAAAGGCATTTCCGTCATAGCGATTATTTTTGTTTTGGCATTTCGGCCACTGGTTCCGTTGGTGGAGTATGTGGCGAATTACGATCAGATTGTAACCGAATATTGTATCAACCGAATGCAACCGGAATTGATGTGTAACGGAAAGTGTTATTTGTTTGATGAACTTTCCAAAACATCTGATGAAAATTCTTCCGATGGAATTTCACAAAACACGGTAAAAATTCAGGAAATTTATTTGTCCAACGAAGTTTTTCAACTTCCAACCTTTATGGAGCAAGAAAGTTCAAAGAAAAGTTTGATTTTCTACCAGAAAAACCAATATCAATTTTACTTTATCGACTCGGTCTTTCATCCGCCACTTGTTTAATTTTTTTCGATTTAATATTACTTTTAAGTTCAAATCAATTTTTAAGAAATTCATTTGAATTCAATTGTAATTATGTATGAATTAGAATATAAACAATTAAATAAGAAAAAATGAAAAAGATAATTTTAGGAACGGCACTGCTGTTCTGTTTTGGACAATTCGTTCAGGCGCAAGAAAAAGCTGAAGCAAAAACCGAACATAAGCAAAAAAGCGGAATAGCTGATTGGAAAGAAATCATGGTATTTCATGGTGTGATGTCCGAGACCTTTCATCCAAGTGAAGAGGGAAATCTTGAACCGATTAAAAATCGAATCGGTGAAATGGTTGAAAAAGCCAAAGCGTTGAAAACTTCCGAAATCCCACAAGACATCGACACACCTGAACTTCGAAAAGAAATTAAAAATCTGATCAAAGGAAGTAAAAAACTGGAAAAGTTGATTGCCAAAAACGGAAGCGACGAATCCATCATAAAATCACTTTCAGAGCTGCATGATGTTTTTCATAACATCGTGGGAATGTGTGTGGACGACCATTAATTCTATGCGATCATGAAAAAACAAATTATAGTCGGATTGGTTTTACTGATTGCAGCGGCAGGAATTTTCTTTTTGTACAAAGCGTTGGATAAAGACAAACTTTTTACAGCGATGGATGTTCCGGCGTTTGAATTGACAAATCAGGAAAAGAAAATGATTCGCAATGAAGATATGCTCGGAAAAGTTTATTTGGTAGAGTTTTTCTTTACAAATTGCCCTACGATTTGTCCGGTCATGAACCAAAATCTGAAAGAAGTGGAGAAAGCAATCAATTCTCCTGAATTTGGGATAATTTCCATTACTATCGACCCGAAACGGGATACACCTGAAACCTTGAAAGAGCATGCTGAAAAGTTGGGGATCAGCAACCCGAACTGGCATTTTTTGACTGGAAATCGCGAATATATTTATCAATTGAGCAAAAAATTCAACATCTATGTAGGCGAAGATGAATCAACAGCCGAAGGACTGAACCACAGCGGGAAAATTGCATTAATCGATAAAAACGGAAAAATCCGTTCGCGTTATGACGAGAGAGGTTTCCCGATTTTATATTATTCCGGTCTGAATTATTCCGATGCGGAAGGAAAAAAGGAAAGCCTCGGCGGAACGTTTCATCCGCAAATCAATTGGTTGAAAGAGGACATTAAAAAATTATTAAACGAATAAATAAATTAAAAAACCTGTGAGGTTTGTAACATTAATAATTAACAAAATGAAAAAATTAACCATTTTAACAATCGCCATTTTATCAATTGTTTCTATCTCTTGTGGAGAAAAACAAGATCAGGAAAAATTGGAAGTAAAAAAAGCGGATGACAAAATGATGCATGCGGCGCACGGTTTAGACGTGAAAGTCGATAATAAATTTGATCCGATTTGCGGAATGGAAACGGCAGGACATGTTTCCGATACCATTAACTATCAAGGGAAAGTTTACGGTTTCTGCAATCCGGGTTGCAAAGAGGAATTTGCGAAAAATCCGGAGCAGTATTTATCCAAATTAAATCCGGAGCATTAAGATTTGCTGAAATTCGTTTCCATAGTATTTATTTCGCTTATTTTGGCGTTTCGTCCGCTGATTCCTGTGTTGGATTATGTAGTTAATTACGATTACATTACACAAGAATTGTGTGTAAATCGCTATGAACCGGAAACGCTTTGTAACGGGGTTTGTTATTTGACCAACGAAATTTCGAAATCAGTAGATGACAATTCCCAATCTCAAAACAAAACGATTTCTACCAAACAATTGGATGTTTTTTATATCAATTCTTTCGAAGAAAGTCAAACGGAAAATCCAATTGAAATAGAAAAATCCGGATATTTTCATTATCGGGATCATTACCAGTTTATTTTTATTTCATCTCTTCTGAAACCACCTCTGGTTTAATTTCATATTTATTTGAAACCGAATTTCATTGCCATTTTTTATGGCAATAGGAATTCTTTTACCCAAAAATTAATTCGAAAAATAAAAAAAATGAAATTAAATAAAAACATAAAAACTGCTGTATTGGCGGTAAGTTCTCTCTTTGTATTTTCCTGTTCTTCAGATGATGATGCACCAAATATTGATGAAGGAGGAGTCGGAGCGCTTCAGGTAAAATTTGAAAACGGATTTTCAAATCTCGGAAACATTGTCCTGAACCAAACCACACAAACCTCAGCAAACGGACAAAAACATCAGTTTTCTACATTGAAATATGTTGTGAGCAATATCACACTTATCAAATCAGACGGAACCGAATTCGCCTATCATTACAACGATCCTGATAAAGGCGCATTCATAGTAAATCAAGAAGATGCTGTAGGTGGAGTGGTTTATTTGGATTTAAATGAAATTCCACAAGGTCAGTACACCAAAATGCGTTTTGGGTTGGGAATTAATCAAGAAGCTTATTTACTGGGTCATGATGGACAAGCCGGGTTTTGGTCAAAAGCAACAGAAGAAGGCATGACTTGGTCTTGGGCGGCCGGATATATTTTTACCAAAATCGAAGGGAAGTATGGAACGGAATCTCCGGATACTGAATTTATGAATCACACAGGAAATATGGGCGATGTTTCACAAAACGGAACGCCGGATTTGTATCGTGAAATCACTTTGGATTTGCCCAATACGGCGCAGGTAACTTCGAGCATTGTTCCGTCTGTTCATATCTTGGCAGATTGGAATCAATATCTGAGCGGTGAAACGCATTTGACTTTGGATGCTTCTAATGATATGGCAATGGGTTCGTCTCAGCATTTGGTGGATGTAACCAATAATCTGACGAAAATGTTTACGGTGGATCATGTTCATAATGATTAAATATGAATAAATCAATTAAAAAAGGGAGAGTTCTAATGCTCTCTCTTTTGACTATAATTTTAGTAGGTTGTCAGGATGATGTGGACAACGGTTTTCCGGTAGATGAAATTGTCGTTTTATCGTTTCCGAATTATTTTCCGGAAATGACCTATCAGTCTGTTCCATTAAGTAAAAACAAAATCGAACTGGGAAGAAGGTTGTTTTACGAAGGGAAATTATCCCGAAACAATACCATTTCCTGTGGTTTTTGTCATATACAGGAATTTGCATTTACGCATCACGGTCATCCGGTCAGTCATGGAATCGACAACCGGATTGGAATTCGAAATGCACCGCCGATTCAGAATATGGCATTTCTGAACCGTTTCATGTGGGACGGAGTGATTCATAATTTAGACGAACAGGCGGTTAGTCCGATTTCGGCTTTTGAAGAAATGGATTCCAATTTTTCAGAAGTTATCCAGAAATTGAAGAATGATAACTATTATCCGAATTTATTTAAAGCTGCATTTGGAGATTCAGAAATAAATGCCGATCGTATTTTGAATGCATTGGGACAATTCATGGCAACGATGATTTCCAAAGATTCCAATTATGACAAATACCTTCAGGGAAATTATACGTTGACAAATCAGGAAGAAAACGGAAGAATTTTATTTGAACAGAAATGCAGTGTTTGTCATAGAGGCGCTTTACAAACGGACGAATCTTTCCGGAATACAGGACATTTTTACAATGCGCAATTTGCCGATGGCGGGCTTTTCCGTGTGACTTTGGATTCTTTGGATTTTATGAAATTCAGAGTGCCAAGTTTGCGAAATGTAGAATTGACGGCGCCTTACATGCACGATGGAAGGTTTTATTCGCTCGAAGCCGTTTTGAATTTTTATTCGGATGGCGTGGAAGATCATGCGAATTTAGATCCGATTCTCAAACAAAACGGTGTAATTGGAATTCCGATGAATTCACAGGAAAAATCAGATATCATTGCTTTTTTGAAAACACTGACTGATTTAGAATTTATCCAAAACCCAAACTTTTCAGAATTTTAATTTAATCAAAAATGAAATCATTAAATATATTTATAATAATCCTGATTGCGATTCAAATTCAAGCCGGAAACGGTTTGGATTCTTTACAAATCAAATCCATAGAAATTCCATGTCTCAAATTGGAATTATTGGGTTTGGATTGTGACGCTTGCGGTTGTTCGGCAGGAAACGGTTCTTCCGGATTTGAAACCTTGTTGCAATCTCAGTTTGTGGGTGTAAAGTATTTTGCGCAACACTACAAAGCAAAGGAAAATGCTTTTGTCAATCAAGCAAATTATGATCAATATTTCAATACAATCATGCTTTGGAGTCGTATTTCTCTTACGGAGAAGTTGGAGGTTTATGGAAGCATTCCTTATCATTTTCATAACCGTGAAACAAATTTCGGTAATCAAAATATAAAAGGAATTGGAGATGCAACGGTGATGGGAATTTATACTTTGCTCAACAAACAAACAGAAAAAATGAACCATCATCAACTTAATTTGGGAGGAGGCGTGAAAATTCCTTTGGGGAAATTTAATGAATCAAGTGCTTCCGGAACCAATCCGAGTTTCCAATTGGGAACTGGAAGCTGGGATGTGCTGATGGCATTGAATTATCGTTATGAATTCGGGAAATCGGCTGTGATGTTGGGATTGGATTATACATTAAAAGGAGAAAACGAAAAGAAATATGAATTCGGAGATCAGTTTAACTATTCAGTCGCATACCATCATTATTTCATCCGAAAAGAGAATTTCATCCTGACCGGCAGAACCGGATTTCAAGGTGAGATTTACCAACCCAATAAACAATTCGGCGAAATTTTGAACCGGACTTCAGGCGATGCTTTGTTCGGAAAAGCAGGGTTTGAACTGGGCTACAAAAATTGGAGTTTGGGAAGTGAATGGATGCTTCCGGTGGTTTCCAATCTGGGAAGCAACGATATCGAAGCCCGTTCAAGGTTTTCGTTTTTTTTGAATTTCGGTTTGTAAAAAATTGTCTTTTGAAGATCCTTGCTGTGAATTTTAGTAGCGGCAGGGTTTTTCTATTGGCAATTGGGACAAATTCCGCTAACGGTAAAATTAACTTCTATCAATTGATATTTTTCCGGAAGTATTATTTCCGGTTGCACATTTTCCAAACAAACCACTGATTTACATTTCAGACAACTGAAATGAACATGGTTATGAGCAGGCTCAGTAGATTTAGAATGATCGCAATTGGAACAAGAAGCATACTTCAGGCTGGCATCTGAATTGATGATTTTATGAATCAATCCATCTTCGGTCAGTCTTTCCAAAACCCTGTAAATCGTAACACGATCGCAAAGTCCGGCTAATCTCTCCTGAATTTCAGCATGTGATAACGCAATCTTTGATTCTTGAATTAAATTCAGAACAGCTGTGGATGCAGGCGTATTTCTTCTTTTGGTTAGCATAGTACAAATTTAATAAAATTTAATGCAACATGATTGCGTTAATGAAATAAATTCTTAACATTGCAACAATATTGCATTAATGAAAACTAAAACATTTGATTTGATAGGAATTTCAACTGCTACGATCTGTTTGATTCATTGCCTTTTATTTCCTTTATTGATTGTAATTCCATTAGGAATCAGTCATAATCCTTATATAGATTTAGGTTTTGCGCTCATCGGATTATTGGCTGTTTACAGCGTACAGAAAAATCACGCTATTGATAAAAAAGTAAAGTGGATTCTTTGGAGTTCCATTGCATTGGTTTTTTTATCGGTGTTTTTGGATTTGTTTTTTCACATCCATTCCGTGTTGATTTATATAGGAGCATTGGGACTTATAAGCGGTCATATTCTTAATTACAGGAATCACAAACGAAACTAAATTGGTTAATCGGTTTATTAATCCAGTATTTAAAATCAATTTTCATGATAAATTCATCTGATTTTGACGTAATCATCATAGGCGGAAGTTATGCGGGGCTTTCAGCAGCAATGGCGCTTGGGCGTTCACTGCGAAAGGTTTTAGTCATAGACAGTGGGAAACCCTGCAATCGGTTCACATCCCATTCGCATAATTTTATAACGCAAGACGGTGCTGTGCCATCTGAAATTTCCAAAACAGCAAAAGATCAGGTTCTGAAATACGATACCGTTCAATTTTTAGATGGAGTAGCAGTCGAGGCAAGGAAAAAAGAGAAGGGATTTGAAATAGAGATCGATTCGGGAGAAAGATTTAATTCGAAAAAACTAATTATTTCAACCGGAGTCCGGGACGTTTTTCCGGATATTAAGGGGTTTGAAGAATGCTGGGGAAAAACCGTGATTCATTGTCCTTATTGCCACGGGTACGAATTTAAAGAAGCAAAAACGGCTATCATGACAAATGCAGATAGTACATTTCATCTTGCATCACTGGTTAAAAACCTAACCCATAAACTTACAATCATTCGCTTTGGTAATACTGAATTCTCAAAAGAACAACTGTCAAAGTTAAAGCAACATTCCATTTCCGTTCTTGAAAAAGAAATAGTTGAAATAGAGCATAATAAAGGTAAGATTTCAGCCCTCATTTTTGATGACGGAACGAAAGAAGAATTTGATGCTCTATACGCCGGTATTCCTTTTGAACAGACTTCTCATATTCCGTTTTCATTGGGTTGTGAGCTTACCGAAACGGGACATATTCAAACCGATTTTACTCAGAAAACAAATGTAAAAGGGGTTTTTGCTTGTGGAGATTGTACCAGTCCGATGCGGTCGGTTGCTTTTGCCGTAGCAGCGGGAAACATTACGGGCGCAATGGTAAATCACCAATTGGCAGAAGAGGAATTCTAATGTTTGGTCGATGAAATAATCTTTGTACTCATTTTTCATGTGTTAATTCAGACTTTTACCTTGGGTAAAGGTTTTTCTCACAAACTCCATTTGATGATTTTGTGAGATTTTTTTATTTTTTCTGTTACAATTAAGAAAAACAAACTACTAACTTTAAAACGAATTTTGAATTTTAGATCAAATGATTCAAAATTCGCAAAACAATAAGACTATGGAAAAAGTATTGGAAATCAATCATCTCACCAAGAAATTTGGAAAATTGACTGCGGTCAATGACCTGAGTTTTTCGGTGGAGAAAGGAAATGTTTACGGCTTGCTCGGCCCGAACGGAAGTGGGAAATCCACCACGTTGGGAATGATTCTTAATGTTGTAAACCCCACCGAAGGAAACTGGCGCTGGTTTGGGCAGGAACATTCGACCGAATCACTGAAAAAAGTCGGAGCCATCATTGAACGTCCGAATTTCTATCCGTATTTATCAGCCGAAAAAAACCTCGAAATCGTCGCTCAAATCAAAGGAGCCGATTCGTCTAAAATCGATGAGAAACTTAAAATCGTCGGACTTTTGGAGCGTAAAAAAGACAAATTTTCCACTTTTTCTTTGGGAATGAAACAAAGGTTGGCCATCGCAGCAGCCTTGCTCAACGATCCTTATGTTTTAATTCTGGACGAACCTACCAATGGTTTGGATCCGCAAGGAATTATTCAGATCCGGGAAATCATTCAGCAGATTGCGGCCAATGGAACGACCATCATTCTCGCGAGCCACCTTCTGGACGAAGTAGAAAAAGTTTGTTCGCACGTCGTGATTCTGGAAAAAGGAAAAACCCTTTACAGCGGTCGTGTAGATGAAATGACCGCAAGTTTTGGGTATTTTGAAATTTCTTCGGCCAATAATTCTTTGCTCAAGCAAACACTTGAATCTTTGTCGGCATTTGAAACGGTCAAAGAAAACGGAAATCATATCAAAGCGATTTTGCGAGAAGATTTAAAACCAGAAGACTTGAACCGAATGCTGTTTGAGAAAGGAATTGTACTGACTCATTTGGTCAAAAGAAAAGAAAGTCTGGAAAACCAATTCCTGGAATTAACCAAAAATCTGAACTGATATGCTGCGACTACTTAAAATAGAATGGAATAAAATTTATTATTATAAAACCACCCGAATTTTCACTTTGATTTATTTCGGGATGCTGGTTGCCGTAGGCTTAATTCTAGCTTATATCAAACCTACAATCGGCGGAATGAAACTCGACATTGCCAAACTTGGGATGTTTAGTTTTCCAGAAGTATGGCAAAACATCACCTATCTGGTTGCAATTGCCAAAATTTTCATTGCAGTTATTATTATCACAAATGTGACCAACGAATATTCCAACCGTACACTAAAACAAAACCTGATTGACGGACTAAGCAAAAAGGAATTTCTGACTTCAAAAATTCTGACGAATCTAATTTTCGCTACACTATCAACTATTTTTGTATTTGGAATTTCTTTGGTACTGGGACTGGTTTTTTCGGATAACAAAGAAAATATTTTTAAGGGAATTGAATTCGTGGGGACTTATTTTCTGAAGCTAAATTTATTTTTCTCTATTTGTCTTTTTCTTTCGATTTTATTGCGTAAAAGTGCTTTCGCCTTTTTGGGATTGATTGTCCTTTGGATGTTGGAAGGAATGATTTCAACCGGCGAAGTTTTGATCAAAGCTTGGATGGGCGGATTTGAAAACATCGATCCCTATGGATTTTATATTTCCAATTATTTGCCCTTAAACACTTCTTCTAAACTGATTGATTTCCCACAAATGAAACTGGAAGGATTTGTAATGGGAGGTTCCATTTTTGCTTATAAAACCGTGGATTGGACCTTTGTGGTAGCGGCTTTGATTTACATAGCCATTTTCACTTTCTTGTCTTTCCGATTGTTGAAAAAACGCGATTTGTAATTGAAGAATTAATCCTTAGAAAGCAACTTTGACAAAATTTTCAGGGCTGTGATTAGAATTTTGTCAAAGTTTTATTTCTGAATTCGCTTCTAAAGATTCTTGGTACCATTTATGACTTCTTAATTTTTTCAAAGTGGGTTTAATCAGTAAAAGAAAAAGTACCGAGGTAAACGTATTGCTGACCGTAAAAGCCATGGCTACTTGAAGGGAAGGTGTATCACTGAAAGACAGAGCAATTCTTTTCAGAACCCCGAAAAAGGGAAACATAATAATGACGCCAACTATATTAAAAGCCGATGCTGCCAAAGCGACTAATTTGGATAAAGAAGAGAAATTTAAACTGACAAGTAAAGCAGTGGAAGTCGTCCCGATATTGGCACCAATCACAATGGGTATGGCGGAATCAATATCGATTGTCCCCTGAGTAAGAAGCACGATGACCAATCCCACAACCACTGAACTGGATTGGATAATTACCGTAATCAAAATTCCATAGATAATGCCTAAAAATGGATTGGTGGCTTTTGATAAAATTTCCACCAAAAAAGGATCGTTTTTAATTGGTTCCATAGCTTGTCCGATGTAAGAAAGTGAAAAAAAGATAAAACCAAAATAGAAAATTGACTTACCCAATACGGAAATTCTGGTAGGAACCATACTGATTAAAGTTCCCAAGACAATGAAAATCGGGCCGAGCAAAGCTGAATTCATAGAAACAATCCAAGCAGTGGAAGTGTTTCCGATATTCGTGCCCAACATGATTAGAATACTATCTCGAAAACTAATGACACCTGTATTTACCAATGAAACAGTAAGTGTCGAAACCACCGTACTTGATTGAACAATGGAAGTAAACAGACCTCCAAGAAAAAATCCACCCAAAGGAAGCTTGGTTATTTTAGCAATCCATTTGGAAAGTCGTTCCGTTCCCAAATTTTCAACTTGCCTGCTAAAGCTTTGTAATCCAAAGACAAATAGAGATATGGATGCGATGATGATAATAAAAGTCTGAATCTTCTCAATCATTTCCCAGGTTCATTTTAAATCATGTAAACATAATTATAAATTCAATTTCTATTTCCACTGTTTTTTGTTCCTAAATACCTGACGTCTGATTCCTTTTTTTGAAACCAACTTTGTCCATTTGTTCTGAAACTTCTATCTTCGCAAACTATGCAGATGGAAAATTTTCAAGAGTTAAAACAACTACTCTCGCAACCCAAAAAAATCGTCTTGATTCCGCACCGTAATCCAGATGGAGATGCCATTGGCTCCACTTTGGCCATGTCACATTATCTTGCCAAACTCGGACACGAATGCGAAATTATTGCACCTAATGACTTCCCGAAATTCCTGAAATGGATGGAAGGTGCCAGAAAAATTGGGATTGCCGAATACAATCCTGCAAAATGCCGAATTCAAATCGAAAAAGCCGAACTGATTTTTATTCTTGATTTCAATAATATTTCAAGAATCGATGAAGTAGGCGACTGGCTGCAAAGATCCACCGTTCCCAAAGTGATGATCGACCATCACCAAGACCCCGATCAGTTCGATTATATGTATTCCGATGTGAATTTACCGGCCACTTGTCAAATGGTTTATAATTTCATCGAAGCCATGGGACATTTGGATTTGATTGACAAAACCATTGCCGAATGCATCTATACCGGAATTATGACTGACACCGGAAATTTCCGATTCCGCAATACTTCGGCTTCCACTCACAGAGTAGTGGCAGATCTTTTTGATAGAGGAATTGAAGTCGATAAAATTTATAACAACGTATTTGACACACAGTCTCCAAATCGTTTGAAATTACTTGGGCTCGTGCTCGAATCGCTTCAGGCAATGCCCGAACATAGAACGGCTTATATGCATCTGACGCGTGAAGAACAATTGGAATTCAGTTCCCAAAAAGGCGATACCGAAGGCTTTGTGAACTACGGTTTGGGGATCAATAACTTTGTGTTTTCCGTGATTTTCATTGAAGACCAACAACATGACTTTATCAAAATTTCATTCCGATCCAAAGGGAATTTCGATGTGAATAATTTCGCAAGAAAACACTTCAACGGAGGGGGTCATATCAATGCCGCCGGCGGACGTTCCGATTTAAATATGGAAGAAACTATTCAGAAATTCAGAGAATTATTGGATATTTACAAAGAAGAATTAGAAGAAGTTACACTTTGAAGTATATAATAGCCATTATCACGATTTTCGCATTGACTGCCTGTAAAAATAAGGTGGTTCAATATCCGGTCAGTTATGAAGACGACCGCGCAAAATTCATGGAATTTTCTCAAGATCGGAACAAACAGATTTTGAATGAGGATAACGAGTTGATCCAGAATTACATTGATAGCTTAAACTTGGAATTTAAACGAACTTCTTATGGCTTCTGGATTTCCAATTCAGGTGAATCCACACCTACCATGGCCAAAACAGGAGATGTAGTAAAATACGAATACGAAGTTCTAAATTTTGATCACGAAGTGATTTATTCGGAAGAAGAAAACGGCGAACAAACCATCATGATGGGACATGCCGACATTCCGCGAGGAATTCAAATCGCACTCCAAATGATTGAAAAAGGAGATTCTGCCACCGTATTGCTTCCTTCTTTCTTGGCGTACGGAGGGTATGGAGATCGAAATAAAATCCAGGGAAATGAACCTTTAATTTTCAAAATTCAAATACAGGATATCAGGAAAAATTCGAGATAAAATGAAGAAAATAATAGCAATCATGACGATGGCAGCTTTTATGGTAAGCTGTTCTGTCAAAATACCAAATTCAATGAGCAAAGAAGATTACAACAATTTGAAAGACGGCTTATATGCCCAGATGGAAACCAATATGGGAAATATGACCATCGAATTATTTGAAGAAGACGCTCCGCTGACGGTGGCCAACTTTGTAGGATTAGCCGAAGGAACAAAAGAAAACCAAGCAAAACCTTTGGGGACACCTTATTACGATGGAATTGTATTTCACCGCGTAATCAAAGATTTTATGATCCAAGGTGGTGATCCCGACGGAAAAGGAACCGGAGGACCGGGTTATAACTTCGAAGACGAGTTTTATTCCGACAAGAAACACGATAAAAAAGGAATTCTTTCTATGGCAAATGCCGGACCCGGCACAAATGGAAGCCAGTTCTTCATTACCGAAGTTCCAACGCCTTGGCTAGATGGACGCCACACCATTTTTGGACAGGTTATCGATGGTTTAGATGTGATTGACAGCATCGCCAATGTAGAAAAAGGGCCACAAGACCGCCCGGTAGAAGATGTAGTCATCAACCACGTTCACATCATCAAAAAAGGCGATAAGTATAAAAATTACGACGGAGGAAAAGCTTTTGAACAAGCCAAACTCAAAGTAGAAGAAAAAAAGAAAGAAGCCCGCGCAAAATTTGAATTAGAAGTTCAACGTCAAAAAGATTTGACAGCCAAAGCTTCCAAAACCGAATCCGGTTTGATGTATTTTGTAGAGAAAGAAGGAAACGGAGCCGTTCCAGCGCACGGTGAAGAAGTTCAGGTGCATTACACACTTCGTTTAAATGACGGAGAGGCTCTGGATTCATCTCACGATAGAAATCAACCTTTGAAGGCAGAAGTAGGCGTAACAGGTTTGATCCAAGGATGGATGGAAGCCCTGACGATGTTTAAAAAAGGATCCAAAGTATTTTTGATTATTCCACCTGAATTGGGGTATGGTCCACAAGGAGCCGGTGGAGTAATTCCACCAAATGCGACTTTGTATTTCGATATGGAAATTCTGGATTAATCAAAGAATTAAAAATATTCATAGCCTGTCAGCTTTCTGAATCTGACAGGTTTTTTGTTTTCAATCCTTATATTTGTCTGAAATGAAAATATCCGAAATCACACAAGAACTGGAAAAATTAGCTCCGCTTACTTATGCGGAAGGATTTGACAACGTCGGACTTTTGGTGGGAAATCCAAACGCAAAAATCACCAAAATTCTCGTCACGCTCGATACACTGGAATCCGTGGTGGATGAAGCCATCGAAAAAGGAACAAACCTTATCGTGAGTTTCCATCCGATTATTTTTTCGGGAATGAAGAAAATTACAGGGAAAAATTATGTGGAAAGGGTGGTACAAAAAGCCATCAAGCACGACATCCATATTTATGCGACGCATACCGCTTTGGATAATTCTCAATTTGGTGTGAATCATCAGATTTCCAAACAATTAAACCTGAAGAACACTCAAATTTTAATTCCACAACAGGATACTTTGCGTCATTTGGTAACTTATGTCCCACTTGAAGCTGCCGAAAAACTTCGGAATGCTTTGTTTGAAGCAGGCGCCGGATTCATCGGGAATTATGACAATTGTAGTTTCAATATAAAAGGAACCGGAACCTATCGGCCGGTGGCGGGAGCCAATCCTTACAAAGGCGAAATCGGGAAAACCGAATTTTCAGAAGAAGAAAGAATCAGCATTGTTTTCAATAAGCACCGGGAAAATGAGATATTCCGTGCTTTGAGAGAAGCACATCCTTACGAGGAAATTGCATATGAATTGTTTCAGTTGGAAAATACCAATCAAAATATTGGGATGGGAATGATTGGTGAATTGGAAAATGAAATGGACGAAGCAGAATTTCTAAACTATTTGAAAGAAAAAATGCAAACCCAATGCATTCGTCATTCGAAATTATTGAAGAAAAAAATAAAGAAAGTCGCTGTTTTAGGTGGTTCGGGAAGCTTTGCGATTTCAAATGCAAAGCATAACGGAGCCGATGTTTTCATAACTGCAGATTTGAAATACCATGATTTTTTTCAGGCAGAAAACCAAATCTTATTGGCCGATATCGGGCATTATGAATCTGAACAATTCACAAAAGATTTATTAACTGCTTATCTATCAGAAAAATTTCCTAATTTTGCAGTCCTAAAATCAGAGATTAATACGAATCCTGTTCATTACATATAAGACATGGCAAAAAAAGTTCAGCAAAAAGAAATGAGCGTAGAAGAAAAGTTGCGCGCACTTTATGATTTACAATTGATTGACTCAAGATTGGACGAAATCCGAAACACCCGTGGTGAATTGCCATTGGAAGTTGAAGATTTAGGTGACGATGTAGTTCAGATGGAAACTCGAATTCAGAAAATCGAGGATGAAATCAAGGAACTCGATGGGGAGATCAAAGCCAAAAAAGAATCGATTAAAAACTCAGAAGCTTTAATTAAAAAGTACACCAAACAACAGGACAATGTCCGAAACAACCGTGAGTTTGATTCTTTGGCAAAAGAAATCGAATATCAAGAGCTGGAAATCCAATTGTCCGAAAAACGAATCAAGGAGTTCAATGTGAAAATTGACCACAAAAAACAGGTTCAAGATGAGATGAAAGAAAAATTGGAGTCAATGAAAACTCATTTGGAACATAAAAAAGCGGAATTGGACTCTATCATCAAAGAAACCGAAAAAGAAGAGAAATTCTTAGTGAAAAAATCCGAAGAATTTTCAGGCGTTTTGGACGAAAGACTTTTCAAAGCATACAAAAGAATTCGTACAAATATGAAAAACGGATTGGCAGTGGTTCCGGTTCACCGAGATGCTTCAGTAGGTTCTTTCTTTACGATTCCACCGCAAAGACAAATGGACATCGCACAACGAAAGAAAATTATTTCGGATGAGCACAGTGGACGAATCCTAGTCGATGCTGAATTAGCTCAAGAAGAAAAAGAAAAAATTGATGCTTTATTAGCCAAAGGATAATAAACGCATTTAGAAAATCAAAACCGCTCAGAATACTGGGCGGTTTTTTTGGAATTAAATTTTAATTCGAAATGAGTCAAAAATACTCATTTTAGATTTTAGAAAAATTAGTACCTGCGACGTTTTCCTCCGGCCTTTTTATTCGGATTTGATTTTCCTATTCGGGGTTGAGAAGCTTTCTTTTTATAAACTTTCTTGAAAGAAGTTTCTTTTTCTGTCTCTTTTTTAGGTTTTTTCTTTTTCGGTTTTTTGACTTGAATTTCCTTTGTGGATTTTTCAGAATTTTCAGTCAAGCATTTGAGTTCAGCCAATTCTTCCGGTGTCAAATCACGGTGTTGACCAACTCCCAAATTAAGTGTTAAATTCATTATTCGCACACGCTCCAGCCGGGTCACATTGAAACCGAAATATTCGCACATACGGCGAATCTGACGATTGAGACCCTGAATTAAAATGATCCGAAAAACATTTGAACTTATTTTTTCTACCTTGCATTTTTTGGTAACCACGCCCAAAATTGGAACCCCTTTCTGCATTCGTTCGCAAAAATCATCGGTGATCGGTTTGTCCACCGTCACGATGTATTCTTTCTCATGGTTGTTGCCTGCCCGAAGAATTTTATTAACGATATCGCCGTCGCTGGTAAGTAAAATCAAGCCTTGTGAATCTTTATCCAAACGACCTACCGGAAAAATGCGTTGCCCCAAGGATAGGAAATCTACAATATTATCAGGATCCGAAGAATCGGTGGTGCAAGTAATTCCAACAGGCTTGTTGAGCATGATGTAAGCCGCCATTGCTTTGTCTTTTCGCTCGATTTCGATGTCATTGACAAAAACTTTATCGGTTAATTTTATGTGCTGACCTACTTTTGCGGTGCGGCCATTGACGGAAACTTGGCGGTTTTCTATGTATTGATCGGCTTCGCGCCTTGAACAAAAACCACTGTCGCTGATGAATTTATTCAGTCGAATTGTATCTTTTTCCTCCATGAAAACAAAGGTAATTCTTTTGTGGATGTGCTTAGGTAATTAAACCGGAAGATTCAGAAACTAGATTTAGGAAAACAAAACAGCCCCGTTTACCAAAACAGGGCAGTTTTCTATACTTGTAAAACTTTTGAATATTTGATAAAGAGGAATTCAGAAATCCTTAGATATCGTCAAAATCAACATCTGTAAAAGACTCTGTAGCCGATTTAGGAATTTCGCCAGAAGAAACGGCAGATTCTGAATAACTATCGTAATTTTTCTGATGGCGCTCAGAAATCACTTCCTCACCACGCTGATCCACTACGAAATCCGTAACTTCTTCCAACATCTCTTTGAAGTTTCCAAAATCTTCCTTGTAAAGGTAAATTTTGTGTTTTTTGTAAAAAAAAGAACCGTCCTCATTCGTGTTCTTTTTGCTTTCGGTGATGGTAAGATAATAGTCACCCGCCCTTGTTTCCCTCACATCAAAAAAATAAGTTCTTCTGCCTGCTCTGAGTACTTTCGAATAAATCCCGTCCGGCTCAGACCTTTCTAAATTTTCATTTTCATCCATCATGTAAATAATTAAGAAGTGTTAATACTTTGCTAACAAATCTATAAAAATTTCCTTAAAATCGAAATTTTGGCAGAATAAATTAAAGTAAAATCCAAAAATAAATAAATCTTAAATCCGAAAAAGGAATCAATCTTGTTCTGCTAATTGCTTTTTTATCAAAGAGAAATAAGCGCCTTCCTTAGCAATTAACTCTGTGTGAGTCCCGAATTCTACAATCTTGCCTTCGTCCAATACCAAAATATGATCGGCGTTTTTAGCAGAAGAAATACGATGGGTAACGATAAATGTAGTCTTTTGATTGATTTCACTTTGGAGGTTTCGCAAGATTTCTTCCTCGGTTTCCGTGTCAACGGCCGATAAACTATCGTCAAATACCAAAATTTGAGGATCTTTGATCAATGCTCTTGCAATTGAAATCCTCTGTTTTTGTCCGCCTGAAAGCGTGACGCCTCGCTCACCCAAAATCGTGTCGTACCCTTCTTTGAATCCTTCGATATTTTTGTGAACCGCAGCTTTTTTTGCATATTTCTTGACCGAATCCAAATCATCTTCTTCCGAAGCACCAAATAAAATATTGTGCTGAATGGTATCCGAGAATAGGAAAGCTTCTTGGGGTACAAAACCAATGGCTTCACGAAGGGATTTCAAATTTAAATTTTCATAAGGTACATCATCAATCAAAACCTGACCCGAAGTCGGCTGTAAAAGTCGAGCCAATAGTAAGACGATGGTAGATTTTCCTGAACCGGTTTTCCCCATGATGGCAAGAGATTTCCCTTTCTCAACGGTGAAAGAAATATTTTCCAATGCTTGAATTCCTGTATTTTCATACGTATAACTCAGATTTCGGAATTCAATTTTACCCGAAATAGGAGTAGGTTGCTCAACCGTATTTTGAATCTCAGGTTTTTGTTTGAGAAATTCATTGATGCGCGCCATCGAGGCTTCTGCACGTTGAACCAACATCGTAACCCATCCCAAACTCGTGAAAGGCCAAATCAACATATTTAAATACATAAAATACTGAGCGATGACCCCAATGTTTAATTTGCCCTCATAATAACGGACGCCGCCCATATACAAAATCAAAAGATTACTGATCCCGACAATCAAAACCATCAATGGGAAAAAGTAAGCTTCCGTTTGGGCCAAGGAAAGCGCTTTGCTTTCGTAATCACTTGCTTCTTTCTCGTAATTTTTCATTGTGGAACTCTCCGTATTGAAAGATTTTATCACACGAATTCCCGAAAAAGTATCTTGGACAATCGAAGAAATATTGGATTGTTGCTTCTGAACTTCCCTACTTTTTTTATTGATAGTCGAAGCTACTTTGTAAATCAAAAACGAAAGAATCGGCAAAGGACCCAAGGTATAAAGGGTAAGTTTGGGGTCGATGTTAATCATAAAAGCCAAAATGATGGTCGCTCGGGAAACCAAATCCAAAGGATACATAATCCCAGGGCCGAGGTATTGCCGAACAAAAGCAACATCTTCCGTAATCCGATTCATCAAATCACCGGTTTTGTTCTTTTTATAAAAAGACAAAGAAAGTTTTTGGTAATGCGAATAAATCTCATTTTTCAAATCGTATTCGATATGCCGAGAAGTAGCAATGATCATCAGACGAACTCCAATCAGAAACAATCCGGCGATGACTTTGAGCCCGATGAACAATAATCCGGCTTGCATAAGCCCCTTTTTTACATCGGAAATGTCCTCTGATTGCCCAGAAGTATAGCCCGTCAATAAAGACTCGATACCGTTAATAGCATTTCCTACATAATTGATAGACAGAACCGAAACGAAGTTGGAAAGAATCACCATAATGAAGCCGGCCAGCAGTTGCCAGCGGTATTTCCAGAGAAATTTATTTAAGGATAGTAATTCTTTCACTGCGCAAAGTTACGTCTTTTTGATTACCTTTGCCGTCGCTTAAGTAGAATTAACGCAATTGAAATCAAAGATGAATTTGCGGAAGTTCTGGATTGAAAAATAAGAATTAAAATATGTTGGGAAGAAGACAACTTCGAGAGAAAGCTATGCAAGCAATTTATGCATGGAAAATGGCGGGAGAAGATTCCGATCAAAGAGCGATTGAGAAGAATATGTTGAAAGGAGTTGATGAAATATATGACTTATATATTTACTTGTTAAATCTATTGAATTTTCAGAAAACAATTGGCGAACATAAAATTGAACTCGCTCGAAACAAAAACTTCCCAACCGAAAAAGATTTAAATCCCAACCTTAAATTCGTGGAAAATCCGATTTTCAGAATTCTCAATGAAAACGAAGAATTAAACGAATACACTTCCAAAAACAAACAACTTAGCTGGGATTTACTCGATACTTATCCACACGCAATTTTCAAAGAAATCATTGGAAGTGAAGAATTCGATGCCTACATGAACGACCCGAAAAATTCATTTGATGCTGACAAAGCATTTATAATGGATATCTATGAAAAATTCATTGCACCCAATGAAAGTTTGCACGATTGGTTGGAAGAGAAAAACCTGCATTGGGCCGACGATTTGCACATCGGGAACTCCATGGTCATGACCACTTTGAAATCATTTGTGCCCAAAAGCACCGGGAAAATCAAACTCTTCAAAGTTTATAAAGACGACGAAGACCGTGAGTTCATCATCGATTTATTCCGAAAAACCATTCGTCACAGCGATGAAACCCGAAGCCGAATCGAAGAAAAAGCGACCAATTGGGAGCTTGACCGAATTGCCGTCTTGGACTTGGTTTTGATGCAAATGGCACTCACGGAATTCCATTATTTTCCAAATATCCCACCCAAGGTTACGATGAACGAATACATCGAATTATCAAAAGTTTTCTCCACAGAAAAGAGTAAAATCTTTGTCAATGGGATTTTGGATCGCTCCCTAAAAGAGTTAAAAGGAGTATAAATTGATTTTTTTAAGATTAATTTAAGCTGGCAAACCAAATACTTTTAGTAATTTTATGGGCTTTAAATCAAAACAATAAAATAGCAAATGATGAAGAATACGATTTTTGCTGCCGGGATTTTGGCAGTTTTCACTTTAGTTTCCTGTGAAAAGGAAAAAGCGTCCGACCTTTTTAGCGATGCTGAAAGACAACAGCAGGCCGAAGCCGTAGTAGATCCAGCAACTGCAGCAGTTTTGGCTTTTGAGTCCGAAACCTATGATTTCGGTGAACTTCCAGCTGGAGCAAAAGTTGACCACTATTTCAAATTTACAAATACAGGAAAATCACCTCTGATTATCAAAGATGCCAAAGGTTCTTGTGGTTGTACCGTTCCTGAATTCCCTAAAACTCCTATCGCACCAGGTGCTACCGATTCCATCAAAATCACTTATGATGCCGGAACCCAAGCAGGGAGACAGCAAAAAACAGTAACTTTGACAACCAATACTGTGAAAGGAAAAGAAGTAGTAACATTTATGGCAACTTTGCCACACGGAGGAAATCAAGGTGCGAGCGCTTTGAATACGTTCTCAGGATCTTAATAAATTTAAATAAAGAATGAAGCAGATGGCTTATATATTTTTGCAAGGCGGTGATCCGTCCGGTGGATGGTCCACTCTGATGTTGTTTGGAGGTATGTTCCTGATCATGTATTTTCTCATGATCCGACCTAATTTGCGAAAGCAAAAACAAGAAAAGAAATACCAAGAAGAACTCAAAAGAGGCGACTGGGTAGTGACAAGCTCGGGAATTCATGGGAAAGTTTTTGAACTCTCAAATGATACCGTAGTTTTGGAAACCGGAGCCGGGAAAATTAAATTTGAACGAGCAGCAATCTCAAAAGAATTGAGCTCGGCACGTTATTCCGCAGGAGCAGAGAAAAAAGATTAAACAAAATAAATTTTGGAAAGCCGGAGTTTTTAAACTTCGGCTTTTTTTGTCATTTCATCCAAAAATTTTAACATTTCAATATGAAAGAAATGAAAATTATCGGACTCACAGGAGGAATCGGATCCGGGAAAACAACCCTCGCAAAATGGTTTGCCGAAAAAAACATTCCGGTTTATAATTCAGACGATGAAGCCAAAAAACTCATCAATGAAAACCCCGAAATCATCGAAAAACTAAGTCAATTATTCGGAAAGGAAACCTACAAAAAAGGGGTTTATAATTCCAAATTCGTGGCGTCCCAAGTTTTTAATGACAAAGAATTATTAGAAAAACTAAACCAAATTGTACATCCGGTCGTTTTCAAAGATTTCGATGATTGGGTACAAAATCAGAAGGCACCCTTCCTCGTTAAAGAAGCTGCCATTCTTTTTGAAAGTGGTTCTTATAAAGATTGTGATTTGATTATTTCGGTGGTAGCAGACCAAGAAATTCGAATCCAAAGAGTACTCAACCGCGATGGGTCTTCAGCCGAAGAAATTAGAAAACGAATGAAAACTCAATGGAAAGATGAGCAAAGAATTGAATTTTCGGATTATGTGATACCTAATAATTTGGGACTCGAAGAACTTCGCGAGGAATTTGAAAGGGTTTATAATGAATTGTTAAAGCGATTTGAGTCAAGTTAATTCAATGTTAAACCGCAATGGAAATCGAGTGTAAATCTTATGTTTGTAAGAGAAATCTATGAAAAAAGGCTTCAATAAAATCCTCATAGCATTGATGAGTATCGCACTCATCGGGCTGATTATCATTCAGTTTTACTGGACGCAAAAGGTCTTTGTATCCCATACCGAAGAATTCAACGGAAGAGTTTATCAGGCCCTGAATGCAACCGCAGAGGAAGTCAATAAACAAGAACTTCAACTGTATTACAAACGTTTTGAAACCGTGCACAACGATTTAAAAGCGGCAACTGACAAACCCCAAGTGATGTCTTCTCAATTGGTTCAAGACTCGGCGGGAACGACTTATATCACGCTTACACGTTATATTTTGGAGCGATCCGTCGTGCCGATTTCGGAAGAATACAACGATAGTCTGATCAGTGCCAATTTATATTCACAAGAAAAAGTAGTACGGATTCCCAAAGACTCCGGAGCCAATATGATCCAGAATTTGACTTTGGATACAGAAGAAAACTTTAAAAATTCTACTTATACGATTGAACGACTTGCCCGTTTGGATGCCGGAAACCGACCCATTGATAAACGAATCGATATCGAAGTATTGGACTCGATTTTCACCCGACAATTACGCCAAAGAGGTGTGCAGTCTCATCCCCAATTGGCGGTACTGAAAGCGGATTCTGTGACCACAAAAGTTTCCACCGCAGATTTCAATCTCAAAGATCGGGAATACACCATTCCATTGTTTTTTGATAATAACGACAAACCACAATACCTGATTACGACTTATTTTCCCGATAAGCAACTTTCCATTTTAGGACCCATCATCCCGATTGTGATGTTGACCATTATTTTTACCATTATCATTATTTCTGTGTTTTCCTTGGCAATTTATTATATGCAGATCCAAAGAAAAATTTCCGAAATCAAATCCGACTTTATCAATAATATGACCCATGAATTCAAAACACCGATTGCCACCATCAATATCGCATCAGATGCCCTGAAAAACGATAAGGTCATTTCCGATCATGAACGCATCCGGTATTATGCCGATTTGATCAAACAAGAAAACAAACGAATGAATTCACAAGTGGAAATGGTGTTGCGAATGGCCAAGTTGGAGCGCAATCAAGTGGACATCAATCTACAGGAATTGGACATCCATGATTTGGTTCGGAAAAGTGTATCCACGATGCGCTTTATTGTGGATAATTTGAATGGCACTATTTTTGAGGAATACAATGCGAGCCGATCTTTGGTGGAGGGAGATGCCTTTCATCTGGAAAATACGATAAACAATATTCTGGACAATGCCCGCAAATATTCACGGGAAAATCCGCAAATCTATGTGAAGACTTATAACGAAGACGAAAACATCATCATAGAAGTTCGGGACGAAGGAATTGGAATGTCCAAAGCTGTTCTGAAAAAGATATTTGACCAATTTTACCGGGAAGAAACCGGAAATGTGCACAATGTAAAGGGGCATGGTCTGGGACTGGCTTATGTTAGAAAAATTATAGAATTACACAAAGGGCAAGTGTATGCAGAGAGCGAAGCCGAACAGGGAAGTGCTTTCTATATCAAACTGCCACTTAAATAAATAGGAAAATGAACGATAAGCAAAAACTACTTTTAGTTGAAGACGATCCGAGTTTCGGAGCTGTTTTGAAAGATTATCTCGCTATAAATGATTTTGATGTGACTCATGCCGTAGATGGAGAAGATGGTTTAGCAAAATTCAAATCCTCTGACTATGATTTGTGCATACTCGATGTGATGATGCCCAAAAAAGATGGATTTACGCTCGGAAAGGAAATTAAAGAATTGAAAAGCGAACAACCCATTATTTTTCTCACAGCAAAAAACATGAGAGAAGATGTGTTGAACGGATACAAAATAGGGGCGGATGATTATATCACCAAACCTTTTGACTCCGAAATTTTACTTCACAAAATCAAAGCTGTCCTGCAAAGACATTCGGCTGATGAAGAGAAATTTGAACAAGACGAATTCAAAATCGGAAAGTTTCATTTCAATGCGAAATTACGTCAATTGCAAATCGGAAGCACTTCGCATAAACTTTCACCAAAAGAAAGCGAACTATTGCGATTATTGGCCGTGTATCGAAATGACCTGATGCCGAGAGAAGTAGCACTGACCCGAATTTGGCACGATGATAACTATTTTACTTCGCGAAGTATGGACGTTTACATCGCCAAACTGAGAAAATATCTAAAAGACGATCCCAACGTGGAAATTGTCAATATTCATGGAGAAGGATTTAGGTTGTTGATATCTGAATAATTTTCACAAATAAGATTGTTTTGAATCCCTTTTCGTTTTACGGAAAGGGATTTTTACTTATTGGACTTTGGTTTAAATTGGAAGGTATGAATTTAAGAAAATTTCAGATACCACAGGCAAAGTACTCCTCATTTTCTGTACCACAATTAGGCTGATTTAAGTTGAATTGTTTTTTTTAAATTTATATAGGTACTATCCCACTAACTTGAGTCACACGATACAGTCGTGCGGCAGCGAGGGTTTTTCTTTTGGTCCTTATGCTAAAGAAGAAAAGTGGAATAAGTATATTTATCAATTTATGGAATTTGGTATAGGACAATTGCAGGGTGACCTTTTAGGAGAAATTTTCGGAATAAGAACAGGAGCTATAATAGATTGGGGGTTAAGAGGTCCAAATATTTATAATGGACAAAATTCATTAGATGTAATGTTTGAGCAGAAAAAGGAATCTCTTTTTAATAAGTATAATTCAGTTGTAAAACCTTATCTGAATCAAAACTCAAGAAAGTTTCATAACATCATGATAAAACGTGAATTTCCTATATTTTTAAAAATAGATATAAATAATTAAATATATAATGAATTTAATAGGAGATATTTTAGGTCAAATCATCTTTTTCTATGGGGGCGCCTTTTGGAGATGGTTATTTGTTTATAAAATGAAGAAAGATTTTAAAAGTATTTGTGATGAAGAAAAAAAAGAAAATGAAAGAGTTGGTAAAATTATATTTTTTATTGAAATAATAATTATTGCTTTAATAATTTATATTTTGTAATTAAATGCTG
>JAAYKY010000035.1 GCA_012522185.1 Flavobacteriaceae bacterium | reverse complement strand
TAAGAGGAAAGACCGATAGGTTTCGGAAAAAGGTTCGGTAAAAGTTTTCTGTAATTGCTTTTTTGGCAAAAGGATTTTAGATAACGGTTTTCTGTGAGATTTGATAATAAGATGAAAATCTTCCAGTCGAAGATTGGAAAAGCGAAGCGAAGAGTCTCAGGTTTTCTTGCTGTAAAATGTATATTGTATTCTTGTATATTGTACTTCGAACTTCGCCCTCCTATGTACTACGCAAGTAGCTATGAACACTATACCACGCTCACTAAAAAAACTACTGTAACTATCCACCTACGGCGGACACCTGTGGTTTAAAAATACCAGCGTACATCTGCGCAATCAGCGGGGAAAACAATATACATTGCTTTTACCCGAAAATAGGAGGTATGCCCAAGAGTATATTACACAATCATTCAGTCCATCATCTTTAAATAAGACCTTCATTTTCATGAAATCCAAAGGCTTCATTCGAAACTATAATTTATTTTCGTAAATTAGTAAATCCAAAACACGCAAAAATGGCTTACGAAGAAAATGAAGTATTGAGGCGATTGCCGGAACATTTAAAACAGTTTATCAATGACCAGCATTACGAATCCTATACACCCATCGATCAGGCGGTATGGAGATACGTGATGCGGAAAAATGTGGATTATCTGAAAAAAGTGGCACACGGTAGTTATGTAGAAGGACTTCAAAAAACAGGAATCTCCACCGAAACCATTCCGAGTATGTACGGGATGAACCGGATTTTAAAAGACATCGGATGGGCAGCCGTTGCCGTGGACGGATTCATTCCGCCGACTGCTTTTATGGAATTTCAGGCGTACAATGTTTTGGTAATTGCGCAGGACATCCGACAAATTCAAAACATCGAATACACGCCCGCGCCGGACATCATCCATGAATCCGCCGGACATGCACCCATCATTGCCAATCCCGAATACGCAGAATACCTTCGTCGTTTCGGAGAAATCGGAAGCAAAGCCATCTCATCGGCTTTGGATTATGAAATGTACGAAGCCATTCGACACCTATCCATCGTCAAGGAAGACCGGGAAAGCGACCCTAAAGTCATCGATCTCGCCGAACAAAAAGTATTGGATTTACAGAATTCCATGACCGAACTCTCGGAAATGGCCAAAATCAGAAACCTGCATTGGTGGACGGTTGAATACGGACTCATCGGAACCGTTGAAAATCCCAAAATTTACGGCGCCGGACTCCTTTCGTCCATCGGAGAAAGCAAATGGTGCATGGGAAGTGAAGTGAAAAAACTTCCTTACGATATTACGGCGGCCGAAGTCAATTTCGATATCACACAGCCCCAACCCCAATTGTTCGTAACGCCGGACTTTGCACATCTGAATTTTGTGTTGGAACAATTCGCCAATCAAATGGGACTAAGAACCGGAGGAACCGAAGGAATCAAACAATTAATCGAATCCCAAAATCTGGGAACCATCGAATACAATACCGGAATTCAAGTCTCAGGAATTTTCAAGCGAGTGATTACAGACAACCACGATAACCCGGTTTACATCCAAGCCGAAGGTCCAACGGCGCTTTCTTATCATGAAAAAGAACTGATTGGGCACGGAACGGTTTACCATTCGCACGGATTTGGTTCGCCCGTAGGCAAATTAAAAAACATCAATATAGCCATCGAAAATATGTCACCCTATGACCTCGAAGCCTACAAAATAAAAGAAGGCGAAATGACCAAACTCGAATTCGAAGGCGGAATTACCGTCGAAGGCGAAATCATTACCGGCACACGAAACCGAAAAGGAAAAGTACTTCTGGTTTCATTTAAAAACTGTACCGTTAAACATTATGACGAAATCCTTTTCCATCCGGATTGGGGCGTTTATGACATGGCGATCGGGAAATCCATCGTTTCGGCCTATGCCGGCCCGGCCGATTTTACTTCTTTTGATATGATTACGCATCAGTTGGAAACCAAAGCTAAGAAACTGGAAGTTCCGGCCAAAGAACAAAAACTGAGAGAAATGTATCAGCAGCTGAGAGGGATGCGTGAAAATAATTTAATAAACGAAGAGAAACTTTCGCAGATTTTTGAAACGCTAAAATCGGAATATCCGACCGAATGGTTGCTTCCGGTAGAGATTTACGAACTCGCTTTCTTGAACAAATATGTTCTGCAACAAGAAATTAAAGAGTACTTAAATAATTTGGCCAAACAACAAAAAGAAGTGACGCATCTGATTGAAGATGGAATCCATCTCTCCGAAAATCCAGTTATTTCAGCTGAGCCAGTTTCTTCGACACCAAATCTGTAACAAGTCCGCCCAACCAAGAAAAGAAGAAAAGAACCGGAAGGATGGAAATTTCGTACCAAGTCGGGTGATAAGCCGTGAAAATCACATCGCCTAAGGCAATCAGAAATAAAATGAAGCCGACAAAAACAGCATAGGCTTTCTTGGCTTTGGGGACAATAATCGCAGTGACCAATCCACCGAAAATTGCTCCCACACCGTTGGAAAATAAAAGTGCAAGGAAAAATTCATCCCGAATTTCCGGCGTACGAGCTGCGTACTTTATCACTCGATTCCAATGCTCATAAGGAAAACGAGAATAATCATATTCAATCCAGTTATCATTAAGTGTAATTCCAAAAGTGATGATCGCCATCGCCACAGCAAGGCCAAGTAGTACAGCAAAAAAGTTTCTTAATATCGTCCCCATGATAATTTTAAAACTGGGCAATCATTGAAATCTCAACTTTGACATCACTCGGCAATTTAGCCACCTGAACCGTTTCACGAGCAGGATAAACGCCATCCTCAAAATAGGAAGCATAAATTTCATTGACCACTGCAAAGTCATTCATGTCCTTCAAAAAAATAGTGGTTTTCAAAACATTTGAAAAATTGGCACCGGCTTCGATCAGGATGGCTTCCAGATTTTTCATCACTTGATGCGTGGCTTCAGAGATTTCTGAAACGATTTCCCTCGTCTGCGGATTCGCTGGAATCTGTCCCGAAATAAATAATAAATCATGGAAGCGAACCGCTTGACTATAAGGACCGATGGCCTGAGGTGCTTGAGAGGTATGTATAGTTTTTTTCATTATAGATGTATTTGATGTATGAAATATAAATTAATTTCCTTGCTCACAAAGAAAGGAATTGCAAATATAATCAAGTTTTAAAAGTTAGAATTTCTAAGTAAAGTGGAAGCGTTCTGATCATACTTCACCGCATCTTTCAAGATATTGGCTTTGATCCCGATGAAGAAATCCCAAGTTTTGTAACGACCAAAAGGAACCCAAGAAAAGGATAAATTAAAACTTCGCAAATCTCGGTTAAATGAAATTCGAGCCTGAGAAAATTCTTTCGACCGGAAATCATAAGAGGTCGAAGTACTCAAACTCCAATAAGGCGAAGGAGAAATCGAAGCATTCAAAGCCAAAACCGTTGTATTGGTTCCCGTTCTGGTATTGCCACGGAAATAACTATGATTAAAGGAAACACCCAATCGCCAAGGAATACTAAAGTGCGCATAATCATATTCGTCAAAATAAAAATTCTCGTTTCGGACACTCCCGCGCTTTTGGAAATTCTCTGACTCCAAATCCCGACCGCCAAAGGTGCTGTTGTCAAAACTATATCCGAAATTAATATTGTAACTCGCCAATCGAAATCCGCCAATTTCATCAATCCTTCTTCCGATTTCTTCGCCTTCTTCAAATACAACCTTGTAGGGATCAAAGGTCGCACGGTATTGTAAATTCAATTGCTGATTAAACAACCGCGTCATCCCCGAAATATTAATCGGTGCCAATTTGAATTCATCAGCAGCAAGATTATAAGAAGAACTGATGTCCAAATATTCGAAAATCTTGACTTTATTATAACCTGTCGAATCCTTTTTCGAACGAACTTTCATTTCTAAATTATTGCGCAAACCAAAATTTACTGCCGCACTTTGACCCATCGAAGGTGCGCCAAAAACACCCTCTTGAAAACGAGAATACAACACCTTTCTTCCATCAGCACCCCGATAATAATCATAATAACCCCATTCCTCCGAAGCAAAATCCGGGCGATAATTCAAACCAACCGTAGGGGAAATCACATGACGAATCCCTTGAATCAACGCATCTTTTCCCTCCGGAGCTATATAAGTTCCATAAAGATTCGTGGAAACGGAAGCGCCCATGCTAAAAGTCCGGTAAGAATCAAAACCATTGATATCATAGGTCACAACTTCTTGTTCCTCCTGATCGAATTCTCTGCCCAGGGTTTTCAAATACCAAACCTCATCATAAGATGCATTGAAACTTACCGGGAAATAATTTCCCAAAGTGACACCGGTACTCAAATCCAATCGATGGCGAGCGCCGTTTTTTGCGTCCTCCCACATTCGATCCGTGAATGCATCATCCTCATTCGTGTTGATGTTATTGACAAGGTTTAAATTATAACCCACCCCCAAATTCTTGATCAAGCCTTTTTTACTGCCCACTTTGGGAGCGAAAGGATAAATCCGACTCATATTAAAGGTCAGTTGTGGCAAAACAAATTGCATCGAAGCGGGCTCATTTGTGCTTCGATTGTTGTTTTGGTGATGTGAAGCCACCACCGAAAGTGAGAAAGGAGAATTGGGAAATGTTTTATTCACCGAAATCGAAGAAGAAGTCGAATTGGTGTAAACATCTCCGTTGATAATATTCGCATTGTTGATGCTTTCTCGGAAATACTGTGAACTCGTCAAATTGACATTGGCAGAAAAAATCAAATTCGGATTGGCTTTAGGATCCTGAGAATGACTCCAATTCAATCGGTAATTGGTCATTTTACTGTAATTATCCAGTCCTTTGATACCCGTCACACGGTTTTCATAATCAAAACGGAATCCACCACTGTAGCGATACCTTTTTCGATAAGTGGAATTGGTGTGAATTCCCCAACTTCCCTTTGTATAAACCTCTCCGGTAACCGCCAAATCAATGTAATCCCCAATCGGAAGATAAAATCCACCGCCCTCCAAAAAGAAACCTACATCGCTGCGTTCCCCAAAAGAAGGAATGATAATCCCCGCCGAACGGTTTTCACCCATCGGTAAATAAGCAAAAGGCAATGTCAAGGGAGTAGGAACATCGTAAATCCGCATATTAATCGGCCCCGTAACCATCGCTTTGTTTTTGCCGTCAATGTATTTGGCCGTTTGCGTTCGCAAAACATAATCCGGTTCGTCGGTCTTTCGCTCAATGAAATAGGTGTCCGTCGTATAATCCGCTCCACGTACGTACATGGTACTGTCATTGGCTCGTTTTACACGATCCCCGACAAGCACACCTTCGCCTTCCGTAATCCGAACATTGTAAGCGACCCCGATTTTGGTTTTGAAATTAATTTTGAAACTATGCTGTTCGTATTCCTGACCTCCTTGTTTGAAAATAGTAGGCTCAACTATCATTCCGATGGAGTCTCTCTTACCATCCGCATAAACATCGCCGGTCTCCCAATTGATCTCAATATAATCCGCATGGATTTCCATATCTGTATATTGAACAATGGCATTCCGAAGTAAATAACTCATTTTATTTTTCCATTCGTGAATTTGATCATCCGAATTATATACCAAAATATCTTCTAACCGCTCTTCTCGAACGGTATCAATTTTGATAGTATCCACCACAGCATTAGCAGTTTCAGTCCTTTCCGTAGGTTCAGGTTCGACTTGGGAAAAAGCCTGGCTGTTGAAAAGCAGTAGAAAAATTAATGCAAATAGATATTTAAAAAATCTTTTATGCAAACTAATAAACTTATTTTTGCGCTAAATCGTGTCAAAAGTAATCAAAAATTGTGGCTGTATAATGAGATTAACAAGGATTAACAAACAAATTTTATTCGTATTTCTATTTATCCTGTTTTCAGGAATGAATTCTTTTGCTCAAACCAAGCAAGATTTTGTCATTGTAATCGATCCAGGACATGGTGGAAAAGACTCAGGAGCAAGGGGAGTAGTTCAAAATGAAAAAGACATTGTTTTGGACGTTTCACTCCGATTTGGAAAGATGATTGAGAAAAACTTTAAGGATGTAAAAGTAATTTATACACGAAAAACTGATGTCTTCCTCGAACTTTGGGAACGTACCCAAATCGCCAATCGAAACCATGCCAATCTCTTTGTTTCCATTCATTGCAATGCTGTGACAAATCGCAGCCCCTATGGAACCGAAACCTTTGTGATGGGTTTGAGCCGTAGCCAAGAAACCATGGAAGTGTCCAAACGAGAAAACAGTGTAATCCTCTTGGAAGACAATCAGGAAAAATACCAGAAATTCGATCCAGATGATCCCGAGGCCGTGATTGCATTTGATATTATGTTCTCCGCTTATAAAGACCAAAGCATACGATTTGCACAATTGGTGGAAGATGAATTCGTGAAAAACGGACGATCAAGTAGAGGTGTAAAACAAGCGAACTTTCACGTTCTGCGTACCAATGCCTCTCCCGCTGTTTTGGTTGAGCTCGGATTTATTTCCAACCAAGACGAAGGAACTTTCCTGGCATCGGAACAAGGAAAACAGAAAATGACCGAAAGTTTGTTCGAAGCATTTGAGAAATTCAAAAAAGAATACGACCGAAAAACAATTCCACAAGAAGAAGAAAAACCAAAAGAACCCGAAAAACCGGTCGTTGGAAAAACATTTAAAATTCAAATCTTAGTTTCCAAAAACAAATACAGCCCAAGTGCCAAACAATTGAACGGACTCACAGGAGTCGAAGTCGTACAAGTAGGAGAGCTTTACAAATATTATTATGGAAACACAAACCTTGCTTCCGAAAGAGATGAACTCCTGAATTACGTGAAACGAAAAGGATTCAAAGATGCCTTCGTTGTGGATTTTGTCAACAATGAAAAATTGGAAGGAAACCAAAATTATAAAATTCAATTCCTAGCTTCCAATCGAAGATACAGAGACCGTGACAATAAATTCGGAGGACTCAAAAATGTACATCGAGTCAAAAAAGGCAACCTACATCTCTATTTCTACGGTTATTCAAAAACCTATGAAGAAGCGCTCAAAGATTTAAAATTAGTCCAAGACAGAGGGTTTAAATCCGCATTTATCGTGACCTTTGACGGACAGAAATTAATAGAATAACAACTCGAAAATAGTATTATTTTTGGGCAAATTTATATGAAGATGAGAATCACCAAAGAAGTGAAAACAGGATTTGTCGTAATCGTTACCTTGGTAGCCTTTTATGCACTCTATAACTTCCTAAAAGGAAAAAACCTCTTTGCAGGAGGAAATACTTACTATGTGAAATACGAGAACGTAAGTGGGTTAGCACCCTCAAAACCTGTGACTGTAAACGGATTGAGAATTGGACGCGTAGATGATATTAAAATCATAGACAATGTAAGTCCTATCTATTTTGTAGTTACCATAAAACTCGATCGAGATATAGATTTTTCAACCGAAACCTTGGCCGAAATCCATGAACCAGGACTTATGTCCGGGACGGAAATTCGTCTATTGCTGAATTACGAAGGTAGAAAAGCCGAAAGTGGAGATACACTTCGAGGAACGGTGAAATCTTCTTTGACCGATGTTTTCTCAAAAGAATTAGAACCAACCAAACAAAGACTAGACTCTTTGCTGGTAACTTTTAATTCAACCATGGGAAGCGTGGACAAAATGCTCGATGAAGAAAATCGTCAAAACCTGAAGCAAATTCTGAAAAGTCTGGATGCAACCCTGGTTTCCTTCGGACAAACTTCCCAATCACTGACCAAAACTTCCGATGCCGCTAATCAATTAATTCTTGATAATAATGTTCAATTGAAAAGCACACTCGCTTCGGCCGAACAAGCAATGGACAAATTTGGACTGGTAGCCGATAAAATGAATAATTTAGAATTAGAAAAAATTATAGCCAATTTTGAAGAAGCTTCCGTGAAATTAAATTCAACATTAGACAATATAAACAATAGCGAGGGCACTATGGGAGCGCTTTTGAACGATCGTGAACTATATGATAATCTCACCCGAACTTCCAAAACTCTTGACGAATTACTCTACGACCTGAAAGAAAACCCCAACAGATATGTACAATTTTCTATCTTTGGGAAAAAGCAGGCAGAGCCTAAAGAAGACTAGTTTATGCAGTACATAGACAACATCATTTTTATCCTGATATTGGGATATGCGATATGGTTTTTTAGCCGAAACCTAAAAAAGATCATTCGAAACATCAAACTCGGAAAGCCAATCGACCGATTTGACAACCCCGGTGAAAGATGGAAAACCATGTTCCGGGTCGCACTCGGACAAGGAAAAATGGGCGTACGTCCCATTCCCGCCATACTACACGGATTTGTGTATGTCGGCTTTCTATTGATCAATATCGAAGTGATGGAAATTCTCATCGATGGAATTTTCGGAACACATCGGGTCTTAAGTTTCCTCGGAGGATTTTACACCGCCATGATCGGATTCTTTGAATTCCTCGCCTTTATGGTGATGATTTCCTGTATCATTTTCCTGATTCGCCGAAACATCGTCAAAGTTCGACGTTTCCTGAATCCCGAAATGAAAGGATGGCCTAAAGCCGATGCGAATTACATCCTTTATATGGAAATCGCATTTATGGTGGCACTTCTTACTATGAACGGAGCCGATGCCGCCTTGCAAAATTTAGGCGCCGAAGGTTATACTCAAACCGGAAGTTTCCTCATCAGTGGATGGCTGACCGAACCTTTGCTAAGTGGTTTAAGTGAATCCACACTTATCATCATCGAAAGAATTTGCTGGTGGTTCCATATCGTAGGGATTTTATTCTTCCTGAATTATCTCTATTATTCAAAACACCTGCATATCATTCTGGCATTTCCCAATACCTATTTCTCCAAATTAAAACCAAAAGGAGAATTCAACAATTTAGAATCGGTAACAAACGAGGTCAAATTGATGATGGACCCCAACGCTGATCCATTTGCAGCACCACCGGAAGGAACCGAAATGACAGAACCAGAAACTTTCGGAGCCAAAGATATCTTTGACCTAAACGGCGTCCAATTGCTAAATGCTTATACTTGTACCGAATGTGGTCGTTGTACAGCCGAGTGTCCGGCCAATATCACCGGCAAAAAACTATCGCCCCGAAAAATCATGATGGACACCCGCGACAGAATCGAGGATGTCAGTAAAATCATCGACGAAAAAGGAAAATGGGAGGACGACGGAAAGAAATTGGTTCATGATTATATTTCTGCGGAAGAACTTTGGGCATGTACAACTTGTAACGCTTGTACACAAGCCTGCCCGATTAACATCGACCCTTTGTCGATCATCATGGATTTGAGAAGATACTTGGTCATGGAAGAATCAGCGGCACCACAGGAATTAAATCTGATGATGTCCAACATAGAAAACAACAGTGCCCCTTGGCAGTTCAACCAACAGGATCGACTGAATTGGGCAAAAGATTAAAATATTAAAGGAAGCGAGATGGAAGTAAAAACAATGGCGCAATATATGGCAGAAGGCAAACAACCGGAAGTTTTATTCTGGGTGGGATGTGCCGGAAGTTTCGACGACAGAGCCAAAAAAATTACACGCGCATTTGTGAAAATTCTGAACAAAGTAGGAACCGAATTCGCCGTTTTGGGAACCGAAGAAGGTTGTACAGGCGATCCGGCCAAAAGAGCCGGAAATGAATTTGCCTTTCAAATGCAGGCCATGATGAACATCGAAGTGCTGAATGCCTACGAAATCAAAACCATCGTCACGACTTGCCCGCACTGTTTCAATACACTGAAAAACGAATATCCTTCGCTGGGCGGAAATTACGAAGTGCTTCACCATTCCCAGTTCCTTCAAAAACTCATTAACGAAGGAAAATTAACCATCGAAGGAAATAAACCTTTCAAAGGAAAACGAATCACTTTCCACGATCCCTGTTATTTAGGACGAGGTAATAATATCTACGAAGCACCGCGTACATTGATTGAGAAATTAGATGCCGAACTTGTGGAAATGAAACGCTGCCGCACTCGCGGACTTTGCTGTGGAGCCGGAGGAGCACAAATGTTCAAAGAACCGGAGCCGGGCAGAAAAGACATCAACGTAGAAAGAACCGAAGAAGCACTGGAAATCCAACCCCAAATCATCGCAACCGGTTGTCCGTTCTGTAATACGATGATGACTGACGGCGTGAAAAGCAAGAACAAAGAAGCCGAAGTACTGGTCAAAGATTTGGCGGAATTGATTGCGGAAGCAGAGGATTTATAAGATTAATCGAATATTTTCGGATTATGGAACTTGCAATCATTGCACACGACGGGAAAAAAGCTGAAATGGTCAATTTCCTGATGCAAAATTTCGACAAACTCAAAAACAACGATGTTCAGATAATTGCGACGGGAACCACCGGAAGTTTCGTAGAGAAAACCGGACTTAAAGTTCAAAAAATGCTTTCCGGGCCACATGGAGGAGATGCACAAATTGCCGCCAGAGTCGCCGAAGGCAAAACCAATATGGTCTTTTTCTTTCGCGATCCCCTTGACCGTCATCCGCATGAACCCGACATTGCCATGCTCATGCGACTTTGTGATGTTTGGAATGTGCCGCTTGCCACTAATCCCGCAACGGCTTCTCTTTTAATCGATCATTTAGGGTAATTAGAGAACCGGGAAAAAGGAATTTAAAAAATTATAAAGCTCACGCAATTCATCGGGAACATTTTCATTTAAAAATTCTTGAGAAACAAACTCTCCATCCGGAGTTTGAATGCTGATCTGACTTTTTAAGTCTCTTTCCACCAATCTCCCACTCACTTCCGGTGCACTATAGTCCGCAAGTTCTTTTACAGAAACTTTGTTCAGAATTTCATTGAGTTCAACCCATTTAGCAGAATCCAAATCATAGCGATAAATATCCCCATAAACATCCATGATAAAATGCGATGAAAATACCGTTAGCTTGGAATCCCTCGCCTCACTCAGATGATGAAGAGAAACAGAATTTGGACTCTGTACATTCATATTTTTGGTTTGATGACAGCTCAAGAATGTAAAAATTAACAAACTATATAATAAAATCTTTTTCATTTCTAAATTTTAAATGTTTAATTTAGTTTAAATTTAAATTAATCTTAATTAATAACAAATGAAATTCAAACTTTTATTGACTTTGATTTGTTTTGTACCCATGTCTTTATTTGCACAATGGAACAAAGCAAGTCTTAAAAAGCAGGAAGTGAAAAGTTCAAAAGTGCAGATAGAATCTGCAGGACTTTATTCGCTAAATATTGACCAAATCAGAGGGGCATTGGTAAACGCTCCCGATCGATTTACTTCTCACTCGGGTGTTTTAGTCCAAATGCCCAATGCAGAAGGGAAATTAGAAAGTTTTGAAGTTTGGGAAGCTTCTAACTTTGCACCGGGATTGCAAGAAAAGTATCCGAATATCCGTGCGTATGTAGGGAAAGGGATGGATAACCCCACAGCCATTCTTCGTTTTAGTATTTCACCCAAAGGACTATCATCGATGGTGATGAGCGATAAAGCAACTGTTTTCATCGAACCCTATACCGAAAATAATGACGTATATATTGTTTATAATTCAACCAAACACCGAAAGCACAATGAACATTTTGAGTGCAATGTTTTCGAAAATGATTTGGACATTGACTTAGGAGAACTCGATTATTCAAGAGCTCCCATGGCGGGAAACTTCAGAACCTTCCGGCTGGCTTTGTCATGTACAGGTGAATATGGACAATACCATGGAGGAACGGTTGCCGATGTATTAGCGGCATTTAATGATACCATGACAAGATTAAATGGTGTATTTGAAAAAGATTTTTCCATTCATTTTGATTTAATTGATGAGGTAGAAAGTCTGATATTCACAAACCCATCAACCGACCCTTACACAGTAGCAGGGCCCGATCAAGCAAACTCTGTAATTTCGGGAATTGTTCCATTAAGTAGTTTCGATTTAGGGCATTTGGTGGACAGAGAACCGGCAAATGGAGCCGCTTATTTAAACGGAATCTGTGGAAGTATGAGAGCTGGAGGATGGACAGCTCATAATATACCCGAAGGAGCAGCATTTGACATCGATTACGTAGCCCACGAAATGGGACACCAGTTAGGAGCCGGACATACTTATACATTTTATGGGGCTCAAATTGGACGACCGGTTGAAGTAGGTAGTGGAAACACCATTATGGCCTATACAGGAATTACAGGTAATCTGGATGTTCAGGCCAATTCCTATGATTACTACCATTCGGCAAGTATCGAACAAATCAAAAACCGACTGAATCAAGTACCTAGTTGCGGGATTTCAACTCCTATGCCTCTAGATCCGCCGGTAGTAAATGCTGGGAATGATTATACAATCCCTCATTCCACTCCTTTTGTTTTGACAGGAGATGTGACAGGGCCAGAAAGTGAAGGATATACCCATAATTGGGAACAAGTTGACATGGCTTCTGCCGCTCAATACGGAAATAACTCGAGAGCTTACCCAACTAAACCAACGGGACCGAACTTCAAATCATTGAAGCCAGTGGCAGATCCTGTGAGATATTTTCCAGAATTCCCATCCGTTTTAGGAGGTGTGCTTTCTACAACTTGGGAATCTGTTTCAAGTATTTCAAGAGCGCATAACTTCTCTTTGACAACAAGAAATAATCATGCTACTCAGCCTCAATCCGTACGAGACGATGCGAAAGTAACGGTTACAGCAGCAGCGGGGCCCTTTGTGGTGACAGCTCCGGAAGAAGCTTATTCAGCTAGCTCTGGTGATGCCTTATTGGTAACTTGGAATGTAGCAGGAACCGATGCTTCTCCTATCAATACCACTCATGTCAATATCAAATTGTCAACAGATGGAGGAAGTAGTTTCGAAGTTATTGCAGCAAATACACCAAACGATGGAAGCGAATCCGTGACCATTCCAGCAAACTCTCAGTCTGATAATGCGTATATCCTTGTAGAAGCAGTGGACAATGTTTATTATGCAGTAAGCCCAAGTTTTGTTATTGATTATGCAGTAGGGGGAGAAGTATGTTACACTTATACTTATTCCGGTCCGGCTATCCCAATCAACGACGGTCCGGGTGGATCAGAAATTACATCACCCGAAATCTTAGTTCCATTGGATGTGGATAATACCGGTGCAATCACTCGCTTTAAAGTAAGCCTCGATGTTTCTCATACCAACGTTAGTCACCTAAACATTGGGTTGGAAAGCCCATACGGTACAAGAGCATTGGTTTGGAATCGTACATGTAGTGGAAGATCAGGAATCAATGCAAGCTTTGAAGATGGAGCAGGAAATATTTCATGTGCTAATTCACCAGTTGCGGGGGAGTTCAACCCCAATGAAACACTGGCTGTTTTCAAAGGCCATAATGCAACTGGTCAATGGAATCTATTCGCATCCGACAACCGACCCGGAGCAACTGGAACCATCAATTCCTATTCGATTGAAATATGTAACAGGGAATTGGAAAATCTAGGAGTGAAAGATTTGAGCCAGCACAACGCAATTGCCTTGTATCCAAACCCAAGCAATGGTGAATTCTACATCGATGCCAAAAACCTAAAAGGAGGAGAAGTAATCACCATGATTTACAATGCAGCCGGTCAGATGGTACACAAATCATCCTTTAACCACGCAGGTGGAAAGCTCAACCAAAAATACAATGTAAACCTTCCGGCAGGGGTATATGTAGTATTGGTGAAAGCTGGACAAGAAACATTGAACCAAAAACTGATTGTAAAATAATCTATTAATAGAACAAAAATCAATAAACCGTCTCATGATTGAGGCGGTTTTTTTGTGGATAATTTCTTGGAAGTGAATTTTATAAAACAAATTGACTAGCTTAAAAAATATCTTTTTCGAGAAACATTTATAAGTAAAACATTAGGACTTTCTAAATCATTGGACAAGCTTTTTAGGGAAATCTTCGTAAATTTGAACCTATATAATTTTATATCATGAATTTATCACAAAACTCCAAAATATGGATTTTTCAATCCACAAGAAATTTTAACTCCGATGAAATCACCGAAATCGAATCCACACTCGATGCCTTTATGCAGGAATGGAATGCACACGGAGCCAAACTTACAGCAGCTTATGCCATTCCTTACGACCGATTTATCGTACTGGCAGTGGACGAAAATATAGAGCCGGCTTCCGGTTGTTCCATCGACAGTATGACGCGAATCATCAAAGCACTCGAAGAAAAATATAAATTTGGATTGCTCAACCGAATGCTTGTTTCTTATAAAATCGATGATGAAATCATTACTTTGCCTCTCAATGAATTCAAACAAAAAGTCAAAAACAATGAAATTCCTGAACATGCAAGTGTTTTCCACAATGGAATTACCAAGCTAAACGAATTCGAAGAAGGTTGGGAACTTCCATTGGAAGAAAGTTGGGTGAAATCTTTATTAGTAACTTCCTGATAAAATCCTCCCAAATCAGAAAATAAAAACAAAAAATAATTACATTTACAAGAAATTGAAAGGCCTTTTTAAGGCACCTAACCATTAGCAATAATAAACTACAACAATATGAAAAAAGGATGTTTAATCGGGGGGATTCTGGGGTTATTGGCTCTAATTGTAATCTTTGTTCTCTGGGGAGTAGGGATTTACAACGGAATCATACCAAAAAATAATGCCGTGAAGGCACAATGGGGAAATGTAGAAACCGCTTACCAAAAGCGATTTGATTTGACTGATCAACTGGTCGCAACTGTGAGAGGAGCGCGGGATTTCGAGCAAGAAACTTTAACACAAGTAATTGAAGCAAGATCAAAAGCAACACAAACTACCATTGACCCCACCAACCTTACACCAGAAAACATTGCCCAGTTTCAACAAGCACAAGACGGATTGGGAAGTGCATTGAACCGACTAATGGTCGTGGTAGAACGATATCCAGATTTAAAGTCCAATCAAAATTTCCTTTCCTTGCAAACCAGCCTCGAAAGCATCGCAGACGAAGTAAGGTTTGAACAAAGAAAATTCAATGAAGCGGCAGAACTTTATAATAATTTCATTCAAAAAATTCCAAATAATATGATTGCAAATTTTGGAGGATTTGATGAAAAAGGCTACTTCAAATCAAGTGAAGGTGCCAATGTAGCGCCGACCATTGACTTCTCAAATTAAAAAAATTGAAAGATTTTTCATTAAGTAAAAAACAAGAAAAGAAAATCATCCAGGCCATCCAACTGGCTGAACAAAATACCAGTGGTGAAATTCGAGTGCATATCGATGCAGAACCAAATGGAAACCATCTCGACATCGCAGCCGAAGTTTTCATGGCACTGAAAATGGATCAAACCCGAGACCGAAATGGAGTCTTGTTTCACGTCTCGCCTAAAGACCATAATTTCACAGTCATTGGCGATATCGGTATTACAGCAGTCGTGCCCGATGATTTCTGGGAAGAAATAAAAGAAGCCGTAATCAAAAAATTTAAAAAAGAAAATTACGTCAAAGGACTGATTAAAGGAATCGAAATGGCAGGAACAGCCCTGCAAAAATACTTTCCATACAAGGATGATGATAAAAATGAATTGCCGGATGAGATTAGTTGGGGTTAGAGGATTCATAGTGTTTTTTGCGCTTCTGGCCGGAGTTCTCTTGGCACAATCACCCTATGAGGTCACCAAAGATAATTTCAAATACGAAGATAAACTCGTTCATGATTTTGGGAATATCTTATCAGTAGTTGAGCGTAATCAGTTGGAAAGTAAACTCATAGCTTACAATGACTCCACTTCGGTTCAGATTTTAATTCTTACTTTTAAAAATTTGGAAGGTTACCCGATTGGATTACTTGGAAGTGAAATTGGGGAGAAATGGGGAGTAGGTCAAAAAGATACTCACAACGGAGTAGTAATCGTAGTAAGCGATGAAGACCGAAAAGTAACCATACGAGGCGGATACGGGATTCAGGCCAAAATGCCGCCCTCCATAGAGCAGCTTATCATCGATCGGGAAATGATTCCTTCTTTTAAAAACGGTGATTATTATACCGGATTGGACAAAGGAATCGATGCCATTCAGAAACAATTGGCCGGGCAATACCAAGCCAAACCACGAAGTTCAAACGACGGCGAAGGCTGGGTTGTTTTCTTTGTTTTTTTATTTATCATCGTAGTTTTCATTATCATCGCAAGCAAAGGCGGTGGTGGAGGAGGAAGCCGCTCGCGACGTGGATTTAACTGGGGCGATGTGATTTTTACCAGCGGTGGAACGAGAACTTGGGGCGGAGGTTCCTCATGGGGTGGCGGCGGAAGTTTCGGTGGCGGCGGTTTCGGTGGATTTGGTGGCGGAAGCTTCGGTGGAGGTGGAGCTACCGGAAGTTGGTAGAAATTATTGAATAGTCAAACTTCGAATTTCAAGATTCATCAATCCAAAAACTTATCTTTGTCATATGATGGATTTGAATTTGATTTATTCGCCAAAAAGATTGGGCATAAACCATACAGAAGATGCCCGAAGCGAATACCAACGTGATTTTGACCGTATTATTTTTTCGTCTGCATTCCGAAGATTACAAAACAAAACACAGGTCTTTCCGTTGCCGGGAAGTGTTTTTGTACACAATCGATTGACTCATTCCTTGGAAGTTTCATCTGTGGGACGATCACTGGGAAATCTCGCTGGGGAATTCATTGTCGAAAATTTCAATAATCAACTAAATGAAGAATCCAAACAATTTTATCAGCATAGTTTATACGATGTAATTTCCTCAGCTTGTCTTTGCCATGACATCGGAAATCCTGCTTTTGGGCATTCGGGTGAGGACGCCATCGCTTCGTATTTCGAGCGAAATGAATCCCTTCTCAAAAATAGATTTTCTGAAAAGGAATGGACGGATTTTATTCATTTCGAAGGAAATGCAAACGCAATCCGAATTTTAACCCAAAAGCAAACCGGGAAATCTGAAGCCTCATTTGGGCTTACCTTTGCCACAATGGCATCCATCGCTAAATATCCTTGCGAATCCATCGCAAAAGACAAAAAAATACTTCATCGAAAGAAATTCGGATTTTTTCAGGCCGAAATAGAAAACTTTAAAAAACTGACCGAAGAAACGGAGATGATCAAAGAAACTGAAAGTCCCATTGTGTACAAAAGACATCCTTTTGTCTGGCTTGTAGAAGCAGCTGATGACATTTGCTACAATATCATCGATCTCGAAGATTCCCATCGACTTGGGATCATCGACCATGATAAATGTAGAAATTTATTGGAAGAACTCATCGCTTCTTTCGACCCCAAAGGAATTGACAAAGTGAAACTTCGAATGAGAGAAATTTCTGATAAAAATGAGAAAATCTCTTATCTGAGAGCTAAATCCATCGGGCAATTGATTCAAGCAACTTCCAAAGCGTTCAAAGAAAATTTCGAGGACGTTTTAAACGGAAACCTAAGCAAACCTCTGCTGGATTGTGTAAAAGAGAGTAACAGGAATTCAGCAATTGTATTGAAGGAAATTGAAGACTTTTCGATCGAATTTATTTACAATCACCATTCGGTAGTGGAAATTGAAAATGCGGGTTATAATGTGATGTACGAATTGCTTTCGCATTTTGCGGAGCCGATTCTTAAAACAAACCGTAGCAACTGGGAAGAAAAAGCGGTAAAACTGATTCCTTCTCAATTTCTGTACGAGGACGGATCCGATTACCAAAAAATGATGGGCGTGCTGGACTTTGTATCAGGGATGACCGATAATTATGCAACGGAACTTTACCGAAGAATCAAAGGAATCGAAATAGGAATGAGACGTTAAGAGTTGTGAATTAGGTGTTTAGTGTTATGACTTAGCTGGTACGAACTTTCAGCAGATAGAAAGAGGATGGAATATAAAAAAAACTCAAAACGCACAATACACAACTCAAAACTTAAAAACTTTATCATCGATTCGAGGATTGATCTGAATGCTGGAAAATTGAATTACATATTCGCCGCCATCTTTGGGTTGTCCTACAATTCGGGTTGCAAATTCAAGTCCTTCAAACTTTTTATAGTCGTAATAAAACATTTTTTCCTCCTGGTTTTCTTCCCAAAGCAAAGCATAATTTCGAGTTGAAAAGCAATAAGTAACTCTGTTTACGTTTTTGGTCAGCTCGACTTTATAACATTCCTGACCATCAGAAGTTGATTTTCCGGTATAAACAGCTGTGAATCCTTTTCGTTGATAGTCCATAATGTCGGAATCAAAAGAATCAGGTTGATAGCCTGAAAGAATTTCATTTTTACCGGAAATCTCATTGTAAGTCCAACCGTTTTTTCCGTCATAACCTTCGTTCAACATTTCTTTTCCTTCGACCGTGAAAACTACTTTTTTCTCGTACGGACGACGATGATAAACAGTCATCGGAAAGGTTTGATCCAGTCCCAAAATAGCATCGCCTTTTAAGATGATGCTGTTGAGCTTGCGCCAGTTTTCAGTTCCACCCGAACTTTCTAGGTGATTGTGAATGATCAGCTCAGCTGTTTGAGCATTTGAAAAATTTGAAATAAAAAGCAAAGGGATCCATAACAACAAACGGAAATTAAACTTCTTGAATCCAGATATTTTATTACATTCTTTCATACAATTCTCTAATTGTTTTTTCATTTATTTTTTCTCTCCAATTTTTTCCTAAGGCATTTTCCCACAATGGATGTAGCTCAAGAGCTACTTCTACCATTTTGTTCATTTCATCATCACTTAAATTTACACAAATATTTTTAGGAATTTCGACTTCAAATTTCTCGACCATTTTTTTGAAATCTCGTACGCCTTCCGGGTAGTATTCTTCGATTTTATCAAATGCAATACAATTACCGACACCGTGTTTAATCCCCAAAACATAGGACAAACCATAGCTTAACGCATGGGCAATTCCGACTTGCGAATAAGCAATACTCATGCCACCATGCCAAGAAGCCATCATTAAATCCTCATGCGATTCTTCGTCCCATTCAGATTTTTCTAAATAAATTTTCTTACATAATTCCAACGCCTTTTCACCATAAGATTTGCTGAAGGCATTGAGATAAGTTCCATTCAAGGATTCGATGCAGTGAATATAACAATCCATTCCGGTGAAAAAAGCTTGCTCTTTGGGAGCGTCCAAAGTGAGCGAAGGATCCAGTATGACCTGATTAAAGGGGGTGAAGTCTGAGTTTAATCCTAGTTTTCTTTCGGGTCCTGTCAAAACACAAGTACGGGAAACTTCAGCTCCGGTGCCACTCAAGGTAGGAATTCCGGCATGGTAAACCCCTTCATTTTGGATAAGGTCCCATCCCTGATAATCCGCAGACGAACCTTCATTGGTCATCATTAGCGAAACCGCTTTGGTTATATCTAATACGCTTCCACCTCCATAGCCGATGATCCCGGAAACCTTTCCAAATTCGGACTTTAAATCATCACGGATTTTGTCAACATCTGAGGTTTTGGGTTCTTCTGTGGTGTCGATAAATACAATTTTATCATTTTTCTTAGCAGGAATATTCTGCACAAGTGACTTTCCCTTGAAACAATGGTCTGCAAAATAGATCACAGGATAGCCATTTTTGCGAAGGGGTTCCACAATTTCTTCTATTTGTTGCGAACTCCCGTGTCCGTATAAAACCCGGGGAACCATGGGGAAATTTTTGAAACTCATCACTTAGTTGTTTAGTTGTTTTAAATAAGCATTTGCCTTTTCCAAATCCTGGGGCGTATCAATACCAATCCCCATAAAGCTGGTTTCCAAGACTTTGATTTTCATACCATATTCCAGGTAACGCAATTGTTCCAGCTTTTCTGCCTTTTCATTCTGCAACATAGGCAATTTTGTAAAATTCAGCAAAGCGGATTTCCGATAAGCATAAATCCCAATGTGTTGATAGTATTTCGCACGGAATTCCGTCTCCCGGGGATAGGGAATGGGGCTTCGGGAAAAATAAAGTGCAAAATTATGAATGTCCCAATTGACCTTTACACTGTTTGGGTTTTGAATGTCTTCATCATCGGTAATTTCTTGGGCAAGTGTCGCAAGAGAAATCTCTTTATTCAAATCATTTTCATAGGCTTCGACCAACTTTTGAAGCGCTTCTTTGTTGACGAAAGGTTCATCGCCCTGAACATTGACTACAATGTCACAATCCAAGTTTTCAACCGCCTCGGCAATCCGATCACTGCCGGTCTGATGCTCCATTTTGCTCATGATGGCCTTTCCACTTTTACGCGAAATTTCATCAAAAATAATTTCCGAATCAGTTACAACGAATACGTCATCAAAAAGTTCGGTTTTTAAAGTGTTTTCATAGGTTGTCCAAATGACGGTTTCATCGCCCAATGAAGCCATGAGTTTTCCTGGAAAACGGGACGCTGCATAACGAGCCGGTATAACTGCAATTGTTCTCAAAAAATAGGGTTTAGACTAATGTCAAAAATACAAAATTAAAATGGAAATCCACCGAAATAAAATACCCCGAATGATGATAACATTCGGGGTTTTTATTGTATTCAAATTGTCTTTAAACCGATTTTTTTATTTGAGTTCTCAAGAAGAAAAAAAATAGAATCCCGATCAGCCAAAGCGGCCAGATATAAAGCGCAGCCACCAAAATTGACTGGAAGAAATAAAAACCATCCTGAACCGAAATCCCGGCACGGTACCAGAAACTTGGACGAAATTTATCCTCATAAGTTTTCGGATTGATAATCAATGTTTCTGAAATTTTTTCTTTCTCCGAAATCCCAAGTGTTAAACTGCTGTAAGCCACTTCATCTTTGAGTTTCATCGTTGCGACTTTTTTCTGATTGATTTCGGACTTATTTCTGTCCATATTATTTACAACATCTTGATTATCCTGAATTTCTCCATTTTTATTCTGAATGTTTTCAAGTTTGTCATGAGTCGAATTCAAACGATTGTTCTCTAATTCGGAAAGTACAAAATTCAAACTGACATCATCGACCGTAATATTTCGATAATGTAGAAATTCAATTTCTTCACCCAGCGAATTCAGAAAGTTTCCCAATTCTTTTTGTGGAATTCTCATACTCATCTGATTGCTCACACGGTATTTTTTTACTTCCATGGCGCTGTCCTGACTGACCGCAAAATTTTCCTTGCTGAGAATGCGGCTTTCCAATTGACTATTGGTGACAAATCCACCAATTTGCGCAAGTTTTGATTCAATTCGCATAGTAGAATTGTAAACGTTTTTTACTTCCATCGATACATCGGCAGTTCTCACAAACTGACGCTCTTCATCCTGATAAGTTGCCGCAGTAGAACTGACCGGAATTTTGGATTCTTCCGCCGCGGTTTCCATTGATTCACCCGACTCGGAATATTCACTACAGGAATGAATGAACAGAAATAATAGACTCAACGAAATGATTTTTAAATTTCTCATAATGAATGATTTTAAAAAGTTTTTTTCGAAATTCTTAAATCATTTAGAGATTCTTTTGTTTTGGACTTGTAAGAATTTTGAATAAAGATAATGATCAGTAAATCAGTTATTTGTAAATAATTTTACAAATCAAATAGAATTCTTTTACAAGGGAAAACCTGAAAATATGAAATTCACAGAGAATGATTTATCTTTGCTCATCAAAATCAAACGTCATTTCAACTCAAATAGAACATAAAAAATCACTGAACCTTCTGTTTTATCGAGAAGGGTTTTCATTTCTGGTCGAAGAAAATGAGAAAACATCCAAGATTTCGCACATCAAAGTAACTCATCCGAGCCGATGGGAAACTGAAATCATCAAAGAGCTCGAAATCAACTTGCGCCTTCGTCGAAGTTTCGATCAGGTCAATGCAGCCTTTGTATCTTCTTTTTTTAATTTGGTGCCGGCACTATATGCTGAAGAAAGTTCGGAAGTTTTATTGAATTTTTCAGAAGCCGAATTTGAAGACAACCAAATTATGAAAGCTTTTCTCACCGATGAGAATTGTTTCGTTTATGGTACTTCCTCTTCACTGATTCGAAAATTAAAAGAGCTTTATGGTCAGCCCTTTCTAACGCATTCCGGACAGGTTTTTCTGGACTCAATTTCAAAAGCAAATGAAGCAGTTGTACATTTGAATCTGATTCAGCATCAACTCGAAATTGCCTTTTTTTCCAATCAGAAACTTCAGTTTTATAATTTGTTTGAAACACCTACCGGTGAAGATGTTTTGTTTTTCACGCTTTTTGCTTTGGAGCAGTTGAACCTCGATGGAAACAAAGTGGAGCTGAAAACCTATGGTGAACTATTGCCCGCGACCAAAGTATTTCAAACCTTAAAAAAGTACGTGAGATTTCTGAGTGCCGCCCAAAAAGACGAAGACTACTTAGCTAATTTCACACTTCAAAATTTATCAAAATGCGCATCATTTCAGGCTCTTTCAAAGGAAAAAAAATAAACGCACCGAGCAAATTGCCGGTTCGGCCCACAACTGATTTTGCCAAAGAGGCACTTTTCAATGTTCTGAACAATCATTACCATTGGGATGAAATCAATGTTTTGGATTTGTTTTTTGGAATTGGGAGTATTTCGTTGGAATTTGCTTCGCGAGGAACAGAGAAAATTGTATCGGTGGATATAGAGCCAGGATGCGTGAGTTTTTTATCTGAGATCACTCAAACTATGGAGTTGGAAGAGGTGATTTCAGTTGTTCGGAAGGATGTATTTCAATTTCTGGAAAAAAACAATCAAGGAAGTTTTCATGTTATTTTTGCCGATCCTCCCTATGAATTTCTTCAAGAAGATTACGACCGAATCATTGAATTGGTCAAAGAAAACGATTGGCTAAAATCAGATGGTGAATTGATTTTGGAACATTCGGCACAGATTCATTTCGAAAATCACCCGCATTTGCTTCAAACCCGAAAGTACGGAAGTGTGCGATTTTCCTTTTTTGATTTCGAATAAGTTTCAGGTTTAAATAATAGCACAAGTGAGCTATTTTGCCTCCTCGATTATTTCATTGGCTTCCTCCTTATCGCCTTTGGAGGCATTAAGTTCCTTTTCTTTGATTTCAGATTGTATGGACAGATGAATGCTGATCGGGAAATGATCGGAATCGATTCCCTTTTCAACTTTCAAATCGATCAATCGGAAATGACTACTTACAAAGAAATGATCTAACGGCCATCGCATCAAAGGGTATTTTGCATGAAAAGTACTGTACATCCCACGTCCGATGCGCGGATCTAGCATTTCGCTGATGCGTAAAAATAATCTTGTTGTATGACTCCAAGCTACATCGTTTAAATCCCCAAAAACAATGGAAGGTCCATCAAAAGATTTAGCTTTTTTACCTACCAAAAGAATTTCAGCGTCCCGCTCTGTGCTTTCTGTATTTTCCTGAGGAACAGGTGGAGTCGGGTGGATTCCATACAAACGAACTCTCTCATCGCGGACTTGGACATCTGCTACAATCGATGGAATTTCCTTGTCAATCCAATAGTTTATTTCATAATTCTCAAAGGCTAGTTTTGAGTAAAATAGAAGTCCATATGTGTTTTCTTTTGGCACTTCAATGAAATAAGGAAAATCTTTTTTAAGGACTTGCATAGCACTTTTCCATTTTTGATTTGTTTCCAATAAAAAAACAACATCGGGTGAAACTTCCGAAATCAAATCAATCGTTTTTTGAAAAGATTGGTTCTCTTGATATACGTTGGCTGTCAGAAGTTTTATGGTGTTTTTAGGTTGTTTTTCTGGTTCATTAATTAGCATTTTTTTTGATAAAAAAGAGTAGGGATAAATAAACCAGAACAGAAAGAAGAGAGTTTTGAAGAGTAAGGCGAGCAGCACCCATTTCAACCAGAAGTCGAATTTTACGAAAATTCCTGCGAATGTCAACACCAGTAAAATGATGCAGAAAATCTGAAATCGTGGAAAATCCCATACACGAATCGCCCAATGTGGCGATTTGATGAAGGGCAGAAGCGTCAGAATTATAAAAATAGTTGAAAGAATATAAAAAATACAGTCCGCCAGCATAGGGTAAATAATTACAAAATGAAAAGGTACAAAAAAAGCTCCCTTTTGGGGAGCCTTATTAAGATAATTCTTATTTAATACTAATTAACCACTTCGTAGTCTATGGACATAATTCCTCGGTTTATATCACCGATTTCAGCAAAAGCTGCTTTGCTCAAATCAAATTGACGAGACTTTACAAAAGGTCCTCTGTCGTTGATTTCAACTACAACTGATTTGCCGGTTCTATGGTTGGTTATTTTTACTTTTGTTCCAAAAGGGAGCGTTTTATGAGCTGCTGTCAACTCATTCATATTGTATTTCTCACCACTTGCAGTTGTCTTACCATGGAATTTATCACCATACCATGAAGCTTTACCGGAACCTGATAACCAATTGGCACCACTGTAAAGTCCCGCACCGCCGAATGTGATAAATCCGATAAGTAATACGAATGTAAATACTGATTTCATTTTTATTTATTTTCAGATTTGCTCCGGCAAAAGTACAACGGCGGTCTAATCTGAAAAACGATTTACCAAAATCACCTCTTTTTTTACGCTTGATTATCTTAGAAACCCTTATAAATAAAGGGATTAGTCTCAGCGGTTAAACTTGTGTTAAAAAAACTTAAATTGTTAAAAAATTTAACAATCAATTTTAACTCAGTAGTTTTTTAACGGTCGCTGCGATCAATTTACCTTCTGCTTTTCCGGCCAGTTCTGAAGAAGCCATTCCCATCACTTTTCCCATATCTGCTGGGCTGGAAGCGCCTGATTTAGAGATGATTTCTTTTAGTTTGGCTTCCAATTCCTCTTCTGAAAGTTGTGCAGGCAAAAAGTCTTGAATGACATTGGCTTGGGCGATTTCTTTTTCGGCAAGTTCCGTTCTGCCGTTGGCAGAAAATTGTTCAGCAGCCTCTTTTCTTTGTTTAATCAGTTTCTGAAGCATGGCAATTTCTTGGGATTCTGAAACTTCTAAGTTGGCTCCTGAGGTTTTAAGCAAAAGGATTTCAGATTTGATGGCGCGTAAAGCTTCCAATGCGATTTGGTTTTTGCTTTTCATCGCTTCTTTCATCTGATCCATGATTTTATTCTCTAAACTCATATTTTTATTTTTCACAAAGATACAAAGCCGGACTTATTCAGAATTCATGTTTTAATCGAAATAAATTCACGCCCTAACGTAATATGTTATAACCATTTCTCATTCCATTTGAAATTATCAAATCTAAACTCATAAATTCTATTAAAATAACTACCTTTGCAAACCAAATTTTTTAGAGAAATGAACATTACCCAAAACAGTATAGACAACTTAAATTCTGTACTTTCCGTTACAATTGAAAAAGACGATTATAAAGAAAAGGTAGAAAAAGCGCTGAACAATTACCGCAAAAACGCTACTATAAAAGGTTTCAGAAAAGGTCAGGTACCGATGAGCTTTGTGAGAAAGCAATTCGAGAAAAGCATCATTTTTGACGAAGTCAATCAACTATTGCAAACGGGAATCAATGATTTCATCCAGAAAGAAAAAATTTCCATCTTGGGAAATCCACTTCCAAAAGTGAATGAATCACTGGATTGGGATGCCGATACTTTGAATTTTGAATTCGAATTGGGACTCGCTCCGGAATTTGATGTGGATTTGACCAAAATCAAAGCCGATACGTATAGAATCGAAGTAAACGAGGAAGAAGTTCAGAAATACGTCGATAATTTCTCCAAACGTTTCGGAACTATGAAAACACTTGAAAAAGTGGAAGACGGAGCCAACGTGAAAGTTCTGATGAAAGAATTGGATGCCGATAAAAATGCAGTGGAAGGAAGCGAAAAAGAAATCTATCTTTTTGTAGATGAATTGGCAAAACCAAAAAAACTGATTGGAAAGAAAATCGGTGATCTGGTCGTTTTGAAATCAAAAGAAGTCAGCGAAGACGCATTAAACCTTGAGCAAATCCTTAGCTGGACGCCTGAAAAAGCAAAAGAATTTGAAGGCGAACTTCAATTTGAAATCCTTGAAATCACGGCAATGGAAGCTTCACCGGTAGATCAAAGTTTGTTTGACAAAGTTTATGGGGAAGGAGCTGTGAAGGATGAAAAAGAATTCCGCCAGAAAATCAAGGAAGAAGCCGAGAAAATGTACGTACGTGAAACGGACAAACAAATGATGAATGAAGTAGTTGACGAGTTGATCAAAGAAACGAAATTTGATCTTCCTACTGAATTTTTGTCACGCTGGTTGGTTTTTTCAAACGAAAACATCGAAACAGAAGAGCAAGCTGCTGAACAATTAAAGAAAGAAGAAAACGGATTGCGTTATCAGTTGATCGAATCCAAAATCGCTGAAAAATACGATTTGAAAGTCGAATATGCCGACGTGGAAAATGCAATGCGCAACATCATCAAAGAGCAATTGGCTATGTACGGACAGGCCAATATGCCGGAAGAAGACCTGGAAAGAATCGTTCAGGGATCCATTCAGAACCAACAGGAATTTCAGCGAATGGCAGACCAAGTGTTTTCTGACAAAATGATGCAGGCATTCAAGGACAATGTGAAATTGAACGAGAAAAAGCTTACATTTGATGAGTTTGTGAAATTGATGGAAGAAAAAAATGCGCAGCATCAAAACCACGATCACGATCATGCGCATGACCATGATCACGAACATTAATAAGTTAAAGTTGACATTTCGTCAGTAAAACAAGATTTGTATTAATTTTGAATGATTGACTTTAATTAGAAAAAATAATTATGGATTACGGAAAAGAATTTAAAAAATACGCAACAGGACATCAACGAATCAACAGTCTACACGTGGACAGTTATGTAGAAAGCATGACGCCTTATATTGTAGAAGAAAGAAAACTGAATGTGGCACAAATGGATGTTTTTTCAAGATTGATGATGGATAGAATCATCTTTTTGGGAACGCCTATCAACGATGAAATTGCCAATATCATTCAGGCGCAGCTTTTATTCCTTGAAAGTGTAGATGCTTCCAAAGACATTCAGATTTACATCAACTCACCGGGCGGTGGCGTTCACGCCGGATTGGGGATATATGATACGATGCAAATCGTAAAGCCGGACGTATCGACGATTTGTACGGGTATGGCGGCGTCGATGGGAGCGGTTTTGCTTTGTGCAGGTGCTGCCGGTAAGCGATCCGCTTTGAAACATTCACGCGTGATGATCCATCAGCCTTTGGGTGGTGCGCAAGGTCAAGCGACCGATATGGAAATTACTCTGAAACAGATTTTGATGTTGAAAGAAGAGCTGTATCAAATCATCGCGCATCATTCAGGTCAGTCCTTTGAGAGAATTCAAAAAGACGGAGAACGCGATTATTGGATGACTTCTGCGGAAGCGAAAGAATACGGAATGGTGGACGAAGTACTGTTGCCAAGAACTTAATATCTTTTAAAAATGAACCCGAAAAGGTTACTCTTAGCACTTTTTCTGCTCTACTGGGCAGGCGTAGTGGGAGTAACCTTTTTTAGTTCGAGCTTGAAAGAAAGCGTTAGAAAGTCCTATTATCGGTTTTTTGTGCCCAGCGGCTACAATATGTTCGTGCCCGTAACTCAAACCAATTTCAATGTGAAGTATGTGTTTTACAATGGAAATCAGAAAGTCGGAGAGTTAAACTCTTGGGAATATTTGGATGAGTCGGGGAAATCTCTACTCGAGCGAAAAGAAATATTTCTCAAAAAGATGGTGTATTTCTATCGTGTTTCCAACTTAGACCATGCTTTCCTCAACCATGATTATGATTGGAAATATATTCGAAAAATAGAGCAACCTGACAGTGGATTTGTACAAGGGGTCTATTTAAATAATTTGGTAGGTAAATTAAAAAATGTTTCTGAAATCTTCATCTATGAAGATCTGAAATTAGCCGGAACCGATAGTGTGGCCATCAGTGTCCGGAGAATGCCTATAATTTTACCATTTCAACCGGACTACGAACCCAATTATAGTTTTTTTGTAGGAGATACCGTTTTTTTTCAAACCTATTATTTAACCGATAAAGAGGGAAAATGAATTTTTGGAAAGCCGAACGAACCGTTTATCCATCTTTGTTCCGCATATTGCTTGGGACAATTCTTTTGATCGATGCAGTTTTCAGCATTTCGGTCAATGGATTTATTTTTGATGCAAATTTTAATGCGCTTTATCATGAAAATAGTGTTCTGAATTTCTTTCGGGAAAATCACATTGTATTTCAATCTATTTATATCATTTTTCTGCTTTTGTTTTTAATTGGGATCGGTGGTTTTTGGGTAAAGGGAATTGTTTTTTTATTTTCGGTAGCATTTGATCTTTTGGAACCGACTGCTTTGACTTGGGGCGATTTGATTTTAGGATTTACGCTTTTGTACTTCATTTTTGCGGATTCTTCCCAACATTTAAGTGCGGGGAAGAAACATCGAAAATCGGATTTGGAAAAATGGATTGCCAAACTTGCTGTCTTCTCGATTATCTTAAATTTATTTTTGGTTTACGTCAGCAATGGGTATTCGAAATTAACTGACTCCACTTGGCAGGAGGGATATGCAGTTTATTTTGCATTTGCCCAATTTCATAATTTCGAAAACAGCTTTTTTCATTTGCTTTTGAAAAACGAATGGATAAGTCAACTAACATCTTATTTCATCATTTTAATTCAATTTCTTTTTCCAGTCTGGGTGATGATTCGGAAAACCCGAATTCCAATCATCCTCATCGGAATTGTTTTGCATCTAATTATGTTGTGGCAATTTGGATTATGGAAATTTGAATTGATTGTCATTTTATTATATGGATTCCTGCTAAACGATGAGGAGTGGAGAAGGATTTTGCCTCGGAAATTTCAAAAGAAATACTTCAGTTAAAACTATGGGATTTTGTAACTTTGTACGTTATAAAAGATAAAGAATTGGAAGAAAATAAATGTTCATTTTGTGGACGGTCAAAAAGTGATGTGAATTTACTTGTCGCAGGAATTGATGGTCATATCTGTGATCAATGTATCGAACAAGCACATGGAATTGTAGAGGAAGAAATTTCATTTAAAAATAAAAATAAACTTGTCAATCCTCTTCCATTAAAATCACCAAAAGAAATTAAAAAGTTCTTGGATGATTATATAATCGGTCAGGATCATGCCAAAAAAGTATTGTCCGTAGCTGTTTTCAATCACTACAAAAGAATCCTGAATCCTGTTGAAGAAAAGGACGATGTAGAAATCGATAAATCCAATGTAGTTCTGGTCGGCGAAACAGGAAGTGGGAAAACACTATTGGCCAAAACCATTGCTCGGATGTTGAATGTGCCGTTTGCAATCGTAGATGCAACGGTTTTGACGGAAGCCGGATATGTGGGTGAGGATGTGGAAAGTATATTGACACGTTTGTTACAAGATGCAAATTATGAAGTGGATTTGGCTGAGAAAGGAATTGTTTTCATTGATGAAATTGATAAAATCGCACGAAAAAGTGATAATCCATCCATTACAAGAGATGTTTCGGGAGAAGGGGTTCAACAAGCTTTGCTGAAAATTTTGGAAGGAACAATTGTAAATGTTCCCCCAAAAGGTGGACGCAAACATCCCGATCAGAAATTTGTGGAAGTCAATACAAAAGATATTTTGTTTATTGCTGGAGGTGCCTTTTCAGGTATCGAGCGCCATATTGCCAATCGCTTGAACACGCACGTAATTGGTTATAAAAATGAAGAGAACGCCAAAAGTTCAGGTGATTTGCTCAATGAAGTCAATGCCATGGATTTGAAGTCCTTTGGTTTGATCCCTGAATTAATTGGTCGTTTGCCCGTAATTGCAAACCTTACGCCTTTGGATAACGAAGCCATGAAGAAGATTTTGACTGAACCCAAAAATGCCCTTGTAAAGCAATATCAAAAACTGATTTCCCTGGAAGGCAAAGAACTGATTGTGAAAGAATCTGCGCTTGATTACATTGTGGAGAAAGCTGAAGAGTTAGGTTTAGGCGCAAGAGGTTTGCGGTCGGTAGTGGAAGAGATTTTCACAGACATTATGTATGAAATTGATGAGATGCCGGAAGTAATTGTAATTGACCGAGGAGGGATTGAAAATTCAGTTAAGAAAGCTATTTGAGATTGAAGTTAGACATCTATTTAAGTAATTCTATTTTAGATAGTTTTTAATAAAATAGATATGTCTTATCTGAAAAAAAATGTACGACATACAAAAAATATTTTTATATTTGTGCCGTGGAAACAAGATGTAAATTCATGTTTCCTAAATATTGTTAGTTGAAATTTAACAAATCAACTTTATTGAACACAACCTAAAATAAAATACTATGAAGAAAAATTACTTATGTTTCTTTGCATTTTCGATTGTATTTACTGCTGCAGGAATTCTGCATGGGCAAGATACTTATGTTACGGGAGCTGCAAAAGTTAAAGTTGAATCCAATACCCTTTTTTACCATGGAGGGTCGTTTAATGTTGTAAATGAAGCTGCAGGTACGGCTAATACAATTATTAACGAAGGTAATATCCAAATTGTTGGAGGGTACACCAACACAGCCACCACAGCAAATGCTTCAGTAGCGGAATTTGACAAAGGAAATAACTTTGTGAATGTATGGAATGGCGTAGATAGTTACGGACAAGTCATTATCGAGAACGGCGCAACTTCTACAGGCTATTTGACCATGCAGAAAAATCCGATTGATACCGACGCTTTTGATTTAGGTCAGTTTGCTATTCCCTTTCAGTACGGAGCCTATAAGTCAGAGGATGCATTTAAATTCTTGTTTGGATCTGCTATACCTTATGTGGGGGATTGTGGGGTGAACGTAAATTGTGGTACTACCAGATATGCTCAATCTTTATTGTCTTGGGACAACGTAGAATATGAATCCGATGCAGAACCAACAGGAGAGAGTGTTAATTCTACAAAATACTATTACTTAAACTTTACGAGCAACGGAACAGGATTGAAAAATATTATGGATTCCCATAGTTCAAGCAATACTCCGCTTTCTTACAAAGGAATTCCTACTCCTAATTCAGTGACTCTTTCTATGTCTATTGCTAATCATCCTTATACGGCTACCTCTCAATGGAATGCTTCGGGATGTTCGGGAGAGGGAGGAGAGAATTGCTGGAGTAGAAAAAGAAATAACTATAATGAAAGATTAGAAAGCTATATCGATGATGCATTTGTGAATATCGCTGATGTAGGTGCTAATCAAACAGAATATGGTAAATACGGTTTCCAATACGGAAATCCATTTACTTCTAATTTGGATTTATCAGGATTGACTTTACCTAACCTGAGAGGTGTATATAAGTATTCTGATGTAACGACAACCGAAGAAAACGGAGGTCAAGGTACAACAGCAGTAGAAAGTCAATTCGTAAAAGCAACCCGAACTGGAGCCGGACAATGGACAGGTAGTGCGGAAGCTTTGATTGTAAAGCCTTTTGAAGGATTTGGACTTCATTTAAATGATGATACAGGTGGATCGCTAACGATTGGAGATGCAGAAAAAACTTTTGCAATGACTCCTTCTGGTTCTGTTTCACCAAGATTGGTGAATGATTTCCATCAATTAGGTTTATACTTAGTTAAAAATGATGAAGTGGGAACTCCTACTGGAAATCATTTGTTTATCGTGGCAATGGCCGAAGGTGTAACGGGTGAAAAGCAGGAATATGAATCCGATTACTCGGGTGACATCAATGAAGACACTGGATTCTTTACAACGACTACCGGATTTTATGGATTACAAGAAAGCGCCGATGAGATTGTAACAGATTTCACTCCTTTGTATATAAATGCTATCAATTCCAACGACTACGTTGCAAAACCAATCAATATCGTATTTAATAGAAATACAGAAGGTTCATTTAAATTAAAAGGAGATTTGTACGAAGGAAATATCTTCAATAAATTAACCGAAGGAGGATTCCAAAATGATAACAAATTCTATTTTCACGATACAGTTGAAGATGTATTAATGGAAATTGATTCAAATTTCGAATACCTTATTGGAAATGATGTAGAGTCTTCATTCGACCGATTTGTAGTTTACTGGAATGGTTATCCTGAAGAAGACGATACCATGGGGACTGCTGATTTGATTTCATCGCGAACAATTGTATTCAAACACGGATCCGAATACAAAGTAAGATTTAACGATCAGTGGAACTCTGCAAATCTGACTGTGTATGATATTTCAGGAAGAGTGATTTATACAGCTAATTCAATTAACACCACACACGACCACGTACTTGGAATCAAACAACCAGGTGTATATGTAGTGAAATCACAAAGTGAAAAAGGTGAAACAGAATTACAGAAAATAATTGTTAAATTTTAAACCTATTATATAATTAAATCAACCTATAAAATATTTGATATGAAAAAAATACTTCCTCTAATATTCTTGTTTATTTTCAGTGCAATTTCATTTGCACAAACACCGGTGCCACCACCACCACAAGGAGAAAATGCTTCTGGAGGTTTTGGAGCACCAGCTGATGATGCACCAGATACGCCCATAGATGAATTTTTGCCGTTTTTGTTAATGGCTGCCGTCCTGATTGGAGCCTATTTCATCATTAAGAATGCAAGAAAACAAATTGCAGATTAAATTACAATCGATCATACCCAAAAACCCTTTCCATTACGAAAGGGTTTTTTTATATTTGAAACAAATATTTTAAAATGAACAAAATTCTTTTGATACTCCTGTTTCTACTCACATTGCCGCTTAACGCGCAGTTTAAAGTCTCGGGTGAAATCCAAAACTTTTCCGAAAAAGATCTAATGATTCGGATTTTCAACGGACCGGGAGATATTCTTATCAATAAAATCAAAACCGATAAAAACGGAAAATTCTCTGTAAATATTCCAAAATATCGTGGTGTAGTACGATTGACCGATACTTCTCAGCAATCCGTTTTAGACATTTTAAGCGACAATGAAGCTGTGAATTTTACTGCAACTTATAGAAATAATAATTTCACAGATTTAAAATTCACAGAAGGAAAATCAGCACAAGCCTTTCAACAGTTTTTATCGGTGGACGGTTTCAAAGATGTGAAAAATAATGTCTTTCCCATCATCAAACCTTTGTACAAAGAAACAGATGAATTCTACCAAGCAATACTAAAAGAAGAAAAAAGAATCGAAGCATTAAATCCTACTATAGAGTCTCCCTTATTGGATTATTATGTAGCGATTACTGAACTAGCCAACCGACCCTTTGAAGGGAAATTCGCAGCCGACAGACATAAAGAAAACCTCGAAAAAAGATTGATTTCGGACAATGATTACCTCGAAGGAACCGGGTTTATGCCCAAACTTGTTTTGGACTATTTAAGAGCCGCCATTTTTGGAGCTAATTCTCAGGAAGAAATCAACTCTACCATTGAAAAGGAATTGGATGATTTATTGGAAAAAGCCGATTTAGAAACTTCGCGAGGACAAAATATATTGTCAAGTGTTTTCTTAGTACTTCCCTCCGAGCAGTTTTCTTCGCTTTTGGAGAAATATTATGCAAAGGCAAATGCATTGACTTGTGAAATAACTGATGAGCTAAAGTCCAACCTTTCAGCCCATAAAAGTACAATCCCAGGAAGCCAGGTTCCCAACATCATCTTTCAAAAACCCGTGAATGGATACAAGTCTTTGTACGACGTCAAGGCCGATAAGAAAATCATCATGTTTTGGGCTTCTTGGTGTCCTGCTTGTAATGATGAACTTCCTTTTGTGAAAGAATATTATCGTAGCTTCAAAGAAAATGGAGGTGAAATAGTTAGCATTTCTTTGGATTATGATGCCGGAATGTTCAATTCAGCAACGCATGATGTGGAGTGGGTAAACTATACCGAATTACTTCAGTGGGATACCCAAGCGGTTCAAGACTTTGGCGTTACTTCTACACCAACTTTATTTTTAGTCGATAAGGACAACAAACTCATAAAAAAGGCAACACATATTTCGGAATTGGTGGAATTCTAATTTGTTGCCAAATCAGTTAAACTGAGGTTTAAAAATAATTTTGCTAAAGTTATATGCGTTCTACCTATAACTTTAGCAATTTTTATAATGGGCCATAGTTCTTTATTTATCTACAAGTAATTTCCTTTTTTGAATTTGTATTCTGAGAGAGTACTAAACCGCTAAACTTGGAATGTTCTGTTCTCTACTCGAGAAGGGACTTTAACGAACAGATGAATTATGAGGGGGCAATTAATGTATCTTAAACCTATCGAATTTCCATCAAATTCATATTTATTACGTTATCCAGTTAAAACTCAGTCTTAATTTTAAATCGCTATATAACTTAGTTTATTTGAGGCTGTTATCAAAATAAACATTTACCGTTTTACTGAAAATGATACTTATGTTTGATGGTTTAAAAGAGAAAATTTGAATGGGTGTTTTCTCAAACTTTATAAAGGGTTATCTTTGAGGATTAAGTCTCTACCTGCGAATAGGGTCGCTCAAAATTCCAATAGAAATGAATAAGATTTGCTTGTTTCCCTTCTTTTTTATTTTATCAATTTTAAATGCACAGAATCTTGAAAATTATAATGAAGTTTATCTGAAAACTTATAATGAAATCGCTCAGAATGATTTTGAAAGAGCATTGTATATTGCTGATTCTTTGTTTAAAGTTTCTGAAACACCTTATTTTAAAACCAGGAGTTTGATGTTGACTGCTACTTTGTATCAGCATTCCGGAGATCTGAACAAAGCTATCGAATATGGCCTGAAGGCAAAAGAGGTCATCTCTCAGACGACAGATTATAACTGGATTACAAGAGTAAATGGTTTTTTATCAACTCAATACCGTTTATCCGGACTTTATACGAAAGCGAATGAGTTTATGAATATCGCGTTGGAAAGTGCTGAGAAAATTGAGCCAAAGGAGTCTGCGAACAGTGCAGTTGGTTCTTTGTATCACGAAATCGCCTTTAGCCATATGGGGCAGAAAGAGTATAAGACTGCTGTACACTATTTCGAGAAAGCGATCGATTATTTAAATAATCTAAAAGACAATAAAGGCTTTAGGGTTGCGGAAAATAGAGTTTTTTTGGGAGAATGTTATTATCACTTGAAAGAGTATAAAACAGCATTGGTTTATTTTGAAGAGGCGCTCCGTTCTTATGGCGATTTGCCAGAATCTTATTTAAAAGGATTAATTTATAATGGAATGACCAATGTTTATATCGAGAGAAGAGAAAATAATCTGGCAAAGGAAAACCTTGATCTGGCTAATCAAATTGCTGAAAGATCTAATTATCTGGAATTAAAAAATCGTGTTTATGAAACTTCCCAACGGTATTATGCCCTGACAAAAGATATCGAAAACATAATTCTTACAAAAAGCAAACAAGACTCAGTTCGTGGGCTTATTTCTGATCATAAGACAGTTGTAGTTACAGAGTCTTTTGCGAAGATGGATAAAGAGAAATCGAGTATAGAGAATAAAGTCAGTGCAAAAAATAAAATTGTAATTGTTTTATTTATAATAATTATGTTGGGGATTATGTACTTCATCTGGTACAGAAAGCAACAAAAAAGAAATATTCAAAAGATAAAAGAGATTTTAGCAAGAATTGATAGTAAAACACAGCCAAAGCCAATTAATCCTAAAGAGGATAGTCAAGAAAATAAAGAAAATTCAGAGAATGAAGTTGGTGCATCGACTATCATGACCTCTGCAACAGAAGATAGGCTTTTGACCAAGTTAGAGAAATTTGAATCCTCCAATCTCTTTACCCGAAACAATGTATCGCTTTCTTTCTTGGCTACTTATTGTGATACCAATACGAAATATCTGTCTTATGTAATCAATACATATAAAAAACAGGATTTCAATAATTATATAAATGAACTTCGAGTAAATTATATCATAAAAAAATTAAACAAAGAACCTTTATACAGAAAATATAAAATGGCTACACTCGCAGAAGAAGCAGGGTTTTCTTCTCAAAATAAATTTGCAACTGTATTTAAGAAAGTAACTTCTATCTCACCTTCTTTGTTTATCAAATCACTGGAAGAAGTGGAGAGGGGATGTGTTTAGTGTGTTGGTGTTGAGTCTTTTATGGCTCTGTTTTGGTTTGCCGTTTTAGGGAGATCGGTAAACCAAACCTTTTTAAATAGTTTTTTTAACGGCTAATTTCGTTGCAAAATTACGCAGCTTGCTTAATCAGCCTAAATACCAAAACCCAAGCCCTTTCGAATTTTTTCTGACTACCGGAAAGATTCTTGGGCTTGTTTTTGTATTTCTAAACTTCTCTTTTCTTCAGGCTCAAATTTATATAGAAAGCAACGTCAAATTCACGATAAATGATGGCACCATCTTTCACTCAGATTCTATCATTTATCTACCTCAAAAAACTTAACTAAGAAATTAAATCAAATAATACCTCGGGATTTAATCTCGAGGTATTTATTTATGGTATTGACCGTTAAGTCTTCCGGTCGAGTAAGAACCGTTTGAATTCCATATTTGTTGAGCTCTAAAACGATTTGTTGTTTTTCATAAATGAATTTCTCCACCAATGTACGCTCGTACAAATCCGAATCTTCTTGACTCAATAAAAAATCTTCTAGTTCCGTATTCCTGAAAAATACAACCACCAACAAATGACTTTTATTAATTCCTTGCAAATAAGGAAGCTGACGATGCAGCGAATCCATGCTTTCGAAATTGGTAAACAAAACAATCAATCCCCTTTGGGTAATTTTATATTTTATCGAATTATAAAGTTTCCCGAAATCCGTTTCAGAAAAATTACTCTGAATATTATAAAGACTTTCCGAAATTTTATGAAGTTGAGTCGAACGCCTTTCTGCTTTTACTAAATTCTCCAATTGACTGGAAAAAGTAAAAACACCAGCACGATCCTGATTCTGAAGAACTACATTGCTGAAAACAAGACTGGAATTGATCGCATAATCCAATAAACTCATGCCTCCAAAAGGCATCTTCATCACTCTTCCCTTGTCAATCGCACAATAAACCTGTTGGGACTTCTCATCCACATATTGATTGACCATCAGCTTCTGATTCTTGGCAGTAGATTTCCAATTGATAGTCCGGAAATCATCACCCGCTACATAATCCTTGATTTGCTCAAACTCCATACTATGACCAATCCGCCTCATTTTCTTCTGACCAATTTCATTGATATGAGCCTTGAAATTATGTAAACTGAATTGATTCAATCGTAGAAAAGAAGGATAAACCTTAATTTCAGATTGAGCCGGAATTTGAATTCTCCTCTGAAAAAATCCAAGGGGAGTTGCCACAAAAACATTTAAATCGCCAAAACGATAGACGCCTCTCTCTTTCGGAATAAGTTCATATGTAATTTGAGTAGAAGACCGAGATCCCAATACCCCCTTTATTTTAAAATCAAAAATCTGAAACTGGTTTGGAATTTCGTCAACTAAACTATATTTAATTCGAAACGGAAAATGATTTTCCAAATGAATTTCAACCGGATTGGAATCGGAATTCGATAATTTGTCTTGAAGAATTCTTTGGGCAGAAACACCCTTTCGAGTCCAAAATAAAAGTACAACTTCAAACAAAGTAATGAGAACTACTGCAAACAGAATCAATTGCGAAATCAAAATCATTTCCGGAAAATAAAACCCGAGACAAAACCCTATGATCACGAGGGAAAAGGCGTAAAAAAAAGGTTTATTTAGAAATATTTGTTTCCAGTATTTCATTAACGAGGAATTTCGATGCTTTCGATGATTTGCTGAATAATTTGCGAAGAAGTCATCCCTTCCATTTCTTTTTCCGGAGAAATGACAATTCGGTGTTTCAAGGCAGGAATCGCCGTGGATTTTATATCCTCTGGAATGACGAAATCACGCCCGCGAATGGCCGCCAAGGCTTTCGAAGCATTCAAAATCGAAATCGAAGCACGAGGCGAAGCTCCCAAAAATAAAAAAGGATGATTTCGAGTCGAATTTACAATCGAAGCGATGTATCGAATCAACCTCGATTCCACCAAAACTTCCTGTATGATTTCCTGAAACTCCTTGATCTCATGAGCTTTGAAAATCGGAGAAACCAATTGCGTAGAATCTTTATTTTTTCTGAGATTATTTCCCTCAATGATGGAAACCTCTTCCTCCAAAGTCGGATAACCGACTTCAATTTTAAAAAGAAACCGATCCAATTGGGCTTCGGGAAGTCGATAGGTGCCTTCTTGTTCCACCGGATTTTGGGTAGCAAAAACCAAAAACGGAGGCTCCATATCGTATTGATTTCCGTCAATTGTCACTTGCCTTTCGGCCATTACTTCAAACAATGCTGCTTGGGTTTTGGCGGGTGCACGGTTGATTTCATCAATCAAAACTATGTTGGAAAAAACAGGTCCTTTTTTAAATTCAAATTCATTCTTTTTAATATCGAAAATGGAAGTTCCCAAAATATCCGAAGGCATCAAATCAGGCGTAAATTGAATCCGGCTAAACCCAACATCCATCGTCCGAGCAAGTAATTTAGCTGTAATCGTTTTGGCAACACCCGGAACGCCTTCAATCAAAGCATGACCATTTGAGAAAATACTTACCATCAAAAGTTCGATGAATTCTTCCTGCCCCACGATGACTTTGCTAAGTTGATGCTTTATTTCCGCCACTCCATTTTTGATTTTACCCAAATCAATTCGACTTCCAAACACAAGTTCAGCACCTGAATTTTCAGTCAAATGATTCTTTTCTTCTGAGAATTCAGCTTGTTTTTCTTGCGATAGGTCTTCCATAATTATTTGATTTTTGGTTAAATTTTTCGATTAAAGAATGTAATTTAAAGAAATCTTCTTTGTCAAGGTAATTTCGACTCTTGAAAATATCTATTGTCACCACAATTTTTCGACATAAATCGATATCTACTCCCGATTTTGAACTTAAAAGTTCCGAGAAATCTTTTTCCGTATCTTTTGAAGTGATGTTGTAATGCTGACGAATCTGTTCCAGAAAATAATTGATTTTGTAGCGAACCATCGCCGTATGATCTTTGTTGTATCGGTAAAGTTCCGAAAGTGTTTTTGCGAAATCAAGGGTGTAATTGGTGTAGGGTAGTAAAATAGGAACTGCTTTTTGACGGCGTTTGGAATTGAACAGCAAATAAAGAATGCCAAGAATTATCAAAAGGAAAAACGACCAGCGCAGCGAATCATGCTTCATGATAAAATCCAAACCATTGAAAAATCCTCCGTCATTTCGCTCACCCGAATGACGATTGTAAATCCGGTGGTTGTCCCAAATGATATCTTCAGAACCTAAATAGGAAAATAAATCATTGATATATCCATCATTTTCCGTTTTCAATAAGTAATAATTCGTGAAAGCAATGGGTTCAGTATGAACGAAAAACGCTCCTTCTCCATGATAAATTTTCAAAAAATTGGGAGCCGTCGTCCCATCGTAATTGATATAGCCCAAAACTTCGGTGCGATATTCCTCAAAATCTGAAAAATAAGCCAGATTAAATCCTTTTTCGAAAATATATGTATTGAGGTTTTGGGGTGTTTTTACCGATAGTTTAACTTCGTTAGTTTCAAAACTACGAGCTAATTGAGTGGTTTTCAAGCCTAACGATCTTTCCAATGTCAGATTATGAACCGGAAGCGAAATGAAAGCTGTGCCACCTCTGCTCACAAAGCCTACAATGTTTTCCCAAGTCGAATCATCGTAGAAAACATTGTCTCGAATGAAAATATACTGATCGTAGGTATAATCGTAATGAAAATATTCAAAAAAATCCTCACCGGTATCGTGGATATTATAAACTTGAGAGTCCGGGAACATATTTGACAATTCCTGTCGCAAAACATAAGTTCCATAAGGAATCGTGTCTTTCGAATCAAATGTTCGTTGCCAATTCACAGGCACATCCGTACAGCCCCAAACGAGGAAAACCATCAAAGCAATCAGATATTTCAGACCGTTGATTTTCATTTGAGTTTGTTTAAAGTTCGTTTAAAAATGGATTCAGCCAGTTGAAACTCATTAGGATTTAACTCGAAATTCCCATACCAGATATAATCATAAATATAAATATTTTGAGAAAAGTATTTTTGTATAGATTTGGTATTTAGTTCGTTATAATAATCATGATCGGTTTTGTCTCGATTCCACTTGATGAGATTTCGATCGGACAATAATTGCAAAACCCACAAATGATAATAACGAATGGCAAGTCGGAAATTATTCTCAGATTTTGCTTTTTGTATCAATCTTGGGAAGTCGTTGTTTTCAATGTCATCCGGATCTTCCAGTATTTCCTCTACGGTATCGTATCGGATTTTTTTCTTGCGTCCTCTGAATTCAAATCCGCCTGAATTTCTTAGGATGTGATAAATAATGACACCCAAAATAACCGCAAGTCCTGTGTACATCAAAACTTGCAAAAGACCTGGAGGCAATTGAAACATAGGGGTAGAGGGCGGTTTGCTTGGCTTTTCCTTTTGGTCGTAATTAAATTTTTTGCCTTTGTACTTCTCTTTAAATCCCGGATCTAAACTTTTGGATTCATAAAATATTTCACCTATTTCTTCTTTGCTCGGTGTCTGAATGGATTCTTCTTCATAAACATTTATGACCTCTTCATAGCCTTGTGCGCAGATGAAAACCTGCCCCAATAAAAAAGAAAGAAAAAGGAGTTTAAGTTTTCTCATGTCCAATTTCTTTTAATAAATATGAAATATCTTCTTGGTTTTTTCGATAGACACGAGGAGGATAAATCAAATAATACCAACTGATAAAACCCAAGGTTCCTAATACAATCAAAGCGGCAAGAATAATCGGCATTTCATTGGCATATTGGGTTAAATAACCTTCGATCAAAGCCGCCGCCAATGTAAATGGAATTGTACTCAAAACGATTTTCAAAGCTGCTTTTCCTTTCTGAAAAAACGCTTGCTTACGTGTCAAAATACCAGGAAACAAATAACTTGTTCCCATCAAAACACCGGCTCCAATTTCGATACACATAGCGAAAATCTCCATGGCTCCATGCATCCAAATCGTACGAAGGGAAAGGAAAAAATGTCCTTTCTCGTAAAACATATATTGGAAACTTCCGACCATAATCCCATTTACCAACATAAAATAAAGAGAACCAATCCCACCAAAAATTCCATAAACAAAAGACATAAATCCTACCCGAAGATTATTGGTAGCAATCATGAAAAAACTGTTGAAATCCCCAAAACTCGTTTCATTATTGTAAACCGCCAAAGGATCACCACGCTCGATATTGTCTTCCGTCATATTTACATAATCATCTCCCAGAAAAGAACGAACGAATTCCGGTTCGTGAATCGCAGAAAACACACCGATGAGAGCCATCAGAAAAAAAACAGCAAATGAAAAATAAAAATATTTCCGATATTGATACATAATCATCGGAATCTCAAAAGTCCAAAAACTCGCAAGTCCCTTGCCTGACTTTTGTTTTCCATAAATTTTATGATAAGCTGTAGCTGTAATGGCATTGAGGTACTTGATGACATTGCTTTTTGGGTAATAGGTCTGAGCATACGCCAAATCATTGTTTACCTGAATAAATAATTCCGCGAGCCTTTCTGGCTTATTTTCGGTGGAATTGTACAATGATTTTTCAAATTCCAGCCATTTTTCTTTATTTTGTTTGATGAAAGCAGCTTCTCTCAATGCGGAAAAAAGATTTAAATTGAACCGTAAAGATAGAAATATAGCGCATAAAAAATAAATTTAAACATTCTTTGTGTACCTTTCCTGAACAATCATGCAAAAACTCGTAATCAAAACACCCCTAAACGTAAACGTGGATGTCCAACATGCCGGTGTCGGACTCCGTTTGGTAGCATTTCTCCTAGATCTGATTTTTATTTATTTCTACATCTGGGCGCTTTCTTATACGTTTTTTGACTTATTTGGTGTGCAAGGAAATATTTTTGACGGTGGAACTTTGCATTATGATGTCCATGTTTTCCTTGAAATCCTATTTGTGATTTTACTTTTTCCTGCTCTGTTTTATTCACTCTGGACCGAATTTCTATTCAATGGACAAACCTTTGGCAAGATGATTTGTAAAATTCGTGTTGTGAAACTCAACGGATACAAAGCCGGTTTTACTGAATATTTTACTCGATGGATATTCCGATTTGTGGATTTCTGGACGGGAAGTTTTATGCTGCTGTTTTTCATCCCTATTTTTGGATTAGATACCGCAATGATTTTGGCCGCAATGATGACTATGATGACCGGAATCGTAGCTTTTATTTCGATTATTCGTACTCGAAACTCTCAGCGACTTGGCGATATAGTCGCTGGAACTACAGTTCTGAAACTCAGAGAAAAACATTCGATAGATATTACCATTCTCGAAGAAATTCAAGAAACCTATATCCCGAAATACAGTCAGGTCATGAAATTGAGCGATAACGATGCAAGAATCATAAAAGACACATTTGTCATTGCTAGAAAAAACCGCGATTATGTCACTTTAAGAAGACTTCGTTCCCGATTGGAAGAAGTGATGGACGTAAAAGGGGAACAGTCAGATGTGGAATTCATAGACAGGGTCATGAAAGATTTTAATTATTATACACAGAAACTTTAAGGTTTAATCTCAGATTTTAAATACTTTGTAAATGCCCATATCTTTCTTTTTTTTAAATAATCAGGAAGAATTTCATTGGCATAAGCCTCCTTTTCAAAACTAATATTGAAATAAGCAGTAAGCGGATCTTTGAATTGAATCCATCGGACGAAAAACTCAATTCCATACCATAAAAAGAAAAAAATCCAAAGCATTTCAATCTGTTGACGCAAATGAATTTTCTCGTGGTTGATGATTTTCTGATTTTCCTTTAAGGCTTTTTCGCGTAAAAAAATAAACGGATAAATAGCAAGTCCACGAAAGTTTTTTGCAAATAACCAACTCACAACTATCACAAACATAGTGCAAATTTAAGGGGTTTCATTCGGACGATAATCCATTTTTAGGTTAAATTCTACCGCAAATCTTTGCTGCTCACTGAGCAAATTATTTTCCAGTTCCAAAAACTTCTTGAAACTTTCCTGCGTTTCTAAGTAAGCCTCTTCTGATAAAGTTTCGATGCCTTCGGGAGAATTAAATTTGAACATAAGGCTGTCCATGCCTTCCGTAGTTCCGAAGTAATTCCTCACATAGGAATAATATTCCTCCCCGGCATTTCGAAAAGAATCATTGCCACGAAAATCTCCCAATCTCCCAATAGACTCCCATCCTCGATCGGCTGAATTCACCATTTTTTGTCGGTATTCCACAATCTCTTCATAATTTGTCTCGGGACTGAAAATCGAGTCCATATAAGCCACGATTTCCAATTGTGGTTTGATGATGGAATCATTGTATTGAGTCGCGTTTTCTCCGGTGCAGGAAAAAAAGAAAATTAGAAATAAAGCAGTTGTAAGAAAACTTCTCATTGTCAGTCGTTTTATTCAAAGATAGAAAATTGAGGGAATTATTCTTCGCTAATGGTTTGAAAAACTTCTTTCCTGACCACAAGAAAGGAATGAGTATCAATAATTCTTTATTCGCCAGGGTTTCGGATAATAATTATTGGAGCGGTTGCCGATGAATTTCACAAATCCCAATCCGTGATTCTGATAGGTGAGAAGGTAAATTCCTTTTTGATCTAAATCAAGCTGAGGATCATTTCCACGAAGAAACTGAAGCGCAGTTTCTGCCTTGACATCCACTTCGGGGAAAATATGTAAATGTTTGTAAAAGCAGGCCAATGCCTGAGCCGGAATGAAATCTTTCCCTTTGATTTCACCCAATTCGATTCCCGAATAAACAATATTTAATTTATGGTTAATGAAGTTTTTGACTTTTCTCAATTCTTCTGTTTCCCAAATCAATTTTTCTTTTTCCTGAATGACGTTTTCACTTGGAATCAGACTGGCAATTTGAACCGATTTTGGCTTTTTGCCGTTTTCGGGATGAAATAATCCCAAACCAGAGTTCTTTTTCATGACCGAAACAAATAAACCTTCGCCCTCCACTTTGTGCGGATAAAAATAATAACCCCAAACACCGTTTAATTCCATTTGAGAAATTCCCCATTCTTCAGGAAAATCCAGTTTTACCGAAGTCAAATCAAAGTTTTCAGAAGCCCATTCCATCAGATTTTCATTTTCATCGGGATCAAATGTACAGGTGCTGTAAACCAAATATCCGTCTTTTGCCAACGCCGGAAGTGTATCGGCGAGAATCCGTTTGGATCGTTCGCAGCAGAGATTGCAATTGGCTTCCGACCATTCGCGGAGTGCAGTTTCGTCTTTTCTAAACATCCCTTCACCGCTGCAAGGCGCATCAATCTGTATATAATCAAAGAATTCTTCAAGCTTTGAAAACTGTTTCGGGTCGTTTTGGGTGATGATTAGATTTTCAGAAATCCCCAATCTGATGTGATTTTCTTTTAAAATCTGCGCCCTTGGTTTGATGACTTCGTTGGCAACTAAAACCGAATTCTCATCCAATAAACTCTGGAGCAAAGTCGATTTTCCACCCGGAGCAGCACAAAGATCCAAAGCTCTTTTTGGGCTTTCGTCTCCATAAATCTGTTTGAAAATTTCAGCTAAAATCATGGAAGAAGCTTCCTGAACATAATAAGTCCCCGCATGCCAAAGCGGATCAGTAATAAACTGCTTCTTTTCGTCCAAATATTTACCGTCCGAAAACCAAGCAACCGATTTTAATTCATGATAAACATCGGTAGGTTTTTTGGAGTTTAATCGGATACTTTGCGGAGCAGAACGATCATAAGCCAAAACGAATTCCTGGAAATATTTTTCAGAAATCCTCGACTCCATACGTTTTAAGAATGAATCAGGCAATTTTGTCATCAATTGCAAAAATAAATAAACCTGCGTTTTTATTTATTTGACAAAAAAATAAATTATTAATAAAATCAGATCCTTCCGATTCTTGTGAAAACCGGAAATGTAACTTTCTGAAGCTTCGAATTTCCCCAAGCTTTCTGGATTTCAGATTCCAATTCTTCTACTGGATTAAATCCTTTTTCACGGATGAAATGTTTCAATCCAGACCAAGTGTTGAGGTAACCGATAAGATGTTCTGGTTGCCATTCATCACGAATATGAAAATCAGGAATTTTAATCTCTTCAAAGGGGAACGGAATGTTTTGATAATGTGTATCAATGTGTTGTCGTTCATCGTCCCAAAATCCGTCCAGAATTTCTTTGTATAAATTATCGATAATCAAATTAATTTCGGGTGAAAGCCGTGGCAAATCATATCCGGCAACGGCGAGAATTCCATTGGGTTTCAATACGCGTTTCGCTTCATTGAAAAACCGGTCAAAATCAAACCAATGAATAGCTTGGGAAACAATGATTAAATAAAAGAAATTATCTTCAAAATCCGTTTGCTCTGCCGATTGTTTGGAATAATGAATATTTTCCGACTGGGCAGCATTTTTCAATTGTTCTTCGCTGATGTCGGTCGCATATACATTTTTAAAAAAGTTGGAAATCAGATAAGCAGACTGACCATTTCCTGTCGCAGAATCCCAAGCATTTTCACGTGCAGGAACCATTTCAATCAAATAATCAAACAACTCAATAGGAAGGGAAGGACGGAATTTGGCATACAATTCCGATTTGTCAGAAAAATTATCTTTCATAAGATTTTTTTAAATTTAATGCAATTTAAGGATTTATGAAGAAAGTTGTTGTATTGACAGGTGCCGGAATTAGTGCCGAAAGCGGGATTTCTACTTTTCGAGACTCAAATGGACTTTGGGAAAACCATGACATTATGGAAGTGGCTTCACCTGAAGGCTGGCGAAATAACCCCGAATTGGTATTGAGTTTTTATAATTTAAGACAAAGACAATTAAAAGAAGTGAAGCCCAATTCCGCTCATTATTTTCTGAAAGAATTAGAAGAAAAATACGAGGTCGTTATCATCACTCAAAATGTGGACGATTTGCACGAACGCGCTGGATCTTCAAAGGTGATTCATTTGCACGGCGAGCTCAGAAAAGCCCGAAGTGAAAAAAACGAAGACCTGATTCTGGATTGGGAAGAGGATATTAATCCGGGAGATTTGGCCGAAGACGGTGCTCAATTGCGACCGCATATCGTTTGGTTTGGTGAAATGGTTCCGATGATGGAGCGCGCCATGGAAGAGGTTTCCGACGCTGATATTATGTTGGTTATCGGGACTTCATTGCAGGTGTACCCGGCGGCTTCGCTGATTGATTTCATCGAATACGGAAAACCTATCTATGTCATCGACCCGAATTCTATTACAGTTCCCAATAATCCCAACATCAAAGTCATCCGAAAAACGGCTACAGAAGGTGTGAAAGAATTGGATATTTAGCTGAATTAAAATTTTTCTTTCACCTCAAATTTGACAATTTCATGGGTTGTAGGATGCTTGAATTCCAAATATGCGGCGTGCAAATAAAGCCTTTCGGCCGGATTTCCGTAAAGGTCATCGCCGACAATCGACGCATTTAAACCCAATTCATGTGCGGAATGCATCCTTAATTGATGAGTTCGACCGGTCAGAGGCCAAAAATGAACTTTGGTTTTTCCGTTTTTCGTTTCGATTTTCTTCCATTGGGTGATGGCTTTTTTTCCTTTTTCAAAACAAACCATTTGTCGTGGGCGATCGGTAATATCGCCACGAAGCGGAAGTTGAATTTCGCCTTCTTCATTTTCTAAAGTTCCGTCCAACAAAGCCGTGTAGCGTTTTACGACAGTTCGTTTCAGAAATTGATGTTGAATGTTTTTATGGGCTTGTTTGGTTTTAGCAACCACCAGAATTCCTGAAGTGGACATATCGAGCCGATGAATAATCAAAGGTTCAATTGGGTTTAAAATCTCCTGCAATCTTGTATAAACCGAGTCTTGAATTTCGATTCCGGGAACCGAAAGCAATTCCGCAGGTTTGTTCACAATTAAAAACGCATCATCTTCATAAATGATTTCAATCTGCTTGTCTTTGGCTAAATTTTTCAAAAGCGGATTCTCATCGATTTCCATTCCTTCGAGCATATGCCTGAGGATGGGACGGCATTTTCCACTGCAAGCCGGATAAAAATTTCCGTGTTTTCTAATTTCCGATTTAGGTGAAGCACCCCACCAGAATTCGGCAAATGCCAAGGGTTTCAAATTATGCAAAAAGGCATATTGCAATAATTTCGGAGTCGCGCACTCGCCCGCTCCGGCAGGAGGTTTCTCAAAAACCGTTTCGGCAAAAATGGCTCCTAAACTTTTGGTTTTTCCCGATTGATTCAGGAAGGAATATTGCTCAAATAATTGATTTTGAAGGGCGGAAGATTTTGCACGTCTTTCCTTTTTTAGCTTTTCAATTTGAGATTCAAAAGAAGTGATTTTTAATTGGAATTCATCCAAAACCTGTTTCCAGCTTTCTTTCAACATCCGAAATTTAAACTGATCGAGATTGCTTTCCTTAATTAATTCTGCTTCGGAAACGGAAGAATCCATTGCTTCGCGAATTTTTTTACGGTTGGCTTTGTTTTCTTTCATTCCATTTTTAAATGAGGAAATTTCTTCGGTAGATTCTTGAGCATATTTTTCCAAATCCAATTTCAGCCGGAGAAATTCAGGATTCTTTTCCAGGATTTCAATTTTCCGGTTCATTTCATTCAGAATTTCTTCCTGTTGCAAGAAAAAACTGTTTTCTTTGAGCATATCAAAAACCGGCGGAACGAATTTTTCATGTTCGTTGGAACCTGCAAGTTTCCCTGAGAAAGCCGATAAAAAGCCGAGTTTGCCTTGCTTGTCCTGAACCACCAAAACACCGAACATTTTCCCGATGATCAGTCCCTCACGGGATTCATCCAAACCGAAATTATGATTTCCAATGAATTCATTTTCCAAATAATCTTGCAAATCTTTCGCTGCCAATTCCGTTAGCGGATGCGGTTCATAATAAAAAGGAAAAGTAAATTTTTCAGGCAAGGAAATGCCCTGAATTTGTTCAGGTTTGAAATAGGTGATTTTTGCAGTCATATACGAACTGCGAAATTAAGGAATATTGTTTTGTTTCCGCTTTCAACTTCGTTTAGAATATAATTCTGAAAATTCGAAATAATTAAGCATCCCATATTCATCATCCAACATCCACAGTTTTTTGTAATTTTACCAAATGATTCAGAACTTACCCAAAATCAAACACAAAGATTCGCCGAATTTCTTTTTAATCGCGGGTCCTTGCGCCATCGAAAATGAAGAAACACCACGCAGAATCGTGGAAAAAGTCATCAAAATTACCGATGAACTCAATATTCCCTATATTTTCAAAGGTTCGTTTAAAAAAGCGAATCGCTCGCGAATTGATTCTTTTACCGGAATCGGCGACGAAAAAGCGCTAAAAATCATCCGACAAATAGGAGAGGAGTTTGACGTTCCGACCACGACCGATATTCATGAACCTTTTCATGCGGAAATGGCTGCTGAATATGTCGATGTGCTTCAAATTCCGGCATTTTTGGTGCGTCAAACCGATTTGGTCGTGGCAGCTGCGAAAACCGGAAAACATGTCACGTTGAAAAAAGGACAATTCCTTTCACCTGAAAGCATGAAGTTTCCGGTGGAAAAAGTAACCGATTCAGGCAATCAAAATGTGGCAATTATTGAGCGTGGAACGATGTTGGGCTATGGCGATTTGGTGGTGGATTATCGGGGAATTCCCGTGATGCAGAACTATGCGCCGGTGATTTTAGATATAACGCATTCTTTGCAACAACCCAATCAGGCGAGTGGCGTAACCGGAGGAAAGCCCGAATTAATAGAAACCATTGCCAAAGCCGGAATCGCAGTAGGGGCCGACGGGATTTTCATTGAAACACATCCCGACCCGAAAAACGCCAAAAGCGATGGAGCCAATATGCTGCAATTGGATTTATTGGAAGATTTACTTCGAAAATTGGTTCGGATTAGGGAAGCCGTTCTTTAAGAGTTTCAGGTTTAAAGTTTCAAGTTCAAAGTCTAATGTGCAACAGTCACTGTATGCGCAGATTTTGGAGTTTGTTTTCCAAAAACTTTAAACATTAAACGTCAAACCTTAAACCCACATTAAACCCATTCCCTCGGATTCATGAGCACTTTTACCAGTTTTTCCTGTTCCGATCCCGGCTCGGGTTGATGGTTATAATGCCATTGAACATATTTGGGTAAACTCATCAGAATGGACTCAATTCTTCCATTGGTTTTCAATCCAAACAAAGTTCCGCGGTCATGAATCAAATTAAATTCCACATAACGACCGCGACGAATTTCCTGCCATTCACGATCGGCTTCAGTATAAGCTTCATTTTTGTGTTTTTCCACAATCGGTATATAGGCTTCCAAAAAGGAATCACCCACTGCCGTCACGAAATCATACCAAAAATTCACATCAAATTCTTCGGTTGGTTTCAGGTAATCAAAAAACAATCCGCCGAGTCCTCTTGCTTCCCCACGATGTGAATTCCAGAAATAATCATCACATTCCTTTTTATATTTGGCATAAAAATCCGGGTGATGTGCATCGCAAACTTTTTTGCAGACCGTATGCCAATGTACCGCATCTTCTTCGTCCAAAAAATAGGGTGTCAAATCCTGACCGCCACCAAACCAATGGTCCACCACATTTCCGGCTTCGTCATACATTTCAAAATAACGCCAATTGGCATGCGTGGTTGGAACTTTCGGGCTTTTTGGATGAATTACCATACTCAATCCACAGGCAAAAAACTTACCCGATGAAACATTCAGAGCTTTTTGCAAAGACTCGGGAAGGTCTCCATAAACGCGTGAAATATTCACACCGCCTTTTTCAAAAACATTGCCTTCATCCATGACCATGGTAAGTCCGCCACCGCCGCCATCGCGCTGCCATTCATCTTTTTTGAATTTTGCTTTTCCATCGACGCGTTCAAGTTCGTCGGTAATGGTTTTCTGAAGGTTTTGAATGTAATTGTAAAACTGATCTCTCATTTCGAATTGCTTTGTTAACAAATTTAAACCTTTACCATAGGATAATTTATGACTTTTTTAATGTTTGCTAATTCAAACTGAATCTAATTTAAATTCTCAATCTCAACGTTTCGGGATATTATGGTAAAGGGATGTTATTTTTTGAATCATCGAATTGACAGATTCTAAAAATTTATGTAGTTTTGGCAACTCATTGAGCCTTATGGAAGAAATTAAAATTCACGACAAGGTATTTATACCCTATATTACATTTGAAGAAATTGAGCATGCGATCAAACGTATGGCCAACACAATTTATGCACAACACAAAGACGATGTTCCCGTATTTATTGGTGTATTGAATGGTGTGGTTATGTTCATGAGTGATTTCCTGAAACAATATCCAGGGCAATGTGAAATTTCATTTTTGAAAATGGCTTCTTATGAAGGAACTACTTCGAGTGGAGAAGTGAAATTACATATGGATATCCCGATGGATCTGACCGATCGTCACATCATCATCCTGGAAGACATCATCGATACCGGAAATACTCTGGAAGCGCTTCATAAAATTTTGAGTAAAAAGAATGCGAAAAGCATAAAAATAGCAACGCTTCTGTACAAACCGGAAGCTTATAAAAAAGATTTAACCATTGATTTGGTTGCACTTACTATACCCGATAAATTTGTGGTGGGATACGGACTTGACTATGACGGTCTTGGAAGAAACCTGCCCGATATTTATCAAATTAAACAATAAAAATGATCAACATTGTATTATTTGGCCCTCCGGGAAGCGGAAAAGGGACGCAGGCAAAATTTTTGGAAGAAAAATTTAATCTGAAACAATTGTCCACTGGCGATATGTTTCGTTTCAACTTGAAAAACCAAACTGAATTAGGAAAATTGGCTCAGTCTTATATGGATCAAGGGCATTTGGTTCCAGACGAAGTGACGACAAATATGCTTCGTGATGAACTGAAAAAGCATACCGGCTATTCTGGTTTTATCTTTGACGGATATCCACGGACTACTACTCAGGCAGAATCTCTGGACGTAATTCTGAAAGAAGACCTAGGTCAAGAAGTAAAGATCTGTCTTTCCCTGAAAGTAGATGATGAAGTTTTGGTGGGCAGGCTTTTGGAAAGAGGAAAAGAAAGCGGTCGCGCAGATGATGCCAACGAAGAGGTCATTCGAGAACGAATTGTGGAATACTACAAAAAAACCGACGAGGTTGCCGAACATTATAAAGCCCAAGGGAAATATGCAGAAGTAAACGGTGTCGGCGAAATCGCTGAAATCACTGCTAATTTATCGGCCGAAATCGAAAAGTTTGTTTGATTAAACAACAATAATAAAAAATCCTGATAAGTTTTCTTGTCAGGATTTCTTTTTGAAATTATTTTTCTTCTTCTACTTTATCCAGTTTCTGAAGTTCCGTCAGAATGGTTTGTTTTTTACAAATCTGATAAACAAAATCGAAATTTTTTTCCTCGCGGTATTGTGCACGATATGTCCGGCAAGGCGTTTCCCTCACTTCATCGGTCCCGAAATTGGTTATTTTACTCTTTTTAAACAATTCATTATAAATGAAAACACTGTCAAGTTGTTCATTTTTAATTGTTTGCTTTGCATTTTCAGAATAGGACATCGGATAGATTTTAGCTTCTTCCAATGCTCTTGAATTCGGAAAATACGAACACTGCATGGAGCGTGGGCCAAACAAAATCATTACCAATACAACTCCGATTGAAACCCCAATCAGATAAAAGCGCAATCGTTTCCAAAAGTCCATAAATCTAAAATTTTAATGCTGAAATTTCCGGCAATTATACGATTAATAAATTTATATCGTGAAAAGGAAGGTCAAACCAGTCGCTGATTTTTTTCTTGGTCATGCGGCCGTGGTAAAGATAAATTCCCGACCGAAGTCCGCGATCGCATTTTATAACATGTTCAAAACCGCCTTCTTTGGCCACCGAGAGCAAATAAGGCAAAAAGAAATTGCTCAATGCTTTGGTAGTTGTACGCGAAACGCGCGAAGTAATATTGGTCACGCCATAATGAATGACGCCGTGTTTGTTGACAAACGGTTTGGAGTGTGTAGTGATTTCAGAGGTTTCAAAACAACCGCCATTGTCAATGCTCAGATCGATGATGACCGCTCCTTGTTTCATGTTTTCAACCATTTTTTCGGTTACCACGCAAGGAGCGCGGGCATCCCCACGAAGCGCACCGATGGCTACATCGCATCGTTTCAGTGCTTTTCCGAGTTCCTTTGGGTCAATCATGGAAGTGGAAATTCTTACACCCAAATCGGTTTGCAATCTTCGTAAACGACTCAAAGAATTATCAAAAACCCTTACGTTGGCACCCAGTCCCAAGGCAGCTCTTGAGGCGTATTCCCCCACGGTGCCGCCACCCAGAATAACGATTTCAGCCGGACGTACACCGGCAATTCCGCCCATCAAAACGCCGTTTCCACCATTGGTATTGGACATTAATTCGCCAGCGAGTAAAATCGAAGTGGTTCCGGCGATTTCACTCAACAATCGCACAACCGGAAGGTGTCCGTGTGCATCTTTGATGAATTCAAATCCAAGTGCGGTGATTTTTTTGGCCGATAATTTTTCGAAATAACTTCTCGTCTGCATATTGATCTGAACGGTTGAAACCAAAAATGAATTCGGCATCATCAGTTCGATTTCTTCTGTCGTTGCAGGACTGACTTTTAGTATGATAGGTTTTGAAAAAACTTCTTTTTTGTCATAAGCGATGGTTGCGCCTGCTTCGGAATATTCCTGATCGGTGTAGTTAACACCTTCACCGGCACCCGTTTCCACCGTGATGTCATGGCCGTTGGCAACCAAAACCTGGACAGCATCAGGGGAAAGGCTCAATCTTTTTTCTTCCAAATGAATTTCCTTAGGAATTCCTATGCTTAATTTCCCTTCTCTTAACCGAACTTCCAGCCGTTCTTCCTTCGGCATAAGTTCCTGACGTGTAAAAGGTGTATAAATACCGCTGTTTTCCATCTTTTAAAATTACACAAAAATAATGGTTCTTTGATTTCCTTCTGCAATAATTTTAATTGTATGATGCTTTTCAGGGAGTAAGTCTGAAATTTTATCGGGCCATTCGATGAAACAATAATGACCGGAATACAGATATTCTTCTATCCCGAAATCCAATGCTTCTTCTTCGGATTTAATCCGATACAAATCAAAATGGAAAACTTTTCCTTCGGGAATTTCATATTCGTTGACGATGGAAAAAGTAGGACTGCTGATTTCATCGGTACTTCCCATTTCCTGAAGCAAAACTTTGATAAAAGTGGTTTTTCCTGCGCCCATTTCGCCTTCAAACAAAATGATTTTCTGCTGAAGTTGAGAAATAATTTCTTGGGCGACGCTGTTTAGTTCTTCAATTGAATGAATTTGAAATTCCATAAAAATTCAGAAATAATTAAGTTTTAGGCGTCAAAGTTACAAAAGGAATGATCATTTCTTCCATGGAAATTCCGCCGTGCTGATAGGTTTCCTTGTAATAATTCACATAGTGATTGTAGTTTTTCGGATAAGCCAGAAAAATATCTTCTTTCGCAAAAATGTATTTGGATGTCATATTTACTTTGGGCAAATAATAATCTTCTGCATTTTCAATGGCAAAAACATCATCTTCGTCATATTGTAACTTTCTTCCCATTTTGTAACGAAGATTGGTGCTGGTTTCGCGGTCACCGACTACCTGAGAAGGTTTGCGCACGAAAATCGTTCCGTGATCGGTGGTCAGCAAAATTTTCATTCCTTCTTGTTGGGCTTTTTTCACAATCTGCATCAAATAAGAGTTTTCAAACCAATTTTTGGTTGTAGAACGATAGGTTTTGTCATCTCTGATCATTTGGCTCACAATCCGATTATCGGTTTTGGCATGGGAAAGAATATCGATAAAGTTATAGACGATGACCGTCAAGTTTTTATTTTTATACTGATGGAATTCGTCCAAAATTTTCTTTTCAAAATCCGAATTCAGAATTTTAAAATATTGCGTACTCAAATCCGACATACCCAATCGCTTCATTTGGTCTTCCAGAAATAATTTCTCAAACTGATTTTTATTTCCTTCGTCGTTGTCATTGAGCCATTCATTCGGGAAACGTTTTTCAATTTGCGAAGGCAGAAGTCCCGAAAAGAAAGCATTTCGTGCGTATTGCGTCGCCGAAGGCAAAATACTGTAATACATCTGCTCTTTTTCTACGTTGAAATGAGGTGTGAACAAAGGTTCAATTGCTTTCCATTGGTCATAACGCAAATTGTCCACCATGATGAGCAAAGTGTTTTGGTCTTTGGACAAATGGGGTTTTGCGTAATCCTTAAAAACGGTATGCGACAAAACCGGTTTCTCATCGGTATGAAGCCAATCGTGGTAATTTCTTTCTACAAACTTGAAAAAGGCAGCATTAGCCTCTTGTTTTTGGGCTTCCAGGATTTTGGCCATTTCATTGTCCTGAATGTTTTCAAGTTCTAATTCCCAATAAACCAGTTTTTTATAAATATCTCTCCAGTCTTCAAAATCCCGCGCATTCATCATGTCCATCGCTATGCTTCGGAATTCCATCTGATAATTCACAACTGCCTTTTCGGTGATAATTTTACTGCTGTCGAGAATTTTTTTCAAACTCAGTAAAATTTGATTCGGATTGACCGGTTTGATTAGGTAATCTGCTATGTGCGAGCCGATTGCTTCTTCCATGATGTGTTCTTCCTCATTTTTGGTGATCATCACAATCGGAAGTTGAGGTTTTATTTCTTTGATTTTTTGCAAAGCTTCGAGTCCGCCCATTCCGGGCATATTTTCGTCGATCAGCACTGCGGAAAAATTTTCATTTGGGATGATTTCCAGAGCATCTGTGGCATTATTAATCATTTGTGTTTCGTAACCTTTTTTCTCCAAAAACATGGAATGTGGTTTCAACAACTCAATCTCATCATCGATCCATAAAATTTTTATAGCCATACAAGCGTTTTTCTGTTAAATTTGTAACTAATTTAGTGATAAAATAAGTAATAAATTGGAGTATGTAAACAAACTAAAGGTATTTAACGATCCCGTACACGGATTTATTAGCATACCCAACGAATTAATTTTCGATATTATTCAGCATCCAAGTTTTCAGCGACTGCGAAGAATATGCCAAACTGGATTGACCGAGTTGGTTTATCCGGGAGCGAAACATTCTCGATTTCACCATGCGCTCGGAGCCATGCACCTGACGCAAAAAGCGGTGGAAACGCTTCGGGCAAAAAATGTGGAAATTTCGGAAGAAGAAAAAAACGGCGTGCTTTGTGCCATACTTTTACATGATATCGGGCACGGACCTTTTTCTCATACTTTGGAACATTCCATCATTGAAAACCTGTACCATGAAAGAATTTCATTGTATTTGATGGAAATGTTGAACCGTGAATTTTCTGGTGAATTGGATCTTGCCATCCGGATTTTTAAAGGCGAATACGAAAGGAAATTTCTCACGCAATTGGTTTCGAGCCAACTGGATATGGACCGATTGGATTACCTGAAACGGGACAGCTTTTTTACAGGCGTTGTTGAAGGGAACATCAATCCCGACCGGATTATTTCCACGTTAAATGTAAAGGACGATCAACTTGTGGTGGATTCCAAAGGGATTTATTCCATTGAAAAATACCTGGCTGCGCGAATGTTTATGTATTGGCAGGTTTACAACCACCGGACTTCTTTTTCGGCAGAAGTTTTATTGACGCAAGCGATGCGTAGAGCAAAAGAATTAAGTCGAAATGGCGAAAAATTATTTGCCACAGACGCTTTCGGATATTTTTTGCAAAATGAAGTAAAAGAAAACCTGAAAGATCAGCTCGGGCAATTTATTCAGTTGGACGATAGTGATGTATGGGCTTCGCTCAAACAATGGCAAAACCATGAGGATATAATTTTATCCTGTTTGTCAGGTTGTTTAATTAACAGGAAGCTTCCGGTTTCAAAAATTTTAAATGAACCTCTTTCTGCCGAAGAATTAAATGTTTTGACAAATAAAACCGCCGGAGAACTCGGAGTGGAAGACGGAAGTTATTTTGTGCATCAGTCCAGTGTGAAAGTTATTCCGTATGACAAACACAAATCACCGGTTTATATCATGAACAAAGACCGAAGTTTGCAAGAGATTTCTGAGTCAGCTTTGCAGATTTTATCTCATCATTTGTTGATTCCAATTGAAAAGTTTCATTTATGTTACTTAGATGTTAAGAAAAATATGTAATTCAAATTAGAGATATACCCAAAATTTATATTTTTGCATACTATGGAGTTTAGTGCAGTAGAAATTGCTTCGGTTTTAGAAGGGAAAGTAGAAGGTGACCCAAATGTGCGGGTAAACACGCTTTCTAAAATTGAAGAAGGGAAAGTGGGGTCTATTTCATTTCTTTCGAATTTGAAATACGAACCTTATTTATATAGTACCGAAGCGTCAATCGTAATCGTTTCCAAAGATTTTGTACCCGAAAAGGAGGTAAATTCAACCTTAATTTGGGTGGAAGATGCTTACAAAGCTTTTACAAAGCTTCTGCATTATGCCAATCATTTGAAAAATAAAAAAGTTGGGATTGAATCGAACTCTCAAATTCATGAATCTGCGAACTTAGGTGAAAATATTTACATCGGAAGTTTTGTTTATGTAGGAGAAAATGCTCAAATAGGAAAAGATGTGATGATTCATTCGAATGCACACATCGGAGAAAATGTGAAGATAGGAGAGGGAACTGTGATTCATTCGGGCGTACGAATTTATTCGGAAAGTCAAATTGGAGAAAATTGTATTATTCATTCCAATACAGTCGTAGGCGCAGACGGCTTTGGGTTTACTCCGAAGGCTGATGGGACATTGGAAAAAGTTCCACAAATTGGTAATGTCATCATCGAAGACAATGTAGAGATTGGTTCTTCATGTACGATTGACCGAGCGACTTTGGGTTCCACCATCATTCGGGCTGGGGTAAAGCTTGACAATCAAATTCAGATTGCTCATAATGTAGAAATTGGTGAAAATACGGTGATTGCTTCTCAAACAGGAATTGCTGGTTCTACTAAAATCGGAAAGAATTGTATGATTGGTGGGCAGGTAGGAATCGTAGGGCACCTTAAAATTGGTGATTTTGTACAAATTCAGGCGCAAAGCGGAGTCAATAATAATGTGCCTGACCAATCAAAAATATACGGTTCGCCATCAATGGATGCAACCGACTTTAGGAAATCTTATGTATATTTCCGAAATTTTCCGAGCATAGTGAAACGTTTGGAAGAATTAGAAAAAGATATAAAACAACAAACAATAAAAGATTAATGTCTGATAAACAAAAAACGCTGGCCAGCGAATACGTTTTAAACGGCGTGGGACTTCACACAGGGCGTGAAGTGACAATGACACTGAAACCTGCGCCGGTAAATACCGGTTTTGTGTTTGTGAGAACCGATTTGGAAGGAAACCCGCACATCGAGGCGGATGCGAATTATGTAACAAGTACCGAAAGGGGAACAACCATCGAAAAGAAAGGAGTGAAAATCCATACCACAGAGCATCTTTTAGCAGCTTTGACGGGAATGGATTTGGACAATGTTCTGATCGAAATTAATAATTCTGAAGTTCCTATTTTGGATGGCTCTTCTAAACACTTCGTAGAAGCTATAGAAAACGCAGGAATCCTAGAACAAGAAGAAGACCGGGAATACTATGTTGTAAAGGACATTGTAACATATACGGATCCTGAAACCGGTTCGGAAATCACGGCTATTCCGGCCGATGAATACCAAGTCACCACTATGGTGGATTTTGGAACAAAAGTTCTGGGAACTCAAAATGCTTCCATCAAAAGTATGTCGGAATTTAAAAGCGAAATTGCCAACGCACGTACGTTTAGTTTCCTCCATGAAATCGAATACCTCTTAGATGCCGGACTCATCAAGGGTGGCGACCTTGGAAATGCGATTGTATATGTGGACAAGAAAATCACTCCGGAAACTAAACAGAAACTGACCAAAGCATTTAACAAAGAAGACGTTTCAATTCGCCCCAACGGTGTTTTGGACAATATTAACCTTCATTATCCAAATGAAGCTGCACGTCATAAACTTTTGGATGTAGTCGGAGATCTCGCATTGATCGGAACCAAATTAAAAGCAAAAATCATCGCAAATAAACCCGGTCACCAGATAAATACTAATTTTGCAAAGAAATTAAGTAAACAAATCGCTATCGCAAAAAGAAAAAATGTTCCGGAATTTGACCTGACCAAAGACCCGATTTACGACATCAACGATATCATGAAGATTCTTCCCCATCGTCCACCGTTTTTATTGCTGGACAAAGTGATTGAAAAAACAGAAACATCATTGGTTGGTGTCAAAAATGTTACTATGAACGAACCGTTTTTTGTGGGGCATTTCCCTCAAGAACCGGTTATGCCAGGCGTATTGCAAGTAGAAGCTATGGCACAGTTGGGAGGAATCCTTGTTTTGGGCGAAATCGATGACCCGAAAGATTATTCTACCTATTTTATGAAAATTGAAAACGTGAAATTCAAACGAAAAGTTATTCCGGGTGATACCTTGATTCTAAAAGTTGATTTGTTGCAACCCATCAGAAGAGGAATCGTACACATGCAGGGATACGGATATGTAAACGATACAATTGCCGTTGAAGCAGAAATGATGGCGTTGGTAACAAAAGACAAAATATAATTTGGAAACAATGAATCAACCATTGGCTTATATTCATCCGAATGCGAAAATTGCCGAAACTGCGATAATAGAACCCTTTTCTACTATTTACGATAATGTTGAAATCGGAGAAGGAACATGGATTGGCCCCAACGTAACCATCATGGAAGGTGCCCGCATTGGAAAAAATTGTAAGATTTATCCGGGAACCGTTATATCGGCTGAGCCGCAGGATTTAAAATACCAAGGAGAAAAAACATTGACTTATATTGGTGATAATACCACAATCCGCGAATGTGTAACGGTCAATAAAGGAACCAATGCTTTGGGTTATACAAAAATTGGTGATAATTGTTTGGTGATGGCAACGGCACATATTGCACATGATTGTGTGATTGGCAATCATGTTATTCTGGTAAATGGAGTTGGATTGGCTGGACATATTGAAATCGGTGATCATGCATTTTTAGGTGGAATGAGTGCCGTACATCAGTTTACACATATTGGAGAACATGCTTTCATCGCGGGTGGGTCTCACGTCAGAAAAGACGTTCCTCCATTTGTGAAAGCTGCAAGAAACCCTTTATCGTATGCCGGAGTAAATTCGATCGGCCTACAAAGAAGAGGATTTTCAACCGATCAAATTACCGAAATTCAGAATATTTATAGAGTGTTTTTTCAAAAAAGTAAGAATGTTACTCAAGCTTTAGAAATCATTGAAAATGAATTCGAAGAAACACCAGAAAGAAACCAAATTCTGAGTTTTATTAAAAATAGCCCAAGAGGTTTGATGAAAGGATATAGTACAAGAGCAGAAATTTAATTTAGAAAATATTTAAATGGCAACTACAGCAGACATTCGAAAAGGACTTTGCATTAATTGGAATGATGATACTTGGAAAATTGTTGAATTCCAGCACGTGAAACCAGGTAAAGGACCGGCATTTGTGCGTACAAAACTTAAAAGTGTAACGAGCGGAAAAGTTTTGGATAACACATTCCCAGCAGGTCACCGAATTGATGAAGTACGTGTGGAAACTCGTAAATATCAATATTTATATGACGATGATAATGGATTTCATTTCATGAATAATGATGACTTTTCACAAGTGTACATCAATAAAGAAATGATCGATAACCCCGAATTTATGAAAGCAGGTGATGAGGTTACAATTATGTTCAGAGCAGAAGATGAAATGCCACTTTCAGCAGAACTTCCTCAGTTCGTAATCATGGAAATCACCTATACCGAACCCGGTTTAAAAGGAGATACAGCAACCAATGCGACTAAACCTGCAACAACTGAAACAGGTGCGGAAATACGTGTCCCTCTCTTTATCAACGAAGGTGACAAAGTGAAAATAAACACGGAGGACGGCTCTTATATGGAAAGAATCAAGGAATAGTTTTCTGGAATCTAAATGATTTAGCCTCGTAGATACTACGAGGTTTTTTTATTTCCAAAATCTAATTTATAATCATCCTATTTTCAATTCATTAAATAGGAATTCATAAATTCAGTTAAATTTGTCTGACGGTAGGTGAAGAGATTCATCTGAAGAGTAATCAAAAAAACTACGAATGAAAAAATCAATCATAACTGGAATCGGTCATTATGTTCCCGGAAATATAGTTAGCAACGACGATTTGGCCAAAGTAATGGACACCAATGATGAATGGATTCAAGAACGAACTGGGATCAAAGAACGTCGTCATTTGGGGAAACATTCTGGTGTGACGACTTCCGATTTGGGAACCAAAGCAGCCGAAATCGCCATCAGAAATGCGGGACTTACCGCTAAAGACATCGATTTTATACTTTTTGCCACATTAAGTCCCGATTATTATTTTCCGGGTTGTGGTGTTTTGCTTCAGAAAAATTTAGGATGTGATACCATTGGTGCATTGGACGTTCGAAATCAATGCTCCGGATTTGTATATGCACTTTCGACGGCAGATGCCTACATTCGTTCTGGTATGTACAAAAACGTTTTGGTTGTGGGTGCTGAAAACCATTCTTTCGGATTGGATATGAGTACGCGTGGGCGAGGAGTTTCGGTGATTTTTGGAGATGGGGCAGGAGCGGTAGTAGTTTCGGCTTCCGATGATGAAAATAGCGGAATTATTTCGACTAATATGCACAGCGAAGGTGAATTTGCCGAAGAGCTTGCGGTTCAGTTTCCCGGAACCAAATTAGGCTGGTCCGATGTGATGCTGGAAGAAGGCAACACTTTGACGCCAGAACAGATTTATCCCTATATGAATGGGAATTTTGTGTTCAAACATGCCGTGACTCGTTTTCCCGAATCTATCCGAGAGGCTTTTGAAAACTCAGGCGAAAGCATAGAAGATTTAAAATTATTCATTCCGCATCAGGCCAATTTGCGCATCAGTCAATTTGTTCAAAGACAGTTGGGATTGCGTGATGATCAAGTTTTTAATAATATTCAGAAATACGGAAATACAACGGCAGCTTCCATACCGATTGCTTTAAGCGAGGCATATGCAGAAGGCAGATTTCAGAAAGGAGATTTAATCTGTATGACGGCTTTTGGTAGTGGATTCACTTGGGGTTCTGTTTTGATGAGATGGTAAAAAAAGTCCCGAAATTGATATTCCGGGACTTTTTCATTTTTTCGTATTCGATCAACGCACAATCAATTTTTGAGTGGATTTTGCTTTTCCTGAATTGAATTCAACCAAGTACACACCCTTTGGTAAATTAATTGGGATGAGTTTAGAATCCTCTGTTTTCATTTCGGATTGAACCAATTTCCCATTTAAATCAAAGATTTTCACGCTTCCATTTTCATTCGATTGGATGGTGAATGAGTTTTGAGCGGGGTTTGGGTAGATTTTAAAATCAGATTTGTTAAGTTCATTTGTGTTCATTTCAATTCCACAAATAAAAGGGTCGAAGAAGACTTCTCCCAAAGTTGGGTCGTCCACAACATGTGAAATGACTCCTTCCACATCCTCGGCAGTAGATTGCTGACCTTCGATCCAGCAATTGTGAAGCGCTTTCACTTCATTGGGTGTATTGTTAAACAACGCATATATTTCTCCTCCGTTTCCATTTTCGCTAAAAATATTTCCACCTGGATTGATATCTTCCGCATCATCGCTACCCAGATTGGCAAGTGCTGAACCAATCAGTGTAATTCCCCAAAGGCTTCTTCGGATTTCATTTCCGATGATGTAAACCATGCCTGTATTGTATAGGGAAATTCCACTACCTCCATTCATGGGATTGGTTTCCGTGTCGTTGTCTTCAAAGATATTGTCTTGAATAATACCAGTAGAAACATTACCCAGAGAAGTGAAACCGTAACGGTTGTCACGAAGGGTATTTCCTTTGACCAGAAATTTGTTTGTTACTCCTGTGAGGCTTGATACGGAAATTCCACCAACCATGTTGAAATCTCGGTTTCCGATGATTGTATTGTTAATAATTCGAGTGGAATCGGCATCTCCACTTGGTCCCATATTGATTTGAGGACGGTTGTTGTTGTTTGTGTTATTTCCTTCGAAATAAGAATTTTCAATTTGAATGGCAACCGAAGTATTTGCTCCGGAGCTCAATGCAGGATGATGATTGTTTTTAAAAGTGGAATTTCGGATAACCGGACTTCCGTTTGAAAAGGTAATTGCCCCACCTGTAGCCGAACCACTAGGATTGTTGTTATTTGAAACTTCGGAATTCTCCATCATAAAATTAGGAGTAATCACCCGAATTCCACCACCGAATTCTACCAATGTATTATTGAAATAAATTTCGGAAGTATCATACATCCAGAAACCTTTGTAAGGATCAGCTTGATCTACCGCTGTGATGGTAATTTCATCGGCATCACTTGAAAAGTACCCTTTTACTTCAATTTCTACGCCTGGAGCAATTTTCAGCGTCAGGATTTCATTCAATGATAAGGAGTCATTTACTTCGATCAGTAAATCCTCGTGCAAAGTATATTCATTCCCCGCGACTGTAATCGTTCCGGGAGATTGATTGGCAATATCATCCAAAGTCCAATGAACACCAGTGTTTGGGGTGGAATATTGAGCAACCAAGTTCGAACAGATTAGGAAGGATAGCAAGGATAAAATTCGGTAATTCATAAAATGTAATTTATATTTGAAAATGCAATTTATAAAAATTATCGAACTTTGATTTTGATTTAACGAATTGAGGAACTGAATTATGCTGACCAAAAAAACAAAATACGGACTAAAAGCGATGGCTTATCTGGCGCGAAACTCTCATGGAAAACCTATTTTAATTTCAGAAATTGCCACCAAAGAAAGTATTCCACTGAAGTTTCTAGAAGGAATTTTATTGGATTTAAAGAAAAGTGGGCTTTTATCTTCCAAAAAAGGAAAAGGAGGTGGGTATTTTTTGGAAGTACCCGCCCAGAGTATTCCAATTGCAGCTATTATTCGTGTTCTTGATGGGCCGATAGCTTTGCTTCCTTGTGTCAGTTTAAATTATTATCAGAAATGTGACGACTGTCCTGATGAGATGACTTGTTCTCTAAACCGTGTAATGGTACAGGTTCGGGATAAAACACTCAAAGTCCTTGAAAGCCAATCTTTAGAGGATTTAATTTAGAATCAAAAAAAACAATTAAATTAGTATACTTTTTTAGTAGACTTTTGTATATTTGCCTTGTACAAGAGTTTCAATCATGAAATAATTGTACATATCTTATTTTTTAAGATATTTGTGTGTTAGTTATTTATGCCTCATGGTTATCTCTACTATGAGGTTTTTTTATTTCAAATTTAGGAGTTAATCAGCTCTTTTGCTTGGTGCAATGCTGTTTCGGAAATATTGGATCCGCTGATTAGTTCAGCGATTTCATGTATTCTTTGTAGTTCACTTAATTCCTTTACTTCCGTTACTGTTTGATTGGACTTTAGGGTTTTGGATACTTTGAAGTGGTAATCAGCCTTTGCAGCAACTTGTGGCAGATGAGTAATTGAAATCAATTGAAGGTCTTTTGCCATTTCTTTCATCAAATTTCCAACTTCATTTGCGACTTTTCCTGAAACACCCGTGTCGATTTCATCTAAAATCAGTGTTGGAAGTTCAAGTTTTCCAGCGAGCGCTTTTTTGACAGCAAGCATGAGTCGTGAACGTTCCCCTCCCGAAACAGATTTGCTGACTGGCTTTAGAGAAGAACCTTTATTAGCACTGAACAAAAAAATGATTTCATCTTTTCCGTTTGATGTAAATTGCTGCTTAGGTTTTAATTCCCATTTCATTTCGGCATTTTCCATTCCAAGCTTTTCCAGAGAAACTAATAATTCTTTTTCGACAAAAGGAATCGAGGATTTACGTCCTTTTGTAATTTTAACTGACTTTTGATTTAATTCGACTTCGAGTTTGGCGATTTCTTCTTCAAGCTGAAGGATCTCTTTCTCAAGTTCTTTAAAGCCTGACTTTTCATCTTTTAGATTTATTGTAATTTGGATCAATTCCTCCAATGTTTGAACCCGATGCTTGTTCAAAAGTGAATGAATTAAATCGATTCGCTCGTTGATTAGAATCAATCGTTCCGGGTTCGATTCCATTCGTTGAATTTTCAAATTGATTTCTGAGTGTAAATCATCCAATTCAATTCGTGCCGATTCAATTCGTTTATGAAATCCTTCCAATTCTTCACTCCATTCCGAAATTTTATGGAGCTGAAGAGCAGTTTCATATAATTGCGATAAAATACCGAGTTCAGGCGTATCCAATTGACGCTCGACTTCGATTAAAATACGTTGAATTTCATCGATGTTTTGCAATTCTTTTTGCTCTCTCCCTAAATCCTCTAACTCGTTGATTTCCAGCTGAGCGGATTCGAGTTCTTCCAACAAGAAATCCTTGTAATCTGCTTCAAGGTTTAATTGAGCCAAACTTTCCTTGAGTTGATGGAGTCTTTCAGATTTTTGATTTCTTTTAAAAAATAAGTTTTGATAATCCTTAATCAAATCAAACTGATTTGCATAGGCATCAAGAATTTGTAGTTGAAAGTTTTGATGAAATAAATTTTCCGTATTGAATTGTGAGTGAATGTCAATTAGTTGATTGCCCAAACCTTGCAAAGTTTGCAGATTCACGGGCGTATCATTGATAAAAGCCCTTGATTTACCACTGGGTAAAAGTTCTCTTCTTAGAATGGTTTCGAAATCAAAATCAAGTTCATTTTCCTTAAAAAAGACTTCCAAATCTAAACCCGAAATGTCAAAATCTGCTTCGATTATACATTTTTTGGACGTATCATTCAATTGTTTTAAATCTGCGCGTTCGCCCAAAATTAATTTCAGGGCACCCAATAAAATCGATTTTCCAGCACCTGTTTCACCGGTTATAATTGTCAAGCCTTTATGAAACTGCATTTGCAGTTCATCAATGATGGCAAAGTTGGAAACCGAAAGTCGGGTAAGCATTATCTTTTTAGATTATTCCAGGTGGAGCTATTTGTTGGAGAAAGAGCGTTCAAGGTTTCTTTAATTTGTGCAATGTTCGCATTCGACATCATACCGCCACCAAATATTTTTGAAATTTCATCCTTTTTTGCCATAAAGAAAATATCAAGTGGATAAAAAAGTGCATAATTTCCACGTGCATAAAAGCTCAGAGTCTCCAAAGTGTTTCCAATCGCATTTTTCGCACGGGTTTCATTATCACTCATTTGATCCAAACCTAAACGGTGGTATTGGTAATAAATATTTCGAAGTGTTTTATTATCTGTTTTCAAAACATTATTTATCAAGGAAGCCCGAGCACGGTTTCCATCGATTTCATTCCAACCACCAAAATTGGAACTCGTTGCATTCATTGCAATTTGTTGACTAATTTTGAAATAAGATGTTCCACCTTCTAACTGAAAAGTGTCGGCATCCATTCCCAAAATATAATAAATATAAAAAGCAATTACATCCGTAAGGTTTTTGTTGCTAAAAGTTCTCGGGTTAAAAATAAGTTCCTCATACTCAGTGTATTCGAAGTCAAATTTACTATCCACAAAATTTAAAATCGGTGAAAAATAAGTTGAATTATATACTGGTCTCCTGGATTGAATTTGCAGTCGAGCATTATAGCTGTTGTTGTTTCTTGATGTAATGATAATCAGGAAGTTACATTCTATTTTTTCGTGAATTTTATATCTATTATCTGTCCATTTTGTGGTGTTGATGAAGTCACTCAAGGATTTTTGTAAGGTTTGATAAACCTGGACATTTGAACCCTGTACTTGCGAATAATCTACGGTGACTGTTGCGAGAAACTCTTGCGCAGACAGTGAAATAGAGAATATCAAACTCACAAAAAGCAGTTTCATTTTATTCATAATTCGTAATTTTCAAGGATAAAGTTAATAATATCTTTTGCAACTTCGGCTTTATTTTTTGCTTCGTAAGCGATGGGTTCACCTTTTTTGGGAATGATTGTGACTTTATTGGTGTCTTTTTGGAATCCGGCTTTTTCGTCACGCATGGAGTTTAACACGATGAAGTCCAAGTTTTTCTTTTGTAATTTCCCTTTGGCAAATTCTAATTCATTGTTAGTTTCAAGAGCAAAACCTACCAATATCTGATGTTTTTTTCTTTCGCCCAGAGCTTTTAATATATCCGGATTTTTGATCATTTCAATGCTCATCGTTTCATCATCTTTCTTGATTTTCTGTTCGGCCAACTCAGCCGGGCGATAATCCGCAACGGCTGCCGACATAATCACGATGTCAGAATTTTCAAATCTTGAATCCATTGCTTCTTTCATCTCCATTGCAGAAACTACATCAATACGTTTGATATTATAATTGGAAGTGGATATAGAAGAAGGACCACAAACCAAGATTACATCTGCTCCTAGATTTGCAGCCGATTTGGCGATTTCAATTCCCATTTTCCCAGATGAGAAATTCCCGATGAAGCGAACTGGGTCCATTTTTTCATAAGTCGGACCGGCAGAAATCAATACACTTTTTCCAAATAATGGCGCTTTCTTTTGCAAATCATTTGCAATAAAAGAAAGTATGTTTTCAGGTTCAGCCATGCGACCTTCCCCACGAAGTCCGCTCGCTAATTCACCGCTTTCAGCCGGGATGATGATATTTCCAAAACTTTCAAGTTTCGTTAAGTTTTCTTTGGTTGTCGGGTGTTGGTACATATCCAAATCCATTGCCGGAGCAATGTAAACCGGACATTTTGCGGAAAGATAAGTAGCTAGTAGTAAGTTGTCAGAACTTCCATCTGCCATTTTGGAAAGTGAATTGGCAGTAGCCGGTGCGACCACCATAAAATCTGCCCAAAGTCCGAGCTCCACGTGGTTATTCCAAGTTCCGCTTTCTTCTGAAAAATCCCATTCCACAGGATTTTTTGAAAGAGTGGATAGGGTAAGAGGCGTCACAAATTCTCTGGCTTTGGGAGTGAGAATTACTTTTACTTCAGCACCTTCTTTTATAAATAAACGAACCAGAAAAGCAGTTTTGTAAGCAGCTATACCTGCGGTAACGGCCAACAGAACTTTTTTCCGGTTCAGAATAGACATATCTTATTATTTAAGCTTCTTCGTTTTCGTTTGGATTTCTGAAGTAGATGTCATCACTCATCCATTCTTTAATTGAAATTGAAGTTGGTTTTGGAAGCCTTTCGTAGAATTTAGAAACTTCGATTTGTTCACGGTTTTCGAAAATTTCTTCCAAAGAATCGGTATGAGAAGCAAATTCGTCCAATTTCTGAATCAATTCAGTTTTCATCTCCTGATTAATTTGTTCAGCACGTTTTCCCATAATTACGATTGCTTCGTAAATATTTCCGGTTTTTTCTTCGATGATCCCTCTGTTAAAGGTTTCCGTCGTTGTAGGTGCATCAATGTCTTTGAAGTTCATATTTATAAATGATTAGTTCTTAATTTATGATTCTGCGGGTGTTTCCCGGCTTTGATTTTCTTTTCGCTCTTTTTCCATCTGAGCTGCAATTTCTCTGTGTTTTACCAACTCATCCTGCATTCGCTGATTGATTTTCTGTGCTTCATCACTGAATTCGGAGTCTGGGTAAGCCTTAATAAAAAGTCGATGCTGCGTCAAGGCTTCTTGCAAACGAAGTTCCTTGCGGTCAAATCGACTGTAATTTACCAATTCATACTTTGAGCGAAGCGAATACATCATAGCTTCTTCTCGAAATTTGGTATCGGGATAATCATCCAACATATTGTCAAATGCAATTGCTGCTGCTTTGTATTTCAGTGTTTTATAATAAATCTTTGCGATTTCAAATGACTTTTTCTCTAGTTTTTCCCTCAACTCATTGATATATCCGTTTGCTTCCTCCACTTTGGATGATTCGGGATATGAATTGATAAAAGACTGTAATTCATCAATCGCATTATACGTACTGGTTTGATCTAAATTATAAACCGGTGAATCGGTGTAAAAAGCATAAGCCGAACGGAAAGCTGCTTCTTCTGCGCGCGGATCTGTCGGATTGGTAATGTAAAATGTTTTGAATTGGTGGGCAGCCAAACGGTAATTTCTATCTTGAAAATTTGCGTCAGCCTGTTTGTACGAAATATCTGCGGCATATTCAGTCCCGGCAAATGCCGAAGAAACTTTCTGGTATAATTCGATGGCGTAAGCCCATTTGCCTTCTTCATAGAGCTCATCGGCGGCTTCTAGGATATAGTCCTTGTCAGAACTCTTCATAGCTTTTTCAAAACGTTTATTGCAGGATACCAACAACGTCAAAACAATCAATAAAACACCGAACTTTTTAAACATTTTGCAAAGGTATAAAATATTTGCCACAAACATAATACAATTGCAGGTGGCAAAATGTTAAGGGAATTAAAATTATTTAGGCGAATGGAAACTTGAAATGTCCCTGTCGAACAAATACATACCTCCTTTGTCGTCGCCGATTAATTTTAATTTATCCAGAATAATCCGAGCCAGTCTTTCCTCTTCAATTTGCTCCGAAACATACCACTGAAGGAAATTATGTGTCGTATAATCTTTTTCGGCAAGTGTCAGATCCACGATTTCATTGATCATTTCCGATACTTTGATTTCGTGCTCGAGAAGCATTTCAAATATTTCATGCAGATTCTGAAAATCCTGTCTCGGCATTTGCAATGCCGGAATGATGGCTTTGCCACCGCGTTCGTTGATGAAACGAACGAGCTTCAGCATGTGCATTCTTTCTTCGTCGGAATGGGCAAAAAGAAATTCCGAAATTCCTTCAAGTCCGCGGGCGTCTGCCCAAGAAGCCATCGCAAGGTAAAGCTGTGAAGCGGTTGCTTCGGCTTCTACTTGATTGTTCAGGGCGTCCAATATACTTTGTTTGATCATAACTTTCAGTTTAAATTTTTTCTGATAATTCTTTAATTTGCTTTGATAAATTTTCGCTTGCTTGAACCAAGGGAAGTCGGGTAAAAGGTTTGCAAATACCTTTGTGTGCCAATAAAGATTTGATTCCGCAAGGATTTCCTTCCACATAAATGGAACGGGTAATGTCCATCAGTCGATAGTGCAAAGAATATGCCTCATCTACTTTTCTCTCCAATCCCAAACGGATCATTTGGGTATATTCCTCCGGCAATCCTTGTGCGATAACCGAAATCACGCCCTTTCCTCCGGCAAGTGTCATCGGCAAACCGAATTCATCATCGCCTGAAATCACCATAAAATCTTCCGGTTTGTCTTTTAAAATCTCTGTGCTTTGCAGGAAATTAGGCGAAGCTTCTTTGATGGCAACTATATTTTTGAAATCATGCGCCAATCTTAAAGTCGTTTCGGGATTGATATTGGAACTGGTTCTTCCCGGAACGTTGTAGAGAATAATTTTAGCTTCAGTATTTTCGGCCAAAGCCTTGTAATGCTGATAAATTCCTTCTTGCGTAGGCTTGTTGTAAGCCGGCGAAGCGGAAAGTACGGCCAGGAAATCCGACAAATCGGTTTGGCTAAATTCTTCCTTGATTTCAGCGGTATTATTACCTCCAATTCCCAGAACCAGTGGTAAACGACCGGCATTTGCCGATTTTATGGTTGAAACGATTTCTATCTTTTCATTTTTGGTTAAAGTCGGGGTTTCTGCCGTGGTTCCCAAGCAAACCAGGTATTCGACTCCGCCTTTTATGGCGTGATCCACCAGTTTTTCAAGTGCCGGAAAATCAATGCTTCCGTCCTGATGAAAAGGGGTAATCAGTGCAATTCCGGTTCCTGTCAATTCGTTCATATTTGAAAAATTTGATTATAAATAATGTTTTGAATGAAATGAAAATTCCATCATTCGAATGTTCAAATTTAAGGTATATAAATAGAAAAACCTCAAAGGATTTGAAAGGCTTTGGAGTTAATTCGAAAAATAAACCGATTATTTTTTAATGATTTTTTCGGTTTGAACCCGTCCGTTTTCCAATCGGAGTTTCAAATAATAAATACCTTTTGCAAAAGGATTGAAATTCAGCGCAATCTCTTTTTGATTTACAGCTTTTTGCAAAATAATTTTCCCTTCGGAATTGAGTAATTCCAAATTCATAATTTTCAAATCGGGATTTTCAATGTTTAGAATTGCTTTGACCGGATTGGGATGGAGAGAAAGAAAGTTCTGAGTTAAATATTCTGTTTTTAATAATTCAGTAGTAAAAGTCACATCCATAAAAATTTCATTGCTAAGAGATAATTTATAAAATCCATTTTCTTCTGTAATGGTAAAATGGTATTCAGCTGACATTGCACATTGAAATCCGTCTTCATATTGTTGATTTAAAGGATGTTCGCAAGGATCTCCTTGGGTCGATGTAATTGTGAAATTAATTTCAGCATCATTTATATGGACGGTGCCATCGATTGCCTGACAGATTTCAGTTTGAAAATAAAGCTGTCCGTTTTCTTCTGAGAAATTTAAAAGAATATTATTCGGATTAAATTCTCCATTTTCAATCGGACCATGACCAAAACATTCATTATCAAAAGAAACCAACCGCCAGGTGTTGTTCAGCAAAATTTCTGAAGAGGTTTGCGCAAAACTTAATTCAAATGAAATGAAGAAAAGAAGAAAATAAAGTTGTTTCATTTTTAAGTGCTTTAAGTTTAGATATTTAAATTTATGAAAAATTGACAATAAAATATGATTTAAAGCTAATTTTAATCTTGAAAATAGGTTTAAACCAAAAAGATTTTTCAAATTTGATAGCAGAATTAATCAAAATGAAAAACTTCTTTGTTCCCGTTCTCATTTTATTGTTTTTTCTGACGGCTTGTTCCCAAAAGATTTATCAGGTTCAACAAGCGGATTATCAGGAAAATATTTCCATTTCCAATCAGTTGGAAGCCGATGAAACCGTTGTGGCGCTGATTGCGCCTTACAAACGTGAATTGCAGGAAACGATGGATAAAGTCATCAGTTATACACCTGTTGATTTGCACAGAGACGGCTACAATAGTCCGCTCGCTAATCTGAATTGTGATATGGTTTTGGAAGAAGCCAATTTGATTTATCAGAAAAAACACAACCAGAAAATCGATCTCTGTGTTTTGAACTGGGGCGGAATTCGCCGGACTTTCACTGCCGGAGATTTGATGGTAAGAAATGTTTTTGAACTAATGCCTTTTGAAAATGAAGTGGTTGTGGTAACCCTTTCGGGTGATAAAATTCCGGAAATGATGCATTTTCTGTCCAATGCGTCGGTGGGTCATCCGCTGTCGGGAATTCAATTCGTTTCAAACGATGAAAGTTCAATTCTCATCAATGGTGAAAAATTAGACAAAAACAAAAATTATACGATTGTCACCAATGATTTCCTTCAAAAAGGAGGCGATCAGATGAGTTTCTTTGAAAATCCGGTTTCGGCCGAAAACTTGGGTATCAAACAAAGAGATTTGATGATGAATTATTTTGGGAAAAACGATACCATCCGGGTAAACCTGGAAAAACGAATTCTTGACAAATAAAACTACTCACAACCCTAAACTCATAACGTAAATGGAAAACCGTAGAGAATTTATAAAAAAGGCAGCTGCAGCTTCTTTGCTGACGATGGTTCCGACGGCGAATTTGCTGGCGGAAGAGTTCAATAAAACCCAGAAAATAACGATTCTTCATACCAATGATCAACATTCCCGGATAGAACCTTTTGAACCATCGAGCGATGAAACTTATTCCAATAAAGGTGGTTTTGCGCGTCGGGCAGCTCTGATTCATCAAATCCGACAACAGGAAGAAAATGTTCTTCTGTTGGATGCAGGCGATGTGGTGCAAGGAACGCCTTATTTTAATTTGTTTGGCGGCGATCTTGAATACAAACTGATGTCACAAATGGGGTACGATGTCGGGACTTTGGGAAATCACGAATTTGACAATGGGCTGGAAGGTATCAAAAGTCGTATGCCGCACGCGAAATTTGAAATCGTAATTGCGAATTATGATTTTACAAATACTTTGATGGAAGGTTTTTTCAAACCTTACAAAGTCATTCAGAAATCAGGCGTTAGGATTGGGATTTTCGGAGTAGGAGTGGACCTCACCGGTTTGGTTTCCCGCGATGCTTACGGCGAAATGAAATATTATGATCCGATTGAGATTGCGCAGGATATGAGCCGGATTTTACGCGAAGAAGAAAAATGTGATTTGGTGATTTGCCTTTCGCACATCGGCTACGAATATCAGCACGATGACAGTATTGTTTCTGACAAACATTTAGCCAAAAAAACTTCAGGAATTGATTTGATCATCGGCGGACATACCCATACTTTTCTGCCCCAACCCGAAGAATTTCTGAATGCAAAAGGAAAAACGGTTTTGTATAATCAGGTAGGCTGGGCAGGGCTATTCCTAGGTCGAATTGATTTTCATCTGCAACACGGAAAAGTTCAGAAATATACAGCTTATGGACTGAGTGATTATTTGGTGGATGGGCGTTTGGTTTGAGTTTAAATGAACGATTTTTTGTATATTTGAGTCAAATGATTAATATGAATACCAGTATCAAAATTGAAATATTAAATCCGAAAGCAGTTAAATTACTACGTGATTTGGCGGATCAGAAATTAATTTCAATAAGACAGGATTCAAGGAGCGGTTTTTCAGGTGTTTTGAAAAAATTACGATCCAATTCTGATTCTGCGCCTACTTTAGATGAAATAACGGCTGAAGTGGAAAAAGTTCGGAATGAGCGTTATGGGAAATAAGTCGAAAAGGATAATTATTGATACCAATCTTTGGATTAGCTTTCTAATTACTAAAAATTTCGCACAACTCGATGAAATAATTCTTTCTGGTAAATCTGTTTTAATTTTTAGCGAAGAACTTTTAAGCGAGTTCCTTGAAGTGGTTGCTCGACCAAAGTTTAAACGCTTTTTCAAAATTAAGGATGTTGAAAGTCTTATTGAAATAATTCAAGATTACGCCGAATTTATAGATGTTAAATCGGTAGTAAATGAGTGCAGAGATGAAAAGGATAATTTTTTACTGGCACTTGCAGTCGATTCAGAAGCAGATTATCTCTTAACTGGTGATGGAGATTTGCTTGAAATTCAGCAATTTAATTCAACTCAAATTCTTAGAATAACAGAGTTTATTGAAATTTATAAATAAAGCCTAGCCCTCCTCACATTTACTCTCGTCTTTTTCCAGTAGAATTTCGCCTTCTTTTACTGCCGCATCGTCACCGCCTTTCACCGCAATTTCTGTTTTGGCAACCAAAACGGCATAAGTGGATGGTTGAATTCCATTCCCAAAAACTTTGGAATGTTCCTTGGTAAATTCCGCTCCGAAATACAAAATAGCCGCCGAATAATAAATCCATAACAAGAGTAAAATCACCGATCCGGCAGCTCCAAAAGCACTTGCCGTCGCATTGTGTTGCAAATAAAAGGAAATTCCGTATCGCCCCAACATGAATAATAAAGAAGTGAAAATCGCACCGCCGATGATGTCACGGTTTCGGACTTTTGCATCGGGTAGAACTTTGAAAATAAATCCAAACAAGGTGGTAATCACCAAAAAGGTAATCCCGGTGTTGATCCAGTTCAGCATACTGAGCGTAATGCCCGGAATGATTTCGGTTATATAATTGGTAAAAAGCATTATAAATGAATTGACCAGCAAGGATGTAATCAATAAAAATCCAAGCCCAAGGATCATTGACAAAGAAATCAATCGATCCAGAATTAATTTAAGCCAACCTTTTTTAGGTTTTGGCTTTACGCCCCAAATCGCATTGATGGAGTCCTGAATATCTACAAAAACCGTTGTTGAAGTAAATAATAAAGTCCCAATCCCGACGATAATTCCCAGGTTGGAGTCCGATTGGATCATCATTTTCTCCATCGAACTTTGCATAAAACTAGCCACATTTGTACCGAAGATCTCACTTAATTCTTCGAAAACTTCCATTTGGGCAGAAGTTCCTTCCTCCAATTGCTGTCCGTAGAAAAATCCGATGCACCAAATGACAATTAGCAATAAAGGCCCAATGGAAAAAATCGTATAATAAGCCAACGAAGCACTGAATTTCATACAACGATCATCGGCAAAACCTTTAGCTGCTTTGATCGTAATTTGCAGAATTTTCTTCCAATAATCCAATGTGAATTTATTTTTCAGCATAAAAATTTGATTTAATTTGAAACCGGCTTTTTCATTTTCAAGAAACACATAATCACGAAACTGATACAGAACGAAGCACCCATTGCCAAGGTCGAAACCTTCATTCCTTCGGTCATTTCTATGATTAGTCCGAATGTGAAAAGTCCCAAACACAATGCCATTTTTTCAAACACATCGTAAAAACTGAAATAAGTGGTATGATCTTCTGTGGGTGGCAATAATTTCGCATACGTCGACCGGGAAAGTGACTGAATTCCACCCATTACCAATCCGACCAGAGCGGCCATAATGTAAAACTGCGTTTCTACCGAAGGACTTTCTTTTTCGATGGTATAACCCAATAAACAAACGATGATCCAAATGAAAATTCCAATCAAAAGTGTATTTCGGTTGCCTATTTTTCCCGATAAAAACGAAAATAACCAAGCGCCCAGAATGGCTTCAATCTGAATCAATAAAATCGTCATGATCAGTTTGTCCGTTGTCAATCCGATTTCGGATTGACCGAATAGTGCCGCCACCAGAAAAATGGTTTGCATCCCAAGACTGTAAAAGAAAAATGACCCTAGAAAAATCCGTAAAGTCGAATAAGAATTCAATTCACGGGCAACGTTTCGAAGTTCTTTAAAACTCGATTTGAATATACTTCTCGGAATTTTTTTATTGTAAATATTCGTCGGAAGCCGGCGAAAGGTAATCTGCGCAAAACCCATCCACCAAAGTCCGACAAGCACAAAACTCAGTCGCGTCCAGAAACCTTCATTTCCTGCACCCACGACCTGAATTAAAACCAGACAAATCACCAAAAGAATGACAGAGCCGACATATCCGACCATAAATCCTTGCGCTGAAGTTTTGTCGAGCCGGTCTTCGGTCACGATTTCGGGCAGATAAGCATTGTAAAAAACCATGCTTCCCCAATATCCTACGGCAGCCAATAAGTTCAACAATAATCCCAGCCAAATGTTTTCTTCTGTGAAAAAGAAAAGTCCCATACAACTGAAAGAACCGAGGTAGCAAAAGAATTTCAGAAACTTTTTTTTGTTTCCGATGGTGTCGGCAACCGAACTCAAAACCGGCGACATCAAAATCACGAGAAAGAAACAAATTGCCAAGGAGAAATTGAAAGCTGCTTCGGGATGAAACCCCATAAATTTAGTCGGATTTGCAGTGTTAGAAAGCGTTACAGCACCATAATAAATCGGGAAAACCGCAGAGGCAATCACCAAGGAATGAACCGAATTGGCTCAATCATAGAACTTCCAGGGATTGACAACTTTGGGATTGTTTTTTTGAACCATAAACCGGTATGAGCGGCGTAAAGATAATAACAGAAAACTTTAGTTTGTTTATATTTTGATTAAACTACTAATTAATTAAAAATGAAACTTTCTTTAATTATAAACAATGGAAAATGCTAAAACGGATACCCAATCGCAATATTCAAAATCAGATTATCCCTTCGCCATTGACTACTGCTGAAATCAATTTTATCAAATGCCCATCGATCGCCTTTCTCAAAATATGGAACTCTGAGCGGCATCGCCAAATCCAGTCGAAGTATCAAAATCGAAAAATCCATTCTTAATCCCAATCCTGCACCTACCGCAATTTCATCCAGCCAGTCTTTGGAAAACTTTCCGCCCGGACGATCCGGATCTTCGTTTACCAACCAGATATTTCCCGCATCGGCAAAAACCGCAAGGTTCAGAAAATTGAAAAGATTGAGTCGGTATTCCGCATTCAATTCCAACTTCACATCACCCGACTGATCAAAAAAGAAGGCATTGTCCAAAGTCCGTGGATCGAAACTTCCTGGTCCCAAAGTCCGCGCCCGAAATGCCCGGATACTATTGCTTCCCCCAATGAAAAACTGTCGGGAAAAGGGAATATGTTCGGAATTTCCGTACGGATAAGCCACTCCGGCAATTAACCTCGTCGCAATCGAATTTTTATCGTCCAGTTTATGATAAAATCGGAAGTCGTTTTCAATTTTCGCATATTGACTGAAAGGAACTCCGAATATTTCCTTCTGATTACCTTCCTTCGCATTTCCACCTGAAATTAATCCCGCCAGATTTCCTGCCAAATCCAGTCGCCCTCTGTAATAAATCGTGTTCTTTTTCGGCAACATCGTATTCGTATAAGTATACGAATAAATCGGTCCGAAAATCAATTGAGGCTCTACAATTCTTTGCATAAAGGGATTATTCTCCGAAATCGAGTCGAACTTTTCCGTTACATTGGCCGGCGAAACATAGGTAATATCTATGATTTTCAAATCGTGTTCTTTCCGTTCATTTTCTTTCCAGAGATAACCAAAAGAAGCATTGAAATTATTGAGTGTATAAAGTTCCGTTCGGTTCATAAATTCATATCCGATAGAAATATTCGTCCTCGGCACAAAGGCACTCGACGATTGAAATCGGAAAGGTGCCACTATCCTCGGAATGGAAAGTTGCGCATTGGCTCCGGCACGAAATATATTGGCTGCATCTTTCGGACCGCCCATCTGCACATCAAAAGCACCAAAAACCGCTACTTTCAATTGTTCGGCTCCACGGAAAATATTGCGATGTGTCCAGTTCAGGTTCAATTCACTTCCGGCATAATTCGCAGAATTCGTACGACCCAGAGCTTCCAAACGCAATGATTGTAACTCCCTTGGCGTCAGTAAATAATAGGCATCAAACTTATGATTGGCCGAATCCGAAACCACAAATTCATTCTTCACAAATTTGAAAACACCTAGATTGATCAAACGGCTCAAGGTCAGGTTATGGTCTGAACGATTGTACAAATCACCGGTTTTGAAATAAAGTGCGCGGTCAAATATCTTGGGTTTGAATTTGTTATCGTGATCCATCACATAAATATCTTCGTATTTATAGGCTGAAATCGTATCGATATGAGCCGGAATTCCGTAGCGTCCCAGTTTGACTTCGTCGATATTATAATTCGGAAATACAATCACTTTGTCAATGGTGAATTGCTCTTTGGCCAATTGTGGCGTATCGTCTTTCAGCTTCACATTGACATCGACTTTATGGTCATTTGAAACTGTACTATCGGCCTGAACAATGATATTATCCGGACTAAAATAATAAAATCCACGCTCTTTGAGATTTCGGTCAATTCGCTCCCGCTCCGCTTTGATGACATCCAGATCAAATGGCTCATCGGTTTTGAGCAAAGATTTATCGGTTAAATTTTGAATTTCTTCATTGATCAGCGTTGAGTCTTTTTGATATTCCACCAACCCCAGTCGGTAACGCGGTCCGGGATTGGCCGTATAAATGATTTCGGCTTTTTTATTTTTTGAAATCGTATCGTAAGAAGCATTTGCATTGAAATAACCTTTGTTCTCCGAATAATTCACCAAAATTTCCCGGTTAAAATCACGGTCCACATCCTGCAATAAAACCGGTTTTTCGCCCAATCGGTATTTCATCCAATAACGTAAACCCTTGTCTTTTTCGGGTTCTTTGGTAATATTGTAGAACAATAATTTCGGACGAAGTCCTAAAAAAGAAGAATTCGGTTTCGGCGTAAGATTATCTTCCAATTGTTCTTTTAATTCCTTTCTTTCCTTTCGCGGAAGCGAGTCGTTTTCAATTTTCACTTCAGCTCCGGTAAAGAGCATTTCGCCTTCATTCAGGTATTTGGTATTGCTGCAAGAAGAAATCAAAACGGCAAATCCTGAAACCAATAACGAACGAATGTATGTTTGAATTTTCCCCATTATTTAAATTCTACTTCTTTGTTTCTGTTTTTCTTTTTCTCCTTACTTCGCTGAAAAATCTCACGGAATTTGTCGTAATCCAATGTAATGATAAATCCAACGCCCGTTTCTACGATTTGTCCCTGCAAAGCGACCTGGTACTCATCTTTTCGATACGCCCGCAACATATACCTTCCGTCTTTGGATAGGTTGTAATCAATGGTCACATCACCCGCGATATTGGTCGTATTCTCATTTTGACGTGCATCGCCTTCAATCCCGAAATTACTTCCCACCGAAACTTTCAGACGGTCGTTGAGCAATCTTTTGCTTACGCCGACATTCAAATCGGTACGTGTATTTTTTTGTCCCGAAGTATAATCTTCCGTTGACTCCAAATCAAAATTCAAATCCACGCCTTCAATTAAATCTTCGGTAAGATTATTCAATTGCTGCGAAAGAATTTTACTCACACTCTGCCGTGCCAGCGACTCAGCCGAAAGTCCCGAACCGCTGTCAAAAGGATTTTCACCCACAAATCGGTTCAGTAGTAACAAAGCAAAAACCTGTTTGTTCATTTCGGCTTCTTCGTTTCTTAATTGTTGCAATTTTTGTTTGGTATCGTCCATTACCATCGAAGAAACGCCTGCATTTTCTTCGTCCACCGTAATGTCAAAACTGATTTCGGGTTTGAGTAATTCTCCTTTTAATTTAAGTAAAGTATTGAATGGAATTCTTTGCTTGTACTGGTTCATTTCGGAATTGGATTTTCCGGACATTTGTTGTTCCACCAAATCAATCGGCGGTGCTTGGGTTTTATAAATCGCTGTGATGTCCAAAGTGGCTTCGGTCGGTTCGCCGTTCCAGGTAATCGTACTTCCTTTTTGAATGTCAAATCTTCGTTTCAGCATACTTACCGAAAGTTCATAACCACCTTGTTCGACCTGATAAACGCCCACCAAAGTCGTTTTTCCCGAAGGATCAATTCCGCCTGTCAACTGGGCTTCGCCCTGTAATTCCACGAAATCTCCATTGGCTTTGTCAATGATAATCGACATTTTGGCCTCTCGACTGACTTCGATGTTTACATTCACATCCATTCCGGTGAAATTGGTTTGGGAATTCAATGTCTCGTCCACCAAAGTTTGATTGAGTACCGGCTGGTCTTTGTCGATGAACTCCACAATTCCTTCTCTTTCCTGCAAGGAAGGCGACTCCTGCGGCAACACAAAAGTAAAATCAGTATCGTCTGAAACCGCCAGATTTCCATCGACAATCGGTAAGTCCAAATCACCTCGAATTCTCAAATCTGCATCAATGGAAAGTACGCCGTACATAATGGCTTCATTGTTTTTCTCGGAATTCACCACTTTGAAATCATCGGCTGTCAAATCCAGATTGAAACCGAAATCCCGATAAGTCTGTGTAAGCACCTGCCCGTTGATATTCAGAGAATTTCCGTCGCTGTCGTTGATTTTGAAATTATCAAATTCAATTCCTCTTCCGGTAAAATCAATTTCATCATTGATATTTCTGAAATCACTTCCGGTTTGGGCAATTTGCAATCCGACATCGTTGAAACGAACCGCACCCAAAATCCTCGGTGCTTCGGTCGTCCCGGTGATATTTAGATTGCCCGAAAGATAACCTTCCGTATCGGTAATCTGGTTCATTGAAAGTCCCTGAACACTCTGCATCTGAAGACGGTTGATGTCCATATCCAAATCAAAACTTCCGGACTCCATATTGTAATCGCCCAGAATTTTCACATCGTTATCGTTTCCGCTCAGCGCTACATCTGCATTGAGTAAATTCCCCGCCGCATTGTCCACTTTTACCGCCAGATCGCCCACCGGATTTCCGAAAACACCCAGTTCACTGATGTTCAAATCCGAAGTAAAACTCAGGTTTTCAGTAATATTTCGTATCTGAACATTTCCGTTAATTCTACCTTCTGCAAGCAAAGAATCTTTGCGAATGATTTCGGTGATATTGGCAATTTCAAAATCGGTAAAATCAATATTGAGTGGACTATTGGGTGAATTCGACTCGGACTGAATGAGAATTTCATTTCCTTCATTTGAAATCCGGAAATTATCGGCAAAAATCCCATCCGGACCAATTTGAATTTTGTTATTTTCGGCAACCGTCCAGTCTTTATAATCTAGTTTTAAACCATCGGGATGGAGTGAAATTTCTGTGATTTCGCCCAAAGACTCCGCGGTTCCGGCAATTAAAAACTGATCCTCCTCTTTTTCATCCTTTTTGGTCAGATTATAAGAAATGACATTATCGGCCACATCACCTGAAAGACTGAGTTTGTTAAGCGCAAAACTTTCACTGTTCAATCCGGCGACATTTAAATTATATTGAAGCGCCTGATTTTCATTTTGAATTTGAAGACTTGCATTTTCGACCAAATATTCGCCATAAGAAATATGTGGAATTTCACCATTCAATTCAATTTTTCGGGTGTCGGCGTCATAATTTCCGTTAATGACAATGGTTTCAAAACTTTTCAAATCCGGCACAAATTTCCGAATTAAATCATCGTTTTTAATCCGTGCATCCAAAGTGAAATATTGATTAGGATCGATGACCACCGTGTCCGCGACCGGCTGGAACTGATAATATTGATTGAGCGTCTGCTGAAGCGAACCAAAAATCTGAGTGATTTTGTACTTTCCGTTCAGCTCCAAATCGGCGATTTGGGATTGCAAAGAAATTTTAGTTGAATCTATGGTGGAAAGCGCATTCAGACTTAAATCCTGAATCGGAAAAACTTCTTCTGTATCGGAAATGGCGAAGTTTCTGAGGTTCAAAAAACCATTCAATTCATCCGGATTTAAATTGGTGAAATCCGCTTCGATATTTCCTGCAATGATCATCGGTTCGGCATAAAATCCGAGTTTATTCAAATCCAATTTGGTAATGGTTCCGTCTAATTTTACCGTCGGATTTTCTTCATTGAAAACACCCGAAGCAATCAAATTCAAATCCGCATTCGGATCTTTGGAAATCAGTTCGATATCGTAATTTCCGTTTCGAATTTTCCCGGTCAGATCCATATTTTGGTAGCGATAACCATTGTAATCCACATAGGCAACATCGCCCGACAAATCCGCATTGGCACGGGCAAAATCAAAGCTTTCGCCTTTTGCAGTTATATCTGCCGAAATAGCTCCCAATTCTTGATTTTGAATGATTTTTCCGATTTGCAAATCGCGTAAATTGGCTTTTACATCATAAGTTTCCCGGTTTTCACGGCTCATATCGAGCTTAGCCAAAACGGCCGCATTCCCAAGTGTGGAATTGAGTTTCAAATCGGCATCGATGATTTCTATGGTTCCTTTTGCTTTTCCGCGAAGGGTAAAAGAAGAAGGCAAACTAATATTGGACGGAATGGTGTTCGGCGGAACGAGATTGTAGATGGTTTTGGCCGAAGAAGAAAGTTCCGAAATGTTTAAATCGTAATAAATATTTTCAGGATTTGTGGCATTGCGAAGTCGCCCGCGAACTTTAAGTTTCAAATCATCCAATCCGGAAACTTCCAGATTTTGGATCAATAAATCATTGACAATTCCATTGATTTCAGCATCGAGATGGAGCGAAGCATTCGGATATTTATTGAATGGCGCTGTATTTCTCAAATCGGGCGCGAGGGCGAGAATATCAGAAAATCCAATTTTGGAATTGTACAAATCGGCTGAAATCGCAACGTTTCCTAAATCCTCGCTTAACTGTTCGATGGACGAATAATTCAAAACAATTTCATCACGCAAAATGGTTTTGGGCGTTTGCAGGTAAAGATTTTTCAAAAAGGCTTGTTGGGACTGATAAGCAAAATCCGTTCGGAATTCCTGAATGTTCAAACCACTTTTTTCCTGAATTTCGGCAGACTCAATTCTCCCGATAAATTCATTATTTTCCATCTGAAAATCCCGGACTTCCAGATTTAAATCTGAAAAATCAAGGTGATTGAAATCCATTCCTTGATTAGTCGATGTAACCGCTGTATTATTATAAACCGCCTGAACATCATTCAACTCTAATTTTCTCAATACCAACTTAGGCGTTGAGCCGGAAGAAGAAATGCTGTCTTTTTTATTTTCTTCATTTGAAGTTTCAGGCAAAAACAAATCGGCATTTAATCGTGCTCCGGACAAAAGGATTTTGTCGATTTCGAAGGAATTATTTTGCAGATCGAGTTTATCAATTTCGGCGCTTAATTCTTTGAACAGAACTTTTGCATAAGTTTTGGAATTATCATCGCCATAATCCACATCGAAATTGGTGAATTTAATTGCGTTCAAATCAATGCTCATCGGTTTCTGCTGATTGAGCGAGTCCACGGTTTCTTCAACATTTACCGCTACTTCTTCCACAAAATCCTGATGAAGTTTCAGTTTTAATCCGTCGAGATTTAATTCGTCCAAAGCATAGGAATTTTCTTCGAGATCGAAAGTTTTCACTCTGGTTTTCAAATGATTAAAAAACACATTGATGTCGTTTGCCGATTGTTTGTCAATGAAACTGATGCCGATATCCTGCAATTCTATTTTATCCAATGAAATGATAAAAGGTTTGGATTCTTCTTCTTTTTCTTCGGTGGCAAAAGCATCGAGAATATAATCAAAATTGAAAGTCCCATCGGGATTCCGGACGACATTGGCGCGAACGCCCTGCAAATCAATCGAAGTAAAATCGGCTTTGGAGTCAAGCAATTTCCACATATTCAATCCTACATCAAAACTACGAACTGCCAATAAAGTATCGACATCCTGTCCCTGTAAATGAAGATTTTCGAGAATGATTCGGTTGGGAAAAGCTATGAAAACTTTTTCGAGATTTACATCGGTTTGGATTTTATCTTCCAGATAGACAATGAGTTTGTCTTTAACGTAATTTTGAACCGCGGGAATTCTTAAACTTAAAATCAATAAAATAAGAAGTACAATTAAGGATCCCAGCGTGATGCCGGTCCATTTCAGAAGTTTTCTCTTATTTATTTTAAATTTCAAGTTTTGTAAATTAAGTGAGAAAAATTGAAGTTAATTATTTTTTCTATAGTAAATCAAACAAATTCCCAACCAAAGATTTACCAATACAGCAAAGGCATTGGAAAGAATAATGGGCCATTCGCCTTTCATAATTCCATACCAAACCCAAAGTGAAAGGCCTGAAATCAGCACGATGAGCATTCCGGCTGATAAATCTTCCACATTTTTCTCTCTCAAAACTTTGATTAACTGCGGGATCATCGACACCGATGTTAATATCCCTGCTGCGCTTCCCACTATATTTTCCATATAAAAGACTAAGCTTTTGCCTTTAAAAATCCGCCGGCTTTCGTAGCCAAAACGGGAACGGCTATTGCTAAAGCAGCAATAAGAGCCGGTTTGATGACTCTTTTGATTCTCGGTTTTCTTTTTGTTGTGTGAGCCAGAAACTGGATTGCGTTTCTTGTGCCCTTGTCCAGAGCTGATGAAACATAATTCGGAGCCTTGCTTTTTCCGGAGAAAAGTTTATTGGCAAGCGAATAAATCAAATTGTTTTGCAAATCATTGTCTTTGCGCTTCATTTTCATTTTGAGCTCAGATTTGGCTTGTCTCAATTGTGCAAGCGTGTTGATGTCTTTAGTTTTCATAATTTTCAGATTCAGGGTCATCCATTGCTTCCATTGCGGCTTCCACTACATTGTTGGTAAATAAGAGTTTAATTTTCTTTCTGAACAGAATAAATACCACAAACAACAACACATAAAATACCATCACGATCAAAAAGCCTGTGCCGGGTGTTTCAAGTAAATCACTGAGTAAATAGGCCGCGGCAATACTTCCCATGAACAAAATCATCAGTCCGCAAACTCCAGCCAGAATACCGAATACACCTGCACCAATCATATTACTGACCGAATCGGTGATTTCGAGTTTGGCATAGGCAATACCATAATTCACATATTTTTTCAGATAGTTTAGCATAGGCCTTATTTAAATGAAAAAAGGCTGGAGAAGTTCTGTTGATCATTATTTCTTCAGCTTTGCTTTTCTAGTTGTGGATGTAGACTTCTGCTTCTTGGGCTTTATAATTGCTTCTTGGGCTTCATTTTCGGTCTTTTTATCACAAGTTAAATCTTTGATTTGGTGAATTACTCGTTCAAATTCTTCTCTGCAATTATTACAACCTTTTCTTAACTTTTCACGTGTTGACTTTCCAGAGTCAGGAGCTAAAAGTATTCCCGCCAAAAATCCAGCCGCTACGCCTCCAATGAGTCCGGTCAATAAAACGAAATTCTCATTATTCTTTTTCATAATTGATAATTTGGAATGATTAAAAGACTAAGCCGGCTTAATTATTTAATTATCAAGTTTTGTACAAAAACGATACCAAAAAAATTAACAAATTCTTAGATTTATTTTTGAATAAACCTCTTATTTCAAATGCTTTGGATGTACATGATATAGTCCAGAGATAGCTGGAGGTGAAAAAAGGCAAAGACTTAAAAATAGATGATTTGCATATTTCATTAAATAAAATAATCTTTGTAGAGCAAATCAATCTTAGTTTGATTTGTTATTGAAATTCTGAATCTATAGAGCTTCATTTGAATGAATTCAAATGGACGCCAACCTGTCAGACCGAACTGATAAGGTGGTGCAATGATTTGGCAACTTGCAAGGTCGTAAGACTAAATAAAAGGTGCAGATTCCTTTCTGTATTCATTTCGATTGAGTTTTCATCCTTGCAATTTCAGAGAAGTTTAATTTAAAAAATTAATGCTATGAATGCAGAACTTGAAGGCATCAGACGCAAGGATTTATTGGTCATCGTCAAAATCTCCTGGGTGGTTTTATTGTTATTTAGTTTATCGAGCAAGGGAAATGATTATTTCAGTTACATTCAATTTATTGGACTCTTGATTTTCTGTTTTTTTGCTTTTCATGAAAAAGATGATTCACAGCGATTGTTTTTCTGGCTGTTTTCAGCGGTTCTTATTAATCCTTTTTTTCAAGTTCCATTGGAAGTAGAACTCTGGACTTTTATAAAGGTTATTTGGATTGCTTATACAATTTTCAGTATGATTCCTTCCAGAGAAAAATCATTAGTTCTTACTCCAAACCCCACTCCGATTCCAATTATAGAAAAAGAAACAATAGCTAAGGAAAAGGATTTAAAAGAAAAATTTGAGAAATTTAATTCGACAGTTAAACAATTGTTTTGCCCTGAGGTGAATGAAGATTTGCTGTGGTCGGTTTACCATAAATTGTATCATAAAACACCGAATGAGTTTGTAGAACATTATAATGATGAAATTGACGAAGGTTTAAGTGGTAAAGGCTTTCAGATTTATAAACTATTGGCATTTCATTCCTTGTTTCATCATCATTTCCAAAGAAGTCCTTTACGAACTTCAAGCTTTGACGTACTGGCCGTACGCGGTAAAATCTATCTGACTCCTCGCGGTTTTGAGTATGTAAATTCAGATTTAGTAAAAGTCATTCGGATGAAAAGTTTTTTTGAAAAAGCGGAGAAGGAATTGAAAACACAGAAAGTTTTACAAGATGTTTTTGAAGAGATAAAGACCGAAGAGAAAAATAAATTTTCAAAAACTTATCAGACTGAAAACCAAAAGAGGGCAGAAGAATATAAAGTTTTAAATAAACGATATAATTATTTCAAAAGTCTTGACGAAACAGAAAGAAAGCAGTTGAGAGTATCTGTGCGTAAATGGGTTTATGAATTATTTGAGCAACATCGGGATGTTTATGGTCATTTCAAAAATTCTGAAAACATAGTCCATCGTTTAGATTCGGAGATTTTGAAAGCTGTAGAAAGTGAAATTTATGAGAAAGCTTATGAGTTATTCATTTGGAGAGAAAAATTAAAATCAGAATTTAAAATAAAGTTGAGATGAATGGTGAAATAATATTTCTGGAAATGGCACCGAGCGGTGAGGATTATAATTCCTTGCGAAATTCTGTGGGATGGGAAATGATTGAGGGCGAGGGAGTTGGTCTCGCGTTAAAAAGCTCACTCTATGTTTTGAGCGTGATGAAAGATAGTCATATCATCGGTATGGGCAGGGTGCTCGGAGACGGAAAGCTGGTTTTTTACATTCAGGATTTGATTGTTTTGCCTGAATTCCAAAACCGGAAAATCGGGTATTTGCTAATGGAGAAATTAATGAATTATATTAAAGAGAATGCGGTTGACGGTGCTTTTGTTGGATTGATGTCGGCAAAAGGTAAGGAAAGATTTTATGAGAAGTTTGGTTTTCTCATTCGACCCAATGATTTTTTAGGTTCGGGAATGACGCGATTGATACATGAAGATTGAGCGTAAAATCTTATTTATTATAAAAAAATAGATATAAAAAAGAAAGATTGACTTAGTTGATTCTTAACGATTTTCGTTGTTCGATTTTCAAACTTCCAAGAATCAACTGGGTTGAGCCCAGCGGGGGCGTTTTAAACCCAAATACCCAGAACTTCGTTCTTATCATTTTGTGTGCATTATCACAATAAGCAAAAACGCAAACACCTAATAAGTAGGCGTTTGCGTTTTATAGTTGCAGAGAGGAAGGGATTCGAACCCTCGATACAGTTACCCGTATACTAC